>LYSW01000086.1 GCA_001657295.1 Oceanicaulis sp. BBD 1991-10 | reverse complement strand
CCAAAACCGCCGCCGCGCAAACCCAACGCCAAGCCAATCCCATCCCAGACCCCCATCATGGATCGCGCAAACATCACATGCGCGGCGGCGAATTCGGTGAGCAAAACTCGCCTATGAGGGGAAATATCACCTAAAAGGCGTGGCGTTTCAACCACAGGCGGCGCGCAGGCCGCGCGGCGGCGAAGGCGCAGGACGCGGCGCGGCGGATTTAATGAAGGCGGGCGAACGCTTTAAAGAGAGATGAGGATCGGCGGCCCCGCGCATCATGATCGCCCGTTTGATCTCGAATTCCACTCCCGGCTGTTTGTGGATACAGTTTTCGCGTTTGGTGAAGCTGGAGTCTGACCATGGCGTTGCGCGCAAGCCTTTTTTCGGCGGCCCTTATTTCAGCGGGCGCCCACGCGGACGAGCCTGACGACGCCTTTCAGGGGCTGGGATTGCTGGCGCCGACCACCGCGTTCGCGTTCGGCGATCCGTTCGACATGTCGGACGATGGGCGGATCATTGTCGGGCGCACCAGAAATCCGGACGCCGTATTGGGGATGGAAGCTTTCAGATGGACAAGCGAAACCGGGATGGTGGGCCTTGGATCAGAGACCTCCGCCGCCAATGGCGTCTCCGGCGACGGCCTTGTCATCGTTGGCTCCGGCCGCATGATCATGGACAACGGCCAGATCAATTTCGATCAACAGGCCTTTCGGTGGACGGAAAGCTCCGGCGTCGAGTTTCTCGGCGATCTGCCCGGCGGTGAAGTCCTCTCGACAGCGCTCGCCGCCTCCTTCACCGGCGATGTGATTGTCGGATTCAGCGAGGGTGAGCGCGGGATCGAAGCTGTGCGCTGGGTCGATGGCGGCGCGCCTGAGGGCCTGGGAGATCTGCCTGGCGGAAATTTTTCAAGCTCGGCCGCCGACGTCTCGTTCGACGGCGCCAGAATTGTCGGCATCAGCGCCGGCGAAAACGGACAGGAAGCCTTTTTGTGGACCGAAGAGGCCGGAATGGTCGGCCTCGGCGAATTACCCGGCGGTCCGTTCTACAGTGAAGCGAGCGCCATCTCTGGAAACGGCGAGGTGATCGTCGGCTCTTCCCGGTCCGGCCCCGTTGTCGCGGGTTCGAGCAGCGGCATGGAAGCCTTCCGATGGACCGAAGAAACCGGCATGGTCGGCCTCGGTTTTCTGCCCGGCGGCGCCTATAGCAGTGCGAGTAAAGTGTCTCGAGACGGCAGCGTCATCGTGGGCGCCGCTCAGCCGGGCGGGCCGGAGCTCGGCCCGGGAAGCTTCAGGGTCCGAGCGGTGCGGTGGACCGAGCAAACGGGCCTTCGGCTGGTCTCCGAACTCCTGGAGGAAAGCGGGGTGGAGATTGGCGACTGGGTGCTTTTACAGGCGCGTTCGGTGTCAGGAGACGGCCGCGTCATCGCCGGATCCGGGGTCAATCCGGAGGGCGTTCAAGAGGCGTGGGTCGCGAATATTGAAGTCGGCCTGTTGTCCCCCGACGCGTTTGCGGAGTCGCTGGAGGCGATATCGCTGGCGCCGTGGATCTTGGAGGACGCCAATATCCGCCGCAGCGAGAGCTTTCTGTTTGAGATCGGGAGCGCCGGACGCCCGCCGGCTCAAAACGGCGTTCTGATTTCAGCATCGGCGACGAGTTATTCTCACGATACTTCAACGGGTGAAGCGCGAACCGATGCGGTTCGGCTCAGGGCGATTGGCTCCAAACAGAATGAATTGGTCTACGGTGTCAGCCTCAGCGCACGCTCCGACGACGTGTCCTTTGGCGAGTCCCGGAGCGAATTGGACGGCGCATCGATCTCCGTGGACGCCGCCCTGGCCATACCCGACATCGGCGCGGGCTTTGAATTGAGCCTTGTCGCGGCGGCGGATGTCGCAAGCTATGACCTGTCCCGACGCTATTTGAACGGCGTGATGCCCGAAACCTCGATCGGGAGCTTTGATGCGCGCGCCCTGAGCGGGGCGTTGCAAGTGAGCCGGCCCATGGATTGCGGCGCCCTGCACCTCGCCCCGTTCGCCGGCGTCCGGATTCTGCACACGCAACTCGACGCGCTTGAAGAGGAAGGCGGAAGCTTTCCGCTCAGTTTCGACGCCGAGCGTGAAACCCTGACCCATCGCTATCTCGGCCTTGGCGCGCGCCTTGATCTGGCGGACTGGATGTCGCTGCGAAGCCGGCTGGCGGCCAATTTCGATGATGATGGTCTGCGTCCCGCCAGGGTCGGCGCGATTCAATCCCTGGGCATGGATTTTCCGATTCCGGCGTCGCGATCCTCGCGCCAATGGGCGGATGGAACTATTTCGCTCGTGCTGCGCCCATCGGCGCGCTCCGAGATCGCCGTCAGCGGCTTCTTTTCAGACCGCAACGCCACGGAAGCCGACGGCCATGCCGGTCTCAGCCTGAGCCTGGCCTCGCGGTTTTAACAAAAGCGCGGCGCACCCCGCCGTCACGCCGGCGAGGCGCTGCGCTCTATTCCCGCAAATCCTCTGTGGTTGAAAGGCGGTCGCCTTTCGGGGACGGTTCGCGTCCTGGGTGAGCGCTGCGTCGGCGACTCGCCGCCGCGCATGTGATGTTTGCGCGATCCATGATGGGGGTCTGGGATGGGATTGGCTTGGCGTTGGGTTTGCGCGGCGGCGGTTTTGG
>LYSW01000085.1 GCA_001657295.1 Oceanicaulis sp. BBD 1991-10 | reverse complement strand
CTGGGTGTGGGTCAGCATGGACATGCGCCTCTCGAACTGCACTCGGTCGCGACACAGGTCTAACAGGAAAATTTTCCCTTTTCCAGCATTCAGACCTATCGGGCCCGGCGGAGTTCACGCCTTGCCAGCGGCCCCTTCGACAGGGTAGGCGAGCGGATATGGACAATATGATCTACCGCATCGCTGCGCCCGAGGCGCTCGCCGTCGCCGCCCGGACCGGGGCCTATGGCGGTGAAGCCTTTGATAAGGCCGACGGTTTCATCCACGCCTCAACGCGCGCTCAACTGGCGGGAACCTTGGCGGCCCATTATGCCGACGCCGACCGCCTGGCGGTCGCCGTGATTGATCTGGAGGCGGTCAGCGATCTGGTGCGGTGGGAGACATCGCGCGGCGGTGAAGACTTTCCCCATATCTATGGCGACCTGCCCTGGAGCGCGGTCCGCGCGGTTCATCTGCTCAAAAAAGAAGACGACGGCTGGCGGTTGCCCGAGGAGCTTACGGCATGAGCGATTTCGCTGCACGAATGCTCACCTGGCTGCCCCCGGAAGCGGCTCATCGTGCGGCGATCGAAGGATTGCGCCGGGGTTGGGGGCCGAAGATCTCCACGCCGGCGGATCCCGTCTTGCGCACGGCCGTGGCGGGTCTGGAGCTCGCCCATCCGGTCGGTTTGGCCGCCGGCTTTGATAAAAACGCTGAAGTTCCAGATGCTTTGCTGAACGCCGGCTTCGCCTTTGTTGAAGTCGGCGCCGTGACGCCCAAGCCCCAGATCGGCAATCCGCGCCCCCGTCTATTCCGCTTGCGCCAGGACCGGGCGGTGATCAATCGCATGGGCTTTAACAATGACGGGCTGGACGCCGTCAAAGCGCGGCTGGAAGCCCGTCAGGCGGGCGCGGCGCCGGGCCTCGTGGGCGTCAATCTGGGCGCCAATAAGGACAGCGAAGACCGCGCCGCCGACTATGTGACCTTGCTTAAATCTTTGTCCGGATTGGCGGATTTCTTCACGGTCAATATCTCCTCGCCCAATACGCCGGGGCTTCGCGGCCTGCAGACGGGTGAGGCGCTGGATGATCTGTTAAGGCGGGTCAATGATGCGCGCTGGGCGGAGCCGGTCTTCCTCAAACTGGCGCCGGATCTGGATGGGAGTGAAATCGAACCCATCCTTCAACAGGTTGAAAAACATCGTATTTCCGGCCTGATCGTGTCGAATACGACGCTGGAGCGGCCAAAGAGCCTGCAATCGCCGCACAAGCATGAAGCCGGGGGCTTATCCGGCGCGCCCTTGCAGGAGAAGTCGACCGCGCTGCTCAAGCGCTTTCGAAAGGGCGCCGGGCCGGACCTTCCGATCATCGGCGTGGGGGGCGTGGATAGCGCGGAGGCGGCCTACGCCAAAATCCGCGCCGGCGCCAATGCGGTCCAGCTTTACACGGCCCTGGTCTATCAAGGCCCGGGTCTCGCGCTGAAAATCCGGGACGGTCTTGCTAAGCTATTGAAGGAGGACGGGTTTGAGCGCCTGGCCGACGCGGTCGGAGTCGACGCTTAAAGGTCAGGCATAGTCCCGCCTCAACCTTGGCCAGCCCACTGCGAGCGTAGCGGCGCGCGCGACATAGTAGAGCAGGAAGGCGGCCCACAGGCCGTTCACGCCAAAGAGCGGCCGCAAAACGAAGTCTAAAATCAGATAGATGGCCAGAGAGGCGATCATCGCATTGCGCATCAGCGCGCCGCGCGTGGTTCCGATCATCAAGCCGTCGAGCTGCCAGCTCGGCCAGCCCAGCACCGGCACCAGCGCGCACCAGATCAAGCCCGCCTGCGCCGCAGCGCGTGCGTTAGGATCACTGGTCATCGCCGTTATGAAGCCTGTTCCTGCGGTTAGGAATAGCAGGCCGAGCAAAACCGCGCAGATGGCGGCCAGCTCGCTGGTCAATCGAAAGGCGCGGGTCAGCGCCGGCCAGTTGCGCGCGCCGGCCGCCCGGCCGGTCTCCGCCTCGGCGACATGGGCGAAGGCGTCGAGGAAAAACGCGCTCACCGCGATGAATTGCAATAAGATGGCGTTGCCGGCCAGAATGTCCGCGCCCTCGCGCAGGCTGGCCTCGTTAAACCAGTAAAATCCCGCCAGAAGGGCGAGGGTCCTTAAGAAGATATCCCGGTTCACCACCAGAAGGCGGACGGCTTCTCTGCGGTCGAGAAGCTGGGCTCTATCCGGCTGACGCCGCCGCATCAGCACCGGTGCGAGCAGGACCGCCGCGGCCCCCAGATGCAGCCATTGAGCCAGCGCACTGGCGGCGCCGACCCCGGCGACGCCCCAGTCGAGCCCCAGGACGAACCAGAGCGAGAACACGATATTGGCCAGGTTGAGCGCGATTTGAAGGATCAGCGCCCGGCCGGTCAGGCCCAGCCCGATCAGCCAGCCGTAAATGGCGAAGCCGGCCAGCGCCGCCGGCGCGCCCCAGATGCGCGCATCGACATAGTCGCGGCCCGCCGCTTCAATCTCAGCCGTACCTGAAAAGGCGGCGAAGGCGGCTTCGCGCAGCGGCCATTGGGCGATCAGCATGATCAGGCCCAGCCCGGCGCCGACCGCGAGGCCCCGCCAGAACACGGCGGCGACTTCGCCGGCCTTCCCGCCGCCGTCGGCCTGGGCGGTCAGGGCGGTCGCGCC
>LYSW01000006.1 GCA_001657295.1 Oceanicaulis sp. BBD 1991-10 | reverse complement strand
TCACATCCTGGCCCTGTCTCCGCCGCTGGACATGAGCACGAAATGGTTCGCGCCCCATGTCGCCTATACCAGCGCCAAATACGGAATGAGCCTTTGCATTCTGGGCTGGGCGGGCGAGTTCAACGGCAAGATCGCCGCCAACGCCATCTGGCCGCGCACCGCAATCGCCACCGCCGCCATCTCCAACGTGCTGGCGGGCGAAGACGCGTTCAAGCAATGCCGCAAGCCGGAAATCCTGGCCGAGACGGCCTATCGGGTCCTCACCAAGCCGGCCGCGGAATTCACCGGCAATTTCATCATCGACGACACCTTCCTGGCGTCTGAAGGCGTGACCGATCTCGAGCAGTACTCGGTCGAACCTGGCGCCGAGCTTCTGCCGGACTTCTTCGTGCCCGACGACGTGCCGGCGCCGGACGGCGTGAAGATCATGCAGTTCTAAGGCGCACAGGCGCCAAGACAAAAGGCCGGGCGGATCGCCCGGCCTTTTATTTATCCAACGCACGCGGCCCCGCGACTAGCCCCTCATTCATCACCGCCGCGAAGCGCTCGGCCACGGCGTCCAGGAAGCCTTCGGTGGACAGCCAGCCCTGGGTGTCGCCCACCAGGAGCGCCAGGTCCTTGGTCATATAACCTTGCTCCACCGTCTTGATCACGGTGGCTTCCAGCTGGTCGGCGAAGCCGATGACCTGCTCATTGCCGTCCATCTTGCCGCGATGGTGCAGCGCCTGGGTCCAGGCGAAGATGGACGCGATGGAGTTGGTCGAGGTCTGCTCGCCCGCCTGATGCTGGCGATAATGTCGGGTCACCGTGCCGTGGGCGGCTTCCGCCTCCACCGTCTTGCCGTCCGGCGTCATCAGCACCGAGGTCATCAAGCCCAGCGAACCAAAACCCTGGGCGACGGTATCGGACTGCACGTCGCCGTCATAGTTTTTGCACGCCCAGACGAAGCCGCCGGACCATTTCAGCGCCGAGGCGACCATGTCGTCGATCAGACGGTGCTCATACCAGATCTTCTTGGCTTCAAACTGGTCCTTGAATTCCGCGTCATACACCTCCTGGAAGAGGTCTTTGAAGCGGCCGTCATAGGCTTTCAGAATGGTGTTCTTGGTGGACAGATAGACCGGCCAGCCACGCTCCAGCCCGTAACGCAGCGAGGCGCGGGCGAAGTCGCGAATGCTTTCGTCGACATTATACATGCCCATGGCGACGCCGGCCTCGGTGAAGTCGTAGACATCCTTGCTGATCGGCGCGCCGCCATCATCCGGGGTGAAGGTCAAGGTCAGCTTGCCCGGGCCGGGCACCAGCATGTCGGTGGCTTTATACTGATCGCCGAACGCATGGCGGCCGATGACGATGGGTTTGGTCCAACCCGGAACCAGTCGCGGCACGTTGCGGATCACGATGGGCTCGCGGAACACCACCCCGCCCAGCACGTTGCGGATCGTGCCGTTGGGCGAACGCCACATCTTCTTCAGTCCGAATTCTTCAACGCGCGCTTCATCCGGGGTGATGGTCGCGCATTTCACGCCGACGCCGTAATGCTTGATCGCCTCGGCCGCCTCCACCGTGATCTGATCATCGGTCTCGTCCCGTTTCAGGATCGAAAGATCGAAATATTTCAGGTTCACATCCAGATAGGGCAGGATCAGTTTTTCTTTGATCAGCGCCCAGATGATGCGGGTCATCTCGTCGCCGTCGAGCTCCACCAGGGGTTTGTCGACAATGATCTTGGCCATGAGGCGGTCTTTCTCGGTTCGTGTTCGTTCCGGCGTCGCGCGCAAAGGGGCGCCGCAGGCGAGGGGGTGGACGCGGATCGCGCGGCTGTCTAGCACCGCGCTGGTTAACGCAAAAGGGCGCAATCGCGCATCCAGACCATGGTTGGACATAAAGACACACCCGTCTTCATTCTGGTGGGCCCGCAGATGGGCGAGAATATCGGCGCCTGCGCGCGGGTGATGGGCAATTTCGCCATTCCCGAGCTGCGCATCGTCGCCCCGCGCGACGGCTGGCCGAACGACAAAGCCGTCGCCATGGCGGCGGATTCACCTGTGCTTGAAAACGCCCGGCTGTTCGAGAGCGTCGCCCACGCCGTCTCGGACTGTCAGGTGCTCTACGCCTCGACCGGAACGCCGCGCAATATGGTCAAACCCACCCTTACCGCGCGGGAGGCGTGCGGCCGCGCCCGCGCGGAAATCGCCGCGGGTCAACGCGTCGGCGTCTTGTTCGGCGCGGAGAAATCCGGCCTCGACAACGCCGACATCACCCGCGCGGACGCGGTGCTGGCCCTGCCGGTCGATCCGGAATTCTCCAGCCTCAACCTCGCCATGGCGTGCGGCGTGATCGCCCATGAATGGCGCGCCGGCGATCCGCCGCCGGGGGGCTTCAAGCCGGTGGAGGGGCGCGCCAGCCAGGCGGAGCTGGAGGGCCTCTACCAGCATTTCCATGACGAGCTCGACCGCGCCGGCTTCTTCTATCCGCCGGAGAAGACGCCGCTCATGATGCAGAACCTGATCAATCTCTTTGCGCGGGCGTCCGCGACGGAGCAGGAAGTGCGCACCATGCGCGGCGTGATCAAGGCGCTGGCCATCGGGCGGGGCAAGGCGCGGGTGGTGCGGGAGGATTAGGCCGCACGAAGCGAATCCAGAAAGGCGTCGAGCCGCTCCGGCGGATCAAACTCCGGCCCCTCGACAGCCCAGTTGAGAATGCGCTCAAACAGGCTTGCATTTGAGACCATCTCCTCAGCGTCCATCGTGCCGGGAAAAATCCGAACCTCGAACGTGTGCTTGTGTTTAAGCTCGTAGACGAGGTTTGAGATATTGAAGTCGCAATATTTGGTGGGCTTCAAGTCAGCCAGCATCGCGCGCGCCTGAGGCCAGTCTGCGGCGCGAAATGCGTCCGAACCCGCCAATTGGATGATCTCCGGGCTCGTGGCGCCCAGCCTGACGCAGGCCGGATTGGTCTGAACCCGCTGCCGCAATTGATCGCGATAGGTGTGCAGCGCCGTTAAAAGGCGCGACAGCGCCGGCGCCGAGCATAGCGCTGCGCCGTCGAAGTGGACATGCAGCGCGGCCTCGACCGGAACCGTGAATCCAAGCGCGCGGGCGTCCTCCATCAAGGCCTTGAGCACCGGGAGGGCGTCGGTTTCGATCGGTGCGGTGATGATCTCGCATGGACGCTCACGCTCTCCGGGCAGCGTGGTCGCCATGGCGATGGAGCGTCCCCAAGCGTCATTGACCTTGAAGACTTGCGGGTCCGGCTGCTCGACCTGAGCGCCAAACATTTCCGCCAGCGGTGCGAGGACCTGATCCAAGGGGGCTTTCGCGGAACAGTTGTGTTGGACGAGGGAGAGCAGCCGGGCATCGTCGCTCAATATGCGCAGCCAGCCCGGTTGGGGCGCCGCATCGCGATCGAGATCGGCGCGGATCGTCAAATCATCGACCAGCAGCGCCACGCGCTGGCCGTCTTGATCCAGCACGTCAAATCCCAGGATCAGGTTTTCGAAAACCGGCAGATTTGGAACCAGGCTGGGCTCCGACTGGGGGTAGAAGCAGGGCGCTGCATGGCCTTCGACACGGGTCGCGATCCGTTCGGCGAGATCACGGCGTGACAGTCCCCGGGGGGCCAGGAGTTCGATTTCGAAGCCCTTCTTCCAGGGCGTGCCTGGGGTCGAGTCCGCGTTCACCTGCACCTCATCTTAATAACGCTATTCTGGCCGCAAGTGACCGGGGCTGATAAGCTATTCAAGCATTGCGCATGGGGGTGACAATGTCGAACACGTCGGTCTTGAGCGCGGTGGCGCTTGCGGGCCTCTTCGTTTCAACCAGCCTAACCGGGACCAAGGCCAAGGCGCTGACTTCGGTGTCGGCGTCGGCGCTATCGATCGGCTCGGCGCAAGCGGACGATTACGAAGCGCGGCGCGCGGCGTCCCGAACCGCCTTTGTGGAAAGCAATTACAGCCGATGCGACGCCCGCAAATACGCTTGGTTCTTGGACTCCCAGGTCGATTGGACCGAGCCTGACTCCTACGGCACCGAACGCATGACCGTGGAAGAGGCCGCGATTGTGATCGGCGCTACGATCCTTAACGGCACGCCGGATTCACGTGCGACCATGGATGCCGATATCGCCTCGGTTGGATTTAGCGAGGGGTGCGATCTGACCGATTCCAGCCTGTGGTATCGCGACTATCAAGCCTTTGCGGCCTTTCGAGGCGTTGAGATCCACGAAGCCAAAGCCTTGATCGGCGAGCAGCTCACGGCGGTCGGAAACAAAAACTTCATTGACGCAGTCAGCCCGGCGCTCGAGGCGCGCGGCTATATCGGCTTCGGAGATCGGCGGCGTACGACGACCCTGCTGAACACGTATTCTGAAAGTGCCTACGGCTATTGCGACGCCAAGAAGGTGGCTGAGATTTGGGGCATTGATGTCGATTGGGCCAAATCGGTCATCGGCGACAAGATCACGTCGGACCGAACTGAGCTGGTCGACGCGGACATCGCGTCGACCGCGCAGAGCGTGAGCTGTTCGTGGGCGGAATCAGAGCTCAGCTATGAAGACGCTGAAGCGCTTGCCGACAATTGGGGCGTGTCCATCGCGGACGCCAAGGCGCAGGTCGCTCAGGAGATGTCTGAGCATGGCCGCAAGCACTTCATGGAAACCACTTACGCGCAGGCGACTTACCGGCGAACCCGTGATCTTCCCTTCGGTCAGAGTCTGCAGTCAGAGGACCAGGATCTCGGGCCCAGCGCCAATGACTTACGCTATATCGAAGCCTTCGACGCCAACAGCTTCGGCTATTGCGACGCGCAAAAATTGAGCACGGCCTGGGACACCGACTACACCTCGGCCAAGATTCGGGCCGGGCGGAAAATCCTCGATCACGGCAATGTGGACGCGGTGAACGCGGTCATCCAGGGCGCCTTCCTGTCACGGTCGTGTACTTGGGCTGAATCCGGGCTCGACTATTCGGACGCCGAAAGACTGGCGCAGTTCTGGGAGCTCAGCATTGTCGAGGCAAAGAACAAGGTTGCCGCCCAGATGAGCTTGGTGGGCCATCGAGCGTTTGTGACCGGTTTTCGCGGCTTGCTGGAAGACGAGTGAGGGGGCGGTTGAGCCTGGACACGGCCCCGAACCGCCTTGCCTGATTGACTCTCCGCCCCCCTTCCACCATAACCCGCGCTTCCCTTATGGCAGCGATATTCGCTGGCCGCTCGTATCACTCAAACGGGCGACGCGTGAACCGCCGTTTTGATTGTGAAATGAAGGGGTTTCACCGGGCCGCGTCGAAGATAGGAAAACAATGTCGAAGCGTCATTCGCAGAAATACAAGCTCGATCGCCGCATGGGCGAGAATATCTGGGGCCGCTCCAAGTCCCCGGTCAACAATCGCCCCTACGGCCCGGGTCAGCATGGCCAGCGCCGCGCCGGCAAAATGTCCGACTTCGGCTTGCAGCTGCGCGCCAAGCAGAAGCTGAAGGGCTATTACGGCAACATCACCGAAAAGCAGTTCAAGCGGACCTATGTCGAAGCGCAGCGCCGCAAGGGCAACACCGCTGAGAATCTGATCGCGCTTCTGGAAAGCCGTCTGGACGCCGCGGTCTACCGCGCCAAATTCGTGCCGACCGTGTTCGCCGCGCGCCAGTTCGTCAATCACGGCCACGTCAAGGTCAACGGCCAGCGCGTGAACATTCCGTCCTACCGCCTGAAGGCCGGCGACGTCATCGAGGTGCGCGACAAGTCGCGCAACATGGCGCTGGTTCTGGAAGCGCTGGGCAGCCCGGAGCGGGACGTGCCGGACTATATCGACCTGGATCCCAAGGCGATGACCGCCACCTTCAGCCGCGCTCCGGAGTTCAACGAAGTGCCCTATCCGGTGAAGATGGAACCGAACCTGGTTGTCGAATTCTACTCCTCGTAAATTCGAGGCGAGCGACCAAGACAAGGCCCGCTGGAGCAGCTCCGGCGGGCCTTTTTCGTTTTGCGGGCTGTCGGCGGCGCCAAAGCCCGGCTAAGCTTTGCGCGTCACGAGGAGGGGTGATGGACATGAAGCGGGGATTGCTCGTCCTTGGCGCGATCACAGCGCTCGCCGCGGTCGGCTGCGCAAGCCTTGAGCCGCCCGACGATCCGGCCGGCGATCGCTTCGCTGTCGTCGAGCCCGTGCTGGCCTGGCGGCAGAACGCGGCCGGCGAGCTGGTGGTTCGGGTCTACTCCAATGGCTGCACGAACAAGGACAGTTTCGACGCCGTCGCGACCGGTTCGCCCCGGGCCGGCTGGGCGTTCGACGTCACCCTGACGCGGCACTTCCCGGACAGCTGCGAAGCGATTTTGCCTCAGGGCGTGGAGCTGGTCTGGACGCGTGACGAGTTGGGCCTGCCGCCGAGCGCGCGCCTGGCCTTGACCAATCCGGTCGACACGTTCCGCACCCCGCCGCCCGAGGGCTATGAGCCGACATCCCGCTAGGGTCTAAAGCAGCGTCACCGCCGCGCGGTCGGTGTAGAACGCCAGCCGGCCTTTGACAGCCGCCACCGCCGGGTGCGGCTCGGCGTAGCGCCAGATGACGTCGGGGATCACTTCGCCGCCGGCCGTGCGCCAGCCGAAATAATCCGCTTCGCCCTTATAGGGACACCAGCTGCGGCGCTCGGACGCGATCAGGCGGTCGGCGTCAAAGACGGCCGGGTCGATATAGGCGACGGCGGGATAGCTGGCTTCAGCCAGCAGGATCGCGTCGGCTGCATCGGCGATCATCTCCCCGCCGAGCTCCACGCGCACCTGAGCGCCGCGTTCAAGCGTGATCGGATGCTCCGGTCCCGGTTCCAGGACGCGGCGGGTCACGCCGCGACCAGGCCCTTGTCCTTGAAGAGCTGCTGCAGCTCGCCCGCCTCGAACATCTCTTTGACGATGTCGCAGCCGCCGATGAATTCACCCTTCACATAAAGCTGAGGGATGGTCGGCCAGTCAGAGAAGGCCTTCACGCCTTCGCGCACATCCATGTCCTCAAGCACATTCACCGCCGCATATTCCACGCCGATATGATTGAGCACGTTGGCGACCACTGACGAAAAGCCGCATTGCGGAAAGGTCGGCGTCCCCTTCATGAACAACACCACGTCGTTTTCGGTGACGGCTTTCTTTATGGCGTCAAGGGTGGCGGCGTCAGTCATGATCAAGTCCTGCTGCATGCGTTGGAGCATCCTACCTAAGAGGCGCGGCGGGCCGAATCAAGCGCGCGCGACCATAAGGAGGTGCTGGCGTGAGATGGATTGATTATGCGCTCGTGGTCGGCCTGGCGGCTGTGGGGCTGGTCCACTGCTTTGTTTTCACGCCGATGGTCTATGACAGTCTTACGCCCGGCGCCTTCTGGTTCTTTGGAACGGGGCTGGCGATCCTGTTCGCCGCCGCGCTCAACGGGCTTCGCGCCATCTGTGGCGCGCGCGCGCCCGGGGTGCGCTGGGCGGCGGGCCTGGCCAGCCTGGCGATGTTCGCGCTGGTCTGCGTGTTCGCAGCGTCCTTTGAGGCATGGGGCCGCCCGGATGTCTTCCTGCAGCTTGGATTATACGCCGCAAGCGTTCTTATGGCCGTGCTGCGCCGGGGCTAGGAGGCGCGCGTCTCCAGCGCCAAGGCGTGCAATTCGCCGCCCATGCGGCCTTTGAGCGCGGCGTAGACCATTTGGTGCTGCTTGATCCGGGACAGGCCTTCAAAGGCCGGAGAGACCACCACGGCCTTGTAATGATCGCCGTCTCCGCGCAGGTCGATGATCTCGACCTCGGCGTTTTCAATCCCTTCGCGGATCAGTTCGACGATATCTTCGGCCTTCATCGGCATTGGCGAGGTCCTTCCAAGCGCGCTACACACTCAACACTATAGAGGCCGCATCGCGCGCCGCCATCCATGGAGCCGCATCTGATGCGCACGCTTTCACTTCTCGCCTTGGGTTCTGTTGTAGCGCTCGCCGCTTGCGGCGAACCGACGGTCTCCGCTCCCGAAGACGACGCCGCCATTGAAGCCGCCAATGAGACGGGCGGAGGCGTCGCCGACGGAGCCGATGCCGGAGCCGCACGCCCCGTCATCGCTGGAGCGGAAGCCTGTTTTGAAAGCGAGTTGGCGGACGCGCTTTTGGATATGTGCGTGCTAAGCGCGGACGTCATGGCGGGCCGTCTGGTTGAAACCGACGGCAACGCGCTCGCCCGCGATTATCTCCTGCAGCGCTATGACGAGATCGGACTGGAGCCTGTCGGAGAGAGCTTCGTTCATGCGTTTGATTTCGAACGGCCGATTGATTTCCGCAATCCCGACGCGGGGCGCGAGACGCTCACCGGCTATAATCTGATCGGACGCGTCCCGGGCCGGCAGTCCAGCCGCGCGATCGCGATCACGGCGCATTACGATCATATCGGCCCCGGCGAAAACAATGAGATTTTCAACGGCGCCGACGACAACGCTTCCGGGGTGGCGGCGATGCTCGCCGTGGCCCGGCACTTCGCCGAAAACCCGCCCGAGCACGACATCCTGATCGTCGCCTTTGATGCGGAGGAGGGCGGGCTGAACGGCGCCCGCGCCTTCGTGGCGGCGCCGCCGGCGCAGGCGGCTCCCGTGGCGCTGAACTTCAATCTCGACATGCTCGGCTATAGTCCGGACGGCGATATCTGGGCGGCCGGCAGCTATCACACGCCCGCGCTGCTGCCCATCATCGAGGCCGCGGCTGCAGACGCGAGCGTGACCCTTGAGGCCGGCTATGACCGGCCCACAGGCGATCCGCGCGAAGACTGGACCCTGCTTTCAGATCACGGGCCCTTCCACGTCGCCGGAATCCCCTTCCTCTATCTTGGGGTGGAAGACCACGAGCATTACCATCAGGCGAGCGACGAGTTCAACACCATCGATCCCGTCTTTTACGCCGGCGTGGTCGCTCTGAGCATTGATCTCGCGGAGCGCCTGGATGCGCAATTGCCCGCACTCTCCGACGCCGCCTCACAAGTCGATGAGGGCCTGACGGGGAACTAGTCCGGCTTGGGTTTGTCCGGCTTTCCGGCGGCTGAGGCGTCGTCCGGATCCATGGTCGCCAGAAGGTCGCGCCACCGCCAGCCGCCTTCGCGGCGCGGGCGGTCGTCATCCGCCGTGCTGTCCCGGTCGGGGGATTCGGCGTCAGCAGAGGCTTCAGCCTCCGGGGCGCCGCCCGATGCGGGCTCAGGGGCGTCAGCGATCGTCTCGGCCAGCGGCGCCGGCGCATCATCGTCTCGGGACTCGACGCGCTGCTCGCGGCGCCGGCTCAGCGGGTCAGGCACTTCATTGACGCCCAGATCAATCGGCCGCCGGCCGCCGGCCACCCCGCCCATGCGCAGAATGAAGTCTGACAGCAATTCATAGTTTTGACGGATGCGGGCCTGGAATTGCGCATCGATGTCACGGGCCTGCTGGCTGGCGTGTTCCGCGGATTCATTAAGCCGCTCCAGGCCGTCGCGCATCACACGCTCCATCGCCTCGACGCTGGCTTTCGCGGCGTCCGGGGCGCTTTGCATGCGCGTGCGCAGATCCTCAAGCTGAGTTTCGACGCGACGCGATTCCGCATTGGCGCTTTCCAGCGTATCGGCGAGCTTGCGCCGCACGGCGTCCGAAGCCGCCTCCGCCGCCCTGGCGGCGCGCTCCGTCAGATCCTCCGCTTCGCGCAGGCGCGCCTGAAACGCTTCATCGGACCGGCGCGCGGCTTCAAATCCCGCTTCGCTGACGCGCTCCAGCGCCGCTTCAGCGGCGTCGGCCTGAGCGCCGAATGTCGAGCCGGTGTCTTCGGCTGCGGCGCGCGCCGCCTTCGCGGCGTCCTTCAGGCGCGCCAGAGCGTCTTCCTGCGCTTTGGCCGCGGCGTCGCTTTGATCAGTGATCTCGCGCGCCAGTCCGCCGGCGCGGTCAAGGGCTTCCTCGACAGCCTTCTCAAACACTTCGCCAGAGGTCTGCGCCGCGCCTTTCAACGCCTCCGCGCCGTCGCGGGCGGTGCGGGTCATGGTCTCCAACTCCGCCTTGTGGAAGTCGAGGGCGGCGCCGATCTTCTCCTGCTCTTTGCGAAGCACTTCGCTGGCTTCGCCCAGACGATCGCGGTGTTTGAGATAGGCGGCTTCCAGTCCATCGGTTCGGTCGCGGAGCCGGTCGGAGAAATCGCGCAGCTCCGTGGCGCGCGCATCCAGCGACAGGGCGATGCGGTCTCCGGCCTCTTCCGCAGCCTTGCCCGCGGCCGCCAGCCGGTCCGCGCCCGACCGGATCAGCTTTTCGCCTTCAGAGGCTTTCAGCTCCGCCAATTCGGACGCCGCCGCCACCATCTTGGACTGGTCCTGGATCGCCGCCGCAATCAAGGCCGCCTTGTCGTCAAGCCCGTCGGCCACCTCTGCAAGCCTTAGCCGTTCATCGCGCAGAGAGGTCACCAGTCCCTGAGCCTTGTCTTTGGCGCGGGACGAGCTGTCTTCAAGACTGTCGGCGTGATGGGTGATGACTTCTTCCATCGCGGCGAGGCGGGCGAGCGCGCTCTGCATCGCCTGATTCACCCGGTCGACCTGGATGCTGATGGCGTCGGCCAGGCGCGCGGCGTCGCTGTCGGCGTGCGCCGCCGGAGCCGCCAGGCGTGCGACGGCGGCGTCCAGGCGCCTCGCCCGGGCGCCGGCGCGCGCCACCTCGCGTCCCAGCAGGCCGGCCATGAAAAACAGGATCGCCGGCGCGACGGCGAAGACCGATAATCCACCCAGCTGGGCCGGCGTCAGGGCGGTCAGGTCCGCGTAGCCGGTCAAATACGCCGCAGCGCCGCCCAGCCAGAGCAGCCCGAACGCGCCGCCGAGAAAGGCGATCCATCCTCCACCAGGCTCACGCACCGGCTGCGGGGCGTCGGACGGGGCTGCGGGCGCAGACCTTGGCTGCGCCGGCATGACCGCCCCGCCAGCCGCATCACTGAACTCGGTGGTATTCAGATCGGCTTTTTCGCCGGTTTCTGGAGACTGCGATTTGGCGGCCATAACGCCTCTAGCTCAAATACGGATTGAACGATTGGACGTGAGCTTAGCCGAGTCGGCCCGTGTCTGGCCGCACCTTTCGGCGCCGATCGTCCGTAATCATCCGTTTTAAGCGGGGAACGCCAAGAATTAAAGGACGGGATATAGGATCGCCGACTCGCCGCTATCGCAGTCGGACACGCTGCTGGTTTCAATCCGGAGAGTTTGAGCGGCGCTTTCCTCAGCAATCACGTATGCGGCGGGTTCGAAGTGAACGGGTGCGCAGTCTTCCTCGCGTTCATACCCAAGGCCGACGATCGCCAGCAATGTCGCTGCGACGATGTGCATGAGATCAAGAAAGAATGTCATAGCGCGCCACGCCTCCCACGTGAGCTATGAATTGGGTATGCGCTCATCGGGTCGCAAGGGCAAGGCGAGCCGCGCCATATTTCCATGAATTCTTGTTAAGTCTCGGGTGAGGTGACATCTGTCACCGCTTGCCAGTTTCGGAGATTGCAGCAAAGCTTCCGCGCACAACCCGCTCCAGCTCTGGGGGAGAGCCATGTCGGACACTTCGACGCCATCACCCGATCCGCAGGCCGACGGCGCGGCCGCCGCCACCGAAACGCTGACGGCGACGAAGTCCGCACCGGTCTCGAGCAAGGACCGGTTTGAGAGCCTGGATATCCTGCGCGGCGTCGCGGTGCTTGGCATTTTGATGGTCAATGCGCCGACCTTTTTTTACTATTGGGGCGCGTTCGAATACCCGCCCGCCCACATGGACATCACCGGCGCCAACGCCGACGCCTGGCGGCTGATGACGGTGTTCTTCGAGCAGAAATTCATCACGATCTTCTCCGCTCTGTTCGGCGCCGGGATCATGCTGATCGTCGGGGACTCCGCGGACGCCTCAACAAAGCTGCACTATCGGCGGATGTTGTGGCTGCTCGCATTCGGGCTGGTGCACGGATTTCTGTTCTGGTTCGGGGATATCCTGACGGCCTATGCGCTGATCGGCATGCTGGCGGTGTTGTTCCGCCGCATGTCGGTGTTGAAGCTGGTCCTGCTGGGGCTGGTCGGCATTTTGTTGACCAATCTGCTGATCGTGGCGAATGAATATGCGACCTCCATGGCGCCGACGATGCTGGAGCCGACGCCGTTCGGCATCGTGCCGGACGATCAAACGCTCACCTCGTGGGTCGGCGCCTACCAGTCCGGCTTCTGGCCGAGCCGGGTGTTCAACGCCATCGGCAACGCCATTGCGCAGCTGTCCGGCATCATTTTCTTCGGTCCGCGCGTCTTGGGAGTCATGCTCATCGGGATGGCGCTTTATAAGTCGGGCTTCCTGCTCGCGCGCTGGAGCCTGCCGGCTTATGCGGCTCTGGCGGTGATCTGCCTCGGCGTTGGATTGCCGGCGCTATGGCTGGCGACCGGCCCGGTCGTGGAGACCGGTTTCGCGCTTGAGACGACCGCCGTCGCCGGCTCGGTCAATGCCTTCGCCAGCCTTGTGGTCGCCTTAGGGTATGCGAGCCTGGTCATGCTGATCGCCAAGATCGATTGGCTGAGACTTCTCCGCGCGCCGTTCGCTGCGGCGGGGCGGATGGCGTTCACCAACTATCTGACCCAGACCTTCGCCATGGTGGCGCTGGCCACGGGCGTGTTCGGCGCGCCGCTGTTCGGCGTGATTGAGCGGGCCGAGCTGGTGATGCTCGTGCTGGCGGTCTGGTTGGTGCAACTCATCATCTCGCCGCTCTGGCTTCTGGTCTTCCGTTTCGGGCCTTTTGAGTGGCTCTGGCGCTGTCTGAGCTATGGCCGGTTCCAGCCGATCCTGAAGGCCAAGGCCTGAGCCTTTGAGCGACGCCGTTCACGCGGGCGACGCCATCGCCGTATACGGGCTGCTGCGCGCCGGGGAGAGCGGTTTCGCGCGCTTCGGCCTCGCGGACGCGTTCAAGCCGCTGGGACCCTGCCTGATCCCCGGCGCGCTCTGGGACCTTGGGCGGTTTCCAGGTCTTGTATCGGGACCGGGCGAGGTCGTCGGCGAGCTGTTCGAGATCGCGGACGCCTCGGTCATGCCCAGGCTCGATGAATTCGAAGATTATTGGCCGAAGGACCCGGCCCGTTCTCGCTATGACCGGGTCAAGACCCGGCTGATCCGGCCGGATCGCGCGGCCTGGGTTTATGTCTGGCGGCTTAGCCTCGAAGACGCGGCGCCGATCAATGGCGGAGACTGGTTGAGGCGCTAGTCTGTCGGCGCGTCGGGCTGGTTTTCCGGCGCCGCCTTTTCAAACTCGGACAGCGCGCGCGCCGCCGCGTCGGCGGCGACCAGCCTTGGATAGGCGCTGACGTCGACCCCGAAGCGGCGCGCGTTATACATCTGAGGCAAAAGATAAATCTCCGCCAGACTCGGCCCGTCTGCAAACAGGAAACCGCCTTGACCGGCCGCATTAGCGGCCAGTCGCTCAAGCGCGCCAAATCCCGTCTCGATCCAGTGCCGCGCCCAGGCCTGGGCGCCGTCCTGATCCTGATCGAAGTCCGCGCGCACCTTCTTCATCACGCGCAGATTCTGAATTGGATGTATGTCGCAGCCGATGGCCGCCGCAAACGCCCGCACCCGGGCGCGCAGGACCGGGTCGGCGGGCAGGAGCGGGCGCTCCGGCCAGGTTTCTTCGATCCATTCCAGGATGGCCGGGCTTTGGGTCAAAACTTGGCCGTCGATCTCAAGCGCCGGCACCAGGCCTTGCGGATTCTTCTCCAGATAGCTCGCCTCCCGCTGGGCGCCGGACACCAGGTTCACGGGGCGGACCTGATAGTCCACCCCCTTCCAATTCAGGGCGAGGCGGACTCGGTAGCTTGTTCCTGAGCGAAAATATCCATGTAAAACCAGCGCCATAGCCTTCGATTTCCGATCCTGTGCGTGATTTGAGGGTGAAATTAGTTGCAAATGAAACTATTTTCCTTCAGCAAGACTGCGCGCGCCGGCGACACCGATCAAGGCCGCCGGCGCAATCTGATTCTTTAAATCCGACAGGAGCGCGCCATGGCCGATCTGTTCGAAAACCCGCTCGGAACCGACGGGTTCGAGTTTGTCGAATTCACCTCGCCGGAGCCGGAAAAGCTGGTTGAGCTGTTCACGCTCCTGGGCTTCACCGCTGTTGCGAAGCACAAGACCAAAAACATCACCCGCTTCGCCCAGGGCGACATCACCTTCCTGGTCAACGCTGAAGAGACCGGACAGGCGGCTGAGTTCCGCGCCGCCCACGGGCCCAGCGCCAACGCCATGGCCTTCCGCGTCAAAGACGCCAAGCAAGCCTACGCCGATGCGATCGAGCGCGGCGCCGAGCCCTTCAGCGACGGCGTTTGGACGACCGACATCCCGGCCATCAAAGGCATTGGCGGCTCGGTGCTGTATCTGGTCGACCAATATGGCGACAAGTCGGTCTACGACGCCGACTTTGAAGCCATCGAAGGCGCCGGCGACGCCACCGGCGTAGGCCTGGAAGTGCTCGACCATCTCACTCACAATGTCTTCCAGGGCAATATGGACACCTGGGCGGGCTTTTATGAGAAGGTCTTCAATTTCCGGGAGATCCGCTTCTTCGACATCCAGGGCCAGCACACCGGCCTTCTGTCCCGCGCCATGACCGGGCCGTGCGGCAAGCTGAAAATCCCGCTTAACGAAAGCTCGGACGACAAATCCCAGATTGCGGAATATCTGCGCGATTACAATGGCGAAGGCATTCAGCACATCGCCCTGACCACGCCGAATATCTACGAGACGGTCGAGAAGCTGCGCGCCGCGGGCGTGGTGTTCCAGGATACCCCGGAGACCTATTACGAGCTGATCGACGAGCGCGTGCCGAACCACGGAGAGGACGTCGCCCGCCTCAAGGAGAACTCCATCCTGGTGGACGGCAATCCGGAAACCGGCGACGGCCTGCTTCTGCAGATCTTCACCACGACCAATATCGGCCCGATCTTCTTCGAGATCATCCAGCGCAAGGGCAATGAAGGCTTCGGCGAGGGCAATTTCAAAGCCTTGTTTGAATCCATCGAGCTCGATCAGATCCGCCGCGGCGTTCTGAACGCCGAACCGGCCGAATAAGCCTTGGCGGACGACCAGGGCCGTGCCGACAAGACGGCAGGCGAGGGCGCACGCCTTCGCCTGCCGGACTATTTGCCCTATCGCCTCTCCGTGGTCTCCAACAAGGCGTCAGGGCTGATCGCGCGCGCTTATCAGGCCCGCTTCGGCTTAAGCATCTGGGAATGGCGCGTGATTGCGGTTCTGGGCGGCGACAGCCGGCCCATGACCGCCCAAAGCGTGTGCGAAGCCACAGCCATGGACAAGGTCACGGTCAGCCGCGCCATCCGCGCCCTGGACGGCCGGGGTCTTGTGCGCCGGCAGCCCAATGTCGAGGACAAACGCGCCACCGACGTCACGCTGACCGCCGAAGGCCAGAGCATCTACGCTGAAATCGCCCCGTCCGCATTGGACTATGAGGCGCGCATGTTGGGGGCGTTCTCAGACGACGAGCGCGCCTCGCTAAGGCAGCTGCTTGAAAAGCTTGAGCAAAGCCTTGATGCGGGTGCGCTGAAGTAAAGCGCCAATTCGCTTGAAGGCGAGCCCGCGCCTACACAATAACCACTAGTAAAATATGGAATTAAGCGCTCATCGCACTCAGGCGTGTTTGACTTCGGCGTGCGACATTTGGTGCGCTGAACTTGTCTGAGCTGGCGCGGGCTCCATCTGTTCGACGAGATCGCAAATAAGGAGCCGTCCGCGATGAGCCGCTATAGCGATGACGCCTTGAGCAAGCGCCGCATTCCCGAAGGCTTTCGGGACCGCATCGCCCTGCGCATGGTGAAAGTCATGCGCATCTTCGCTGATCTCTTTTTCCAGCGCCGCTACGGCCACAGGGCGGTGGTGCTCGAGACCGTCGCGGCGGTGCCGGGCATGGTCGGCGGCGCGCTGCAGCACTTAAAGGCGCTGCGTCACATCCGCGATGATCAGGGCTGGATTCGTGAGCTCTTGGACGAGGCCGAAAACGAACGCATGCATTTGATGACCTTCATCAAAATTGCTCAGCCCAGCGCATTCGAGCGCGCCCTGATCGTGATCGCGCAAGGCCTGTTTTATAACGCTTACTTCGCCATGTATCTGTTCGCGCCGCGCACGGCGCACCGCTTCGTCGCCTATCTCGAGGAAGAGGCGGTGATCAGCTACACTCATTATCTCGACGCCATCGACGCGGGCGATCTTGAAAATGGACCGGCGCCGCAAATCGCGATCGACTATTGGCGGCTTCCCGACGACGCCCGCCTGCGCGACGTGGTTCTGGCCGTGCGCGAGGATGAGGCGGGCCATCGTGATGTGAATCACCGCTTCGCCGACGAGTTGAGCGGCGCGGCGGGCGCGCGCGCCGACGCCAGGATCGACGCATAGCAGCAGTCCTGCCTGCTTCGCCCCATTCCGGCTGCGAGAATTGTCACAGCGGCGTCATGTGCGCGCGTTAGGCGTCCGGCGAACCTCGTCCCGTCACTGGAGCTCCGCCATGATCCGCGCCGCCCTTTTGTCTCTGGCGTTCGCCGCCCCTGCCGTCGCCCAACCCTATTTCGGAGCGCCCGAGATCGACCGCTCCGGCGCGGGCGGGGAGATGATTTCCGGCGTCGTGTTCCACGACGCGAACCGGAATTCGCGCTTTGATGCAGGCGAGGCTGGCGTCGAAGGCGTTCGGGTCTCCAACGGACTCGACTGGGCGATGACGGACGCCGCCGGGGCCTATGAAATCGCGGTGCGGCCGGACATGAATCTCACCCTAGTTCAGCCTTCAGGCTGGCAGGTTCCCGTCGATCGGCGGCAAGTGCCCCAATTTTTCTATATCCATAAGCCCGGCGGCACGCCGCAGGACCTGCGCTATGGCGGCTTGCCCGACACCGGCCCGGCGCCCCGGGCCGTCAACTTCCCGCTGATCCGGCGCGAGGATGCGGACTCGGCTTTCACGTGCGCCGTCATCGGCGACAGCCAGACCTATTCCAATCGCGAGATGAGCTGGTTCCGCGACGGGGTTCTGACCGATCTCGCGGCTGCCGGCCTCGGCGCCAATGACTGCATGCTCTATGTGGGCGACGTGATGGGCGATGACCTGGACATGCTCGATCGCCTGCTGGAGACCGCGTCCACGGTCGGCGCGCCGCAATGGCTGGTCCATGGCAATCACGACTATGATTTCGACGCGCTGGACGATGCGGATTCGGCGGACAGCTGGCGCCGGCTCTATGGTCCGGAATACTACGCGTTCGAACGCGGCGACGTGCTTTTCGTGGCGCTCGACAATGTGGTCTTCCCCTGCAACGCCGTGGATCTCGCGGCCGGTCACGACTTCTGCACGCCGGAAGGCCGGCCGCGCTATAACGGCCGCCTGACCGAAACCCAGTTCACCTGGCTGGAGGGACTGATAGCCTCGACGCCTGAAGACAGGCTGATCGTCCTCGCCCACCACATCCCCTTCGTATCCTTCGTGGACGCCGGCTCGAACACTCATCAGACCGATCAGCTGGACCGCATCCATGCGCTGGTGGAGGGCCACCCGGCGCTGTCCTTGTCGGGCCATACTCACACCATGGAAAACCATGCGCCGGGTCAGATCTTTGACGGCTGGGCGGAAAACACCGGGACGGGTCCATTGCCTTTCCGCCACATGATCGCGGGCGCCGCTTCGGGCTCCTGGTTCCAGGGCGATCTGAATATCGACGGCAATCCCATGGCGCTGCAGCGCACCGGCGGGCCGAAGGGCGTGCTGATGATCGATTTCGACGGCACGGATTATGTCGAACGCTATCAGGGCTCTCGCATGGACCCCTCCCGCGGCCAGTGGGTCGCCTTGAGCACGCCAGGTTTCCGGGAGTGGTATCAGACCATCATGTCGTGGCGCGCCGAAGACTGGGAGACCCGCGACCCGGTCCCGCCGCTCTCCATCAATGATCTTGCGGACCCCAACATCCTGACCCCCGAAGACCTTTCCGGTCCGACCTATCTGACCGCCAATGTCTGGGCGGGCTCCTCGGAAACCACGGTCGTGGCCGAATTCTCGGACGGCAGGCGGCTGATGATGCAGCGCACCCAAGAGGGCGCCGGGGAAGCGCCGCGCATCGGCGTCAATTTCGCCGACCCCTTCGCCACCCAGCGTCAGCTCTCAGTGATGCGGCACGCGGTGCGGAGCCGGTCGGGCGATCCTCGCGCGCAAGGCTTTGAAGCCTGGCAGGGCCGGCGCTTCGAGCCGGCGCCGCCCCAGCCGCAAAACGCCGTCGCCGACCGCAATATGTCGCTGTGGGTTGCGCGGATTCCCGAAGATTTGGCCTCCGGCGCACACCGCATCACGGTGACCAGCACCGACCGCAATGGTCAGCAATTCACGGACGTGATCCTGGTCGAGGTGCGCGACGCGCGTCCCAACCCGTATTTCCGCACGGAGTTGTGGGAGGATTAGGCCGCCGCCGCGGACTTGCGCATTTTCCAGAAACGCATGGCGCGTTCGGCGTCGGCCGGGTCGAGGTCCTCATAGGCTTTGCCGACGACGCGCGCATCGTTGAACGCGCCTTCGCTCGCGCCCGCGCGCAGCACCGCGATCGTGACGAAGAGCGCTTTTTCAACGCTGGCCGCCTTGCAGATCAGCGCGAGCCCGTCCGGGCTTTCATGCTCCAAGGCGCGGCGGGCGGCTTCATAATCAACGCCGGTGATCTCCGCGAAGCCGAGGCAGAAATGAACGCGCTTCTTTTCACGCAGGAAGCGGACCAGCAGGGCGCCGTCCAACTCCTTGCGCATCTTGGCTTTCGCGATGTCCCGCTGAGCCTCCGCCAAATCCTGGTCTTCGGTCAGCCGCGATTGCAGGCGCTGACGGGACGCGGCGAGCGCGGCTTCAAGGACGCCAGGCTCCAGCGTGTCGAAGCGATCCATGATTTTCGAGCGTAGCGCCGCCTCAACCACGACTGTCAGGTCATTGAGCAGGTCGACCGGCGTGTCCTCCCGCTCGACCAGCGGTTTTTGAAGGACCGCGCTGGTTTCGGCGCGGCGGGTGACCGATTCGAACGTGTCGCGCGAGAGTTTGGCGCCGGAGTTCTCCACCAGCGCCGCCACCGCCGTGTCGTCTCCGCGCTCGACAATCGCGTGAGACACGCGTTCGGAAACCTGCTCGCGCTTGGCGATCGCCTGGATGTGCGCCTGGCCGGTCTCGTGCACGATGGTGATCAGGTCTTCTTCGTCCAGCACATTCGACTGCGACAGGATCGGTGCGGCGACTTCGATGGCGTCCTGCGCCAATTGAAGGATCAGGCCCTTGGGCGCCAATGGCGCATCCGCGAAGCGCTTCGCGAGCTCCTCGCGCGCGTCCTGAGCGGTCTGGGTGGCCAGGGATTGCAGCACGGCGTCGAACTGGCGATGGGTCGAGCTTTCACGCGCGGGCGGCGCGTCGAAGAACAGGTCGGTCACCTCGCGCAGGAGCGCACGCCGACGCTCGGAGGATTTCTCCTTGGCCAGTTCGGTGAGCTTGTGCAGCTTGGTCGCGACCGCCATCCGGACCTCCAGCAGGAAGGACGAAGCGGCATCATGGCGAGCCGGGGTAAATAAAGCGTGCTGAATCAGTCTAAACGCGAGGTGTTCACCACCTTTCTGGTGCTCGGCCTCTACGGCTTTGGAGGACCGACCGCGCATTTCGCGCTGTTCCGGAAAGTTCTGGCCGAGGACCGCGGCTGGATCAGCGCCGAGGCCTATGACGAGTATCTCGCCCTGTGCCACTTCCTTCCAGGGCCGGGCTCCAGCCAGATGGCGGCCGTGTTGGGCTGGGTGCGGGCCGGCGCGCTCGGCGCCGTCATCGCCATGACGGCCTTCGCCTTGCCGTCCGTGGTCCTCATGGCCGGGGCCGCGACGGCGCTTCCGGTGTTGCCGGATGATCTCGCCCAAGGCGTCACCTCCGGCTTGCTCGCCGCGGTGGCCGCCGTGGTCGCCGGCGCGGCGATATCCATGCTCAAGGCGCAGACGGGACGTGTATGGGCCCTGGTGATTGCGGGCGGGGCCGCCGCGGGGCTGTTCATGGCGGTCTATTCAGGCCTTGTCGGCGTGCTCGTCTTGCAGCCGGTGCTGATCGCGGCCGGCGCCCTAGCTGGTCTGGTTTTGCTGAGGCGCGAGCCCGGCGCCGCCGCGAATGCGCCTGCGCGGCCTGCACTTCCGGCCGGCGGCTGGGCTGCGGCTGCGGTCTTCGCCGTTCTACTTGTCGGTTTGCCCTGGTCGGCGGGCGCGCATGACGCGCTGGCGTTGGCCGATTCCGCCTATCGCGCCGGCGCGCTGGTGTTTGGCGGGGGGCATGTGGTTCTTCCATTGCTGCAAGCCGAGCTGACACCCGAGCCGGTGGCGCAAGACGTCTTCCTTGCCGGCTATGGCCTGGCGCAGGCCCTGCCGGGGCCGCTGTTTTCCTTCGCGGCGTTTCTGGGCGCGGCGGCGGGCGATGATCCGGCCCCGGCGCTCGCATTGGCGGCGCTCGGGGCGATCATGATCTTCCTGCCCGGCCTGCTGCTCGTCTTCGCCGTCCTGCCGATCTGGTCGGAATTGAAGACGCGTCCGCCGGCGCAGGGTGCGATCAGCGGCGCCGCGGCGGCGGCGACCGGCCTTTTGATCTACGCCTCTTACGACCCGGTGTTGACGGGCCTTCCGTCCGATTGGCGCGTCTGGGCGATGGCTGCACTGGCCTTCGCCGCCCTGCAGGCGGCGAAGGCGCCGCCGCCGCTGGTGGTGGCGGTCTGTGCGATCTTGGGCGCGGCGTTTCTCTAGCCGCCGGCCAGACTTCCGCCTGAGGAAGGGCGAGACCGGCTCGCCTCGTCCAGTGCCGCGCGCTCCCGGTCATCGGGCGCCCGGTCGATGGCTGCATCGATACGGGCGGCGAGGCTGGGCGACAAACCCGTGGCGGCGCCAGGATGCGGCGCCGGGGTCAGCGCCATGGCGTGCAGGTCGCAGCGGCTGGCCTGACCGATCCATCCTTCGCGCCAGGTCCAAGCCTGGCATTGCGCGTTAAGTCCGCAAGCCGACGCGCAGGTGCGGGCGGTTTCAGCGGCCAGGCCGTCCAGGCGCGCGACAACGGCGCCGCGGCGGGCGAAACCGTCCAGCGACTGGAGCCGGTCGGGCGCGGGTTCCGCGGCGGCGAGAAGGAGGGCAAGGGCGAGCATCTCAGAGGCAAGACTGCGCCCAAGGCCTTGCCAAAGCGTTGCGAAGCGCCGAACTCCCCGCTAACCGTTGCGCCGCAGCGAAGCGTTGGAGAAAGGCTGGCCATGGCCGAGGCCCCGTCACCGAAAGAAACATCGGACGACAAAGGCGTGCTCGCGCGCTTTGTCGAAAGCGCCGGATTTCGCAACACCATCACCGCCCTGATCCTGATCAACGCCGCGATACTGGGCGTGTTGACCTATCCGCTGCCTGAAGAGATCGCGACCGCGCTTCAGCTGGCCGACATGGCGATCATCGGCGTGTTCGTCGTTGAAATCGCATTGAAACTGGCGGTTCAGAGATTCCGGTTCTTCAAGTCCGGCTGGAATTGGTTCGACTTCACCGTGGTGCTGTTGTCCCTGATACCCGACGCCGGCGCGTTCACGGTGCTCAGGGCCTTGCGGGTGCTGCGCCTGTTCCGGCTGTTTTCGGTCATCCCGGAAATGCGCTCGGTGGTCGAAGCCCTCGCCAAGGCGATCCCGGGCATGGGCGCCATCATGCTGGTGCTCGGCGTCATCTTCTATGTCGCCGCGGTCATGGGCGCGAAACTCTTCTCGGGAAGCCATCCGGAATTCTTCGCGGATCTGGGCGGATCGGCGTTCACCCTGTTTCAGGTGATGACGCTGGAAAGCTGGTCCATGAGCGTCGCCCGGCCGGTGATCGAACAGCACCCCTATGCGTGGATCTTCTTCGTCGGTTTCATCGTTTTGACCAGCTTCGCGGTGCTCAATCTCTTCATCGCGGTGATCGTGGATTCCATGCAGTCCAAGCATTTCGATGCGGAAACCGAACGGCAGGCCGAAGCCCATGACGAGCGCGAGCATCTGATGGACGAGGTCAAGGCCCTGCGCACGGAAATCGCGGAGCTGAAATCCCTGATCTCAGATCAGCGCGAGGGCGAGTCGAGGATCGCTTCAAAACGCGAGGACAGATCCGAGTAAAAGGCCGCCAGGTCCTCTTCGCGCGCGCTGCGCCGCCGGGGCGCCGGGGCGGTGAGGGGGCGCGGCTCCAATCCCTGATGCGCGTCCGCCATGAAGCTGCGCCAGATCAGGGCGGGCAGTTGACCGCCGGTCACCGAATCCGTGGGCGTGTCGTCGTCATTGCCGACCCAGACACCGGCGGTCAGATACCCGGTATAGCCGACAAACCAGGCGTCCCGGCTGTTTTGGCTGGTGCCGGTCTTGCCGGCGGCCCGGTGAGCCCCGAGCTGAGCGCGGGTCCCGGTGCCGTCGATCACCACGCTTTGCAGCATGGTCGACATCCACCGCGCATGCTGCTCCTCGATCACGGGACGGCCGGGCGCAGGCTCCGGCGCCGCCCAGATCAGCGCGCCGCGCGCATCGCGGATCTCGGTGACCAGCCTGGGCTGTGTGCGCCGTCCGTCATTGGCGAAGGCGGCGTAAAGCGCGGTCATGTCGATCAGACGCGCTTCCCCGGCGCCCAGCGCCAGGGCGGGGACTTCGGCAAGGTCGGATGTCACGCCCAGGCGCTCGGCCATTTCCGCCACCGCGGCCGGGCCGACCTGAGCGCCGGCCTGAGCCGCCACCGTGTTGATCGAGCGCTTCAGCGCGTCCGCTATGGTCACCCGGCCCCGAAATCCGCCGCCATAGTTTTCCGGCTGCCAGCCCTCGATATCGATGGGTCGGTCGCGGAAGGTCGTCGCCGGATCCAGTCCCGCTTCAAAAGCGGCCGCGAAGACCACGGGCTTGAAGGCCGAGCCGGGCTGGCGTTCGGCCTGGACTGCGCGATTAAACTGGCTTTCGCGATAATCGCGCCCGCCGATCATGGCGCGCACCCGGCCGTCGAGATCCAGCGCGACCAGGGCCGCCTCACCGGCGTTGCGGGCCTCGCCGGCCTCATCCATGATTTCGGACACCGCCTGATGAGCGGCAGCCTGAAGGACCGGATCTATGCTGGTGTGCACGGTCACCACGGCGGGCAATGGTTCGCCGAGAGCCGCTTCGGCTTCCGCGACCGCCGCATCGAAGACATGACCGAACAACGCCGGATCGTAAGCGATTTCGGCGCTTTCGGTCAGCTCTGCAGGTAGCGTCACGGCGGTCAGATAGGTCAGCGGGTCGATATAGCCGGCGTCCAGCATGGCCTGCAGCACGTCCTCGGCGCGCGCCCGGGCGGCCTCGAGATTCTCCGTCGGGGCCAGGCGGCTGGGCGCCTTGGGCAGGGCGGCGAGGATCGCCGCCTCCTGGACGGTCAACTCGCTCGCCGCTTTGCCGAAATAGGTCCGCGCCGCAGCTTCGATCCCGTAAGCCCGCTCGCCCAGATAAACCCGGTTGAGATAAAGCTCGAGGACCTCCTCCTTGCTCAGCATCTCTTCCAGCGCCAACGCGATCCGGATCTCCTGGATCTTGCGCCGGACCGTGCGCTCGGGGCTCAGAATGAGATTCTTCACCAGCTGCATGGTCAGCGTCGAGCCGCCCTGGACGGTCGCGCCGGCGCGCAGATTTGCGATCACGGCGCGCGCAAGCCCGCGATTATCGACCCCGTTATGCTCGTAAAAGCGCCGGTCTTCGATGGCGAGGAAGGCCTGGGGCACGTGTTCGGGCAATTCCTCCAGCCGCACCGGCCGCCCATAGCGCGGTCCGCGCACCACCAATCGCTCACCGTCCGCCCCCATCAGCGTGACCGAGCTTTCCCGGCGCACCTCCCACAAGGCGACCGCATCCTCCGGGAGCGCGGGCAAGTCATGAAACGCCCAGCGCCACGCGATCGCGCCGCCGATCGCGCCCGCCAGCACCACCAGGACGCTTCCGACAAGGCCCGCCGTCATCCAGGCGCTCAGGCGCCGGGCCGGCTTTTCAACGATATCGGCGCGAAAAGTGATGCTGATCTCCCCATGGCGTGTCGCGGCGCCTGTCCTGGACCGGCTTAGCGGCTAAATTCAGGCAATGACCAGACCCTTTTATGAGTCCAAATCCCTTGCTGAAATGTCGAAGGATGAGTGGGAATCGCTCTGCGACGGTTGCGGCAAGTGTTGCGTCGTGCTGCTGCAGAATGCGGACACGGATCAGGTCTGGCGCACCAATGTCGGGTGCAAGCTTCTGGATTTAAAGACGGTTCGCTGCTCCGACTATGGCGCCCGCCACGCCAAGGTTCCTGGATGCGTCAAGCTCTCGCCAGATAATATCAGCGACCTGCACTGGATGCCGGACACGTGCGCCTATCGCCTGCTGGCGGAAGGCAAACCGCTTTTTGATTGGCATCCGCTGATCTCTGGCGATCCTGAAAGCGTGGTGCGCGCCGGGATCAGCGTACGCGGAGACTTGGTTAGCGAGCGTGATGTCGATCCCGATGATCTGGAAGATCATATTGTTGAGGATTGATACCGTCCCTCTTTTCTCTTTCCCGGCGAAGGCCGGGACCCAGTGTTGGCAAGCGATAGCGTTAAAGGGCTCTGGGCCCCGGCCTTCGCCGGGGAAGAGGGGGAAATGGGGATACTGAGCGCGTAATTCCGCCAACGCTCAGAAAAGTCGGCAACGCCCCCAACCCCTTAGCAAAAACCTCACACAATCGATCCGGCCGCCCCGCACTTCGGGTAGTCTTCAGGCATGGTCGAAAACGTATCGCAGCGGCGCCGGCGGCGGATTTACACCGCCGACTGGGCCGCCATCCATGAACGCTATCTCGCCGGTGAATCCGAAGAGGCGCTCGCCCAAGTCTACAGCCTGTCGCCGAGCACGCTGAAAGAGCGCTGCCGCTGGATCAGCCAGGCCTTTCCGCCCGGCGCGCCGAAGCGAGTGCTCGCCGCCTTGATCCGGCGCCTTGAAGAGGCGCAGGCGAAGCTTGAAGCGGGTGACGCGCTGGATGCGGAACGCCGGGCGAAGGCGGTCACCGCCCTGGTCAAGGCGGCGCAAACCCTGGAGGGCTGGAGCATGAAAACATCGAACGCGCCGCGATCGGCGCCGAGCCACCAGGAGGCGGACCCCGGCCATGACGATTCCCGAGCCGAGCTGGAACGCCGTCTCCTCCATCTCCTCGACTTTGAGCTCAAGCAACATGGACGCGGCGATAGCGCGGGAGAAAATCCTGCGCAGCCTCCGGGGCATGACGGAGGCGACGGTCCAGGCGCGGCTCCATCAGTGGACGAGCTGGGCGAGACCGGAGCAGGTCCCGCCTGAGAGCGACTGGTCCTGCTGGCTGTTTCTAGGCGGGCGCGGCGCCGGCAAGACGCGGGCCGGGGCCGAATGGCTGCGCGGTCAGGTCGAAGCGGGTGCGCGCCGTGTGGCGCTTGTCGGGCCCGCCTTCGCTGATGTGCGCGAGGTCATGCTGGCCGGACCGTCCGGCCTGCTTAATATCGGGCGTCCTGATCATCGGCCCCGATACGAGGTGTCGCGTCACCGCCTGGTCTGGCCCAACGGGGCGGAGGGCTATGCCTTCTCGTCCGAAGATCCTGACGGGCTGCGCGGCCCGCAATTCGACGCCGCCTGGTGTGATGAATTCGCCGCCTGGACGCGGCCTCAGGAGACCCTGGACATGCTGCGCTTCGGCTTGCGCCTCGGCGACAAGCCGCGCATGGCCGTCACCACCACGCCGCGACCCATACCGGCGCTGAAGCGCCTGGTCGCCTCCCCTGGCGTGGTGGTGACCCATGCCACCACGCTGGAAAACAAGCGCTATCTGGCGGACGGTTTCGTCGAAAACCTGCAAGCCCAATACGGCGCCAGCCGTCTGGCGCGCCAGGAATTGGACGGCGTCCTGATCGAGGACCCGGACGGCGCCCTGTGGACGCGGGCGATGATCGAGCAGGCGCTCAACACCGACCTGATCGCGGCTGAACGCATCGTCGTCGCGGTTGATCCGCCCGCGGGCGCGGGCGCGGGCGATGAATGCGGGATCATCGCCGCGGGCGCGGCTGGGAATGGATCGCTTTGCCGGGGTGTGATCCTGGCCGACGCCTCGCTGCGCGCCGGGCCGGAAGCCTGGGCGCGCAAGGTGGCGGAGACCTATGAGGCGTTCGACGCCGATCACATCGTCGCCGAAGCCAATCAGGGCGGGGATATGGTGCGCGCGGTTCTTCAGGCCGCTGCGCCGGGTTTGCCGGTGCGCCTGGTCCGCGCCAGCCGCGGCAAGCGCGCCCGCGCCGAACCGGTCGCCGCGCTGTATTCAGCGGGGCGCATCGGCCATGCCGGGCGGCTGCCGGCGCTGGAGGATCAAATGTGCGGGTTTGGAAGCCCGGACATGCACGCCAGCCCGGACCGGGTCGACGCCCTGGTCTGGGCGATCGCGGCGCTGTTTGAAGGCGCGATGTCGCCGCGACTGCGGCGGTTGTGAGTGCGTCCTTCGGGGCATTTCTTCGAAATGCACCTCGGGATGAGGGAAGACGGCGTTTGGTCTCACCCTCATCCTGAGGTGCGAGACCGGACTTGATCCGGGGGAGCCTCGAAGGACCGGCAGGATGTGGAAGATCTCTTCGTCATTCCCGCGAAGGCGGGAACCCAGACGGGGTGAAAGCTGAGCCCAGTCATCTCTGGGCCCCCGCCTTCGCGGGGATGACGACCTCGTAAAAACGGAAACCAAAAATGCTCAAACGACTTCTCGGTCTGGACCGGAAGGCGGCGGGCGCGCTCGCGTTGAGTTTCGGGCCCGAGCCGGCCTGGAGCGCGCGGGGCTATGCCGCCTTTTCCCGCGAGGGCTATGCCCGAAATCCGGTCGCCCATCGCTGCGTCCGCTTAATCTCCGAAGCCGCTGCGGCCTGCGCGGTCGAAGTGACGGGTGAGGGCGCGGCGGCGGACGCCGCCCGGGCGCTCATGGATCGGCCGAATCCGGACGCCTCGCGCGCGGGCTTTCTGGAGACGGTGTTCGGCCAGCTCCATGTCGCGGGCGATGCGTATGTGGAGATCTCGGGCGTGGAGCAGGGCGCGCCCAGCCTTTTTGCGCTGCGGCCGGACCGCATGAGGGTCCTGCCCGGCCCCAAGGGCTGGCCGGAGGGATGGGAGTATCGCACCGCCCATGGCCGGCGCAGTTTCGTGCGGGACCGCGCCAGCGGCCGCTCGCCCATTTTGCACCTTCAGCTGTTTAATCCGGCCGATGATCTTTACGGCCTGTCGCCCTTTGAAGCCGCCGCCAGAGCCGTCGACGTCCACAATGCCGGGGCGGCCTGGGCCAAGGCGCTGCTGGACAATGCGGCCCGACCTTCCGGCGCGCTGGTGGTGACCAGCCGGGACGGCTCAAACGGACGCCTGACCGAGAGCCAGTATGAGCGCCTGCGCGACGAGCTCGAGGCGATGCATGCCGGACCCGGCAATGCCGGCCGGCCGCTCTTGCTGGAGGGCGGCCTGGACTGGAAGCCCATGGGCCATAGCCCGGCGGAGATGGATTTCATCGACGCCCGGCGCGAAGCCGCCCGGGAGATCGCGCTCGCCTTCGGCGTGCCGCCCATGCTGCTCGGCCTGCCCGGCGACAACACCTATTCGAACTATAAGGAGGCCAATCTCGCCTTCTATCGCCAGACCATCCTGCCGCTCGCCCGCAAGACGGCCGCGGCGTTCGAAACCTGGCTGCAACCCTGGCTGGGCGAGGGCCTGTCGCTGGCGCTGAATGAGGACGCCATCCCTGCGCTCGGCGATGACCGCAACGCCCGCTGGGCGCGGATCGGGTCGGCGGATTTCCTCAATGACGACGAGAAACGCCGCCTGCTCGGCGTGGAGGCGCGCGCACGATGATGCAGGCCTCCGACAATCCCTGGCGCTTCGAGCGGACCTTGACCTTCGGCGTGGTCATCGCGGTCGCCGTGCAATCGGCCGGCGCCCTGATCTGGGCCGGGGCGACCGGCGAGCGGCTTAATCAGATGGAACGCCGGTTGGACGATCAAGCGGCCGTCAGCGCGCCGGTCGCCGAGCGCCTCGCCCGCCTTGAAGAACATGCGCTTCATACCCGCGAAAGCCTGGCGCGCATCGAACATCGCCTGGACGGCGGCGGGTTCGCCGAGCCGCTTCAGCAAGACGACTGACCTTCATCCTAAGGAGACGCCGATGACGGTGATCAGCGGCTCAGGCGCGGCGCTTGAGGTGACCGGCTACGCCAGCCTGTTCGACATCGAGGATCACGGCCGGGACCTGGTCCGCGCCGGCGCGTTCGCCGCCAGCCTGGCGCGCCGCGGCGCGACCGGCGTGCGCATGTTGTTCCAGCACGACGCCGGCGAGCCGGTCGGCGTGTGGGACGACATTTTTGAAGACGGCCGCGGCCTCTTCGTGCGCGGACGGATTCTCACCGCGGCGCCGCGGGGGCGGGCCGTCCGCGGTCTGGTCGCCCAGGGCGCGGTCGACGGCCTGTCCATCGGGTTCCGGACGCTGCGCTCCGCGCCGCGCCCGGGCGGCGGCCGTGATCTGCTCGAGATCGATCTTTGGGAGGTCTCGATCGTGACCTTCCCCATGCTGGCCCAGGCCCGCCTGTCGCTTCCCGCACGGCAAACCCATCCCGCCGCCCAGCCCCTGGCTGCGGCCTGAAGCGGATTCGTAATCCAAGGAAAGGACCCCATGACCCGCGAGACCAAAATGACCGCCCCGAGCCCGGAGGCCCGCGCGGCGATGCACGAGCTTTTCACCGCGTTTGAAAGCTTTAAGGAGGCCAATGACCGGCGCCTGGAGGAGATCGAAGCCAAGCGCGCCGCCGATCCGCTGCTGGACGACAAGCTCTCCCGCATCGACACGGCGCTGGCCGACGCCCAGGGCCGGATCGACCGCCTGACCCGGGAGGCGGCGCGCCCGGCGTTGGGCGGCGCGGAGGAGAAGTCAGCCTCGGTGTCCAGCTGGAGCGACTATCTGCGCACCGGCGATGCGGCGAAGCTGGTCGAGGCCAAAGCCTTATCGACCCTCACGCCCGGTGACGGCGGACATGTCGCGCCCGGCGAGATCGAAGCGCTGATCGAACGCCTGGTGCGCGAGGTCAGCCCGATCCGCCAGATCGCCACGGTCAAGCAGACCGCCAGCCACACCTTTAAAAAACCGGTCAGCCGCGGCGGCGCCACGTCCGGCTGGGTCGCGGAAACCGCTGCGCGGCCGCAGACCGACACCTCGACGCTGGATCTGATCGAGTTTCCCACCGCCGAGCTCTACGCCATGCCGGCTGCGACGCCCGCCATCCTCGACGACGCGCTGGTCGATATCGAGCAATGGCTGGCCGAGGAGGTCCGGGACGTGTTCGCCGAGGCGGAAGGCGCCGCCTTCGTCACCGGATCGGGAATCCATCAGCCCAAGGGCTTTTTGAGCTACACCAAGACCGCCGACGCCGGCGCGGCCTGGGGCGAAATCGGCTATCTCGCCACCGGCGTGGATGGAGATTGGGCCGCGTCCGACCCGTCCGACGCCTTGATCGACCTGATCTATGCGCCCAGGGCCGGCTACCGCGCCAAGGGCCGTTTCGTGATGCGCAAATCCACGGTTTCCGCGGTGCGCAAATTCAAGGACGCCGACGGAAATTATATCTGGCAACCCTCGGCCAGCGCGGGTCAGCCGGCGACCCTGCTTGGCTATCCGGTCACTGAGAGCGAAGCCATGCCGGCGATCGGCGCCAACGCGTTCGCCATAGCCTTCGGCGACTTCGAGCGTGGTTATCTGATCGTCGACCGCCAGGGCGTCGAGGTCCTGCGCGACCCTTATTCGGCCAAGCCCTACGTGCTGTTCTACACCACCCGCCGGGTTGGCGGCGGGGTGCAGGACTTTGATTCGATCAAGCTTTTGAAGTTCGGCTTGAGCTAGCGCCGACGGCGCCTTCCGCACATTGCGGTCGACTTAACAGGCCCCGGCCCGGGCGCCGGGGCTCCGCTTTCCTGTTCTTGGAGGCCGCCATGGCTCTCACCCTCACCGCCGCGCCGGCGGTCGAGCCGGTTTCGCTTGCCGAAGCCAAAGCATTTCTGCGCGTCGGCCACGCCGAAGAAGATCTGCTTATCGGCGATTTGATCACAGCGTCGCGCCAGCAGGTTGAAGCGCTGACCGGGCTGGCCCTGATCACTCAGAGCTGGCGTGAAACGCTGGACGCCTGGCCGGCGCGGCGGCTTTCCGCCTGCGGGCAGGCGGTCCGCCTCCTGCGCCGCCCGCTGGTCGGCGTCGACGCCGTGCGCGTTCGCGACGGGCAGGGCGCGTCAACGCCGGTCGATCCGGCGGAATACCGAACCGAGCCCGGCGAGCCGGGCCGTTTGGTCGCGATCCTGCCCTTCACCCTGCCTCAGCCCCAACGCCCGGCGGGCGGGATCGAAATTGATTTCACGGCGGGGTTCGGGACCAGCGCGGTGACTGTGCCGGCCTCGCTTCGCGAGGCGATCCTTCAATTCGTCGCTCACCGCTATGGCGGGGTTGAGCGCGCCGAAAGCGCCCGGCGCTCGGATGACGCGGCGCCCGATGCGGTCACGGCGTTGCTTTCGCCCTGGCGGAGGCTGGCCATATGAGTCCGGAAACCGCCTTTCGCGACGCTCTGATCGAGCATCTGAGCGCCGATGCCGGCGTGAGAGCCGTGCTTGGCGATCCGCCGCGGCTTTATGACCGGGCGCCGGGCGGCGTGGCCTTTCCCTTCCTCACGGTGGGCCGGGGCGAAACCGCTCCGGTGGACGCCGACACGGGCCTGCTGGATCACCGGCTGACATTGCATGTCTGGGGCCGCCGCGATGACCGGGACGTTGTTCGAGACATTCTCGGCGCGGTTCGCACCACGCTGCATGAGGCGGAGCTGGCCCTGGCCGGTCCGCATCGCTGCGTGCTTTGCCGCATCGTCTACGCCGATCTTTTCACGGGCCCGGACGGGCGCACCTTGCATGGCGTCGTGCGAGCGCGGGCGCTGATGGAAACACAGGAGATCTGATATGGCCGCTCAAGCCGGCAAGGATGTGCTGCTCGCCATCGGCGACGGCGCCGATCCGGAGAATTTCACCGCAGTGGCGGGACTTCGCGCGAAGTCCATCTCGCTCAACGCCCGCACCGTGGACGTCACCCATGCCGACAGTCCGGGCCGCTGGCGGGAATTGATCGAGGGCGCTGGATTGAAATCCGCCGCGGTGACGGGCGCCGGCGTGTTTGTGGACGACACAGCCGACGAACAGGTGCGCGGCGTCTTCTTCGACCAGGTCCGGCGCACCTGGCGCCTGGTGATCCCCGCATTCGGCGTCATGGAGGGCGCCTTCCTCGTCACGGCGCTGGAATATTCCGGCCGCCATGACGGCGAGGCGGCTTATTCGCTCTCGCTGGCGTCGGCCGGCGCGCTGAGTTTCACGCCCGCCGTCTAGCCGCGGACGGCGCGATCAGCCTGCGCCTCGTGGGCGCTCCTCCTCGCGTCGCGCTTCCGGCGTTGCGCGCCTTAACTGAAAAAAACACTGCCGTTCATCCTCCGTCCTGAAGAGAGAGACCATGGTCAATTCAGCTCGTGGTGACGTCGCGCTCGAAATCGACGGCGCGCGTCACACGCTCAGCCTCACGCTCAATGCGCTGGCCGAAATTGAGACGGCGCTGCAGGTCGACGATCTGGCGGCGCTGGGCGAGGCGCTCAGACGCCTCGGCGCGCGGGAGCTGACCGTCATCCTCAGCGCCCTTTTGCGCGCAGGAGGCGCAGAGCAGCCTGACGCGCTGGCCGCGCGCGCCGATCCGGTGGCGGCGCTGGGCGCTGTCGGGGCCTGTTTCAAGGCCAATCTGGCATGAATGAAAATTGGCCCGATTGGCTGCGGGCCGCCAGTTTTCGGCTGGGGCTGACGCCGAAGGCGTTCTGGGCGTTGACGGTTTTGGAATGGCGCATCCTGGTCGCTGGCGGCGACCGGTCTGGCGCGGCCCTGAGCCGGGCGGAACTCGGTCAGCTGCTGGATGCATTCCCGCACATCGAAACGCCTGGAAGGAAAGATGACGATGTCTGAAGGCTTTGAGGCGGGCGCATGGGCGCGCTCATCTGATTTCGATGCCCTTGCTCACGATGGCGAGGCGGCCGCGGAGCGTCTTCAGGCGGCGTTTCGCCAAACCGGCGAAACCATCGCCGATGCGCTGGGACAGGCCGCCCGGTCCGGAGAGACGAGCTTCATCGACATGGTGGACACCATTGTTTCGGAGATCGCCCGCATGACGCTGGAGCGCCTGGTCGTCGACCCGGCGGCGGGATGGGCCGATCGGCTGGGCGCGAATCTGGCGCGCTCCATAGGCGACGTGATCGGCCAACGCGCCGGCGGCGGGCCGGTTCTCGCCGGCACGCCCTATCTTGTCGGGGAGCAGGGGCCTGAGGTCTTCATACCGTCGTCCGGCGGGGCCGTGGCGTCGACCGGGCCTGCGCAGGTCATCCATGTAACCGTGCATGCGAACGGGGATGCAGGCCGTGCGGTCCAGCACTCCGAACGCCAGATCAGCGCGGCCATAGCGCGGGCGGCGGCTGCGGGAGGCCGCCTGATATGACCGCCTTTCACGACGTGCGTTTCCCCCTGTCGATCGGGTTGGCGGCCCGAGGCGGGCCCGAACGGCGCACCGAAATCGTCGCGCTGACCTCAGGAAGGGAGGAGCGGAACACCAGCTGGATCGGCTCGCGACGCCGCTATGACGCCGCGCCCGGCGTTCGGAGCCTTGAAGACGTCGCGCGCCTCACCGCCTTCTTTGAAGCACGCCGCGGCGCGCTTCACGCGTTTCGTTTTGTCGATCCCTTTGATCACAAATCCTGCGGACCCTCCGCGGATCCAAGCGCGACCGATCAGATAATCGGGCTTGGCGATGGCGTCGCGGCCCGATTTCCTTTGGTGAAACGCTACGGCGACGGCGAAACCGCCTGGGCGCGGCCGATATTGAAGCCGGTCGAGGCGACGGTCCTGGTGGCCGTGGATGGAGCAGCGGCGGGATTCATCCTGGACGGCGGGGACATCGTACTCGACGCTCCGCCGGCCGAGGGCGCGACCGTGACGGCCGGTTTTCGGTTCGACACGCCGGTGCGTTTCGATACGGACCAGCTGGAGACCGAAGCGGGCGGGTCCGGCGCCGGGTTGGTGGCGAGCCTGCCTCTTGTCGAGGTGCTGCTGTAACGCGTTAGAGTGGGCGCAAAGCAGCCGAATGAGACGCCGTCATGATCAGCCTGTTCGCCGCCCTCGCCCTGCAGACCGCCGAAGCCCCGCCGGTTGAACCGTTTGAGCCGCAAGGCTTTCGCGCCCAAATCGTGATCGACATCGAAGCGCCGCGTGCGACCGTCTTCGATGTCGCGACGGGTGATGTCAAACCCTGGTGGGATCACACCTTCTATCCCGACCCGGCTGAGCTGGTGATCGAGCCGGCGCTTGGCGGACGCTTTTACGAGCGGTTTCTCGAGGGCCGGGAGGACGGCGTGATTCATGCGGAGGTGATCTCCGTTTATCGGCCCGAACTGTTGCGGCTTGAAGGCCCGCTGGGCCTGTCGGGACGCGCCTATCATCTGGTGACCACCTGGACGCTGGAGGAGACGGCGGGCGGCGAGCAGACCCGTTTCACGGTCGATCTCGCCATGATGGGCGAGGTGGACGCGGAATTGGCGGCGATCGTCCGCAATGTTTGGGTCCACTTCATCGAAGGGCGCTTGAAACCTTTCATCGAAGCCGGCTGCCATGAGGCGCCGGGCCAGCCTTGTCCCGCTTTCGCCGAGGACGGCTGACGCCGCCTTGCTCCACGCCCGTAGAAACCCCGGCCGCGCGCCGGGGTTTTTTTGTTGAGACAGCAAGATGATCGATATCCCGCCTGCATTGCAGGCCAAGCTGGACGCTGGCGTGACCACGCTGGCCTGGTGCTGGGTTCTGACCCGGCGCGACGGATTGGTATACGGCTTCACCGACCATGACCGGGCGCTGACGGCGGCTGGCGTGAGGTGTGAACCGGAAGCGGGCTTTTCGGCGGGGTCGGCGCGTGTCGGCAGCGATTCAGGGCCGGCGCGCGCGGCAGTCTTCGGCGCCCTTGATTCTGACCGGTTATCACAGACCGATCTTGTCGGCGGCCTGTGGGACAGCGCCCGCGTCGAGCTCTACCGGGTCGACTGGAGCGAGCCGCATCTCTTCTTCAAAGCCTTCACCGGGGAGCTCGGAGCCGTCACGTTCACAGATGCCGGATTCGAGGCTGAAGTCGCGGGTCTGAGCGCCCGATTGAACCGCCGCATCGGCCGGGTCTTCTCGCGCCGCTGTGACGCCGAGCTCGGCGATCAGCGATGCGGTGTGGACCTTGCGGCCGGAGGGCTGACCCAATCGGTGAGCCTGGTCTCTGTCCTGAACGGGACGGGCCTGCAGATCACCGGCGCCGCGGATCATCCCGAGGGCTGGTTCAAGCACGGCGTTCTGACCTGGTCCTCAGGTCCGAATGCGGGCGCCGCGCATCGGGTCATGACCGATCGGGCGGCTGGTGCTGACCGCATTCTTGAGCTTCATCCGGCGCCGGCCGCCAATCCTCTGCCGGGCGATGCGGCGATCGTGGCGGCCGGTTGCGACAAGGCGTTTGAGACCTGCCGCGAGAAATTCGCAAACATCGCCAATTTTCGAGGCTGTCCTCACATGCCGGGCAATGACGTGCTTTTGCGTCATGCGGGATCTGACGGGCCGCGCGACGGTGGCGCTCGATGAGCGTTGCACGGCGGCGTGAAGCGCTCATTGAGGCGCGCAACTGGATCGGCACCCCCTATCGCCACCAGGCCAGCGCCAAGCGTGTCGGCGCGGACTGCCTCGGCCTTATCCGAGGCGTCTGGCGGTCGCTTTACGGCCAGGAGCCGGAACCCGTCCCCGCCTATTCGCCGGACTGGTCCGAACGCGGCGGCGCCGCCGAGCGGCTTCTGATCGCGGCGCAGCGATGGATGATTGAGATCCAACTGGACGAGGCCGGTCCCGGTGACGTGTTGATATTCCGGTTCAAGCCTGGCTGCCCGGCCAAACACTGCGCCATCCAGTCCGCTGAAGACCGCATGATCCACGCCTGGCAAGGCCGGGCGGTGTGCGACACCGCGATCGGCCCCTGGTGGCGCCGCCGGCGCGCCGGCGCGTTCCGCTTTCCCTCACAGCTTCAAGACTGAACCATGGCTCAATTCCTGTTGACGACGGCCGCCCGCACCGCGACCGGCTGGCTCGCCGGCGCGGCGCTGCGGCAGATTTCAACCCTGTTCGAGCCGGATCGGTTCGGCGCGCGGGCGTCTGACCTTTCGATCCAGACCTCCACAGAGGGCGCGCCGGTCCCGATCGTTTACGGCCGCATGCGCCTGAGCGGCCAGCTGATCTGGGCGGCGCGCTTCAACGAGAGCGCAATCACTCGCTCGGAGACGGGCGGCAAGGGCGGCGGGCCGAAATCGACCCAATACCGGTATTCCGTCAGCATTGCAGTGGGATTGTGCGAAGGTGAGATCGGCGGGATCGGCCGGGTCTGGGCCGACGGCGCGCTGCTGGATCTGTCCAGCGTCACCTATCGCGTTCACAAGGGCGCAAGAGATCAAGCGCCCGATCCCCTGGTCGAAGCCGTTGAAGGGCCGGGCTGGGCGCCGGCCTATCGCGACCTCGCCTACGTCGTATTCGAAGATTTGCCGCTCGAGAGTTATGGCAACCGGATTCCCAATCTTTCCATTGAAGTCGTGGGCGCGGCGTCCGGTGATCCCGCTGCGATGGAGCGGCGCATTCAAGGCGTCTGCCTGATCCCGGCCTCGGGGGAGTTCGCCTATGCCGACCGGGCTGTGATGCGCACGCTCAGCGAAGGCGTCGAGCGCCCGGAGAACCACCACACGACGCGGGCGGGATGTGATCTGGAGGCGGCGCTGGACGACCTCCAGGCGCGCCTGCCCCATTGCCGCTCGGTGGCGTTGGTGACCGCGTGGTTCGGCGATGATTTGCGGGCGGAGCAGTGCACCATCGCTCCGAAGGTGGAAGATGCGGACAAGCAGACTCACCCGCTGACATGGTCGGCCGCCGGCCTGTCCCGCGCTCAGGCCGACCGCGTCACCCGGACCGGCGCCGGGCCGGTCTATGGGGGAACTCCGTCTGATGAATCGGTGATCCAGGCGATAAAGGCTCTTAAAGCGCGAGGCTTTGAAGTCACCCTTTATCCCTTCATCCTGATGGATGTGCCCGCCGGCAACGCATTGCCGGACCCTTATGGCGCGGCCGAGCAGGCGGCCTTTCCCTGGCGCGGACGCATCACCTGTGACCCGGCGCCGGGCGAGCCTGGCAGTCCGGACAAGACAAGCCAGGCGGCGGCCCAGATCGACGCGTTTTTTGGCGCTTCGACAGCGTCGGATTTCACCGTGTCCGATGAGTCGGTGAGCTATGCCGGGCCTCAGGAATGGCGCTTCAACCGCTTCATTCTCCATCATGCCGCACTGGCGAAGGCCGCCGGCGGCGTGGAAAGCTTCATTATCGGCTCGGAGATGCGCGGTCTGACGACCGTGCGCGCCGGCGCGGCGAGTTATCCGTCCGTCTCAAAGCTGGCCGGGCTTGCGGCCGAGGCGCGCAGTCTTCTCGGTCCAGGCTGCAAGCTGTCCTACGCCGCCGACTGGTCGGAATATTCCGGCCACGATCCGGCCGACGGCTCGGGAGACCGCCTGTTTCATCTCGATCCGCTGTGGGCCGACGCCAATATCGATTTCATCGGCGTTGATTGGTATGCGCCGCTTTCAGACTGGCGTGACGGGGAGGCGCATCTGGACCGGAGCGCGGGCGCCGCCTCTATCTATGATCCCGATTATCTCGCCGCCAATGTCGAGGGTGCAGAAGGCTATGCGTGGACCTATGCCTCAGCCGCCGACCGTGCGGCTCAGACGCGTACGGCGATCACCGACCCGGTCTACGGCGAGCCCTGGATTTGGCGCTATAAGGATTTGCGCCAATGGTGGTTGAATCCGCACCATGACCGTATCGGCGGCGTGCGCCAGGCTGCGCCGACGGCCTGGACGCCGCAGTCCAAACCGATCCGCCTGGTTGAGCTGGGGTGTCCGGCCATCGACAAAGGCGCCAATCAGCCCAATGTCTTTCTGGATCCCAAGAGCGCTGAAAGCTACGCGCCCCATTTCTCCTCCGGTCAGCGCGATGATTTGATCCAGCGCCGCTATATCGAGGCGCTGCTTGGTTATTGGGATGAAGCCGCCGGCGCCAATCCGGTCTCCAGCGTCTATGGCGCAGCCATGCTGGATTTGGCGCATAGCCATGTCTGGACCTGGGACGCGCGGCCTTTTCCCGAATTTCCCGCTCGAGAGGATGTCTGGGCGGACGGACCGAATTGGCGGCGCGGCCACTGGCTCACCGGCAGGGCGGGCCAGTCGCTGGTCGGCGAGATCGCCGCCGATATCGCCGCGCGCGCGGGCCTGTCCGATCTCGACGTCGCCGGCGCGGACGGCGTTCTGGCCGGATTTCAAGTTCACGGAGGCGCGCGCGCGCGTGACGTCATCGACCGTCTGGGGGCGGTGTTCGGGTTCTCCGTGATCGACCAAGCCGCCGGTCCGGCCTGCGCCGGCCTCAAGGCCGGCCGCACGGCCGCCGCGCTGTCCCAGGCGGATTTGGCGCAAGATGACTCGGGCGCGGGCCTCGCCCTGTCGCGGGAGCCGGAGGACAGCCTTCCCGCCGAGGCGCGCATCCGCTTTCACGCAGATGAGGGCGATTATCGATCCGCGTCGGCGTCGGCGCGCGGGCTGGACCATCTCACCCACGGCTTCATCGACATGGAGTTGCCCGGTCTCGCCGATCGGGAGCTGGCTTCGCGCTGGGCTGCAGAGCTTTTGGCGCGCGCCCGTGCGGAGGGCGAGGGCGGGCGTCTCGCCCTGCCGCCGTCACTCGGCCGTCTTGAAGCCGGCGACGTCATCACGCTGGACGATGGACCCCAAGGGCGCAGCTGGCGTCTTACGACGTCAGACGGCGCCGCCCGCAGGCGCGGCGAGATCACGGCCGCGGGGACGGTCGCTCCGGTGATCGCCGGGCCGGCGCCGCACATCGAAGCGGCTCCCGCGCCGGCGCCGCGTCCTATGCTGCGCGTGCTGGACCTGCCGGCCAGCCCGGATCGCCCTTCAGACCGTCCTGGATTCTGGGCGGCGGCGTGGGCTGATCCCTGGCCTGGCGAATTGGCGCTGGCCGCAGGTCCGGACGCCGGCTCCCTGACCGCGCGCGGGTCGATCACGGCGCCGGCTTGGATCGGCGCGCTTGTTGAAGATCTTGGTCCAGGACCAGAGGGCCGTTTCGACTGGGCCTCCAGCCTGCTGGTGAATCTAAACGCCGGCGCGTTGTCCAGCGTGACGGCGCGCAGTGTCCAAAATGGCGCGAACCGGCTTGCGCTTCTGACCCAGGAGGGCTGGGAGGTCGTCGCCTTCGTGCGGGCCAACCTCGAGGACAATGGATTTTGGAGACTCACAGGCTTGTTGAGAGGATTGGGCGGGACGCCGGCGACCGGCGCGGCGGCGGGGGCGGATGTCGTCGTGCTCGACGGCGCCGGCGCCGTCCTGCCGGTCCACGAGCACGAGATCGGCGCGCCGTTGCGCATTGAGGCGGCGCCGGCGGGCAAGCCGGTCGACGACATCGCGGTTCGCGTGCTCGACGCCCGCTTCGACGCGGTCGACCGCCGCCCGCTTTCGCCAGCGCATCTTCGCTCGACCTGGCGGTCGGGCGATCTTGTGCTGCGCTGGATCCGTCGCGGGCGGATGAATGCGGACGCCTGGGATTATGGAGACATTCCCTTGGACGAGGACCGGGAAGCTTATTCGCTTGTCCTGCGGGACGGACCCGCGGACGTCTTCCGCGCCGACGTTGAGACGCCTTCATACACGCTTTCTCCGCAGGATCGCGCTTTGCTGTTTCCATCGGGCCTGAGCGACGCCGCTTTTGAAGTCGCCCAGATCAGCGAGCGCTGGGGGGCGGGGCGCTGGTCGCGCGCCGATCTCGCGCCGTCCGGCTGATCACGATGTCTTTCAAACTCCGGCCGGGGACGCCATATAGCCGCGGCGCTCGCAGCGAAGCGGCGCGCCTGCTATCAGATCGGCCTGATGAAAGACCCGTATGCGATTCTCGGCGTGTCCAAGTCTGCGTCTGCAGACGAGATTCGGCGCGCCTATAGGAAACTCGCCAAAGAGCTCCACCCGGACGCACGGCCTGGCGACAAGGCCGCCGAAGACCGCTTCAAGGAAGTCGGTCAGGCCTTCAAGATTCTCTCCGATCAGGAAAGCCGGGCGAAATTCGACCGCGGCGAGATCGACGCCGAAGGCAATGAGCGCGCCGCCTATCATTTTCGCTCGCGCCCGGGCGGACCTGCGGGGCAACGCGGTCCGTCCGGCCGCTTTGAAGACATCTCCGATCTCTTCTCCGATCTGTTCAGCGATTTCGGACAAGGCGGGGGGCGGGGGAGCGGCCCGGGCTCCCATCCCGGCATGGGCCCGCGACCGATCAAGGGGCGTGATTTGAAAGCCGGCGTCACGGTCAGCTTTGAAGAATCCATGCGCGGGGGCAAACGCCGTGTCGGCCTGACCGGCGGGCGCACTGTCGAAGTCACGATCCCGGCCGGCGTTGAATCCGGCCAGGTCCTGCGGCTGCGCGGTCAGGGCGAAGCGGGCGCGCAGGGCGGGCCGGCGGGCGACTGCCTTATCGAGGTGGCCATTCGGCCCCATCAATTCTTTCGGCGAGACGGCGCGGATATCCGCCTGGACCTTCCCATCACATTGAAAGAGGCCCTGTTCGGCGGCGCGGTGCGCGCGCCGACCGTGGACGGGCCGGTGGAGGTGCGCGTGCCCGCCGGCGCCAATTCAGGCGCCCAGCTGCGCCTTCGGGGCAAGGGCGCGCCGAAACCGGGCGGCGGTCATGGCGATCAGATCATCAAGCTGATCATTGACGTGCCGATGAATGATCCTGCGCTGGAGAGCTTTATTGAGGACTGGCGCCCGCCCGCCGGTTATGATCCGCGCAAGCGTTTCACACCCTGACGACGGAATGCTGCATCTGGCGCCGTTCCTGAATGCAGGTTAGGCCTCGCGTTCAGCGGCGGTTCAGACCGCCTAGCCCAATAGTGTCGCCATGATCCGCATGCTCGCCTCCGTCCTTGTCCTGCTCGCCGCCGTCGCGGCGGCGCCCGCTTTCGCATATGAAGCCGGGCCGGCGATGGGGGCGGTGGAGTTTCAGGAGCTGATCTCCACCAGTCAGGCCGTCGCCGCGGCGCGCCGCGCCTATCCCCGCGCAGACGTGCTCAACGCCCGGCTCGTGAACGGGAGCCGGCCTTATTACAGCGTGCGGATGATCCAGGACGGCCGCCGTTTTGATGTTCGCGTGGACGCGCGGACCGGACGCGTGCTGAACTGACGGGCTGACACGGAGACTGACATGCGCGCTCTCATCGTAGAGGACGATCCCGACCTGAACCGCCAGCTGACCGACGTGCTGGACCATGCCGGCTACGCCGTGGACGGCGCGGCCGATGGCGAAGACGGCTGGCATCTGGGCGAAACCGAACCCTATGACGTGATTGTTCTGGACCTGGGCCTGCCCAAGCTGGACGGCGTCACGGTGCTGGAGCGATGGCGTGAAGCCGGGGTGACGACACCGGTGCTCATCCTTACCGCGCGCGACCGCTGGAGCGAGAAAGTCGCCGGATTCGATGCGGGTGCGGACGACTATCTCACCAAGCCTTTCCATCCCGAAGAACTGCTGGCGCGCATGCGCGCGCTGACCCGGCGCGCCGCCGGCCATGCCTCTTCGACGCTGGAAAGCGGCGCCTTGAGCCTGGATACGCGCGGCGCGCGGGTGTTTCTGGACGGCCAGCTGATCAAGCTGACCTCGCACGAATTCCGCATGCTCAGCTATTTGATGCATCATCAGGAACGGGTGATCTCACGCACCGAATTGGTCGAGCACATCTACGATCAGGACTTTGACCGGGATTCCAACACCATCGAAGTCTTCGTCGGCCGCCTGCGCAAGAAAATCGGTTCGAGCCGCATCGAAACGGTGCGCGGGCTGGGTTATCGTCTGGTCGATCCAGACGCAGACCGCACGGACGCGAAGACCGGGTGAATGACGATGACGCATCGCAACTGACGCCAAGCGGCTCTTTGACGAGCCGTATGGTTGCGGTTGCGCTGATCGGCGCTCTGGTCCTGCTTGTGCTGGGCGCGGCGGCGCTCACCTTCCTGTTCCGCCAGACGGTGTTCAACGATCTCGATGACCGGCTGGGCCGGGTCACCGAGTCATTGCTCGCCCATGTGGAGGTGAGCGAGACTGGCGCGCTGTCGATCGAACAGACGCCCACCGATCCGAGTTATTCTCAAGTGTTTTCCGGACGCTACTGGCAGATCGTCGTGCCGGGCGGCGGCGCCGGCCTGGCGTCGGCTTCGCTGGCGGAGGAGCGCTTGTCGCTGGGCGCGCTCACGGCGCGCGCGGTGAGCGCGCCCGGCGACCTTGTGGTCGGTGATGCGGACGGTCCTGACGAGGAACCGTTGCGGGTCCTGGTCCAGGCGGTGGAGATCGCGGGCGCCTCCGGGCCGGTTGTGATCGCGGCCGGCGAAGACCGGCGTCCGGCTGACGCCAACGTCACCCGCTTTCTGTTGAGCGCGGCGGGGATCTTCGCCGTGTTCGCCCTGGCGCTTGCAATTGGCGTCTATGCTCAGGTTCGCGTGGGGCTGGACCCGGTCTTGCGCATGGGCCGGGCCGTTGCGGCGGTGCGAGACGGCGAACAATCTCATATCACAGGGGCTTATCCCTCCGAACTGATGCCTTTGGCCGGCGAATTGAACAGCCTGCTCGACCATTCCCGTAAAGTGGTGGAGCGGGCGCGCACCCATGTCGGCAATCTCGCCCATGCTTTGAAGACGCCGATTACGGTTCTGTCCAATGAGGCGCGAACCAATAAGGGGCCGCTCGCGGAGCTGGTCGCGCGTCAAACCGACACCATGTCGAGCCAGGTTGAGCATCATTTACGGCGCGCGCGCGCGGCTGCGAATGCACGCGCCATCGGCGCGCGCACCTCTGTTCCTGAAGTCCTCGAAGACCTCACGCGCACGCTGGCCAAGATCTACGCGCGCCGTGGCGTCGAGCTGGCGCTTTGCGCGGATGACGGCCTTGTGTTCCGGGGCGAGCGGCAGGATCTCGAAGACCTGGCCGGCAATCTCATGGATAACGCCTGCAAGTGGGCGGCGTGCGCCGTGCGCGTGACCGCGGCGCCTCTGGGCGAGACCGAGCTGCAAATCAGCATCGAGGATGACGGACCGGGCCTGACGGAGATTGAGCGTGAACAGGCATTGGCGCGCGGCGTCCGCCTGGACGAACAGGCGCCGGGGACGGGGTTGGGCCTGGCGATCGTCGCGGATCTGGCGCGCGCCTATGACGGCGCGGTTCGGCTGGACCGGTCTGAGCTCGGCGGACTGCGCGCCCAGCTGACTTTGCCCGCTGCGCGCAGGCGCAAGCTGGAAACAGCACGTTAACCACGTTCAGTGAAGACTCAGGCTGATTGGGTCAAAGTCTGTGTAGGTGCATGGCGCAGCTGTCCGCAGAAAAAATCAAACGGGTCGAAGGGCTGCTCACCACCCTGCCGCGATCGCTCGTTGAGCGCTTGTGCGGCGTGGCGGAGCAGGCCGACCCGCCCCTGGGCCGCCTCTTGACGCTGTGCCGGGACGGTGTCGCCGCGCGCGCCCGGGAGCGATTTTTCGCGCCGCTGTCTCCGGTCAGCGGCGATCCTGAAACGGACCGCCCATCGCGGGCGTTTACGCCGGACGCCCTGCAAGGCGTGCTATGGGAGTGGCTGAAGGACACCTTGTCGCCGGACATCGCTGAAGACGTCGCGGCGCGGGTCAGCGACACGGAAGCCAGCGATACGCCCGGCACGCTCGATGACGCGCGCATCAGCGCCGCCGCGGTCATTCTGGAGGCGTTGGACAGCGCGGAAGCCGATCCGAAAGCCGCCAAGAAATTGCGCGCTCGGCTGGGCGTGGATGATTTTGAGGCGGTCCGTCGTGCGGCGGTGATCCTGCGTTCCGGCAAGGCTATTCGGCGCGCGCTTGATGGCCTGCCGGCTCATATTCCCGACATGACCAATGCATTGAGCACGGCGATCCGGGACCGGTATGAAGCCGCAAGCGAAGTGGATCCGGACGCCGCGATCTGGGTGCTGTATTTCGTCATGGCGCGAATGGACCAACCCTGGAAATTGCTGCGCGTCTTCGAGCGCATCGCCCGACGCGGCGATGATTTGCTGGTCTCCCAGACGGACATGGCGGTGATCGGGGACGCGTTGCTCGCCGACGCCGAACATGCGCTGAAGGGCTTCGCGACCGCGCCGCAGGCCGAAGCTGAGGCCCGCGCCGCTGCACAGGCGCTCGCGGGCTTCGCCGCCATCACCGTTGGAATGACGCGGGAGATCGGCATTCGCAAGGATGGCGATTGGGGCAAGCATCTGTTCGAAGTTCGCAGCCGCGCGAGTGATCAGATGGCGCGCATCCACGATGCGGCGAGGGACGCTTTCAAACGGGCGACGCCGGAGGGCGGCGGATTGCGCACCCGCATCAACACGCCGCCCAGTCCCGGCGAGCCGGCCTTCGACCGGGCGGCGGCGCTGGGCCTGTTCCTGATCCTGACCAAGGACGACGCCGGGCGCGCAGCGGTCGGCAATGCGCATGCCGAGGTGATCACTGAAATCCGCGAGCGCCTTGAATCCGTGAGCCAGGACCATCTCGACGGCTTGCGCGGCTCGAGCGAAGAGGAAGCGGAAACCGCCCGCGAACGCCTGCGCGAGGTCGCGGCGCTGATGGAATCGATCGGCGAACGGGAGTCCGCCGCGGTGCTCCTGCGCCGCGTCGCCGCAGCCCGAGCAGCGTAATTGCCTTCAAGTCCGGGCTCGGACGGACTATTTAGCGGGGCATGACGCACACTGCGCCGCAAAACCCCATCGCTCTGGAAGCCCGTGCGCCCGATGGCGCGCGCCTGTCCTCCGCAAGCGCGAGCCGCAATAAGGCCCCGATTTCAGAGGCGCTGGCAGGGCTGTTGCCGCCGGAGGCGCGCGTCTTCGAGGTCGCTTCGGGCACCGGCGAACATGCGCTGGCGTGCGTGACGCGTCGTCCGGATTTAATCTGGACGCCCAGCGAGCCGGACCCGGCTTCTCGCGCCAGCGTCAACGCCTGGGCGCAGGAGGCTGAGGGCCGGATGCGCTCTTGTCTCGACATCGATGTGATGCAGCCCGGATGGAGCGGCGGGCATGATCCGTTCGACGCCCTGTTCTGCGCCAACATGATCCACATCGCCCCCTGGGAGGCGGCGGTCGGTGTTTTTGAAGGCGCAAGAGATCTGATCGCGTCAGGCGGCGCAGTCCATCTCTACGGCCCCTTCCTGGACGGCGAACGGACCGCGCCCTCCAATCTTCAATTCGACACAGACCTCAAGCGCCGTGATCCGCGTTGGGGCGTGCGCAGCCTGGAGGCTGTCGACGCCCTTGCGGCCGATCACGGATTTGACCGCACCGGCCGCCTCGACATGCCGGCGAATAATCTCCTGCTCAGCTGGGAGCGCCGGTCATGATCACGGTCATCGTAATCGCCAGCCTGATCACGGTTTTCGCCGGGATTTACATCGCGACGCCGATCGCGCGCGGCGGCGCCCGGCTGGCGGCGCTCGGCCTGGCCGGCATCGTCGCGTCAGGCGCGTTTGCGGCCTACTGGGTCAACGGCGAGCCGGAGACGCCTGGCCAGCCCTATGACGTTCTGGTCGAGCGATTGCGGTCTGTCGACCCGACCACGCTCGCCCCGATCGAACAGGAGGAGCGTCTGCGCGACGCCATCCGCCAAAATCCCGATGATGTCGCCGCCCGGCTGATGCTGGGCCGCTTTTTGGCGCGCACGGAGCGTGAGCTGGAAGCGGTCGCCATGTTCGAGCGGGCGCTGCGCGCCGGCGAAGACGCGCGCATACTGACCGAGCTGGGCCAGGCCTTGATGGCGCTCAATGAGGGCGCGGTGACCGAGGAGGCGCGGCGGGCCTTCCAGCGCGCGAACACGCTGGACCCGAATCTGCCTGAACCGGCTTTTCTGCTGGGCGCCGCCGCCTATGAAGAGGGCGACCGGTTCACCGCCGCGCGCTATTGGAGCGACATCATCGGCCGGCTGCCCGAAGACGATGACTTCCGGGAACGGATCGCGGCGCGGGCGGCGGATTTGCTGTCGCGTCCCGCAGGCGGCCCGGGCATGGACGGCGCGGCGCCCTTCGCCGACGCTGAACAGATCGATATCGACGCCATGATCGAGTCCATGGTCGCGCGGCTGGAAACCCGGCTGGCCGAAGAACCTGAAGACCTTTCCGGCTGGCTGACATTGGCGCGCACGCGCCTCATGATGAATGATGCGGATGCGGCGCGCGCCGCCTTGGACCAAGCGCGCGCCCGATTCGCCGGCGAGCCGGGCAAGATGGCGCTGGTGTCCGCGCTTGAAACTGCGTTCGAGCTTGAGGAGAGCGACGCGTGAGAAAGGCGAACAGACGTCTTTGGATTACGGCCGGCGCGGCCGTTGTGTTGATCGCAGCCGCGGCGCTTGCGATGAGCGCCATGAGCGGCGCGATGGTGTTTTTCTATTCTCCGGCCATGGTCGCGGAAAACCCGCCTGAGCCCGGACAACGCGTGCGCGTCGGCGGCTTGGTCGTCGACGGCTCGGTCGAACGGCCGGCGGCGGGCGGCGCGAATTTCACAGTCACCGACGGGGCCGGCGAAATCCGGATTGAGTATGGCGGGTCGCTGCCCGACCTGTTCCGGGAAGGTCAGGGGATCGTGGCCGAAGGCGTCTTTGACGCCAGCGGGCGCTTCACTGCGGACACCGTGCTCGCCAAGCATGACGAAACCTATATGCCGCCCGAAGTCGCCCAGGCGCTGAAGGAGAGCGGCATGTGGCATGAGGACGGCGCCGGCCATGGCGGTTATGGCGAAGGCGGCGCGGGCGATTATGGCGACGGCCAGGAGACCGGCTCCTAAATGATTGCTGAAATTGGTCGATTTCTGATCGCACTGGCGCTGCTGGCCTGTCTGGCGCAGACGGTGCTGGCCTGGCGGGGCGCAGACAAGGGCGGGCGCGGGCCGGCGGCCGACGCGGGCCGCGCGGCGGCGGAGATCGCCGTGCTGGCGGGCGGGGCGGCGATGCTGCTCCTGATCATCAGCTTCGTGCGATCGGATTTCTCCATCGCCTATGTCGCGGGCCACTCCCATGTCGATAAGCCGCTGGCGTATAAGATCGCCGGCGCCTGGGGCGGGCATGAAGGCTCCATGCTCCTGTGGTGCTGGATCCTGGCGTTGTTCGGGCTCGGCCTGGCGAAGATCGGTCCTTTGAACCTGGCGCTGCGTTCGCGAGCCGTGAGTTTCCAGGGCCTGCTTCAGACCCTCTTTTTCGCCTTCCTGGCGTTCGCCTCCAATCCATTCGAACGGATCACGCCGGCGCCGGTGCAAGGCTCCGATCTCAATCCGATCCTGCAGGACCCCGCCCTCGTGATGCACCCGCCGATGCTCTATATCGGCTATGTCGGTCTCTCGACCGCATTCGCCATCGCAGCGGCGGGCCTGGTCCAGAAATCCGGCGGCCGCGAGCTGGCGACGGCGCTTCGCCCTTGGGCGCTGGGCGCCTGGGCGAGCCTGACCGCCGGCATCTCGCTGGGCGCCTGGTGGGCCTATTACGAGCTTGGCTGGGGCGGATGGTGGTTCTGGGATCCGGTGGAGAACGCCAGCTTCATGCCCTGGCTCTTGGGCGCGGCGCTGATCCACTCCGCCATCGCGACAGAGAAGCGCGGCGCGTTTCCGGGCTGGACCGTCTTCCTGGCGCTGCTCGCCTATATCCTGTCAATCCTCGGCGCCTTTCTCGTCCGCTCCGGCGTCATCACCTCGGTGCACGCCTTCGCGCTCGATCCCGAACGCGGCGTCTGGATTCTCGGCATGCTCGGCGTGACGGCCGTGGCGGGGTTCACCCTGTTCGCCTGGCGCGCGCCCAGCCTTGGCGAAGGCGACGGGTTTGAGCCGACCAGCCGCGAGGCTTTCATCGGCGCGAATAATCTCTTGCTCGCGGCGACGGCGGGCGTGGTGCTCGTCGGAACGCTGTATCCGCTGCTGATCGACCTGCTCGGCGGCGCGACCTTGTCTGTCGGTCCGCCCTATTTCGACATGTCGGCCACGCCGCTCCTGATCGCGGCGGTCCTTCTAATGCCGCTCGCGCCCTTCCTGCCCTGGGCCAATGGCGGCGCGAAGCCGGCGCTTAAACAGATCCGCGCGGCGTTCATCCTGCTTCCGGTCGCCGCGGCGGCGGCCGCCTTCCTCTGGTTTGAAGCGCCGGTTCTCGCCGTCATCGGCGGCGCGATCGGAACCTGGGCGATCGCCGGCGCGGTCATGGACGCCGCCCGCAGCTTGCCGACGCTGGTGTCGCGCACGGCGAAGATCGCCGCGGCGGGGCGCGCCCTGGCGCATGCCGGCGTCGGCCTGATCGCGCTGGGCGCGGCGGCGGATGCGTCCCGGCCCGCGGACATGAATGTCGCCCTGGCGCAAGGTGAAAGCGTCACCATCGCCGGGCGGACGCTGACGCTGGACTCGGTCCAGCGCGCCGACGGGCCGAACTATATGGCCGATCAGGCGCGCCTTTTGATTGATGGCGGCGAAGGCGGCGTGATCGCGCCGGAGCGTCGCTATTACATGGCGGCGGATCAGACCACGCGCGAAGTGGCGCTGAACGCCAGCATCGCCGGCGAGCTTTATGTCTCCATCGGCGAGGCGCGCCCGCGCGAGGGCGGCGGGGTGGCGTTTGAAGTGCGCGCCGCGTTCCATCCCCTGATCTGGATGCTCAGCCTTGGGGCCATCCTGATCGTGCTGGGCGGACTGACGGCGCTTTACGCCCGGATCGCTGAAGGCGCGCCGCGCCAGCGGACCGAAGCGGACCTTCTGGCGGAGCCGGCGGAATGAAGACGATCATCCTCGCGCTCGCCTTGACCTTTCAGGCTGCGCCGGTGAGCGATTTGCCGCCGGAGGAAGAGGCGCGCGCCCAAGAACTCATGCGGGAGATTCGCTGCATGGTGTGCTCCGGCGAGTCGATCCTGGATTCAAACGCGCCCATGGCGCTCGACATGCGCCGTTTCGTCCGCGAGCAGGTGGGCGAAGGGGCGGACGATGACACCGTGCGTCAAGCCCTGGTCGATCGCTTCGGCCATGAGGTCTTGCTGCGACCGCCGTTGGACGGGCGCACGGCGATCCTGTGGCTCACCCCCGTGCTGCTGCTCATGTTCGGCGGGGCCTTGCTGCTGGGGTCCATGAAGCGCAAGCGCGCCGCCGCCTGACACAAGCGTGAGGCGCGTGTGACAGCCTCGCTCTTGCGCTGGCCGGGTCCGATCCTAACCTTCCCCGCAGACCGGCAAGGGAGGCGTGCATGGCTCGCTCGGAACGCATCGACTTCATCGGAGCTCTCGGCGACAAACTCGCCGCCAAGCTTGAGCGGCCCGCCGGCCCGCCGCTGGGCTGGGCGCTGTTCGCGCACTGCTTTTCCTGCTCGAAAGACATCCATGCCGCCCAACGCATCGCCCGCCGTCTGACCGAGCACGGCTTTGCGGTCCTGCGCTTTGATTTTACGGGACTTGGGCATTCGGACGGCGATTTCGCCAACACCAATTTCAGCTCGAATGTGGATGATCTGGTCAAAGCGGCCGACTGGTTGCGCGACACGCATCAGGCGCCCGGCCTCCTTGTGGGCCACTCGCTCGGCGGGGCGGCGGTGATCGCTGCGGCCCCCCGCATCGCCGAAGTTAAGGCGGTCGCCACGCTGGGCGCGCCGGCTGACGCCGACCATGTGCGTCATCAATTCCAGGCGAACGTGCCCGAAATCGAAGCGAAGGGCGAAGCTGAAGTCCTGCTGGCCGGGCGGCCCTTCCGGATCAAGAAGCAATTCTTGGACGATATCGAGGGACAGCGCCTGGACGCCATCATCGGATCGATGAAGGCGGCCGTCTTGATTGCGCACGCCCCCACGGACGCGACGGTCGGGATCGAGAACGCGACCCGGCTTTTTGTCGCCGCAAAGCACCCCAAGAGTTTTATCGGCCTGGATGGGGCCGATCACCTGCTCACCCGCAAGGAAGACGCCGAACACTCCGCTGACATGATCGGCGCCTGGGCGGCGCGTTACGCGCACACCGCCGCCTTGCCCGAACCGCCGCGCGCGGAATCTGATCGCTGCGCGGTGGTGGCGGAGACCGGGCTGGGCGGCTTTCATAGCTGGGTCCGCGCCGGACAGCACGCATTCATCGTCGATGAGCCGGAGGCCATGGGCGGATTGGATGGCGGCCCGCATCCCTACAATATGCTGTGCGCCTCATTGGCGGCCTGCACCACCATGACGCTGCGCATGTACGCCAAACACAAGGGCTATGCGTTCGGCAAAATCTCCACGCGCGTCGTTCACGAGCGCGACACCGACGGTCCGGCCGGCGCCACACGCGACATCTTTCACCGCGAGGTTTCGGTGGAGGATGTCGATGCGGCGATGCATGAGAAAATCCTGGAGATCGCCAATAAATGCCCGGTGCACCGCACGTTGGAGCGTAGCTCCGAGATCACCACGACGCGGGTTTGAACGGCTCGCCCGCCTTCGCCGCAGCCGAAGATTACGGAACCGTAGGGTTTTGGTAATCTCGTAGAGACTCACACTCCGTCATCTCTCTTCCCAACGCCGCCGTCCGGTTCTTGGACGCGGCCCGAAACGCCTGAAGGATACGCATTCTCCATGACACGCGCCCTGCGTCTGCTCGCTTCCGCCGCCATTCTCGCCGCCGCCCCCGCCGCTCCGGTCTGGGCGCAGGAGACGGCGCGCGATTTCGAATTCGCCGCCCCGGCTGACGCGCCGCAGACATTCGCGGACCTGATCGAAACCGTGAGCCCGGCCGTGGTGTCCATCGAAGCCAGCGGCACGGTGGACCCCCAAGGTGAAGCGCCGGACCTGTCGCAGGTTCCGCCGCAATTTCGCGAATTCTTCGAACGCTTCGGCATGGGCCCGAACCAGCCGCGCGAGCGCCGCTCCCAAGGCTCCGGCTTCTTCATTTCCGCCGACGGCTATGTGGTGACCAATAATCACGTCATCACCGGCGCCTCCGATATCACCGTTCATCTAGGCGACGACCGCCATCTGGAAGCGGAGGTGGTCGGCACCGATGCGGCGACTGATCTCGCCGTGCTGCGTGTGGTTGACGGCGGTCCGTTCGACTTTGTCGAGCTTGATCGCGAGCTCGATGTGCGCGTCGGCGACTGGGTCGTCGCGGTCGGCAATCCCTTTGGTCTTGGCGGCACCGCGACGACCGGCATCGTCTCCGCGATCAACCGCCAGGTCGGACCGGGGCAGGCGTATACCGATTTCCTGCAGACCGACGCCGCCATCAATCGCGGCAATTCGGGCGGTCCGATGTTCGACTTGAACGGTCAGGTGATCGGCGTGAATTCCGCCATCATCTCCCCGACCGGCGGCAATGTCGGCATCGGCTTTGCGATCCCGTCGGATCTCGCCGCGCAGATCGTCGACCAGTTGATCGAGGCCGGCGAGGTGCGCCGCGGCTATCTCGGCGTCGCGCCGGCGGATCTGACCGAAGACCTGAAAATGGCCATGGGCCTTGATGAAGCGCTTCAGGGCGTCCTCATCAATCAGGTCCTGTCCGGCACCCCGGCCGAGGCGGCGGGGCTGGAGAATGGCGACATCGTCACCGCCGTGAACGGCGAGCCGGTCGAAGGCGCGCGCGAGCTGACGCGCCGTGTCGGGGCGTTTCCGCCAGGCGCGCAGGTGCGGTTCGACGTCCTGCGCGACGAGGAACAGCGCCGCTTCACGGTGGAATTGTCCGAGCGCCCGGAGCCGGGTGAGGAAAATGCAGCGGCGCCGGCGGTGACCGAAGGCCAGGTGCGCATGTTCGGCATGACGCTGGAAGCGCCCAGCGAAGAAGACCGCGAACGTCTCAATCTCGGCGAACGCGGCCTGATGATCGTCGAAGTCGAGCCGGGTTCGGAAGCGGCCAATGAAGGCATGCGCGTCGGCGACGCCGTGCTGGAGGCGGGCGGCCGGGACGTGACGACCGTGGTCGAGTTTCGCGAAGCGGTTGAAGACGCGGAAGCCCGCGGGCGCAAAGCGCTCCTGGTCTTCGTCGCGTCCCAGGGCGGTCAGCGCCGCTATGCCGCTTTGGAGATTGACGAGAATAACTAGCGCGAACCGGGAGGCGGCGCTTCTGTGCGCAGCCTCCTCCAGTCGGGAGGACAGGCATGCGCGTACTCATCGTTGAAGACGACCGCGAGGTCGCACGCAATATCGCAAAGATGCTCGGCGAGGCCGGCCATGTGGCCGATGTCGCCCATGACGGCGAAGACGGGCTCGCCATGGCCCGTGAAGGCGCGTTCGACGTGTTGATCGTGGACCGGATGATGCCGCGCCGAGACGGACTTTCGATGATCTCCGAATTGCGCGGGGAAGGCGATAAGACGCCGGCGCTGGTGCTGTCCGCGCTGGGTGAGGTCGATGACCGCGTGGAGGGCCTGAAAGCGGGCGGAGACGACTATCTGGTCAAGCCGTACGCGCCGTCCGAGCTCATGGCGCGAGTCGACGTTCTGGCGCGCCGCCGCGATCCCGAGGCGGTTAAGACGCGTTTGGAGGTCGGCGATCTTGAGATGGATTTGCTGGCGCGCACGGTGCACCGGGCGGGCGAGGCCATCCTGCTTCAGCCACGCGAGTTTCGTCTCCTCGAATTCCTGATGCGCCATGCCGGCACGGTGGTGACCCGCACCATGCTTCTGGAGAAGGTCTGGGATTATCATTTCGACCCCCAGACCAATGTGATCGATGTGCATATCTCGCGGCTGCGCTCGAAAATCGACAAGCCCTATGACGTGCAGATGCTCCACACCGTGCGCGGCGCGGGCTACCGTCTCCAGGCCTGACGCCTGAATTCGCCCGGTGTATCCAGAGTGACAGACACAGCTCAACAGCCCGAAAGCTCGCGCCTGCCGGCTTTCATGCGGACGACGGCGTTCCGTTTGACCTTGCTGTCTGCGGCCCTGTTCGCCCTGTCCAGCTTTGTGATCCTGTCCCTGGTTTACACCGCGACGGCCGGAGCCGCCGCGCGCCGGGCCGAAGCGGCGATCAATGAAGAGCTCGCGCGCATCGAAGCGCGCTATGAAAACGGCGGCCCGCAGGCGGCTAACCGCTATATTCTCCAACGCTCGGTCGGGGGCGGGGAGTTTCTCTATCTGCTGGTGGACGACGACGGTCGGCGCGTCTCAGGCAATATCTCGGGCTTGCCGCCCGGGCAGCCGGACGCGGAAGGCTGGCTGGTCTTCATCTATGACCGGGCGCCCGTGGAAGGCGATGAAACGGGCGAGGAAAGCCGCGAAGCCCGCGCCCGCATCGTCGAAGTCGACAGCGGCTACCGCCTTTTTGTCGGCGTCGACATGGAGGAGGAGAATCGCTTCGTCGGTGAGGCGCTCAACGCGGTCTTGATCGCGTCGGGCCTGGCTCTGGCGCTTGGGATCGTGTCCGGCGCTGTGGTCAGCCGGCGTTTCGCGCGGCGGCTGGAAGCCATCAATGCGGTGTCCCGACAGGTCAAACGCGGCAAGCTCGACACCCGTGCGCCGCGCACCTTCTCCGGCGATGATCTCGACGAATTATCCGGCAATTTCAACGCGATGCTGGACCGTGTGGAACATCTCATGCAGCGCATGCGCACCGCCGGGGATTCCATCGCTCACGATTTGCGCCTGCCCCTGACGCGTATGCGCGGCCGGCTCGAGGCGGCGCTCATCGAGGCCGGTGATCTGGCTGATCGAGAAGCCGCGCTGGTTCAGGCGGTGGCGGATGTCGACGAGCTTCTGAAAACGTTCAACGCCGTGCTGTCCCTGTCCCGTCTTCAGGCCGGCGAGCGCCGGCGCGTCTTTGAAGCAGTTGACCTGTCCGAACTGATCGCCGACGTCGCCGAGCTTTATGAGCCGGTCTGCGAGGATGCCGGGCTCGATTTCAATTGCGATTGTCCGCCCGGCCTCATCGTCACCGGCGACCGCGAGCTCTTGGCGCAGGCGATCGCCAATCTCATCGACAATGCCGTCAAATACACGCCGGAAGGCGGCGCCGTGATGTTGCGCGGACGCAAGACCAGCGCAGGCCGAACCGAGATCTCCGTGACCGACACGGGGCCGGGCATTCCCGCCGAGGAGCGCGGCCGCGTGCTCGAACGCTTTGTCCGTCTGGAAAAATCCCGGTCGCTGCCCGGGGTCGGGCTCGGCCTGTCTCTCGTTCAGGCGATCGCGGAAGTGCACGAGGCCAAGCTCACCCTCGACGACGGTCCCGGCGCCGTGGACGGCAATGGCCCCGGCCTCAGGATCGCTCTTTGTTTTGAGAAGGCGAGCTAGGGCCGCTTGCCAACACCGCCCCGCTCGGCGAGCCTCCGCTGCATGCCCGCCGCCTTGCCCGCCCGCATCTCCGCCACGCTGCCCATCGTCGACGCCGCGCGCGCCGCTCGCGTGCGCGCCCGGATCGATCCGGACGCGCTTGCGCCTTGGGCGGACCAGGCCGACTTCCTCGACGCCGTCTTCGCGGCCGCGCCCTATCTGGGACGCGTGGCGCAGCGGCGTCCGCAGACGCTGAAGCGGCTGGGCGAAGAAGCGCCCGAAACCGTTTTGGCGGACGCCTGCGATCGCGCGCGGCGCGCCGGATCTGATCCGGATTCCGCGATGGCGGTCCTGCGTCAGGCGAAGGCGGACATGCATCTTGCGACCGCGCTCGCGGACCTTGCTGGCGCGTTCAGTCTGGAAGACACCGTCAACGCGGTCTCCGGTTTCGCCGATGCGGCGGTCAGGGCGGGGTTGGAGGCGGCGGCCCGGGCGAGCAGCTTGCCTGTGAAAGATCCCGGCATTCCGGCGCCGGGCCTTTTCGTTCTCACCCTGGGCAAGCATGGCCAGCGCAGCCTGAACTATTCCTCCGATATCGATCTCGTCGTCCTGTGGGAGCCGGAACACACCGATTTGGCCTTGACGCCGGATCCGGCCAAGACCTATGCGCGGCTGACCCGGCGGCTGTCCAACTATCTGCAAGAGGTCACCGATGACGGCTATGTCTTCCGCGTCGACTTGCGGCTAAGGCCGGACCCGTCCTCCACGCCCGCCGCCGTCAACGCCGAAATGGCGCGCCAGTATTTCGAGGCGGTGGGTCAGAATTGGGAGCGGGCGGCCTACGCGAAAGCCCGGGTGGTGGCAGGCGACGGGGCGCTGGGCGACGCCTTCCTGAAGGATTTGGAGCCCTTCATCTGGCGGCGCACGCTTGACTTCGTGGCGGTTGAGGATATTCGCGGCATCGCCCGCCAAATCCAGGCGGTGGGCCGGCGCGCCAGCATTTCCGCGCCCGGCCATGATCTGAAGCTGGGCTGGGGCGGCATTCGGGAGATCGAGTTCTTCGCCCAGGTATTGCAGATGGTGTTCGGCGGCCGCCGGCGCAGCTGCCGGCCCGCCTCGACGCTGAAAGCGCTGCCGGCGCTTGCGGACGAAGCGCTCATCTCCAGCAGCGACGCCGACGCCCTCTCCGCGGCCTACCGGCGCCTTCGGGCGCTGGAGCACCGGGTCCAGATGCTTGAGGACGAACAATCCCAGACCGTGCCCGACGACCCGGACGCCCGCCGGCGTCTTGCGGCTCTGGTCGGTCAGAGTGATCTTGCGGTGTTTGACCGCGACCTGGAAGCGCTGCTCCGTGACGTCCATGAGCGATTTGCGAGCCAATTCAGCGATGGCGAAAGCCTGGCGACCCGGGTGGGCAGCCTGGTCCTGACCGGCGTCGAGCCGACGCCGGACACATTAAGCACGCTTGAAAAGCTCGGGTTTTCAGAACCCGCTCGAATCTGGACGCGGCTGGCGGGATGGGCGGCGGGCAAAGCGCGCGCCGCGCGCACGGAGCGGGCGCGAGCCCTGTTCTCCCGCTTCGCGCCGCGCCTGGTTGAGGGATTGTCCGAGACCGGCGATCCGGACGCGGCGTTCACGCGCTTCTCGACGTTTTTCGAGGGCCTGCCGGTCGGCGTCCAGCCGCTGTCCCTGCTGGTGAACCAACCTGCTCTGGCGCAGGAGCTGCTGGCCATCCTCGGCCTTGCGCCCCGGCTCGCCGAGGCGCTCGCCCGCCGTCCCGCCTTGATGGATGCGATGTTGGAGCCCAGCTTTGCTGCGCCGATCCGCAATGATGCAAAGACGCGTTATCTGGAGCGCTTCTCAAGCCTTGAGGCGATGGAGTTTGAGGACGCGCTCAACACAGCCCGGCGCATCGCCGGTGAAGAGCGTTTGCGCATCGGCGCCCAGCTATTGATGCGCCGCGCGCGCGCGGGCGAGGCGGGCGAGGCCTTTGCGGCGCTGGCGGACGCGGCGGTTCAGGCGATGGCCCGGGCGGCTGAACGAGAAGTCGCGCGCCGTCATGGGCCGGCGCCGGGAGGCTGGGCGGTGCTGGGCATGGGTAAGCTGGGCGGGCGGGAATTATCCGCGGATTCAGATCTCGATTTGATCGTCATCTACGATCCGCGGTCCGGCCAATCTCAGGGCTCAATGCCCGTCGGTGCGGAGGCCTGGTTCGTGCGTTTCACCCAGCGCCTGGTCGCGGCCCTGTCGGCGCCGACGCAGGAGGGGGCGCTTTACGAAGTCGACATGGCTTTGCGGCCGTCCGGCTCAGCTGGTCCGATCGCGGTCCGGTTGTCCCGGCTCGACGCCTATTACGCCAGCTCCGAAGCCTGGACCTGGGAGCGCATGGCGCTTACCCGGGGGCGGGTCGTCGCCGCCGAAGGGCTCGTAGACGCAACAAACGCCGCGCTGGCGACAGCGGTGAGCGAAGCGGGGGATGCGGTGCAGATCCGTGCGGACGCGCGGGACATGCGCAAGCGCTTGTTGCGGGACAAGCCGGCGAGCGGAGCATGGGATCTGAAGCTGCGGTCCGGCGGCCTGATTGAGATCGAGTTCATCGCCCAGTCAGCCCAGCTTAGGCTGGGCCGGCAGCTGTCTTCGCATACCGGAGATGCGCTCGAGCGGCTGGCCGCGGCGGGTGTGCTGGCGCGCGACGACGCCGATGCATTGCTCGCGGCGCATGAGGATTACGCCGCGCTTACACAGCTCATGCGCGCCGCCCATGGCTCGGGGTTCGACCCTGAAAACGCAAGCGCGCCTTTCGCCGCCCGTCTCGCCGCCGCCTGTGACGCCGCAGACCTGACAGAGGTGAGTGCGCGCATCGAACGCCATGCTGAGACGGTGCGGTCGGTTTTCGAACGCCTGATCGGTCCGCTCAAGGACCAGGGCTCTGAACCGGTCGCGACGGATCATGATCTAACGCTCCGTAAGGGGGGATGAGGGGGGCGCGACAGCGCCCAATCGGGCCTCGATAAGAAAAACGGAGTTGGTTAGATGAAGACGTTTCTTTTCACCACCGCGGCGGCCTGCGTGCTGATCATCAGCGGCGTGGCGGCGGCCCAGCCGGGGCCTGGCGGTCCGCGCGGCGACGGGCCTGGACGCGCCGGCATGGCGATCATGATGCTGGGCGCGGCTGATTATAATGGCGACAACACCGTCACGCGCGCCGAAGTCGAGCGGCTGCAGGGCGAGGAATTTGATTTCCGCGACCGCAATGGCGACGGCTTCCTCGATCTCGCCGACGCCTCCCCGACCCGCCAGCGGCTGCACGCCCTGCGCGGCGATGAGGACGGCCCGCGGCGCGGCCGCCGAGGACTGGCGCGGATCGACGCCGACGAGGACGGTCGTATCTCGCGCGCCGAATTCGTCGGCCGCGAGGGCCGCCTGTTCGAGCGGCTGGACGCCAATGGCGATGATGCGATCAGCCCTGAAGAGCTGGACGCCGCCTTGGAAGCCCGCCAGTCTCGCCGGCAAGCGCGCCAGTGGTGGCGCGACTGACCGGAAGCTGTCCCCGCCATGCGTCCTATGCTGCGAGTCATCTCCGGGTCCCCTGCCGACGGACCGCAGCAGGATGCGCGCGCGGGTGATCGCGCGCTCGCCCTGGCGGTCTCCCGGGGCGAGCGTGCGGCGATCGCAGCGCTGACGCGGCGCTGCCTGCCGGTGGTGTATTCCGTGGCGCGGCGTTTGCTGCAAGACGCCGGCGAAGCGGAAGACATCGCGCAGGAAACCTTTGTGAAGGTGTGGCGCGCGATCGACCGCTTTGATGCAGACCGCGCACGCCTGGAGACCTGGGTCGCGCGTATTGCGACGAACGCCTGCCTCGACAAGCTGCGTAAACGGCGCGAGGAGACCATGGAGGAAAACGCGCCCGAGCGCGCCGACGCGGCGCCGCGGGCGGACGATTTGATGGCGGCGGACGCCAGCGCCCGGCGCGTTCGCGCCGCCATCGCCGCCTTGCCGGAGCGTCAAAGGGCGGCTCTGGAGCTTTGCAGTTTTCAGGACTGCACCAATATTGAGGCGGCGGAGATTTTGGGGGTCAGCATTGAGGCGGTGGAGAGCTTGCTCGCCCGAGCCCGCCGCAAGCTGAAGACGGAGCTCCTGAGCGAGCGCGACGATCTGATCGACGGGTTCGCCGGAGTTCATGGAGGTGAAACATGATGACACAGGAGCGCTTTGAAGCGCTGGCCGAGGCCTATGGCGGCGCGTTGGATCGCTGGCCCGAGGCGGAGCGCGCCGCCGCGCAAGCCTATGTCGAGACGCATGAAGAGGCGGCCGAAGCCGTATTGAAGGCCGCGCGGCGCCTGGACGCGATGCTCGCGAAGGCAGCAGAGGCCGCGCCGCCATCGGAGCTCTTTGATCAGATCCTGGCCGACGGCTTGGCGAGCCGCAGGCCGGCTGCGCCGACCTGGGCGGCGGTGGCCGCCGCGGTCATGCTGACCGTCGGCTTGGGGACCGGCTGGCTCGCGGCGCCGGAATCGAGTGCGCCGGATGATGCGGTTTTCGCGGCAGCCTTCGGCGCGCTTGAAGAAGTCGATGTGTTCGAGCTGGAGGAGGGTGCACGATGAGCCGGCTGAATATCTGGATCATCCTGCTTCTGGTCTCCGTGCTGTTGAACGGCGTGCTCCTCGGGGCCGGCGCCCGCAGCTGGCTGGCTCCGGAGGCGCCCGCGGCCTCCGGCGCGACGATGCGGGCCGGCGGCGGCGGATTTCAATTGCGCGCCTTCGTGGAGCAATTGCCTCCCGACGAGCGCCGCGCCGCGCGTCAGCGCGTCGAAGACACCCGCCGGGAGCTTGGAGACTTGGTCCGCGACGTCGCGGTTGCGCGCCGGGCCGCCGCGCAAGCCTTGCTCGCCGATCCCTTTGATCCGGAGGAAGCCGCCGCGGCTCTGGATCGCTCGCGCGCATCCCGCGCTGCGCTTGAGGACGCCACAGAGGCGCTGATTCTGGACATCGCCTCGGATCTGGAGCCGGAGGAGCGTCAAGCCGCCTTCCGCGCCGCCATGCGCCTGCCGCCCTTTGACCGTCCGGGCCCGGGCCTGCGCGAGCGCCGCCCAGGGCCTCCGCCCGGCGATTAAGGGGCTGCCGCCGCTTCGCTTCGCGATTCCGGCTCGGCCTCGCCCGACAGCGCCCGGTGTTCGGCGTCGCTGAGGGCCGCTGGGTCGTCGGTCATTTCGTCGGGATCGGGTTCGACCGCCGCCACGGCGGGCAGGGTGAAGGACACGGTCGTGCCTTTGCCGAGCACGGAATCGATCCGCAGCGTGCCGCCATGCATCTCGACCAGCGACTTCGAAAGCGCCAGGCCCAGCCCCGAGCCCTGATGGACCTTGGAGTGCTGGTTTTCAATCTGTTCGAACGGCCGGCCGACGCGCGGCAGGTCCTCCTCCGCGATGCCGATGCCCGTGTCGGCGACCTGCATGACGACGCCGTCGGCGGCGTCGAAGGTGCGCACGACAACCTTGCCGCCTTCCGGCGTGAATTTGACGGCGTTGCTCATCAGGTTGAGCAATACCTGTTTCATGGCGCGCGGATCCGCCTCGATGGAGGGCAGGCGCGCGCCTTCCACGGCAAGAGCGATGTCCTTCTCCTCGGCCCGCGCCCGCATGATCCGGACGCATTGTTCGACCAATTCGACGGGATCGACCGGCTCTGGCTGCAGCTGCATCTTGCCGGCCTCGATCTTGGACATGTCCAGGATGTCGTTGATCAGCGAAAGGAGATGCTGGCCGGAGCTGAGAATGTCCTGAACATAATCCTTGTAGCGCTCGTGGCCGAGCGGACCGAACATCTCCCCGGACATGATTTCGGAGAAGCCGTTGATCGCATTGAGCGGCGTGCGCAATTCGTGGGACATGTTGGCGAGGAATTCAGACTTGGACCGGTTGGCCTCTTCCGCGCGGATTTTCTCCTGCTCGTAATTCTCAGCAAGTTCCTGAACGCGTTCCTGGGACAGGCGCAGATTATCGACCGTGCGCCGCATTTCCCGGTCATTGTCGCGCAGGGCCGCTTCCTGGGATTTCAGCGCCGTGATGTCCGCGCCCACCGACACCAGGCCGCCGTCGGCGGTCCGGCGCTCGGAATATCGCAGCCAGCGCCCGTCCAGCAATTCCAGCTCGTAACCGGCATACTCGTCCTCGCCATGGACTTTCTCGATGGCGCGGCCTGCGCGGCCCTCCACATCGCCATAGCTCATCCCGGGTTTGAGCGCGTCGTCGGGTAAGGCGAAAAACTCCCGGAACTTGCGGTTCCACAGGATCAGGCGTTGCCGGGAGTCCCAGAGCACGAAGCTTTCATTCATGGACTCCAGAGCGGCGCGCAGGCGGGATTCCGCCGCTGCGACCCGGGCCTGGGCGCCCTTGCGTTCGGTGACGTCGATCGCCACGCCGACAATCCGATTGGTGCCGCTCATCAATCGTCCGCGCAGCTGCAGCCAGACCGCGAGCCCTGCGGCGCGCACCTCGACGTCGACATCCTGGGCCTGGGCGGCGCCGCGCATGGCGGCGCGGACGCGGTGGCGGTCGTCCTCGCCGAACATCAACATCAGCTCCGGGCCCGTGAGGCGCTCGCCTTTGGCCCGCCCGATCAGGTGGGCGAAGCTGTCCGTCAGCACGACTTCGTCGGTGGCGAGATTCCAGTCCCAGACGCCGCAGCGCGCGCTTTCAATCGCCAGGCGCAGCCGGCTTTCGGAATCGCGCAGGCGCCGCTCGGTTGCGTCGAGTTTGTCGGTTTCAGACCGAAGGCGCGCCGAGAGCGCGACGGCGGTTCCCAGCGGAGCGATCAGCAGAAGAACATGGAAGACCAGCGTGTTGATCCAGGCGGCCTGATTGATGCCGCTCGAACCGATCACCAGGGCATGGAGCGGCGCGCCGGGTATGCGGGCCGCGCCCAGGGTTTGCGCCTCCTCGCCGAGTTGAGCGCCGCGCAGCGCGCCGCCGCGTTCGGCGAGCGACGCGACCTGATCGGCGTCCAGTCCGAAGCGCTGCGCCGCCAGCGGCGCGCCGTCAAAGGCGGTCGCCGGCGCCATCGCGATCAATCGACCGTCCGTGTCGGTGAGAAGATGAAGGACTCCGGCCCGAGGCGCCGGGATCAGGGCGTCAGGGCTGAACACCACGACGACCGCGCCGACCGAACCGTCGGCAAACGGCGTGGGAAAGGCGTGCGCCACCGATCCAGCTTCCCCGGCGCGGACCGCGAGGCCATCCTGCAAGCCGGCGTCCGCAGCCGCGCGCAGCGTTTCGGTTGAAGCGCCGCCGGCGGCGAAAACCCGACCATCCGGCATCAACACCGCTGCGCCGTAAACAGCCTCGGCGGCGGCCAGGCGGTTGATCGCGGCGCGCGCCGACGGTTCGACATCGGCGGCGTCAAGCGCTGCAATTTGCGCAGCGGCCACGGCGGCGGCGCCGTCAATCTCCGCAATGCGGTTTGAGACCCGTTCCGCCAGAAGCGCCGCCGAGCGCGCCTTCGCAGCATCCGCCGCGCCTTGCGCGGCGGTCCATTCCTGCTGGAGCTTGACCGCGATCACGCACGCAAAAACCAGTGAAAAGGCGAGGACGGCGAGGGTGACCGGCCGGGCGGCGGACGCACGAGCCCGAGCGCCGGCGCGTTGCCGGTCGGCGCGGCGCTCGCGGCCGCCGGTCGCTTCGCCCTTGCGAATCATACGGGCAGGGTAGGGCGCTCGCACCGCAGAGGTCTAGCCGTGATGCCGCTTGCGCCTAATGAAACTGGTGATATCCGCGCGCCCTAGGCGGCGGTGTCCGCTTCTACGACGACCGCGCCATCGCCGGCCTCCGGCTTGCTATCGCCGTCAATGACGGTGGCGCGCCGGTCTTCACCCTTAAATTCAAGGTCTTGGCGTCGCCTGTCCGGACCGAAATACGACTTGGCGCGGACGAAGGGGCGCGGATTGTTCACCACAGCCGCGATCTTGGTCCACATTTGATGCGCTGTGACCGGCTTGGCGCAGATTTCGGTTACGCCCGCGTCGCGCGCCGCCACGATGCGTGAACGCTCCGTGTGAGCGGTCAGCAATATGATCGGAATATAGGGATTGCGCGTGTCGCCGCCGGTGCGAACCATTTGGGTGAATTCGAGACCGTCCAGCAAGGGCATCTGGAAATCGACGATAATCAGATCGATCGGCTCGTGGCGGACGATGTCGAACGCTTCGGCCGCATCCCGGGACTCATAAGTGCGCGTAATGCCGAAACCCAACAGCATGGACCGCACGATATGGATCATGTGCGCGTTGTCATCGACAACCAAGGTGTTGATTTTCGACAGATTCGCCATGCGTGCCTGCGCGCTGCCTCATCCTCGGGCGTGACATACAGATATGGACCTGCAGCGTTTCCGACCGGTTAACCGACTGGATTACTCGGCGGCCTGCAATTGATCAGGCGCGCCGGGACGGGCCTTGACGGCGCGGACAAGGTCCTCTGCGCGCCGTGCGACGGCGATCAGATCAGGGCCCGCCTCAGCGTCTTCGGCGGCCATCCGGGTGAGGGTTTCGGCCAACGCCAGCAGGCGCGGCGCATGAACGATCATGCGGGCTTGCGCTTCGATGCGGTTAGGGTCGCGGTCATACTCCGCGCCCGGCACCCGCCATCCGCCCCAATCCTGCTCATCGGTCACCACGACGGGATAAGTGCCCGGTTGAGGATGGTGCGCGCACTCCTCCACGGTTTGCCATTTATTGCGCGCGCGCATGATCCGCCAGCGCCCGGCGTCGGTCTGTTCGACCGCTTCGACCGCCAGCTCCGCTTCGGTGAAGTCGCGGCCCAGGCCGCAATCGTAATAGATCCGAACCGGCTCCTCGACATCCTTGACCCAGTGCGGCTTGACCCGCTCGATCATCGCCCAGGTCCCGACCGGGCGCACATAGACGCGCTGATGCTTGTGATAGGCGGCTTTGGCCATGGCGTGCTCCTTCAGGCGAGAGAGCGTACGCCAGGCCGCTTCAAGACCGGGTTAAGCGGCAGGGTTAATATGGCTTTATGCGATCCGACGAGCCCTGCGCCAAGCCGTTGCCTGGCGCGGCCTCGGCGATGTTCTGTCGCCGTCGGCCGTAATGTCCAAACTCCGGGCGCTCGGCGGTTTGGACCTCAAGCCGGTCGCGACCCGCGGCCCGGCCGCCGCGCTTTTGGCGCGGCGTGTCAGGGAGCCTGAAGGCCCGTCGCACGCAGGTGTCTGGCGCGCGCTAAATCGAGCGGCCGAATTGCGCTTTGCGCCCATGCGGCCTACATCGCGCCCATGAACCAGCACCCCGACACCGTGGACCGCCGCTTATCGGTGGCGCCGATGATGGACTGGACCGACCGGCATTGCCGGGCGTTTCACCGTGTCCTGACGCGCCGCGCGCTTCTCTATACCGAGATGGCGGTCGACCAGGCGGTGATCCATGGCGATGCACCGCGCCTGATCGGATTTGACCCGGCCGAACATCCTGTGGCCATCCAGCTGGGCGGGTCCGATCCGGAAACACTGGCGCAGGCAAGCAGAATTGCGGCTGAATTCGGCTATGCGGAGATCAACCTCAATGTCGGTTGCCCGTCCGACAGGGTCCAGTCGGGCAAGTTCGGCGCCTGCCTGATGCGCGAGCCGGAGCTTGTGCGTGACTGTCTTATCGCGATGCGCGAAACGGTGAATGTGCCGGTCACGGTCAAGCATCGGCTCGGCGTCGACGATCAGAAGCCCGAAGCCACGCTTTTCGAGTTTGTGAACATCGTCGCGCAATCCGGCGTCACCAGCTTCACCGTGCACGCACGCAAAGCCTGGCTGAAGGGGTTGAGTCCGAAGGAAAACCGGGATGTGCCGCCGTTGGACTATGCGCTGGTGCACCGGCTCAAACGCGAGCGGCCGGACCTTGAAATCATCCTTAATGGCGGCCTGATTGATCTGGCGCATGCGCTTGAAAACCGAGGCGGACTTGACGGCGTCATGGTCGGCCGGGCGGCCTATCAGACGCCGTGGATCCTTGCCGATGCGGATCGCGCGATCTTCAGCGCCGCCAATCCGGTGGCGAGCCCGATTGAAGTGGTCGCGGCTTTTCGCCCCTATGTGGAGGACCAGCTGAGCCGGGGCGTGAAGCTGCACGCCGTCACGCGTCACATGCTCGGCCTGTTCGCGGGGCGTCCGGGCGCACGCAAATGGCGTCAGGTCCTCTCATCTGAAGCCAATAAACCCGGCGCGGACTGGTCGGTGACGGAACGGGCGCTGCAAGCGGTCGAGTGCGCGCCCGATGGGCGCATTGGCCCCCGGGGCGCACTCTTGCGCACCGCCTCTTAGAAGCGATAGCGCAATCCGATGGTCGCTTCGGTGGCCGTCCAGTCGGTGTCGAGCACGGAATCAAAGGCGCCCGTGGTCAGCACATAGCGCTCGGCCTGAAACGCGCCGGCGTCGAAATAGCGGACATCGCCGACCAGGGACAGATTGGCGCCAAGCTCCCATTCGCCCTGACCGATCAGCTGGTAGGCGAAGGTGGTCTCGGTATTGGGAATCGCGATCGCCAGATCGCCGCCGGCGCTCGCCGGGCGTTCGACCCGGTAGCGCACTTCATGATCAATGCCGGCCAGCCCGAAACCGGCGCCCGCGCCGACGCGAAACCGGTCCTGGAGCAGACGGCTGTCCCAGTAAGCGTTGACCATGGCGGTGGTCACAGAGGTGTGCGAACCGTCGCGCACGCCGCGCTCGACGCCATTGAGGATGAGCTGGTCGACATCATTCTCGCGATGCGCCACTTCGATCTCTGCGCGCAGGCGTCCCCAGCCATAGTCCGGGCCTGCAACGCCCAGATTGACGCCGAACAGGGCTGCATCGTCATACTCAATATCAATATTGCGCTGTGCGCCCGCGGCATTGGCGCCGCGCATTTCCTGGGTGTCGGCGGCGTGAAGTCCGGTGAACGCGCCAACATAGACTTGCCGGTCGGGGCTCGCCATTGCAGCCGCGGCGGTCAGGATGCTCAGGCTTGCGGCGAAGAGTGTGGTTCTCATGGTGGATTCTCCCTCCTGGATGGCTCCGGCCGCGGGAAGCGCGATCGGCGATTTGACAAAGCAAGTTGCATAAGAAATGTAAACCCAAATTGCATAACCAATTTGTGATGGTTTATTGTCACATGGTCCGTTGACCTGGCTTGATTGAACCGGCGGTCGGTCTAGAACCGGAACAGAGTCGATCTTGGAGTTAAGGGCGTGACCTCAGGCATGGATGCGCAGCGCGAAGTGGCCGCACAGGCCGAGCATGTGCTTGACGCGTGTTTGGCCGCCAAAGTGCGCGCCGCCAATCGGGCTGTCGTGGCGATCTATGACCGGCGCCTCGCCGGCGAAGCCACGACATCCGCCCAGGTCACGGTTTTATTGACGGTCGCCGCGTCGGGGCCGGCGTCTCTGTCGGAGCTGGCGAGCGCCGCCGGACTCGACCTGTCCAGCATGCAGCGCTCCATCGCGGGGCTGGAGGACGCCGGTTTCGTGCGGATCGAAGCGGGCCATGCGCGCACGCGCATCGTGTCGCTGACCGAAGCGGGCGAAGCCAAGCTCAACGCCGTCCTGCCGCTCTGGCGCGCCGCGCAGGATGAAGTCGCCGAGCGGTTGGGCGTCGACGCCCATGAGCTGGAACGGATCGGCCGCATGCTCGATTCCATGAAGACCCTGCGCTGAGCGTCCAGGTGCTGGAGTTTCTGCCCTTCATCGCCGCGCTGCTCGTCGTCGGCGCCGGCGCCGGCCTGATCGCGGGACTGTTCGGCATCGGCGGCGGCGTCGTGATGGTGCCGGCGATGTATTACGTGTTCACCGCACTGGGTTATCCGGATCACGCCATGCACGCGGCGGTGGGCACGTCCCTCGCGGTGATCGTGGCCACCAGCCTGCGCTCCGTATCCGCCCACGCCAAGCGCGGCGCGGTTGATTTTCAGATCCTTCGCACCTGGACGCCGTGGATCGTGGTCGGCGCGCTGGCGGGCTCGGCCGTCGCCGATCTCGCGCCGGGGCGGGCCTTGACCGGACTGTTCGGTGCGGTCGCATTGATCCTGTCGGCGCAATTCTTCTTTGGCCGGCCCCACTGGCGATTGGCCGACGACATGCCCGGTCAGCCGTTGCGCGGCCTGTTGGGCGGCTTCATCGGGGTGCTGTCCAGCCTGATGGGCATCGGCGGGGGCGTCTTCGGCGTCACGCTGATGAGCGTGTGCGGACGCACCATGCATCAGGCGGTGGCGACCTCCGCCGGTTTCGGCGTGGCGATCGGCTTGCCGGGCGCAGTGGGATTCATGATTGCGGGCCTGGACGAGACCGGCCGCGCGCCGTTTTCGCTGGGCTATGTGAATATGGCGGCCTTTGTGATCCTGGCCGGCGCTGCGGTTTTTCTCGCACCGGTTGGCGCGGCGCTGGCGCATAAGCTCAACGCAGCGCGCTTAAAGCAGATTTTCGCCATCGCGCTCTTCGTGCTGGCGCTCAACATGATCCGCGAAGCGGTGTTCGGCGCCTAGCCGGAGCGGGACGCGACCGAGCGGACAGCCGCGCCGGCGATATCGTGAAGACGGCCGCCGTCAGCGTAAGTTCGCGCCAGCGTCAGGATCGCCGCTGGACCGCCGAACAGCGCATGTGCGTCCGCCTCCTGCGCCGCGGGGCGGAGCCTTGAGCGCTAGGTGCGCCGCGCCTCCCGGTAGCGGCGCTCCCGCTCGGCCAGCTCGTCCTTGATCTGAAGGCGCTCGTCCTTGCTCATCGCGGTCCAGCGGCCCAGCTCGTCGAGCGTGCGAAAGCAACCCACGCAGATCGACTCGTTTCGGTCGACGACGCAGATTTTTTTGCACGGGGACCAGATCGCTTCGCTCATGGGCGCAGGCGATAACGTTGTCAGCGAGCCCTGGCAAGCCGACGGCGCAAGATTACGGCCTCGCCGCCGCCGGCCTGACGCGCCGCCCTGCGGCCTACATGCTGGCCTTGTTGGACAGGATGCAATTCACCGGCCCGCCGAAGACGAACATCACGTCCGATTCCGGGTCTTCGAACTGAGTATTGAGATTGAAGGTGATCTGGTGAATGTCGCGGTCGGCGAGCGGTTGGGGAACGCCGTCGGACATGAAGGCGTAAGTCCCGTGAATGCCCAGCGGATGAAGCCCGACCGTGGAGCCGAGATATTCGCTTTGCGCGTACATAATCAGCGTCGAGGTGTTGATCCTCCAGCGCGTGGCGATTTCGCCGCCGAGATACTCGCCGAACAAATCTTCGCAAAGCCAGTCATATCGCGGCGCCGGGGAGGCGTTCGGATACATCGCATAGAGCACGGTGAGCTCGACAACTGTTTCGCCGTCTTCGGCCATCGCCGCGCTGGCGCCGAAGGCGATGGCCGAGGCGGCCGTCAGGCCCGCGAATAGAGTTTTCATGATTGTCTCCCTGAGGGTTTGAGATCACTTCAGGGGGCGGTCAGCCCATCCCCGCAGCACCCTAGCCGCAGGTCGGATTTCGAGTCTAGATTGTATAAAATAATTCAATACGGCGATTTCAATCGCCGCGCCTCGGCCACAGCTTGGTTCGCAGCCAGCCGAGCGTCGAATTGCCCTTGAGCGCGTCGGCATAGGCCGCCTCCATGAAGCGGTTCAGGCCTTCGGGATCGCCCAGCAAGTCCATGCGGGTCTTGAAGGGGCCGTCCGGGTCCAGCGCCTTGACCACTTTGGCGGGGCTGCCTGCGACGACAGCATTGGGCGGCACGTCTTTGGTGACCACCGCGCGCGCCGCGATCACGGCGTTATCGCCGATGGTCACGCCCTTGCCGATGAATCCGCCATCGCCGACCCAGACATTGCGGCCCAGGGTCACAGGCCGTGCGGACGGCCGCGGATCGATCCGGTCGTACAGCCCGTGCCAGTCGCTGTCGGAGATGGTGGTGTTTTTTGCAAACAGCGCGCCGTCGCCGATGGTGATGGACTGCGCCGCCAACAGCCGCACGCCGCCGGCGAAGAAGCAGCTATCTCCGATGCGGATCTCACCCGGCGCGTCTTGGGGCGACCAGACCGTGAAGCTGACCGGCTGATCGCGGCGGCTGACGATATGAATGGCGCGGCCGGCGCGCACATTGGGCCCGAACACCTCGACATTCCACGGCCGCACGATTTTGGGATGCTCGCCCAGGGCTTCAAAATGAGGCTTCAGAAAATGCTGCGCCCAGGCGTTCTCATAGGCTTCCCACAGGCGATGCATCCAATAAGGGCGGTGGTCACGGCGCATGGGACAGGTTATCCGGGCTGCATGAGTGAAGACCGTATCGAAGCCGCGATTCTCGCCCTCGTCGAGGCGCGAGGCGAGGGAAAGAGCATCTGCCCGTCCGAAGCGGCGCGCGAAGCCTTTCCCGACACCTGGCGCGACCATCTGCGCCATGTACGCGCCGCGGCCGTGCATCTGGCGCGGCAGGGCAAGATCGCGATCCTGCGCAAAGGCAAGCCGGTGGATCCAGAGAATTTCAAAGGCGTGTACCGCCTCTCGCGACCGCCCAAGACGTGAATGGCGCACAGCGCCGGCGAGGCGTAACATCCGGCTCGATCTGAATTGGTCCGGGAGGAGATTTCGCGATGTTTGATGAAACCCTGTTGAAAGTCGGCAACGCGCTGGTGGACGCCAACAAGTCCGGTGAGATCGAGCAATTGCTCGCGGCGCATTACTCCGCCGACGTGGTCTCGGTCGAAGCGGCTCAGGGCGAGGGCATGCCGCGTGTGGCGGAAGGCATCGACGCGCTTAAAGGCAAGCATGCCTGGTGGGAGTCCACGATGGAGATGCATTCCAGCGAGACCGAAGGGCCGTTCTTCTTCGCGCCAGACCGTTTCGCGGTCCGCTTCGCCATGGACGCCACCAATCGCGAGACCGGCGAGCGGATGCAGGCGGCCGAGATCGGCGTCTACACGGTCGCTGACGGCAAGATCGTGCGTGAGGAATTCTTCTGGTCCTGGGGCTGACGGCGCGCGGGCCATGCATTCAGATGGCTTCACAGACGTCGCCGCGGAGGCGCGCGCCTGCACAGTCTGCCAGCCCCATCTCGACCACCCGGTTCGTCCGGTGCTGGCGGGCCGCTCTACGGCGGTGATCCGCATTGTCGGCCAGGCGCCCGGCACGCGCGTGCAGGCCTCCGGCAGACCGTTCACCGATCCGAGCGGCGACCGGCTGCGAGACTGGCTCGGCATGAGCCCGGAGGGGTTCTACGACGGGCGGCGCGTCGCCATCACGCCCATGGGTTTCTGCTTTCCCGGCCTCGACGCCAAGGGCGGCGACAAGCCGCCGCGGAAAGAGTGCGCGCCGCTCTGGCAGCACCGGTGCACCGCCGCTTTGCCCGGTGTCGGGCTGACCCTGCTGATCGGGAAATATGCTCAGAATTGGTATCTCGGCGATAAAGCAATGACAACGTTGACAGAAACCGTGCTGCGCTGGCGAGATTTCTGGCCGCAATATGTTGCAGCGCCACATCCAAGCTGGCGCAACAATGCCTGGCTGAAGCGTAACCCATGGTTCGAAAACGAAGTTTTGCCTGTGCTGCGGCGCCGGGTCAGGGCGCTGTTGGACGGATCGGATTGACCGGACAAATCCTCAGGAGAATCCAACACTTGCACCCTCCGGTCCGTGCGGGTATCTCCGCGGCGCGCGTGGAGACACACGCGCGCCGCGGCGTTGACCGGTCCAGGAAAGAGATCGGCGCTGCGGGCCCCGGCCGGCCGGACGCCGGTCACCAACGCTTGACCCAAGGACTCCCCGCCCATGAGCGTTTATGAGCATCCCGATTTCGACAGCCATGAGAACGTCCTGTTCGCCACGGATGAGGCGAGCGGGCTGAAGGCCATTCTGGCGGTGCACTCCACCGCGCGCGGCCCGGCGGTTGGCGGATGTCGGATGTGGACCTACGCCAGCTCGACCGACGCGCTCACCGATGTGCTGCGTCTATCGCAGGGCATGAGCTTTAAGAACGTCATGGCCGACCTGCCGATCGGCGGCGGCAAAAGCGTCATCATGAAGCCGGACGGCGAGTTTGACCGCAAAGCGCTCTTCGAAGCTTTCGGCCGGGCGTTGAATGCGCTGAACGGCGAATACATGTCGGCGGAAGATGTCGGCACCTCGCCGGCGGATATCCAGCACGCCCATCGCATCACCCAGCACGTGGTCGGTCTTCCGGGCGGAACGGGCGATCCCTCGCCGGTGACCGCCAAAGGGGTTTATCTGGGCATTGAAGCCAGCGTCGAGCGCGCTTTGGGCAAGAGCAGCCTGGCGGGCGTGAAAATCGCCGTCCAGGGCGCCACCGGCCACGTGGGCGAATATCTGGTGCGCCGCCTGGCCAAGGCCGGCGCCGAGCTGTTTCTCGCAGATATCCGCGAGCCCGAGCTTAAAGCGCTGGCCGGTGATGTCGGCGCGGTCATCGTTGAAGATCCCGATGCCATTTATGACGTTGAAGCGGACGTCTTCACGCCGTGCGCGCTGGGCGCGATCATCAATCCCTCGACCATCGACCGGCTGAAGGTGAAAGTCGTTGCGGGCGCGGCGAACAATCAGCTTCAGACCCGGGAAATGGGCGCCGAGCTGCAAAAGCGCGGCATTCTTTATGCACCCGACTATGTGATCAACGCCGGCGGCATCATCAATGTGATGGGCGATATCGACCCGAAATTCGACTCCGTTTGGGTGGAAGGCAAGCTGGTCACCCTCAAGGCCACGCTGGGTGAAATCTTTGATCTCGCCGACAAGGAAGGCCGTCCGGCCAACATCGTCGCCGACGAGATCGCGCGCCGCCGCTTGCAGCGCGCCGCCGATGCGAAGGGCCATGATGAAGCGGCCTGATCAGTTCCAACAGGATTGATCGAAAACGCCGGCGCGATGCGCCGGCGTTTTTGCTTAGGCGGCCGCTTTTTCTCTCGGTATGACCGCGGCGTAATGGGGATTGAGCGTCAGCCTGACTTGCGCTCCGGGCGCCGCCGCATCGGTGAGCTTGGCGCGCGCCTGGACGCGCCGGCCGTCGCGCAGCTCGCAGATGAGCCGCACCACGCCCGCGCCGACCTGGCGGGTCACGACCACTGCGTCCGCACCCTCGCTTGAGGCCGACAGCTCCAGGCCTTCGGGCCGCACGAGGACCTGAACGGCGATCCCGTCCGCCAGCTCCCCCGCAGACGCGGCGCCGAGCGGCGTGTGAGCCCGGCCGTTCGTGACGGTGGAGTCGAACGCCTCGACATCACCCAGCAGCCGGGCGGCCTTGAGCGAGTTCGGCTTGAGATAGAGCGCTTCCGGCGCGCCGGTCTGCAGAATGCGCCCGCCGTCCATCAGAGCGATCGTATCGGCCAGGCCCAGGGCTTCTTCCGCATCATGGGTGACGATCACCGTCGCCGCTCCGCTGGCCTTCAGGGCGGAGGCCGTCGTCTGCCTCAGCGCCCCGCGCAGGCGGCGATCCAGTCCGGAGAACGGCTCATCCAGCAGCATCACGCTCGGCTCGATCGCCAGCGCCCTTGCAAGAGCGACGCGTTGCTGCTCCCCACCGGACAATTCATGGGGGAAGGCCTTGGAGCGGTGGCCCAGCTCGACCCCCTCCAGCTGCCCGAGGGCCTTCGCCCGCCGCTGCGCGCGGGGCAAAGCGTTCAGGCCGAAGGCGACATTGTCGAGGGCGCTTAGATGCGGAAACAGGGCGAAATCCTGAAACACGACGCCGCAGCGACGGCGCTCCGGCGGAAGATGCACGCCGCCGCCGCTCCACACGTCATCAGCGAAGCTGATCGCGCCGCCGGCCAGCGGCTCAAGTCCGGCGATCGCGCGCAGAAGCGTGGATTTGCCCGATCCCGACGGTCCGAGCAGCGCGGTGACGCGGCCGCAGGTCGCGACAAGATCAACCGCGTTCACCGCCGGCCGATCCGGACCGTAGCGGATCACGGCGCCGCGCACGTCCAGGTTCGGCGCGCCGGTCATTGCTCCGGCTCCGAGGCCGTGATCCGCCGGGCGATCCAGATCATCGGCGGCAGGGCGATCAATGCGATCATCAGCGCCGGGGCGGCGGCTTCGCCCAGCCGCTCGTCGCTGGCGTAATTGTGCGCGGTGACCGCCAGGGTGTCGAAGTTGAAGGGGCGCAGGATCATCGTGGCGGGAAGCTCTTTTAAAACCTCGACGAAGACAAGCAGGCCCGCCAGCAGCGCGCCGGAGGCCACCAGCGGGCGATGCACCCGCCAGGCGGTCTCAACCGGCCCTGCGCCCAGCGAGCGCGCCGCGGCGTCCAGGGTCGGGGTCACCCGCGCCAAGGCGCTTTCCGCGGGGCCGATGGCGGCGGCCGCGAAGCGTGATTGGTAGGCGAAGATCAGCGCCACGATCCCGCCGGTGAGAAGGACTGGAAACACGCCGCCGAACATCGCGCGCCAGGCCTGGTCAAGGCCCGATTGCGCCAGACCCAGCAACACCAAGACGCCGAGCGCCGCGACGGATCCAGGCACGGCGTAGCCCAGCCCGGCGAGCCGGGCGGCTATGACCGCCCGCCGCCGGCCGCTGCGCAGCGCGTAGGCGGCGCTGAGCCCCAAAATGGCGGCGAAGACGCCGGAAAGGCTGGCCAGCAAAATCGAATTGCCCGCCGCCTCCACCACATTGCGCGCCGCGGGAGAGGACAAGGCGCGCCAGCCCAGGCGCGCCAGCGGAATGATCAGACCGAGCAGGATCGGGCTCAGGCAGGCGATCAGCGCGAGCGCTCCGGGGCCCGCGCCGAGATTGATCCGCTTGGGCGGACGCCGCCGCCCGGATGCCGCGCTTTGCCGGGCGCGCCGCCGTTGAGCGCGCTCGAACGCGAACAGCACGAAAGCGATGGCCACCAGGATCAGGGCGAGCCGTGCGGCGTCCGCGACGGCGCCTTCGCCCGCCCAGGCGCGGATCAGCCCCACGGACAGCGTCGGCGCGCCCAAATGCGCGACTGCGCCGTAATCGGCGAGGCTTTCCATGACCACCAGCGCCAGCCCCGCCGCGATGGCGGGCGCCAGCGGCAGCGCGGCGCGCCAGAATGCATCGAGCGGCCCGCAGCCCAGCGTGCGCGCGGCTTCATAGGCGTCGGCGGATTGGCTGGCATAGGCTTCACGCGCCAACAGATAGACATAGGGATACAGCGTCAGCGCGAAGATCAGCCCGGCGCCGACCGGCCCGCGCACGGTGGGCAGAAAGCCCAGCGGGCCTGCGGCCTGGGTGAGGTCAAACCATCCATAAGCGGCCGCATAGGCGGGGATCGCCAAAGGCAGGGCCAAGGCCCATTCCATGACATTGCGGCCGAAGAACTCAAAGCGGGCGACCACCCAGGCCAGCGGCGCGCCGATCACCAGGGCGCCGAAGGCGGCAAGGCTGGTGACGGCGGCGGTATGGCCCAGATAAGCGGGCAGGCGTGTCGACGCGATATGCGCCATATAGTCGGTCCAGGGGCCGAAAACGCCGAGCGCCGCGACCGTGATGAGCGGCGCGGCGCAGATCAGGGCGGCGATGGCGGCGGGCCAGGCGGGGCTCGCCTGACCCGGAATGCGCATCAGGGCCATCCGACGCGGTCAAAGATGCGCTGGGCTTCGCCGGCGTTTTCGCCCAGGGCGTTGACGTTGACGGGATCGGCGTTGATCTCGCCGAAGCTGTCCAGCACCGCATTGTCATAGTTCGCGCTGGTTACGGCCGGGTACTCATTGGTCAGCTCAGGGAAGAATCGCTGACCATCGGTGAGCAGATAGGTCAGAAAGGCGATGGCGTTTTCGCGATTCGGCGCGTTCGCCGCCAGCCCGGCGCCGGAGATGTTGACATGCGAACCGGCGCCGGCCAGCGGCGGCATGATGAAGTCCACCGCATCGCCGACTGCGCGGTCGGCCGGGTCGTCGGCGCGCTTGAGACGTCCGACATAATAGTGGTTCACTATGGCGAGATCGCATTCTCCGGCCGCCACGGCGCGGATCTGGTCGGTGTCCCCGCCTTGGGGCGCGCGCGCGAGATTCGCCACGATGCCGGCCGCCCAGGCCTCCGCCGTCTCGACATCGGTGGTGTTGATCAGCGCAGCCAGGTGGGACTGATTGTACACATTGCTGGAGGAGCGCACGCAAATGCGGCCTTGCCAGCGCGGATCGGCCAGATCGGCGAAATCGGTGATTTCGCTCGCGTCGACCCGATCCGGCGCATAGGCGACGCCGCGCACCCGGGTGGAGAAGCCGAACCAGGCCCCGTCAGGATGGCGCAAATTGGCCGGCACGCCCTCCAGCACGTCGTTCAGCTCGGGCGCAGCTTGGAACAGACCGGCCTGCTCGGCGCGCCAGAGGCGGCCGGCGTCGACGGTGATCACGATGTCGGCGGGGGACCGCTCGGCGTCCAGACGCACGCGCTCGATCAGCAGGTCGCCGCCCGCTTCGATATAATTGACCTCAATGCCGGTCGCCTCGGTGAAGGCGTCATAGACGGCGTAATCCGAAGCATAATAGCGCGCGGTGTAGATATTCACGACTCCCGCGTCGACGCTTTCCGGTGTGGCGGCCTCGCCATCCGGCGCAGCGTCGGGCGCGCCGCAAGCCGCCAGCGTCAGGGCTGCGGCCGCCGCAAGGAAGGTGAAATGGGTGCGGAGCGAACGGGTCATTGCCAATATCCTCAATGCTTGGCGCCGTGCGCCGCCTTGTCGGAGCCTTGCTGCCAGTTTTGAGAATGTTTCGCAAGTAGGCCCGGCAGGTGACCGATGGTCGCGGGCTGGTGAAACGAAGAACCCCGGCCAAGATGACCGGGGCTCCCGCAGCGCTTGGCGGCGCAAAATGGTGGGCGATACTAGGATCGAACTAGTGACCCCTTCGGTGTGAACGAAGTGCTCTACCGCTGAGCTAATCGCCCCTTGAAAGAGGGCGTGTTACCTACGCCAGCGCCTGACAGGGGTCAAGCGGGCCCGGCGCCCGCCATGAAATTTGCAATATTTCAGATATTTGCGAATTTTTTTCAAAAAAAACGACCGTCACACTTCCGTCAAACTCCCAAAGCATCTATATCCCCACGCGGTCGCACTGTGGATAACGCCACGGATGCGTACGGTTCACCGTGAAAACCAACGACGCTGGCGCCCTCTGGCGGGCGCGCGTTAACAATGAGGTTCTCCCCATGGCCAGCAATGACTTCTGCACCCGCGAAGGCGCGCTTCGGTTGAAGGAGCGCATCGAGTCCTATTGGCGCGATCGTGGCTACGACGTGAATATCGAGCTTCAAGAAGCCGGTTTCATGCCCGCCATGCGTTCCGCCCGCACCGATGTGCGCTCCAACATGGTCAACGGCATGCCCCGTCCGGCCAATGACCGCGCCCCGGAACAGCGCCGCAGCGCTTAATCAGCAGATCTCTGCATTTGGGATCAGCTCGGCGATCAGACCGGGCGCCTCCCGCCAATGCTTGAACAGCCGGTCGGCGCCCAGAGCGTCGGCCGGTTTTTCACTATAGCCGTCCGTGAAGATCAGGCTGTGCGCGCGCGCCGCCCGCGCGGCGCCGACATCCGGCTCCGAATCTCCGATCAGCATGGCGCGGCCATCCGCCGGTCCGCCCAGCGCCGTTTCAAGATGAATCGCGGCCGGCTTTTTCTCCGGCGCGTCGTCCGCCCCCACGATCCGGACGAATCGATCCGACATGTTGAGCGCGTCCATGAGCGGTCTGGCCAGCCAGCCCGGCTTGTTGGTGCAGATCGACAGCTCCGCGCCCGCCTCACCCAGCGCATCCAGCACGGCTTCCACCCCGTCAAAGGGGCGGGACAGGTCTGCGACGCCGTCCGCATAGACGTCGAGGAAGCGCTCCAGGCGCGTCGCGGTCTCGTCCGCCGAGGGCTCGGCGCGTCCCGCGCGCTCATAGGCCCTTAAAATCAGCGCCCGCGCCCCGCGCCCCACCATGGCGCGCACGGCGGCCAGCGGAACAGGGTCCAGCCCGGCTGGCGTGATCGCCGCGTTCAGGGCCCGAACCAGGTCCGGCGCGGTATCCACCAGCGTGCCGTCGAGATCAAAGGCGATGCGCGCGCCGGAAAGGTTGTGAAATGGCATCGTGATGACCCCAGTGGCAAGCCGATGGTCGCAAGGCGCGAAGTGATAGGCTATAGCCGCGCGTACGCGCCCTGCGAACCCGTGACTCTAAGCGGAGCCGACCATGCCTCAACGCCCCCGCGCAGCGATCATCCTGGCCGCCGGCCATGGCAGCCGGATGAAATCCGATCTGGCCAAGCCGCTGCACGCCGTCGCGGGCCGTTCGATGCTGGACTGGAGCCTGGCGCTTGCGGACGCCGTCGGCGCCGGTCGCAAGGTCGTCGTCTGGGGCGCGCATGCGCCGGCGATTCGCGATCGCGCCGGAGCGGCGGGCGCCGCGGCCGCGCTGCAGGATCCGCCCCGAGGCACGGGTGACGCGGTCAAGCAGGCCGCCGGCGCCTTGGCGGATTTCGACGGCGACGCCGTCGTGCTCTACGCCGACACGCCGCTGATTGAGCCGGCCACCATCGACGCCGTATTCGGCGCGCTGTCGGCCGGCGCGGCGGTCTCGGTGCTTGGTTTTGAGCCGGAGGAGCCCGGCGCCTACGGCCGTCTGATCGAATCCGCCGACGGTGATCTGGACGCGATTGTCGAGGCCAAGGACGCCTCCAAGGATCAACTGGCTGTGCGATTGTGCAATTCCGGCGTCCTCGCGGCCGACGCCAAGCTGCTTTTCGAGCTCCTCTCCCAGGTCACCAACGACAACGCTAAAGGCGAATACTATCTGACCGATATCGTCGCCCTGGCCCGCCGGCGCGGCCTGACGGCGAAGGCCGTGCGCGCCGACGCGGATGAAGTGCTGGGCGTGAATTCGCGCGTCGATCTGGCGGGCGCCGAAGCCGCCTTCCAAGCGCGCCGCCGGCGCGCGGCCATGGTGGAGGGCGTGACGCTGATCGCGCCGGACACGGTGTTCTTCGCTCATGACACCGTGGTCGAACCCGATGTGATCATCGAGCCCAACGTCGTGTTCGGCCCAGGCGTCACCGTACGGTCCGGCGCAGTGATCCGCGCCTTCTCGCATCTGGAAGGCGCGGAGGTGGCGGGCGGTTGCGAGGTCGGGCCCTATGCCCGCCTGCGCCCGGGCGCGGTGCTCGAAGCCGGCGCCAAGATCGGCAATTTCGTGGAAGTGAAGAAGTCTCGCATCGGCGAGGGCGCCAAAGCCAATCATCTGGCCTATATCGGCGATGGCGAGGTGGGCGCGAAGGCCAATATCGGCGCCGGCACGATCTTTTGTAACTATGACGGCTTCTTCAAGAACAAGACGATTGTCGGCGAGGGCGCTTTCGTGGGCTCGAACTCGGCTCTGGTCGCGCCGGTGACGATCGGCGAGGGGGCCATGACCGGCTCCGGCTCGGTCGTCACCCGTGACGTGCCGCCGGGCGCCCTGGGCCTGGGCCGCACCGCGCAGACGAATAAGGATGGCTGGGCGACACGTTTCCGCAAAGCCATGCAGAAGAAGAAAGACAAGCAGGGTTAGTCCCTGACTGGAGCAGACACCGTGACCACTCTCTCCCAGCGGCTCAAAGACCCCGCGCTGTTTAGAACCGAGTCCTTCATCAATGGACAATGGGTGCGCGGCGAGACCACGTTCGAGGTCCATAATCCGGCCGATCGCGGGCATCTGGCCGATGTCCACGATGTCGGCGAATCCGGCGCCCGCCAGGCGGTCGCAGCGGCCGCGGCGGCGTTTGAAGTCTGGAAGAAAACCAGCGTTTTCGAGCGCGCGCGCATCGTGCAGCGCTGGAATGATCTGATCATCGAAAACGCGGACGATCTGGGCGCTCTGATCACGGCGGAGATGGGCAAGCCGCTGCCCGAGGCCAAGGGCGAAGTGGTCTACGGCGCGGGCTTCGTGTCCTGGTCGGCCGAGGAAGCCAAGCGCCTGCACGGCGAAACCCTGGCGACGCCGTTTCCAGGCACGCGCGGCTGGACCATCCACCAGCCGATTGGCGTGGTCGCCTGCATCACGCCTTGGAATTTCCCGTCCGCCATGATCACCCGTAAATGCGCTCCGGCCCTGGCGGCCGGCTGCGCGGTGGTCGTCAAGCCGGCGCCGGAGACGCCGCTCTCCGCGCTGGCGCTGGCGGAGCTGGCCAGCCAGGCCGGCTTCCCGGACGGCGTGTTCAACGTGATCTGCGGCGAAGCGGAAGCGATCGGGCCGGTGCTGACCGGTTCCGACGTGGTGCGCATGGTCGGCTTCACAGGATCGACGAGCGTCGGCAAGCTCTTGATGCGTCAGGCCGCAGACGGGGTGAAGCGGGTCTCGCTCGAGCTCGGCGGCAACGCGCCCTTCATCGTCATGGATGACGCGGACGTGGAGGCCGCGGCCGACGGCGTGATCGCGTCGAAATTCCGCGCCGCCGGTCAGACTTGCGTGTCCGCCAATCGCATCATCGCCCAGGAGGGGATCGCCGATCCGCTGATCGCCGCGATCTCCGCCCGCATGGAAAAGCTTAAGGTCGGCTCGGGCTTTGACGGCGGCGTGCAGGTCGGCCCGCTGATCCATGATGAAGCGGTGGCGCGGGTCGACAACCTGGTTCAGGACGCCCGCGCAAAGGGCGCCCGCATCGTGCATGGCGGGGCGCCTCTGGCCGAGGAATTGGGCGGCGCGTTTTATGCGCCGACCCTGATTGAAAGCGGTGAGAATTACGGCCTGGATATCGCCAATAATGAAATCTTCGGGCCGGTCGCCTCGGTCTATCGGGCCAGCAGCGAAAAGGAGATGATCCGGCTCGCCAATGACACGCCCTATGGCCTGGCGGCCTATGTCTACACGCGCGATGTCGGCCGGGTGCACCGCCTGACCGAAGGGCTCGATTTCGGCATGGTCGGCGTCAACGCCCCCATGGTCGGTTCGCCCGCCACGCCGTTCGGCGGGGTCAAGGAATCCGGCATCGGCCGCGAAGGCGGCAAATGGGGCGTTGAAGAATTCACAGAGTTGAAATTCGTGCTGCTGGGCGGGGTCGACGCATGAGCGCGTCGGAGCAAAAAGCCCTCGCCGCCGCCGCGGCGCTCGACTTTGTCGAAAGCGGCATGATCCTTGGGCTCGGCTCGGGTTCGACGGCGGAGCTGTTCGTCGCCCAGCTCGGCGAGGCGCTGGCGTCCGGCGCGCTGGAGCAGATCCAGGGCGTGCCGACCTCGGAAAACACCGCGGCGCTGGCGCGCGAGGTCGGCGTGCCGCTTATCCCGGTCGATCAGGCCTCGCGCATTGATTTGACGGTGGACGGCGCCGACGAGGTCGACGGCCGGTTTCGCCTGATCAAGGGCGGCGGGGGGTGCTTGTTGCGCGAGAAAATCATCGCCAACGCCTCGGATTTGATGGTCGTGGTGGTCGACGAGACCAAGCTGGTCTCCGATCTGGGCGCTTTTCCGCTGCCGGTCGAGGTTGATCCCTTCGCCTTCACCATCACCGCCAAGAAAGTCTTCGACGCCCTGCGCGCCGCCGGTGTGAAGAACCCGGACATCAATCTGCGCCGCAAGGGCGACGGGCTCGATCCCTTCCTGACCGATGGCGGCAATTATATCCTCGACTGCGCGTGCGGACGTCTGCCGGACGCCGATGACGCCGCCGAATACCTCTCTGAAATCCCCGGCGTGGTCGAGCACGGCCTCTTCATCGATCTCGCGCGTGTGTTGATCGTCGGCGAAGACGGCGGCGCGCGGGTGATGGAGCTTTAGGGGGGGGGGGGCGCCTGTCATTGTCCGGGCAAGCCGGGGGATGACAAATCAATTGCCCCACACCCCTGTGATTTGACCTTAAGCGCGTCCAAGCGCACATGAGGGCTCTCGTTTTCAAGCCATAGAGCCGCGCCATGACCGACCCCGAATTCGACTACGACCTCTTCACCATCGGCGCCGGCTCCGGCGGGGTGCGGGCCTCGCGCCTGTCGTCCCTGATGGGCGCGCGGGTCGCGGTCGCGGAAGAGCACCGGCCGGGCGGGACTTGCGTGATCCGCGGCTGCGTGCCGAAGAAATTCATGGTCTACGCCTCCGGCTACGGCAAAGCCTTCAAGCAGGCCGAAGGCTATGGCTGGCGCGCGGACAGCGTGTCATTCGACTGGCCGACCTTCCGCGATGCGATGAATGCTGAAGTCGACCGCCTCTCCGGCATCTATTCGCGCAATCTCGCCAATGCGGGCGTGGAGCTGATCCATGACCGCGCCGAGCTGGTCGGCCCGCACCAGATCCGGTTGGTGAAAGAAGACCGCATCGTCACGGCCAAACATATTCTGATCGCCACCGGCGGCGCGCCGAACAAAGACTGGTCGCTGGACGGGGTGGAGCACGCCATCACCTCCAACGAGCTGTTTCATCTCAGAAAACTGCCTGAACACATCGTCATCGCCGGCGGCGGCTACATCGCCTGCGAGTTCGCGCAGGTTTTCGCCGGGCTCGGCGTGAAGACCTGCCTGGTCTACCGGCGCGACACCGTGCTGCGCGGCTTTGACGAGGATGTGCGCATCGCCGTGCATGAAGGTCTGAAAATGTCCGGCGTGCGGGTGATCACCGGCACGGTGTTCGAAAAAATCACCGAGGACGAAAAGACCGGCCGCAAGACCGTCTATCTGGAAAATGGCGACGAGCTTGTCGATGTCGACGAGGTCGTCTTCGCCATCGGCCGCGACCCCTACACCAAAGGTCTGGGTCTTGAGACCGCCGGGGTCGAGCTGGACGAAATCGGCGCGGTGAAGTTGGACGAATACTCCAAAACCAATATCGATCACATCTATGCGGTGGGCGATGTCACCAACCGGGTGAACTTAACGCCGGTGGCGATCCGGGAGGGCGCGGCCTTCGCCGACACCGTTTTCGGCGGCAAGCCGCGCGGCTATGATCATGAGACCATCGCCAGCGCCGTCTTCACCCAGCCGCCCGTCGGCACGGTGGGGCTGTCCGAAGTCGAAGCGCGCAAGGCGTACGGCCGGGTGGATATCTACAAGACCAATTTCACCCCGATGAAATACATGCTCACCGAGGCGCGCTCGCGCATGATGATGAAGCTGGTGGTGCGCGCCGAAGATCAGGTCGTGGTCGGCGTGCACATGGTCGGCGACGACAGCCCGGAAATCATCCAGGCCATCGGCATCGCCGTCAAAGCCGGTCTGACCAAGGACCAGTTCGACGCCACTTGCGCGGTGCATCCGACCGTCGCGGAAGAGCTGGTCACGATGCGTGAGAAATGGACCCCTCCGGAATTGGCGGCGGCGGAGTAGGGTCTGAAACCCTGGCCAAGCCCCGGACCTGATCCGGGGTGCAGAGCCGGGCCTTCCTCCGCGTTAAGCGCTAAGGCCCGAACAAGGTCCCGGATCGGCGCCGCGCATGTCCGGGATTTCAGGAAGGGGGCCTTCCTCTGTCCAACCGCTTGCCCGCGTTGACATGCACCCAGCCATATGCTTTTACATATGTAATATTACACTTGTAAAAGAGGTTGCGGCGCGATGACGGCGCGGATTAGCGAAGCGGAACGGATTGTGATGGAGGCGCTCTGGCGCCGGTCGCCCCTATCGGCGGACGATGTCGTCGAGGCCGTGGCGCGGCCCAATGAGTGGGAACCGGCGACGGTGCGTACCCTGCTCAACCGGCTTCTGAAGAAAGGGGTCGTTAGCGCAGAGCGCGTCGAGCGCCGCTATCAATACGCGCCGGTTCTGGCGCGGGACGCCTATCTGGCGGAAGAAAGCGGCAGCTTTCTGGACCGACTGTTTGACGGCGAGCTTGCGCCTTTCGTGTCTCACCTGTCCAAACAGCAAAAGCTCAGCGACGCCGACATCGCCGAGCTGAAACGGCTGATCGAAGAGATCGAGGCTGAGGATGGCTGAGCTCTTGGACGCATTGGTCTTGTTCGGCTTGGGCCTGAGCGCGGCGATTGCAGGTCTGCTCATCCTCCGGATCGGGCTTGGTGACCGGATGCCGGCGGCTTGGGGCTATGGCCTGTGGATGTGCGCGCCGGCGACTGGCTTTGTCGCGCTCTTAGCGCCCCTGCTTTGGGCCGGGGCGGAGGTTGCGCCGGCGGTGTCGCCAGCCGGTATCGATGCATCCGTGTCCGCTTTGCTGCCGGAGGCGCAGCCCGCCGTGGTCGCTGAGACCGCCCCGCAAGCCCTTGCGGCGGCGGCCGCGCAGCCGGCGGTCTGGCTTTGGATTTGGATGCTTGGCGCTGCGGGCTGGTTCAGCCTCGCCGGCGCGCGCCAGTTGACGTTCGAACGACGCGCGGCCCCGCTGACGCAAGAGGACGGGGGGTATTACCGCGCCTCTGACCGGACCAGCGGCCCGGCCCTTGTCGGCGTGCTGCGCCCGAAGATCATCGTTCCGTCAGACTTCGATCAGCGCTATGGACCTGAAGAGCGTGCGCTTATCCTCGCCCATGAGCGTGGCCATCTCCAGGCCAGCGACCGCTTTGTAAACGCTGCGATCGCGCTGGTGCAGGGCGTCTATTGGTTCAATCCGCTGGTCCATCTGGCGGCGCGCGGCGTGCGCCAGGATCAGGAGACACGCTGCGACGCCCGCGTCCTGGCGCGTCATCCCAAGAACCGGCCGGCCTATGCACGCCTGCTGGTCAAACAACAGGCTCACGCCATCGGCTATCGGGACGGTGTGTTGTGGCCCTCGATGTTCGGGGGGCTGTTGCAAGCCCGGTTACGCCGCATCGCGTCCGGCGCTCGTCAGAGCGGTCCGGGGCGCACTTGGCTGGCTGTTGTGATCGCCGTTGGTCTCAGCGGCGCGCTCGGCGCAGGTTTATTGGTCGGCGCGGCTGATCCGATAGGTCGCTTGGAGCAGGCGGCCGCGGGGCTCGCGGCGCCCCAGGACCGGGCGCTGCTCAACGCTGCGGCGAACGGCGATTTGGACGCGGTCGCCCATTGGCTGGCGGTGGGGGCGGATCCGAATGTCAATCTGCCGCCCAGCGGGTCGCCTTTGGTCGCGGCGGCGCAAAATGGCCATATCGCCGTGATCGATCTGCTGATCGCGCGGGGCGCCGACGCCAATCTGTCTGTCCGGGGCCGGGGATTTCCGCTCTATGTTGCGGCTCAAGGCGGGCATCTGCCTTCAGTCGAGCGGCTTTTAGAGGCCGGCGCCCTTCCTAATGCCCGGGTGGCTGAAGGTGATTCCAGCCCGCTCTCCATCGCGTCCCAGCAAGGCCATGTGGCCGTGATGCTCCGGCTGCTCGACCGCGGCGCGGACCCTAATCTGGTCATCGAAGATGAAGGCACAGCCTTGATCGCCGCCATCACCGCCGGCCAGGCGGAGGCGGCCGACATGCTGGTGCGCCATGGCGCGGACCTCCTGCTCGATGCGCCGGTCGAACGGCGGCGCGCCGACGGCGGACCGCCCGAAATGGAAATGACCAATGCTGCCTTTGAAGCCGGACGCTTGGGGCGGGGACATCTGATCTACGCGCCAGGGATGCGGGCCGGGCCAAGCTGACGCAGCGCGGCCAGCCCCGCTTCTTTCTTAAACCCTCGACCCATCAAACAGCCTTCCAAAGAAGGCGGGAGTGAAACTATGCGTAAATTCCTGACGGCTTTTGTCATGGCCTGCGGGTTGGTCAGCCCTGCTGTGGCGCAGACTTTAGATCCGGTCGCCGGCGAGCGTCCTGAAGCCCGCTCCATCGCTTCGGCGATCCTCTCCGAAGAGCGGCGCATCTTCGTCCACACGCCGTCGGATTATGACAACAGCACCGAGCGCTATCCGGTCCTCTATGTCTTAAACCGCGACGAGAATTTCGATCTGGCGGTGCACCTGGCTGAGTATCTTGCAGACAAGGGCGCCATCCCGCCGCTGATTGTGGTCGGCGTGCCCCATGCCGGCGGCTCTATAGGCAATGCGGAATACGTGCCGTTTGACGGCGCGGAACCGAGCCCGCGTGCGGACCGATTCTTGCGTTTCCTGACCGAGGAGCTGGCGCCGCATCTGGAGGCGCGCTACCGCACCCATCCCTCGCGCATCCTGATCGGACACTCGCTCGCCGGTCTGTTCACCACCTACGCGCTGCTTGAAGCGCCGGACGCCTTTGACGCCTATCTCGCGCTCAGCCCGTCCTTTCACCATGGCCCGCCCATGATCGAGGCGGTGCGGTCGCGCGGCGCGCGGATCGGCGAGGGGCGCAGCCGAGTGCTTTATATGAGCTTGGGCGGAGAAGAGTATCACCGGGTCCGCGCGCCCTTTGACGAGATGGTCGAAGTCCTCGACGCAGTCGCGCCGGGCACGCTGCGCCATCACCTCGGATTTGAGGCCCATCTCGACCACCGCGCGGTGCCGCTTGTTGGCATGCATAACGGGCTTATGAGCGTGTTCGCCGGCTATCACCTCTCCATGCCGGATTTGCGCGAGCGCGGCTTTGCCGGCGTGGTGGCGCATTATGACCGGATGAGCGCCGAGCTGGGCTATGAAGTGAAACCGCAGCGCCGGGCGATTGAGTCGATCCAGCGCTATTTCTCTTATCCCGACCACGCCGCCCATCCCGCCATCGCCGACCATGTCGAGGCGATTGTCAGCGACGCCGGGCGGTTGCTAGCGCATTACTATGGAGACGGGGCGGCGGAGTAGCCGCTAAACGCTTTCCCCGCTCAGGCGCCGGCGGGCTTTGTCGGCGCCGATCAGCGGCAGCAGCATCGCCATTTCCGGGCCGCGCGTCTGGCCGGTCAGCGCAAGGCGGAGCGGCTTGAACAGGGCGCCGCCTTTGCGGCCGGTCTTGTCTTTGACGGCGCCGGTCCAGGCCGACCAGCTGTCGGCGTCCAGCTCGCCTTCCGGCAACAACGCGGCGGCTTCGGCGGCATAATCCGGGTCTTCGATGATCGGCGTGACCGGGCCATTGATCAGGGCTGCGAACTCGGCGGCGTCCTTCACGAATTCCAGATTCGGCTGAACCGCCGCCCAGAAGGCTTCGCCGGCGTCGGCGTTGATCGCCGCAAGACGATCCTTCACGTCGGCATAATCCATTTCATGGACCAGCTTGGCGTTCAGCCGCGTGAGCTCCGCGCCGTCAAAGCGGGCGGGATTGCGGGAGACTTTGTCGAAACTGAACTCTTCAACGAGCGCATCGAGACTGTTGCGGACATCGACTGGATCGGAGGTGCCGATTTTGGCGAGCAGCGACAGAATCGCCAGCGGCTCATAGCCGTCTTCTTCGCGCAGACCTTCGATCGACAAGGAGCCCAAACGCTTGGAGAGTTTTTCACCATCGGCGCCGATCAGCAGCGGTTGATGGCCCATCTGCGGCGCCGAGCCGGCGCCGCCCAACGCTTCGAAGATTTCGATCTGGGAGGCGGAGTTGGTGACATGGTCTTCGCCGCGGATGATATGGGTGATCTTCGCGTCCAGATCATCGACCACGCTGGGCAGGGTATAAAGGTAGCTGCCGTCGGCCCGGATCAGGATCGGGTCGGAGACCGAGCTGGTTTCAATATGACTAGGCCCGCGAATAAGGTCGGTCCATTCGATCCGGCCGCCGGACAGCTTGAAACGCCAGTGCGGCTTGCGACCCTCCGCCTCCAGCTTCGCCCTGTCTTCCTCGGTCAGCTGCAGCGCGGCGCGGTCATAGACCGGCGGCTTGCCCTGGGCGCGCTGGATCTTGCGCTTGCGGTCCAGCTCCTCCTCGGTCTCATAACAGGGATAGAGCAGGCCCTGTTCGATCAGCGTCTGCTTGGCCGCCTCATAGCGGTCGAAACGCTCGGATTGATTGAAGCTCTCGTCCCAGGTCAGGCCCAGCCAGGTCAAGTCGTCTCTAAGGCCGTCCTCATAGGCCTTGGTGGAGCGCTCCAGGTCCGTGTCGTCGATGCGCAGCAGGAATTTCCCGCCGACGGAGCGGGCGAAGAGGACATTCATCAGCGCGGTGCGGACATTGCCCACATGCAAACGCCCGGTCGGGCTCGGGGCGAAGCGGACTTTCACGGTCATATCGGGGCTCGAGAGCTTGGATGTGCAAAGAGCGCGGGCTTTAGACCGGGCCCGCGCGCACGTCAAACGCCGGTCAGATCCGGCTGCGGGCGCCGCAGGCCTCATCGATCGCCAGCGCGGTCTCAAGCCCGGCCAGACCAGCCGCGCCATCCGCGGCGCAACCCTCGCCGTCGCCTCTCACGGCGGCGATGAAGGCGGCGACGTTGGCGCCGAGAGAATCCTGCGCGGACGGTTTTTGCTGGAAGTCCGGATCGAGCGGCAGTCCGGCGGGGTTTTCGAAGGTGCGCGCGATGAAATCGACCGCGACCTGCGCGCCGCCGTCATAGTCGATCGTCATCACCCGGTCGCGCGCCTCTGCGACGCGGCTGGATTCCAGCTCGGCGATGACGCCGCCGGGAAAACGCAGCCTGGCTTTGACATGGTCCGCCAGCCCGTTGCGGTCAGCGAGCATCTCCGCTTCGACCGTATCGGGCCGCGCGCCCGCCAGGGCGAGCGCCAGATCGATATCGTGGATCATCAAATCAAGCGTGACCGAGACGTCCAGATTGCGCACGCCGGGCGGGCCCATGCGCCGGGCTTTCAGCGCGCGGATTCGCGGCAGGTCGCCGAACAGCCCCATGGCGTCGAACACGAAGCGCTCCTGATGCCCGACACGCAGCACCGCGCCGTTCAATTCCGCCAGCGACGCCAGCTCCCGCGCTTCGGCGGCGGTCGCGGCGAGCGGCTTTTCCACCAGCACGCCCTTGCCGGCGTTCAGCGCGCGGCGCGCCGCGTCATGGTGGAATACGGCCGGGCTCGCCACCGTGACGATGTCGCACGCCTCGATCAACTCGTTCAGGCTCGCAAACGGCTGCCCGCCATGTTTGGCGCACAAAGCTTCGGCATGATCGGCCACCGGGTCGAAAACGCCCACAAAGACGGCATCATCAAACGCCACGTATTTCGACGCGTGATAGCCGCCGAACACGCCCGCGCCCACGACGCCGGCGCGAAGGATTTGGGTTTCTCCAGTCATGGCGCGCAGGAAGCACGCCAAGCCCGGACGCGCAATCCGATGGGAGTTTGAGGATCCGTCACGATTGGTTTCCAAGTCTTGCGCTTGTCCTTCCTGGACAAAAAATTACCTTACCGCTTTCTGCCGACGCTGCGGGGAGGCTTTGGCGTGACAGAGGCGAAGCGGGATGGCGGCGAAAACCGCCCGGAAGGCCCCACGGGCCCCAGCGGGGGCGAACTGCTCGACGCCGTATTGGGCTGGAATACGCGCTTCATCCGCACGATTCTGGATTCGCTCATTAATCCCGTAGCGGTTTCGCGCGCCGCCCTTGAAAGCGATATGACGCGCTACGCCTCGGCGCTGCGCCTTTTCATCTTTCTCTACGGGCTGATGATGGGGTTGACGGCCCTGATCGGCGGTTCGGCGACCGGGAGCCTTGAGACCCAGTCCGGCGCCGCGCCGGAGCACTTGGCTCAATGGCTCGCAGGCACGCCGCACACGATGCCGGAGATTGAAAGCAGCCTCTCCTTCTGGACCAGCATCGTGATCTGGCCGATCACCGCGATCTCCTCCAGCTTCTACATTCTGTTGCTGAAGGCCTATGCGCCCAATCGGACCCTGTACGGGCATATGCTGATTTATCTCATCACGAATAACGGCGCGATGGGGATTCAGATTCTGTTGTTGGTGGGCATGGCGGCATGGGCCGACCTGATGACGGCGGCGATTGTGTCCATGTCGGTTTTGCTGGTCATCTATCTCGTCATCACCGCGCGGGTGATTTTCGCGCTGTATTCGCAGACAGTGTTTGGCGCTGTCATGAAACTCCTGGGGATCGTGGTGCTCATGCCCATCTCGATCGCAATCTCCGGCGTGTTGCAGTTTCTCTTCGTCGCCGCCTATCTGCAGGTCGGCTATGAGCTGTCCATATTCCAACTAATGGCCATCCAGGCTGGAGACGTTCAATGAAAAGCCGCGAAATCCGACTGACCCGTCATTTCACCGGCCCCGTGCTGCCGGAATATTTCGAGATCGCCGAGATCGACCTGCCGGAGCCGGGCGAGGGTGAAATCCAGGTGAAGAATGTCTGGCTGTCCGTCGATCCTTACATGCGCGGCCGGATGATCGGCATCAAAACCTATGTGGACCCCTTCCAGGTCGGCGCGCCGATGGAGGGCGGCGCGGTCGGCCAGGTGGTCAGCTCCAAGGCCGAGGGCTTCGCCGAGGGCGACTGGGTGATGAGCATGTATGGCTGGCGCGAGGGCTGGACCGCACCGACCGCGGGGGTCACCAAGATCGACGCCGATCTGTTGCCGCCGGAAGCCTATCTGGGTGTTGCGGGTCTGACCGGCATGACCGCCTATGTCGGCATCAAGGAGATGATCGGCCTTAAGCCAGGCGAGACGCTGTGGATGAGCGCGGGCGCCGGCGCCGTCGGCTCGGCCGGCATCCAGTTCGCCAAGGCCATGGGCGCCCATGTGATCGCGACGGCGGGCGGCGGCGAGAAGACCGCATTTTGCACAGAGCTGGGCGCGGACGCCGTCGTCGACTACAAGGCGGTCGACGATCTCGGCGCTGCGGTGCGTGCGGCGGCCGAGCCGCTGGGCGGGATCGACGCCTATTTTGAGAATGTCGGAGGCGACCATCTCCAGGCGGCGCTGGACTCCCTGAAGCCGCACGGCCGCATGGCGGTCTGCGGCATGATCGCACGTTACAATGACGACGCGCCTTCGCCGGGGCCGAGCAATCTCACCCAGATCGTCGCCAAAAAGCTCACGCTTCGCGGCTTCATCGTGTCGGATCATTTCGATGTCTATTCCGACTTCGTGTCCGATCTGTCGGGCTGGATGATGGCGGGCAAGGTGAAGACCCGCGACACGGTCTTTGAGGGCATCGAAAAGGCGCCGGAAGCCTTCATGGGCCTGTTCACGGGCGCGAATATCGGAAAGATGCTGGTGAAATTGTGAGCGGCGCCCGCCGGGACCGCCCGTCATCCAAACCTGGACAAGGGGCGGTGGAGGGCGGCGCGGCGCAAGATATTCTGGAAGAGATTACAGGGTTCAATTTCGGAGATTGCGCACGCTCCGCGACCTGTTCTGGCGTCCGGCGCGTGTTTTCGGCGCTTACGCCCGTGGTGAAAGGACGTATACGCCGTCCTTGCGTCTCTGGCCCAGCCTGACGGCCGTCTTGGCGGTGATCAGCATTTTTTCGGCGGGGGCGCGGCGCTCTAATTCTTCAGCCTCACCCAGGCGATGAATGCGCTTGGCGGCGGGACGTGAGCTGACCGGGCGTCGCGCGGGTCACGCCGGCTCGGACCTGAATCCGCGTCCCAGAACGAAACCGCCTGCGCAGGCTCCGACGAAGGCGGCCAGCGTGTCATTGGCGAACATATAGTCAAAGCCGGCATAGGCCAGACAGGCGCTGGCGACCGCGAGGCCGGTCGCAGCGATTCTGTTCAGCAATGGTGCGGGTTTGCGGGTCATGATTTCCCTGGCGCAAACAGCGGGCCAAAAATCAGGCTTTTGTTTACCATACGGACGAACTGAAGGCGAAAGATGCAGCTGAATCGGCCCGATCACCCTGTCTGGCCTTGCAATCCGGCCTCAGAATCGCGCTTCATTGCGCCGTCGATAAAAAAGACCGTCCGCCGCAAGCCTGCTGTGGGCGCCCAATAACACTTCCTGGGGGAACCCAAATGAACAAAGGTGATCTCGCCAAAGCCGTTTCTGAAAAGACCGGCCTGACCCGCGCCCAAGCCGGCGAAGCGGTCGACGCCGCCATCGACGCCGTCGTGGCGGCCGCCAAGGGTGGCGACTCGGTTCAGCTGGCCGGCTTCGGCACCTTCCATCCCAAGCACCGCGAAGCGCGTGAAGTGCGCAATCCGCGGACCGGTGAAAAGATGATGTCGAAGGCCAAGACCCAGCTTGCCTTCCGTCCGGCTTCGGCGCTGAAGGACATCTAATCTCCGCACGCTTGCAACAAGCGACACGGTGAAGCCGCCGCCCGGATGCTCCGGGCGGCGGTTTTCTTAGCTGAACGTATTTATCGTTAACGGCGCCGTAAGGCGTTCAGGTGAAGTCTCCGCCGTATTGAGGGGTGAGGTTTCATCATGCGTTTTTCCAATTTCCCGATCGCGTTCAGAATTGGTCTGGCGGTTGCTCTGCCGATGCTGGGTCTCGCGGTCTTCATGACGCTGTTCGTCGGCGGCCAGATGCAGGTCGCCGCGCGTATGGAGCGGGTCGAGCAGATCAGCGCCTTCAGCCGCGATATCAGCGAGTTGATCCATGAATTGCAGCGCGAACGGGGCAATTCGGCCGGATTTGTCGGCGCCGGCGGGCAAGGGGCGTTCGCTGACCGCCTGCGCGAGCAGCGCCTACGAACCGAGCGCGCGCTGCGCGCGTATCAAGCCTCCGCCGCCGCCGTGCGCCAGGCCGGCTTCGGCGACGTCCTGAACAGCTATCTGGACCGGTCGGACGCGCGGCTTTCCGTTCTGGACCGCCACCGCGGCGCGGTGGACGGATTGTCCCTGTCCATGGGTGAAACGGTCTCGCCCTACACCGGCATGATCAACAGCCTCATCGAGGTGATCGCCGAGGAGACCCATGCCGCGAACGGCGGGGCTGGAACCACCTCGATCATGGTCGGCTTCCTGAATTTGGTGCACGCCAAGGAAAGCGCCGGCATCGAGCGCGCCGTGGGCTCGAACACCTTCAGTTCCGGCCGCGTCACCAATGAAAATCACCGGCGCGCCCTGACCCTACAGGCCAATCAGGAGGCCTATTTCACCGAATTCCGCGAACTGATGGGCCCCGACTGGGCCGAGCGGCTCGACGCGGTCATCACGAATACGGATTCCCAGGCGGTCGACGCCGCCCGCGAAGTGCTGGCGGCCGCCGGATATGGCGGCGAGCTGGCCGGTTATTCCGGGCCGCAATGGTTCGACCTGACGACGCGCCGGATCGATGCGCTGATGGCGCTTGAGACGGAGGTGTCGGACCATCTGACGAGCATCGCCCAGACCGCCCGCGCGGATGCGCGCGGCCGCGCCAACACCGCGCTTGCGGCCGGGGTGGCGGCGCTCTTGTTCACCATGCTGCTGTCCGGCGTCCTGATGGGCTCAGTGGTCAATCCGATCCGCCGCATCACCGGCCATTTGCGCCAGTTGTCCGAAGGCGACACCAGCGTCGTGGTCACAGGCGGCGAGCGCAAGGACGAAATCGGCGCCATGGCGCGCGCGGCCAAGGCCTTCCTGCACGCCACCCAAGAGCGCGAGGCGATCGTCGCACGCAATACCGAGCTGGAGCGCAACGCCGTCGCCGACCGCGCCAATCTTCTGGTGGACATGTCTGAACAAGTGAAGACGGCCACCGAGGTGTCCGTCGGCGATATCGTCAACCAGGCCGAGCAACTGCGCCAGCGTTCCGAATCCATGCGCTCCGCGCTGGTGGAGGCCGGGGGTGAAGCGGATTCGGCCAACGCCGCCACGGCGCAGACGCTTGAAAACACCGAGCGCGCCGCCGGGCTGGCCGGTGAACTAAACGACGCCATAGCGGAAGTGGCCGAACAGATCGCCCGCGGCGATACGCTGGCGCGCGATGCGGTCAGCCAGGCCTCCGCCTCTCGCGAGGGCGTTGAAGCGCTGACGGAAGCAGCCGAGCAGATCGGCGACTTCGTCGGCATCATCGCCGGTCTGGCCGAGCAGACCAATCTTCTCGCGTTGAACGCCACAATCGAAGCGGCGCGCGCGGGCGAAGCCGGCAAGGGCTTCGCGGTGGTCGCCAGCGAAGTCAAAGCGCTCGCCGCCCAGACCAACAAATCCACTTCTGAAATCGCAGAACGGGTGCAGGCGATCCAGGCGCGCACCGGCGACGCCGCCACCGCCATCGGCTCGGTCGCCGACGCCATCGACAAGCTGGGCGAGGTCACCGCAGCCGTCGCCGCCGCCATGGAGGAGCAGCGCGCCTCCACCAACACCTTCACCGGCGTGGTGGATGAAAACCGCCGCGCGCTGGAGACCGTGGCCGGTCAGATCGAAGTCCTGGCGCAGGTCGCCCGCGGTTCCGCTGACGACGCGGTCGATATGGCCGATCTGGTCGTCTCCATGGCCGACGCCGCCCGCGGCGCCAGCGAGGAGATTCCGCAAATCGTCAATCAATCCATCGATGTGGCGCGCAGCCGTGAGGACGATCCGCGATTTGACGTGGAGTGTGCGACCGAGCTGATGATCGAAGGTCACCGACAGACTGAACAGATGACGGACCTGTCTCGCACCGGCGCAGGCTTTAAAGGCGCTTTCGGCGCGGCAGGCGACGCCGTCACGGTGATGTTTGAGGGCTTGCCCGTGACCGGCACGATCGCGGCGGTGAAGCCGGATCATACCGGCGTGAAGTTCAACACGCGCCTTGATCTGGATCAGGTCAATGACCTGGCCCTGGCTTTAAGCCGGAAGGCGGCGTAGGCCTATTCCGCCGCCCGGTTGATCCCTTCTGCGGGCTTCAGCGCATCGGCGATCTGGAAAGCCATCTCCAGCGCCTGGTCGGCGTTGAGGCGCGGGTCACAATGGGTGTGATACCGGCTGGAGAGGTCGGCCTCTGAGAGATGACCGGCGCCGCCGACGCATTCGGTGACGTCCTGGCCGGTCATCTCGAAATGAACCCCGCCCGGCTCCGCGCCTTCGGACCGCACCACTTCGATGAAGGTCTTCAGCTCACCGAGCACCTTGTCGAAATCACGTGTCTTATAGCCATTGCCGGCCTTGTGCGTATTGCCGTGCATGGGATCGCACGCCCAGACCACATTGCGGCCCTCCGCCTGCACCTTGCGCACCAGGGGCGGCAGGCCGGCGGCGACCTTGTCCGCGCCCATGCGCACATAGAGCACCAGGCGGCCCGGCTCATCGCGCGGATTCAGCGTGTCGATCAGGCCGATCAACGCGTCCGGATCCAGCGTCGGACCGCATTTCAAGCCGACCGGATTTTCGATGCCGCGCATGAATTCCACATGGGCGCCGCCGGGCTGGCGGGTCCGGTCTCCGATCCAGCTTAAGTGCCCGCTGGTGGCGTACCAGCGGCCGGTCTCGCGCTCCATGCGCACCAGCGCCTCTTCGAAGGGCAGGTGCAGCGCTTCATGGCTGGTGAAGAAATCCACGCCCTCCAGAGTCGGCGCGCCGTCCGGGGTCACGCCGCAGGCTCTCATGAAGGCGAGGGCTTCCGAGATCCGGCCGGCATATTCCGCATACCGCTCGCCCGCCGGGCTGCCGGCGAGAAAATCGAGCGTCCACTGGTGGACATTGTGCAGATCCGCATAACCGCCGGAGGCCAGCGCGCGCAGAAGATTCAGCGTCGCCGCCGCCTGATCATAGGCGCGCACCAGCCGTTCCGGATCCGGGACCCGGGCTTCGGGCGTGAACGCCATGTCATTGATGGAATCGCCGCGATAGCTGGGCAGTTCGACGCCATCGACGGTTTCGGTCGGCGCCGAGCGGGGCTTGGCGAACTGGCCGGCGATCCGGCCGACCTTCACGACCGGCTTGGCGCTGGCGAAGGTCATCACCACGGCCATCTGCAGCAGGACCCGGAAGGTGTCGCGGACATTCTCAGCGGAGAATTCCTTGAAGCTTTCCGCGCAATCGCCGCCCTGGAGCAGAAAGGCCTGACCGGCCGCGACATTGGCGAGCTGGCGCTTGAGCCGCTTCACTTCTCCCGCGAAGACCAGCGGGGGACGGCGCGCAAGCTCGGCCTCGACGCGGGTCAGCGCGTCCGCATCAGGATAGTCAGGCAATTGCTTGGCGGGCTTTGTGCGCCAGCTGTCGGGGCTCCAGGCGGTCATTTCGGTCTCATTGTTGCGGCGCAAGATTGCGCTCAGAACACTAAACTAGCGCTTACGCGCGGGTCCGATAAGGGGGCGCGGCGGCGCGCCGCGCTAGCGCCAGCGGTTGATGCGCGGCGGCTTTCGGGGCCGTTCGGTCGGCGCAATCGCGGCCTGGCCGATATAGACGAAACCGGCGACCCGCTCGCCCGGGGCTAAGCCCAGCGCCTGCTTGACCTTTCTGTCGTAGGCATACCATTCCGTCAGCCATTGGGCGGCGAACCCCATGGCGTTCGCGGCGATCAGCAGATTCTGGCACGCGGCGCCGGCCGACAGCACCTGCTCCCACTCGGGAATTTTGTGATTCTCCGTAACGTCGGAGATCACGGCGATCACCACCGGCGCGCGCTCAAAGCGGGTCCGCTCCAACGCCAGGCGTTCTGGCGGCGCTTCGGGCTCCAATTCCCGAAAGCGCGTTTCCAGGATGGCGCTGAACCGGCCTCTGGCGTCGCCTTCAAACACGATGAAGCGCCAGGGAAACAGCTTGCCATGGTCGGGCGTGCGCGCGGCGATGCCGATCAGCGTCTCCAGCTCGGCTTCGCCCGGCCCTGGACCGGTCATATTCTTCGCCAGCGTCGAGCGGCGGGCCGCCAACAAGCGCAGCGTGTCGTCGCTCTTGTTCGCGGCGGTCAGCGTCTGGCCGGCTTCGGGAAAGAGCGGTCGTGTCAGATCGGCCATGGCGGAGTCCTTGAGGCGTCGGCGTCGCGTCAGCTTTTTGACGGATTGGTAAAGCGCCCGGTATAGGTGGAAGATAGTCTGAATGTTCGCAAGCGCGTCAGCTGCGCCTATGTGGACCTGGACGGCAAGCATTTTCGGAGGCGATGCGCCCATGGCGGCGGAAACGGCGATCCAGGACGACATGACCCCGGCGGAACGCCGGCGCCTGAAGGTGCGCGACGCCATCATCGGAGCGGCCGAAGAGATCTTCGCCGAAGAGGGTGAAGCCGGCCTGTCCATGCGCCGCATCGCCGAACGCATCGATTATTCCCCGGCGGCGCTCTACAAGTATTTCGATTCCAAAGAAGCTCTGTTCCGGGAGATTCGCGAAGGATTTTTCGAACGCCTGCTGATCCGGATGCAATCGGTCTGCAGCGATGTCGATGAAGGTCCGCTGCTGTGCACCCGCTGCATGCGCGCCTATGTGGAGACCGGCCTTGAACAGCCGGCGCACTATAAGCTCGCCTTTTCCGGCATTCCCGAAGAAGACGCCGAGGCGCAGGACACCTACGCGTTCGCCGCCGCCGGTCATCTGCGCAAGATGATCCAGCAAAGCATTGATGAAGGCTGGTTCCGTCCGGTGGACGTGCAGGTCGCCGCGACCAGCGTGTGGGCCGCATCCCATGGTCTGACGCTTCTGGCGGTCACGGTGCCGGATTTCCCGTGCGATCTGCCGGGCCTGAGCGAGCCGGTCGATAATCCGCCGGCGAATATGAAGGCCGTGGTGCGCTATGCGCTGGATGACCTGATCGAGTTTCACGCCGGCATGGTGTTGCGCGGGCTCGGCTCCGCTCGCCTCATTGAAAGATTGGACGCTGGGGATAGGTTCTAGGGCCGGGTCGGCGATAAAATGACAAAAGTGAACGGTGTTCACTTTTCAAACGCTGTTTGTCGACCTATATGTCGTCCCGCTTGAACGCGGGAGAGCGCCATGGCGCGGATTTCATCACTACCCCCTATGCGATTTGGCTTGGCGGTCATACTGATCGCCGCCGTGATCGCGGCCGTCGTCATCTCAATCAGCGGCGTGCGCGCCGCCACGGCCGGGCAGGACGTGCCCGATGCAGTCGATCCGCTGCCGATCGCGACCATCACCGTCGCCTTTACCGATGCAGGCGAGATCGAAGCGCGCTATCCCGCCCTGGTGTCCGCACGCCGTGAAAGCGCGTTGGGCTTGGAAGCGGGCGGCCGCATCGCCGAAATCGGCGTGGATGTCGGCGACCGGGTCGACGCCGGCGCGGTCCTGGCTCAGCTCGACACCCGCACATTGGAAGCGAGTCTCGCCGCGGCGCGCGCCGATGCCGCCGCAGCCGACGCCCGCGCGGATCTGGCGGAATTGACCCTTGAGCGGCAGCGCCAGCTGGTCGAGCAGGGCCATATCTCGCCCCAGCGTCTCGATGAGGCCGGCGCCGATGCGCGGGCCGCGCGCGCCCAGGCGGCGGCGGCCCAGGCCCAGGTCGCCAGTCTTGAGGTGCGCCTTGATCTGGCGTCGATCACCGCGCCTTTCGATGGCGTGGTCACAGCCCGATATTTCGACGAAGGCGCGATCGCCGGACCCGGCGCGCCGGTCCTGCACATCGTCGAGGATGCGGCGCTGGAGCTGCGCGCCGGACTGCCTGCCCGCGAGGCCGCCAGCCTCGCCGTCGGGCAGGCTTATCCGGCCGATATCGACGGACGCCCGGTCGCGGCGACCCTGCGCGCGGTCACCGGCGTCATCGATGCGCGCCGACGCAATGTCTCCGCCGTATTCGACCTGCCCGCCGACGCCCAGGTGCGCAGCGGCGCTGTCGCGCGATTAATCCTGCCGACCGTGATTGAAGACCGAGGGTTCTGGGCGCCGGTGGCGGCCCTGTCCGAAGGTCGCCGCGGATTGTGGTCGGTCTATGTGATGGCGGGCAACGGCGCGGGCTATGAGCTCGAGCCGCGGCCGGTGGAGATCATCCACACCGAGGGCGACCGGGTTTATCTCAAGGGCGCGGTCCGTGACGGCGAGCGGATTTTGTCGGGCGGCGTGCACCGCGTGGCGCCGGGGCAAATCGTGCGCCCTGTCGATCAAGGCTGATCTGAAATGAAGACCTCCAGCCTTTTCTACCGCTTTCCGCGCCTGACCTTGCTGGCGCTGTTTCTTGTGGTGATCAGCGGCTTCGCCGCGCTGGGCGTCCTTGGCCGCCAGGAAGATCCCACGCTGGTGAAGCGCTACGGCAATGTCATCGTGCCCTTTCCAGGCGCGGACGCGGCCCGCATCGAAGCGCTGGTGGTCGAGCCGATCGAGCGTGAATTGCTGGAGCTTGTCGAAGTCGACGAGCTCAATTCCAGCGCGCGCGCCAATATCGGCATCATCGATGTGAGCATGCGCGAAGACCTGACCGAAGCGCAGGTCGAGCAGGCCTGGACCATGGTCCGCGACCAGGTCTCGATCGCTGAAGCGAGCCTGCCGGACGGCGTCCTGCCCATTGAGGTTCGGCAGAATTATCTCGGCGCGGCGACGCTGATCGTTGCGTTGACCTGGCCGGAGGGCGCCGATGGCGGCGCGGGCGCTCTGGGGCGGCTGGCGCGGGATATGGAAGACCAGCTACGCAATGTCGCCGGCACCGAAGAAACCGATATCTACGGCGCGCCCTCAGAAGAAGTGCGGGTCGTGCTCGATCCGGAAAGCGCGGCCGCGCTCGGGCTGACGGCCGCCGATGTCGCCGGCATTCTGGCCCGCTCCGACGCCAAGGTCCCGGCGGGGCGTCTGGCCGGCGATCAGCTGGATCTGACCGTTGAAGTCGCCGGCGCGTTCGATTCCCTGGACCGGGTGCGCGACGTCGCCATCGCCGAAACCGATACCGGCTTTTTGCGCCTGGGCGACATCGCCACCGTGGAGCGCGCGGCGGCGGATCCGCCGTCCTCCATCGCTCTGCGCGGCGGGACCCGGCAAATCCTGGTCGGCGCATTCCTGGAGCCGGGCCTGCAGGTCGACCAATGGGACGCCCGCGCTCAAGCGGCCGTGGCCGAATTCGCCACCGCCAATCCCGGCGTCAATGTCGAAATCCTGTTTGACCAGTCCAGCTATGTGGTCGATCGCCTGGCGGGTCTGGCGCAGAATCTGGGCTTTTCGGCTCTGATCGTTTTCGGCGTGCTGTTCTTGATGATGGGCTGGCGCTCGGCCTTGATCGTCGGATCGGCGCTGCCGCTTACGGTGCTCCTGGTGATGGTGCTGATCAATCTGATCGGCGAACCGCTGCACCAGATGTCGGTGACCGGTCTGGTGGTCTCGCTGGGCCTTCTGATCGACAATGCGATTGTCGTCGTGGACGACTACCGCCTGCTGCGCGCGCGCGGCATGGAGCGGCTCGACGCGCTGGAGAAGGTGATCCACAGCCTTTTCGGTCCGCTGCTCGCCTCGACCCTGACCACTGTCTTCGCTTTCGCCCCGATTGCGCTCCTTCCGGGATCGGCAGGTGAATTCGTGGGCATGATCGGGGTTTCAGTGATCTTCGCGGTGCTGTCCTCCTTCTTCTTGTCGTTCACGGTGATTTTGGCGCTCGCCGCCTGGTTCGACGATGGCCGGGCCGGAGAAACCAACGCGCCCTTCTGGCGCGACGGTCTGCGCTCCAAGCCGCTGGCCTGGGCCTATCGCAAGCTGCTCGACGCCGTGATCGCCCAGCCGGTGATCGGCATCGCGCTCAGCATCATATTGCCCTTCGCCGGCTTTTTCGCCGCCTCCACCTTGCCCTCCCAATTCTTCCCGCCGACCGAGCGCGACATGTTCCAGGTGCGCCTGGTTCTGCCGCCCGCCAGCTCGATCGAAGAAGCCCAGCGTCAGGTGGCGGATGCGACCGAAATGCTGCGCGGGTATGACGGCGTGGAGGACATCAACTGGGTCATTGGGGAATCGAGCCCGCGGGTCTATTACAACATGCTCGGCGGCACTGAAGGCCGGCCGAATTTCGCTCAGGGCTTCGTGCGCACGCAGTCCGAAGCGGCGACCCGGCGCATCGTGACGGCCGTCCAGCGCGACGCCCGCGAGCAATTCCCGGAAAGCCAGTTTCTCGCCATTCCGTTCGAGCAGGGCCCGCCGCGGCCCGCGCCCATCGAATTACAGGTGATCGGACCGGACCTCGCCGTGCTGGACCAGATCGGCGACGATATCCGGCGCGTGCTCGCCATGGTGCCGGGCGTGACCTACACCGAAGCCCAGCTTCGGCTGGGCGAGCCGGTGGCGATGCTGCAGGCGGATGAAGCCGCCGCCAGCCGTGCGGGGCTGCGCCTGACCGATCTCGCCGGACGCGTGCGCGCGGACATTGACGGCGTCATCGGCGGCTCGGTCCTCGAGGGCGTTGAGGAATTGCCGGTGCGCGTCATCGCGCCCGCCTCCCGCCGCGAGGCGCTCAGCCTGATCGAAGGCACGCCCTTGCCCGCCGGCGCAGATGCGGCCGAGCCGGGCCTTGTCGGCGCCTTCGGACCGGTGACGCTTGAGCCGGAGACGGCCTTGATCACCCGCATTGACGGTCAGCGCGCCAATCCGATCTACGCCTTTCTCGATCCCTTCGTCCTGCCCGCGCCGGCCCTGGCGCGTTTCCAGGAGCTTTACGCGGTCGAGGGCGAGCCTTTGCCGCCGGGCTATCGCATCGCGATCGGCGGCGATGCGGAAAACCAGGGCGACGCCATGGGCGACTTGATGAGTACCGCCCTGCCGCTGCTCACCTTGATGATCGCGGCCGTGGTGCTCGCCTTCAATTCCTTCCGGTTCGCCGGCGTGGTCTTCGTAGTCGGATTTTTGTCCGCAGGACTCGCCATGTTCGGCGTCTGGATGTTCGGCACGCCTTTGGGCTTCAACGCCATCATCGGCGCGCTCGGCCTGGTTGGTTTGTCGATCAACGGCTCCATCGTCGTGCTGTCGGCCTTGCGCGCAGATGCGAAATCAGTCGCCGGCGATCCCGACGCAATCCGGGAAACCGTTGTGGACGCCACGCGCCACATCCTGGCCACCACGCTGACAACGATCGGCGGCTTCGCCCCGCTTCTGATCGAAGGCGACAGCTTCTGGCTGCCCTTCGCCTCGGCGGTCGCGGGCGGTGTCGGCGGGTCGGCGATCCTGGCGCTGGTGCTGGCGCCGGCGGCCTTCGTGCTGCTGACCCGGTTTGACCGGCGCAAGCCGTCGGTGGAGCTTCAACCCGCTTAAGTCTGGCTGGCGGAGCATTGCGATGACCGACAAGCGGCGCGGACCCTGGACCATTACGGCCGAGCGGCAGGTCTACGATAATCCGTGGATCACCGTGACCGAGTATGACGTCATCCGGCCGGATGGCGCGCCGGGGCTTTATGGCGTCATGGAGCCTAAAAATCTGGCCGTCGGGGTCGTTCCGATCTTCGACAACGGCGACACCATGCTGGTCGGCCAGCACCGCTTCGCCATCGACCGCCATTCCTGGGAGTGCCCTGAGGGCGGGGGGGCGCTGGACGAGGACCCGCGCGTCACCGCCCAGCGCGAGCTGGCCGAAGAGACCGGATGGTCCGCCCGGCGCTGGCGAGAAATCAATCGCATGGCGGTGTCCAATTCGGTCACCTCGGAATGGGGCGTCGGCTTCATCGCCTGGGACCTTAGCGAAGGCGCGCCGGACCGCGAGGGCGCGGAGGCGGACATGACCGTGAGACGTCTGCCCTTCCAATCGGCCCTGGCGATGGCCATGTCAGGGGAAATCACCGACGCCTTCTCCATCCTCATGCTGGGCAAGGCGGATTATCTGGCGCGCACCGGCGCATTGCCGAACGCGCTCAGCAAGGCCATGCTGGCCCGCTGAGAAAGGATGCAACCGCCATGAGCGTCGCTGAAATCCACACCGGGCTGAATGTGCGGGCCAAGGCCGGACTGCAGGACAAGGTCTGGTCCAGTCTGCGACTCGAAGCGGCGTCCGCCTCGGCGTCCGAGCCGATGCTGGCGAGCTATCTGAACGCGGCGATCCTTCGCCATGACAGCTTCCCGGCCGCGCTGGCGCACCGGATCGCCGACAAGACCGCGGACCCGCGCCTGGACGTGCTGCAAATGCACGATGTCGCCCGCGACGCGCTGGAAGGCGAAGCCGGGCTCGCCGATCAGGCGGCGGCGGACATTCTCGCGGTTGAAGAGCGCGATCCGGCATGCCGCTCGCCCCTGCAGCCCTTCCTTTATTTCAAAGGCTTCCACGCGCTGATGTGTTATCGCATCGCGCACTGGCTGTGGCGGGAAGGGCGTGAAACGCTCGCCTTTCATCTTCAGAGCCGGGTCAGCGAGCGCTTCGGCGTGGACATTCACCCGGCGGCCCGGCTGGGCTGTGGAATCATGATCGACCACGCCACCGCCGTGACCATCGGCGAGACGGCGGTCGTCGGCGACGATGTTTCCATCCTTCACGAAGTCACGCTGGGCGGCACGGGGACCCAACATGGCGACCGCCATCCCAAGATCGCGCGGGGCGTCTTGATCGGCGCCGGCGCGAAGGTGTTGGGCAATATCACCGTGGGCGAGGAGGCGCGGATCGCGGCCGGATCCGTGGTGCTGAATCCGGTTGAGGCCCACTGCACCGTCGCCGGCGTGCCGGCCAAGCCGGTGGGCGGCCCTTGCGCGCAACCGTCCCGGACCATGGATCAGACATTGCCCGAGGGGCAGTGATCGCCCGCTGCACCTTCGCCCATTGCCCTTCGTGCGGCGCGCGTTAGGCTGCGCGCCACGAAATTCACTCCCCCTTACGAGTCAAGGAGCGCCGCCATGGCCGCACCCGTATTCACCCGCCCCGAAGCCGCCAGCGTTGAGAATTTCCTGCGCGACAAGCTCAACCCGGAACTGCGCGTGCAGCTGCGCCAGCGCCCCGATGAATGTGCGGAGATTTATATCGGCCAGGAATGCCTGGGCGTGGTCTCGAAGAATGTCGAAGAAGGCGAGACCTCCTATTCCTTCGAGATCACCATCCTCGACATTGATCTTGAGGACGGCTGACCGGCGCAGGCGCGCCGCCGGTTCCGATCATCCATGATTTTAAACGTCGAAGCCCTGGCCAAACGATTTCCTGGCGGGGTGGAGGCCGTGCGCGATGTCAGCTTCCAGGCGGACGCCGGCGAGCTGGTCGCCCTGGTCGGCGAATCCGGTTGCGGCAAGACCACGACGCTGAAATGCATCAACCGCCTGCTTGAGCCCAGCGGCGGGCGGATCGAGGTGGACGGCGCGGACGTCACGGCGACCGATGCGGTCGCGCTGCGCCGGCGGATCGGCTGGGTGATGCAGGGCGATGGGCTGTTTCCCCACCTCAGTGCTGCGGCGAATATCGCCGTCACGCCAAAGCTTCTGGGTTGGCCCGACGCCGAGATCGCCGCGCGCGTCGATGAATTGCTGGACCTGGTCCGCCTGAATCCCGATGAGTTCCGCGACCGGCGTCCTTCGGACATGTCCGGCGGCCAGCGCCAGCGGGTCGGCGTCGCCCGAGCGCTCGCCAGCCGGTCCAAGCTGATTTTGATGGACGAGCCTTTCGGCGCGCTGGATCCGATCACGCGCGATGGTCTGCGGACCGATGTCATGGCGCTCAAAGACAAGCTGGGCTTTGCAGCGGTCCTGGTGACCCATGATATGGCGGAAGCCTTGCTGACCGCCGACCGGATCGCCGTGATGGACCAGGGCCGGATCATTCAATATGGCGCGCCGTCAGATCTGCTCGCTCATCCGGCCGACCCGATCGTGGAGCGCATGCTGGAGACGCCGCTGCGCGAAGCGCGGCGGGTGCGCGAGCTGACCGAGGGCAGGGCGGATGTTTGACGCGCTGCCGGATCTGATCGAGCAATTGCCGGCCTTTTTGGGCGGGCATCTTCAGCTTTCGGTGGCGGCGCTGGTCGCGGCCCTTCTCATCTCTCTGCCGCTGGGCGTGATCGCTGCGCGCGACCCGCGGATCGGCGCGCCGGCGCTGACGCTCGCCAGCATCATGCAAACCATTCCCGCTTTGGCGCTGCTGGCCCTGATGGTGCCGATTCTGGGCGGGACGATCGGCTTCGCCCCCGCCTTCGCGGCGCTGACCCTCTACGGCGTCCTGCCGGTGCTGCGAAACACGATTGTCGGCCTGCAGGGCGTTGATCCGACCGTGCGGGAAGCCGCGCGCGGGCTGGGCATGAGCCCGGTGCAGTCAATGATCCAGGTCGAGTTGCCGCTGGCGGCGCCGACCATCGTCGCGGGCGTGCGTACGGCGACGGTCTGGATCGTCGGGGCCGCCACGCTGGCGACCCCCGTGGGCGCCGCCAGCCTGGGCAATTACATCTTCTCCGGGCTGCAGACGCGCACCTGGGCGGCGGTGGTATTCGGATGCCTGTGCTCGGCCGGGCTGGCGATCCTGATCGATCAGCTGATCCGGGCGGTCCATGAGGGCGTCAAAGCCCGGCGCATGGGCCAGGCCGTGCTGGCCGCCGCCGCAGCGGTTCTGATCCCGGGCGCCGCGATTCTCGGAGCCGGCCTTTACCAGTCCGACACGCCCCGAATAGTCAGCGCGAACGCCGCGTCCGGCCCCAGCCTGGCCGATGCGCCGGTAGTGATCGGCGCGAAGGCCTTCACCGAGCAATACATCCTCGCCGAGGTGATCGAATCCCGGCTCGAGGCGGCCGGCGCGCCCGTGCGGCGCCTTGATAATCTGGGCTCCACCGTGCTGTTCGACGCCCTGGTGTCCGGCGAGGTGGACGTGTCCATCGACTACACCGGCACGCTTTGGGCGAATGCGATGGGGCGCGAGGACGCGGCGCCGCGCCATGTGATGAACGCGGCCATCACCGCCTGGCTTTATGAGACCCATGGCGTCGTCCTGCTGGGCCCGCTCGGCTTTGAAAACGCCTACGGCTTCGTCACCAATCGCGAGGCGGCGGCGCAATACGGTCTGGAAACCATCGGCGACCTGATCGCAGTGGAGGATCTTTCCATCGGCGCGGATCCGGAATTCTTCGCCCGCACCGAATGGGACCGGGTGCGCGCCTATTACGGCCTGGGCGAGGCGGAGCAGCGTCCCATGGACGCCACCTTCATGTATGGCGCGGCGCGGGATGGTCAGGTGACGGCGGTCACCGGCTACACCACCGATGGGCGCATCGCCGCCTATGATCTGGCGGTCCTGACCGATCCGCATGCGGCCCTGCCGCCCTATGACGCCGTCATTCTGCTTTCCGCCGACGCCGCCGCGCGCCCGGGCCTGGCGGAGGCCTTGCTGCCGCTTATCGGCGCCATCGATGCGGATTTGATGCGACAGGCCAATGCGGTGGTCGATGTGGAGCGCGGCGCCGTGGGCGAGGGGGCCGAGGTGATTGTCAGGGCGCTGGGGAATTAGCCGCGATTGACGGTGCCGGGCTCGCATTCGGGCGGGAATGGCGGTGATTCTTCGACGGGATCCGGCATATGCCGGATGCAGAAGCGGTAGCGCATTTCTTCAAGATTGAAGTCCTGGATTCGGATCAGATAGGGGTCTGAGGCTTTCATGGACAGGGAAGTGAAGGAATTCAACGAGAACTCATCTTCAATTCCATAATCGTCGACGACCTCCAGCGGATCCCGGTCTGTGTCGGTTCCTGAGAACACCGTCATCACCGGATCGCCCTCGCCGCGGAGCGCCACGACCGTGATCCAGTGAACGCCGGCCGTCCGCGGCGTGAATGAGATGTCCACCGACCCATTCGCAGGGATGACGCCTTCTTCATAATGGTCGCCGCCGGCGTCCGTCGCGGCGGCCGCCGCGTCAAGGATGGCGTCGGTGATCGTTCTTGGATCGAGCCAGTCATATTCGGGCTCTTGAGACGGTGCGGGGTCGTCGGTTCTAAGACGCGCGGGCCTCGCCCGCTGCATCAAGGAACGGTTCAGGGCGCGGCCGAGATCGGTGACGACGCAGGAATTCACATCCTGGCGGAGCGATTGGCGTTGGTCGGCGCTTCGGGCGACTTCGGCGAACGCGGTTTGCGTCCGGCACCGGATGAGGCCTTCGGCGCGCAGGTAAGCCGCCGACGTGCGCAGAATTTCCGCCTGGGGCATGCCGAAAAGCGCGCTGCTGCTGATCAGTTCAAGATACTGTCCGTTGGCGCCGCGGGCGCCGGCTTCCTCACCGGGAGGCGGGGAAGCGGCTGCGACCGCCATCAAGAGCGGCACGGTCTGGCCGAGATATCTGGCGTCCAGCTCATGCAGCGCGGCGGCGTGCAATGAGAGATTTCCATCACGCTTGATGTCGTCGGCGTCGCCGCTCGGCAGCGCGGCGCCGCCCATGGTCCCGACCTGATCGGCCAGGCCGTCGGCCTGTGTCATCCCCACCATGCTGGCGAAGCTGGAATAGGTCTCCCGGAAGAGCGATTCATTCATCACCAGCGATGCGGACGCGATGATTGCGATCGCCGCCAACACCGTATTGCGGGTCCAGACGACGATGAAGAGAAGCGTGATGATGCCGATGATGGGTTTGAATGGAAATCCATTAATCTGGAACGTCAATGCAACGATATTGACCAGCAAAACCAGCGACAGCGATAGCGCGAGAACCAGCAGTATCGCGAAATTCTGATCTTCGTTCAGAATCGCTTCATGGCGCATGACAACCCGGGCAGGCGGTGACGAGCCGTCATCATTGGACGAAGCCGTGGGCGGGGTGTCGGGCATGATTGCATTCCATAGCCATATACTTGTTGTGGGTTTATACCTCTGAATCTAAGCTTGAAACAACTCGCAGCAGGGCGAGCGATCAGGGCTGGGTTGTCAAATGCGCATGCGCGTAAGAATTGAATCAAGCCGCCGCGCGTGCGGAGCGTTCCCGTCATGACCGCCCAGGAAGCAGCTATCTTAGGAGCTGCCGGTTTAGGGCCGGCAGGGGCTGTCTCGCCGGAGGTCATACGCCGCTGCAATGAGTCAGGCGTCTGCCCTGAAGGCTGCTCAGCGCCGATCACGGCGGCGAGTCAGTGTCTACAGCACGATGCGCTTCCGATCTTCGCACCGGTGTTGATCCTGGCGATTGGCGTCGCCGGCGCCGGCTTGATGCTGACCATGCTGTGCGTGGCGGCGACAACCGCGAAATCGAAAACGATGTTCCAGGCCATTCCCAAGATCGATGCCGGGAAGACCGGCGTGCTCCTCGGGCTTTTCGCTTCCGTGATATTCGTCGCGCTGACCGGCGCGCGCGCCATGAACACGCCGGTTTACAGCCTGATCGCATGGTGTCTGCTGCTCGCCGGAATCGACCGTTTCGCGCTCTATTATCTGCCGGACACGCGCTCGGCGTGGCGCGCTAAGGCTGATCAAGGGCTGCGGTCTCTTGGCGGCGCCATGAGGGATTTCATGAAGAACCCCGGACCCTAGCGCCTGCCGCCTGACGCTCGCCTGAGCGCGCGTCACCCAGGTATAAAAAAAACCCCGCAGCGCCGCCGCTGCGGGGTTTTCCCTTAGAATCAGAGCCGCTTCAGAGCACGCCGAGCATGCTGGCGACCAGCGGGTGGCGGACGATGTCTTCCTTTTGCAGGCGGACCACTGCGATATCCGCGACCTCTTCCAGCTTGTCGGAGATCTGGGCGAGTCCGGAGAGCTCCGGCAAAAGGTCGGTCTGGGCCGGATCGCCCGTGACCACCATGGTGGAGTTCCAGCCCAGGCGCGTGAGCAGCATTTTCAGCTGGGCGTAGGTGCAGTTCTGGGCTTCGTCGACCACGACGAAGGCGTTGTTCAGCGTGCGCCCGCGCATATAGCCGATCGGAGCGATTTCGATGAGGCCTTCCGCCATCAACGCCTTGAGCCGTTTCGGGCTGAGACGGTCGGACAGGGCGTCGTAAAGCGGGCGCAGATAGGGGGCGAGCTTTTCTTCCATGGCGCCGGGCAGAAAGCCGATCGATTCGCCAGCCTCCACGGCGGGGCGCGAGAGCACGATCCGGCCCACTTCGCCCGCCTCCAGCGCCTCAACGCCTTTCGCGACGGCGAGATAGGTCTTGCCCGTGCCGGCCGGGCCCAGCGCCATGACGAGATTATGCGCGTCGATGGCGCTCATAAGCTCCGCCTGGTTCTTAGAGCGCGGTTTGACATTCTTGGTGTAGCTCTGATCGCGCATGGGCTCTTTGTCGTCCGGCGACCAACCGGTCCCCGGGAACAACGCGCGGACTTTTTCTTCCTCATAGGCTTCCGCGTTGAACGATCCAGCTTGACGGCGTTTAGCGGCTCGTTTGCCCATCTCAGGCCCTCCAAATGGCAAGAAAAAACCCCTCGCGCGGCAGCGGAGGGGTCGTGGAAGAGTCGCGAAAGCGGGACTGGCGAGCGGCCGATGCGCTGGGCGGCGGCGTTCCTGCGGGTCCTGGCGGCGTGAACGGTATCACCCGTTCCTCCTTCTTCGCGCTCCATATGCGCCCTTCGGCGCGGCGAACGATGCGAATCTGTCGACTCGAATCGCACACGCAGTGTCATCTTAGGACAGTGAACGAATTATGAGTCGACCCGTCGCCGACTTGTCACCAACCTGTCGCCGGAACGCCACGCAGTCAGCCGCCACGCCCAAGGAGCGCAAATCGCCATGGCCCTTTACACCCTTGATGGACACGCTCCCGAGCTTCATCCCGACGGCGCCTGGGTCGCGCCCTCCGCCAGCGTCATCGGCAAGGTCAAGCTGGAGAAGAACGCCTCGGTCTGGTTCGGCGCCGTGCTGCGCGGGGATAATGAGCTGATCACGATCGGAGCCGACTCCAACGTTCAGGACGGCACGGTGATGCATACCGATATGGGCTTTCCTCTGGTGCTGGGCCGCGGCGTGACCGTGGGCCATAACGCCATGCTGCACGGCTGCACGGTGGGCGATTATGCTCTTGTGGGCATCGGCGCGACGATTCTCAACGGCGCGAAGATCGGCAAGCATTGCATCATCGGCGCACATGCGCTGATCACTGAAGGCAAGGAGATTCCCGACGGCTCGGTCGTGATGGGCTCGCCCGGCAAGGTGGTCAAACAGATCGCAGAGGGCGTGGACGTGATGCTCAAAGCCAGCGCCGATCATTATGTGGAAAACGCGCAGCGCTTTGCGGCGGGCCTGAAGGAAATCTGAGCGGGAGCGGCTCCGCATGGCGGCCAAATATGACGCGATCGGCGTCGATTACGCCAATCTGAGACGGCCGGATCCGCGTATCGCGGCTCAGATCGACGCGGCGCTGCAGGCGGCGCAAACCGTCCTTAATGTTGGCGCCGGCGCCGGCAACTATGAACCGCGCCCGCAGTGCGTGATCGCCTTGGAGCCGGCTTGGACCATGATCGCGCAACGGCCCTCTGAGGCCGGCCGGGTCGTGCAAGGTCGCGCGGAGGCATTGCCGTTTTCTGATAACGCCTTCGACGCGGCCATGGCCAGCCTGACCGTTCACCATTGGAGCGCGCGTGAGCAAGGCCTGCGCGAAATGCGCCGGGTCGCCAGCGGCCCCGTCGCGGTTTTAACCTACCAGGTTGGATTTCGGGGCTTCTGGCTAACAGATTATCTGCCGGAGCTTGCAGCGCTCGACGACGACCAAATGCCGACACAGGCGATGTTCGAACGGGCGCTCGGACGCGTAGATATAGAAGCTGTGCCTGTGCCCTATGACTGCACGGATGGGTTTTTGTGCGCTTATTGGCGCCGGCCTCGCGCCTATCTCGAAGAAGCGGTGCGCAAGGCGATTTCTTCTTTTTGGGCGATCGGCGAGATGTCTGAAGGACTAGCGCGGCTCGAAAGGGATCTTGAATCCGGCGCTTGGGCCCAGCGCTACGGCGACCTATTGGACAAGGACGCCATGGATCTGGGCTATCGCCTGGTCGTCGCCCGATGATCTAGTCCTTGCGGCCCCACAGCTCGCGGATGCGCTGGTCGGCGTCGCGGCCCAGATTGAACCAGGCGGACCGGTCGCGCGAGGCGTCGACCACCAACAGCTTATCCTTGCGCTCCAGCATATGGCTCAGCTCATTGCGCAGATGCGCCGCGCTGGCCGCGCCGCGCAGGATCCAGACGCCGGCGCTGATCGGCTGCACATCGCCGAACTCGCCGATGGCGGCTTCGAAACCGGCCAGGCTTTCCGGCGCGATCTCGGCGGCGATGATGAAGTTCGCGGTTTTAGCGTCGGCGGGCAGGGGACGTTTTTCATTGGGCGCGCGGCGTGCTTCGTCGAGCCAGGCCTTAAGCTGGGCGATGTCGCCGGCATTGCTGAATTCGCCGTCGCGTTCCCCGGACACCATGGAATGGGCGGCGACACGGCCTTCTGTGACGAAGGCGCGCATCTGGGCGCCGGTGTAGGGGCCGTAAACCCGTCCTTCGACTTTTACAAACCAGGTCATCGTGATTCCGTCATCGCGCGGCATGAGTCGTCTCCCAGCCTCCGGCGTCTTCACATGAAGGCTTGCCATCCCCATGAGGCAAGATTCAGGCCGTACCCCTCTTTTATGCGGCCTCGACGTGACGCTTTCACGTCGCTTATGCAGCGCGGATGCGATTTCGAAACTGGGATGTCAGCGCGAAGCGTCGAAGGCGACGGCGAAACCATTGTCCAGCCAACGCGCTACGCGGCCCTTCATCTCACCGATCTTCACCGGCTCGCCCACCCGTGGGCGCTCCAGGCAGGCGAAGGCGGCGCCGGAGATGGACACGTCGATGACGTCGGCATGGATCACTACGCCGTCCTTCAGACGCAGCTGGGCGCGGCCCTGTCCCGGTTTGCGCGGCGCGGCGCGATCTTCGTTCAGGCCGAGCCGCTCCATATTGAAACGCCAGGTGATGGCGTCGGCGAGCCGGTCGCGCTTGCGCTGGCTGGAGGCGTTGGAACGCAGGGCGAAGCCGGCCTTGCCGGCGCGGACGACCTCGCCTTCCATGCGCCCGATGCCGTCGAACAGCAACACCACGCGCTCGCCGAGCTTGGGCGGCGTCTTAGATGCGACGCGCGCGCCGCCGGGAGAAATGTCGACGAGCGTGCAGGCGAACTCCCCGACGCTGGCGGCCAGGCCGCGGCCGGGCGCTGACAGGCGCACGCGCCGATGACGGCGTTGCTCCTGCGCCCCGCGCGCGGCGATCTTGATCTGGCGCCGGTCCAGCCGGCGGCGGAATTCCGAGACGTGGCTCATCGCGCATCCTGCTCCAAGACGAACAGTCTGCACCGGGGAGTTTTAATTTTTCGCTAGGCCGAGCGGCTAGCCGTCATTGGCGGCGAGCGCGCGAGCCGGGCGCTCGGAGCGGGCGTAAAGCGACACGCTCGGCGCCGGTTCGCTGGCCGGGCGCAGTTCGATCAGGCGATGGCGAACCACCGGGCGCAGGCTCGGCAGGCCGGAGCCCAGCGGCTGATACAGACCCAGAGCCCTGTCGAGCAAACCCTCCGGACCGCGCAGCGGCAGCAGCGTGACCTCCACCTCCTGGACAGAGGAATCGAGCGCCACCGCTTCAGTGATCGCGCTGGCCGGCGCCGGCGCGGCCAGGGCGCCCTCCAGCAGCGCGCGCATGTGCTGGCGGTCATGGCCGGTCCAGAGACTCAGGAAATTCTGATCGCGAAACTCCCGCCGGTGCAGGCGGCACAGGCCGGTGCCGGCCAGGCGAAACACATGGTGATCGCTGTCCATACGCCGCAACAGGAACAGGTGGGACAACAGCCCCCCCAAATCCTCGGGTAGGATTTCGGTGCGCCTGGGCGCCGGTTCCGAGCGCCGCCTGGCGTTCCAATAGGCGAGCAAGGTCAGGCTGTTTCTATGTCTCACGGCGAGCCGTCCTTCATCCAGCTTCGGCGCGTGAGAGGGGCAGGCGCCGTTGGTTGAGGGCGGTCTCTGCAAGGCGCTTGCCAGAAGTCTTTGTCCTCCTTCGCGTCCGCTCAGCCGGTCCTCGCTTGCCGCGAGACAAGCTCGCTCACGCTGCGGGCGGTCGCCCTTGCGAGCCCTGCGGGCTCGGGGCGCCTAAGACTTCAGCGCTCTTATTCGTCATCCCAAACTTGATTTGGGCCTCCAAAGGCCTTGGCGTTGCTCCTGAGACCTGTCTTTCGTCAGGAATGACGATGAAGGGTGATGGAGGCGCGTGATCGACGTCTCGGGCGCTTCGCGACGGTCTCGAGCGGTCGAAACCGGGTAAGGGGGGCTTTCGTCGCGCCCGACTGAGCGCAGGCGAAGGAGGATGAATAAAAACGGCCCCGGCTTTGCATGGCCCTGCCTGAATCAGCTTGGAGTCCGCCATGCGCGTCTCATCTCGGTACGCCGCCATGATCGCCGCCGTCGCCGGCGCCCTTGTCGCCAGCGCGTCCGCCGCCGGCATGTCCGCGCCGACGCCGCCATCTCCGCCGCCGCCCTCGCACCATCCCTGCTGCACGCATCCGGGCGGCCCGAATATCCACGCACCGAATATTCACATCGGCGGACCCAATATCCATGTCGGCGGCCCGAACGTCCATGTCGGCGGCATTCACATGAACACCAATGTGAATCTCAACATCAACGCCACGGCCAGCGCCACAGCGATCGCCAACGCCAACGCCAGCGGCAACGCCTCGGGCGGCGGCATGTTCGGCGGCGGCGGGGGGAACACCTTCATCTACGCCGGCGGCGGATATGTCGGCGGCGGCGCGCCGCCGGCCGCGACTGCGCTGGCGGGCCTGCGCCTGGCGGGGTCCGCAGAAGCGGAAGCGGGCTATGAGATGGTTGAGGAGGAACGCTCGCGCTGGGTTGAAGGCTGGCGTGTGGTGCGCGTGGTGTGCGTCGACGACACGGGCACGCCGCATCCGGCCTCAAGGCCCGATCCGGAGGAGCGCGTCGATCCTCACTATGACGGCGAGATTTTCCGTTGCATGTCCGGAACGGCGCTGCAGGCGACGATCGGCTGGCGCGAGGACGGCCATGACCGCTTTGACGGCGGAGACACGATTCACTGCCGCAAGGGCGAGGCCTTGCGGCACACCCAGGGCGGCCGCCTCCACTGTGCGACCCAGGAGCCGCGCCGGAACTGTAATGAGCGTTCATTGCTCCGGCTGCATGGTCCCGGGATCAAGCTGATCTATTATCGTTACGAAGAGACCTATACCGAGATGGTCCGCCGCGAAGTCGTGCGCGCGCAAGCGTCCGCCTCGGCCTCCGCCTCGATGACTTTGGTGCTCAATGGCGGGGTCGGCGGGTATCGCTGAGCCCCGCCGCCAGGTCACGGCGCGCCGATGAAGCGCGCCGCCTCCGCCTCCGGGAAAATCACATAAGCATCGAACGCCAGCAGCAGCTGCCGCAGCTCCGCTGACAACTCTTGCTCGCCCAGCAGGACCGGGCGAAGAGCGGCCAGATCAATCACCACAGGGCCCTGCGCCGCGAGATCCTCGAACGGCGTGCCTTGAATGTCGAAATAGCTTTGGCACGGCTGCGCCGTTCGAGCCCGCGGGTCCAGCATGGCTCCGCCCTGGCAATCCGCCATCACATTGAAGAAGCGCCGGCCGGTCAGCACCGACCATTCCGCGAGGAAATTGCCCAGGCTGGAGACATGGGTGCGCGTATGACCGCGCATCACATGATTTCCCCCGAATTTGAAGAAGATGCGGGCGTCAGGCCCCGCCTCGGCTGCGATTTGCGCCCAGGCCTCCAGGAAATATGTCTTCATGCCCAGCTCGCGCTCGTCATTGGCCAGGAGGGCGGATCCGCCCCGGCCGGTGAAGGGCGCATAGATTCTGTTCGACCGCTGCATCTCGGCGACCAGGTTGCGCGCGCCCGCAGGGCCGTCTGCGAACGCTGCGGCGAGCGCCTCGAATTGATCGGGCCCCGCCTGTCCTAACGCGAACGGCGCAGTCTCAAGGCGGCCGGCGTACGCTTGCACGGCTGCGGCCTGGTCCGGCGTCGAGGCGTATTCGGCGAGAATCTCGGTCAGCAGGCTTCCCGCCGCGATGAATTCCTGGTCCACGCCGAACAGCGCGGGGCCGTCGCCGTCATGGCGCTCGACCACCATCCGCGCGAAATCGGCCTCTTCCTGGAAGAACAGGAAGGGATAGGCCAGACCGCCGGCCCGACTGAGAGCGTCCTGTTCAAAGGCGCGGCCGGGACGGCGCAGCAACGCCTCCGCGCGGCGGGTCGACCAGGGACCGATCTCGATGACCGCGTGATCATAGCCGGCGCCGTCCAGGGTCACGAACCATGCTGCAGCAAATCGCGCGATGTCGGCCGTCGCATGTTGTTCGCCCAGGGCGACGAGGTCTGCGTCACCCGCGCGCCTGTTGAGCCAGTCGCCGCCGGGGCCGGCCAGCCCGGCCTCAGACACCAGCAGCGGCATGGTCGCGGCTTCTATCGCTTCGGCGACGCGGTCCTGGGCGTGCGCGCCGCCGATCAATAAAAGCGCCGGCAGGCAAAGGGTTGATATCCAGGTCTTCAATGCCGCCTCCATCGGGTTTGACCTGATGGATGCGCGCTCGGCCCGTCCTAGATGCAGGGCCGGCGAAAAAAGCGTCGCCCGTGCTCGCCGTTGCGGCTGGCTCCCGGCCTGCGCCGGGACAGTGCGTGGAGGATCGTGCTACCCGCCCGTCTGGGTGGAGAAGGTCGCGACATTGCCCAGCGCGCTGGAGGTCGACGTGATCGCCCCGACGAAGCCGGAATGATTGGCGTTGACCCGGCTGGTCACGGCGCCTGAATTGACCTGGCTGAACGCGCCTTCCAGCGCGACCGGGCATTGCGAGCAGATATAGGCGCTTTGCGCATTGCCCATGGCGGAGGCGGACAGGGCGGTGCCGATGCCGCCGCCGGCGCCGCCGTTAAAATTCACAGCCGCGCCCACCGCGCCGGTATTGGTCTGGCTCAGGCCGGAAAAGGCGTCGCCGCCGATCGCCGAAGTCAGCGCGCTATTGCCCACGGCGTTCGCCGTGCCGACGGCGACGCCGTTGGAATAGGCGCCCAGATCCAGATTGGTCGTGGCCCGTACGGGCCCGGAATTGGTCTGGCTTCCCCGGGTTTCGCCATAGCCCCAGTCATTGGTCAGATCGACCGTATTGCCGGCCGCCTGGCTGGCGCTGACCACGCCCCATTCCGCTTCGCCGACGGCCGCGGTCGCTTCAGCGCTCACCGCCCCGGACTGGATCTGATCGATATCGGCGCGCGCAAAGCCTTCGCCGGACAGTTTCAAGCTGTTGCCGGCGGCCGTGGCGCCCTGAGCCACGGTCTCCATATCCGCGGCGCCCGCGTCCAGGCGGGCGATCGCTTCGGTTTCCCCCGCGCTGTCCTGGGTCAGCGTCACATCACGCGCGCCATAGCTGGCGACTTCCACGGCGTTCATCGCGGCGCTGGCGCCTTGCACCGTGTGCGCGCCATAGCTGGAGATGCGCAGATCCGAGAGCGCGCCGGTGCGCGACGCCGCGCCGGCGGTCTGGTCGACGGACATGTCCACGTCCGCACCGCCCAGCACGCTGAGCGCATTGCCCTGGGCCGCCGCGTTCGAGGTCACATAGGACCAGGCGTTGTCGATCGTCACCGCCGAGATGGCGTCGGCCGAGCCCAGCAAGGTCTGGCCGCCGGTCACGCCGGTCCAGTTGGTGATCAGGCCGGTGGTGGAGTTGGCCTGCGCAAACGCGCTGGTGACCACCGTTTCGGCCTGGTCTGCGGTGATGTCCTCCGAAGCTGTCGTCGACCCGTCATTGGACTGGTCGACATCCAGCCTATCGGTAGGTTCCGCGAAGCTGGCTGCGGACGCCAGCGTCGCGATGCTCGTGGCCGCGATCAACGCTCGTGCGAGCCTGGACATAGGGAGCCTCCGATCCGGAAGAATAAGCGGTGAACGGTTGCACGCCGCCTGTGATGGTCGAACCGCCCAGCGGGTCGTTGAAGGCGCACAGCTGCTGCGGCTCGACGCCATAGAGCTGGGCGGAAATCTCAAGCACGGCGCGCTCGATGACCGAGCGCACGGCCAGCTGCACCGGTTCCAGCGAGCGGCCGCCGGCCGACACGTCCAGCACGACGTCCTGGAAGAAGGCGAAGGCGCCGGCGGACAATTCGCGGCCGATGATCTGCTTTTGATAGCTGACCACGTCCACGACCTCGAGGGTGCGCGAATCGATCAGGCGCAGATCCAGGCCGACATTCATCACATAGAGCCGGCGCGAGAAGACCGCGGACGGATCGCTGTCGATGCGGTCGCCGGCAAAGGCGTCCTGACCGTTGGAGCGGATATTGGCGTTCAGCTCGGTGATGCCGCCGACCAGATAGTAATCCGAGCCCGGGATCGAGCCGGCGTAGATCTGACGGAACCCATCGGTTTCGGCCGCGTCGCCGATCAGCTGGTTGTTGGTGTAGCGCAGCTCCAGCTCCGCCACGGACGTGTCAAAACGCTCCACCAGGCGGGCGCCGGACTTGGCGAAAGCGCTCATCGCCATCAGGGCTGCGCCCTGGGTGACCCGCGTGCCGCCTTCCGGCGCGACCTGGCCGGTATAGTCCGCGATGCGTCCCACGGCGATGCGCGGGGCGGCCTGGCCCTGGGCGCGGGCATGGGCGGCCATGCAGACCAGCGCATCGGAATAGGGCGTCGGGTTCGGCGTCACCGGCGCACCGCCGGTCGGCGTGGCGTACAGCCCGTCAGACCCCGGATTCGAGGTCGCGCAGGCGGTCACCGTCAGGCCCGCCAGAGCGATCGCGAGAAGTGTCTTAATTCGGGTCATCATCGCTCTCCCCCGCATCAGAACCGCTGGCATTGGCGCCGGCGTTCGCCGTCACCTGGCCGTTATTGGTCTGATTGGCGTTCACCACGACGGTGTTGTAATTGCCGTTCACGACGACATTGAGCTGGTTGCCGACGGCAAAGGCGCTGGCGCTGGCGAAGGGTCCGCCCATGGAGCCGCCCGCGCCGACCCCGCCCATGCCGGTGATTCCCACCGAGGCGCTGGCGTTCGCCATCGAATTGGCCTGGGCCGATACGCCCACGCCGGTCTGGATGATGCCGTTGATCACGACGCGATTGCCCGCGCTGCGAGAGCCCTGATAGGGCCGCGTCTCCTGACCGGGAACCGTGCCATAGGGCCGGTTCCAGTCTGAAGGATTGGTCGCCTGGGCCGCCGCGGCGGGCGCAAGCGCGCTTATCGCAGCAAACGCGGTGAGTATGGCTTTAAGGGGGGTCGCCATGGTTTATGTGTCCTCTTTGAAGACGGTTCGACCCGACAGACGCAACCTGCGTGCCACAACACATCGACCCATGAGCGAAGATCAAAGACATCCCCCTGATTCGCGTCGGATCAATCCGCCGCCGCCCGGCCGGACCCCCGCCTTCAACGCCCCTGGCGTCGTCGTCGGACTGGCGGCGATCATCTTGCTGACCCACCTGGCCTCCAATGGGGTGTTCGGCGGCGGGGCCAGCGCGCGGGCGATTGCGTTGTGGGTGGGCGCGGTGCGCACGGGGGCGACGGCTTATGAGGTTCCCGCAGCGCCGCTGTTCGGCCTGACGCCCTATGTGCTGCATGTCTTTCTGCATTTCGGCTGGCTGCACCTGGTGTTGAATCTGGGTGCGCTGCTGGCCTTCGGCGCAGTGGCGGCGCGCGCTTTCGGACGGGGCCTGCGCGCCAATCTGGGCTTTCTCGCCTTCTTTTTCGCCTGCGCGATCGGCGGGGCCGTCCTGTCGGTTCTGGTCAATTGGAACAGCGCGAGCTTGATGGTGGGCGCGTCGACCGCGATCTCCGGCCTCGTGGCCGCGGCCGGTTGGGCCAGGGGGGGACGCGCCGGCATGCTGAGCCTGGCTGCGCCGTGGCTGGTGATCAATCTGGGGCTTGGCGTCGCAGAGCTCTTCATCGACCAGCCCATCGCCTGGGCCGGCCATATCGGCGGGCTCCTGGTTGGGATGGTCGCGTTTCCAGCGTTTGTGGCGCTGTTTGGCGCGCGGCGGCGCGTTTAATCCGGCGCGCCGAAGATGCGGTCGATCCGGCGTTCGCCGTCGATCTCCAGTCCTTTGATGACCGCGCGCCCGTCCGGCGCCAGGGAGACGATCAACCGCAGCCGGTTTTCGTTGCGCATCGCATCCAGGCCTCGCGCCTGGTCGGCCTCGGCGTAATAGGCTTCCAGATTATAGGCCATCCACAGCTCGTCGCGCTGAGTGCCCGGCACTTCCTCGCGGCGGCGCTCCCAATCTTCCAGGTCCGGATCCTGGTCCGGGACGTCGCGCCAGTCGGAACGGGACGTGACGGATCGCACGCGCCCTTGCAGGAAAACGCCGCCCTCCGGCGCATGGGCGGACACGCTGACCGGCCGCCAATCGCCGTCCGCGTCTTCCTCAAGCGCAACGAAGGCGCGATCGCCGGCCCGCCAGCCGGTCTTAGGCCCGTCAAGCTCCGCCATATCCAGCGCATGTAGCTCTGTGCGGATGACGGAGTAGTAGCCCAGCATCAGATCGCGCGGATCAAGCGGCTCCATCGCCAGGATGACTTCAAAGCCGTTGGCGCGATGGTCGGCGTGGCGGATCACCAGGCTGCACAGAAAGGCGATCATCGCCGCCAGAATGATGAAGAGGCGGACTGCGATCCTCATGAGCCTCCTCCATCCGCCTTGCCGGCGATGGTCTTCCTCCACCGCGCCAGCCCCATCGAAAGGCCGATCAGCAAGACCCCGCCGATGAAGAAGAAGCTCGCCGTATCCAGCAGGTCGCCGAACAGCTCGGTGTAAACATAAATGCTTTGACCCACGAAGAGCGCCACGCCGATCGCGCCGATGAAGCCGGCGCCCGGGCGCGCGCCGATCAAAATGAGGGTCACCGCCGCCGTGAACACCAGGGCCCCAAGCAGGAGCTCCAGGACGAATTCCGCGTCGCCGGCCAGGCCCAGATCGATACAGGGCAGCGCGAACACCGCGACGGCGGACAGCGCGAGCGCTGTTCCGGCGCTGCGATCAAGGGCCTTGGCGCGAATCTGAAGGACGAGGGCTGTCAGGCCCGCGGCGAGCGCCGCCGCGCCGATGATCGTTAACGCGGCGGCTGGCGCGGCGGCGCTGGTGTGATTGATGGCGGCCTGGGCGCCGATGAGGCTCGCGGCGGCGGCGGCGATCGTCCAGGCCGATAGGACGCCGGCGCCGTTGACGCCCAGCCCGCGCAACCGCGCCATGATCAAGGCGACAGCGCCGGTGATCAGGCTGTACGTGCTGACCAGCGCCAGCTCGGCGCGATCGACTGGATCGAAGGCGTAAAGCGCATGGCCGAGCCAGAAGACCAGCGACAGCCCCAGAAGATTCATCGTCACCGTCGAGCCCAGGCGCCAGGCGGAGACTGCGATCGCGATCCAGAGCGGCAAGAACATCCAGACCGGCCCGGCGGAGAGGGCGTTGCCCGCCTCCGCGACCCCGTAGATCGCGGCGAGCACGCTGGTGAGAATCAGCACCGGCCGGGAGGGCAGGGCGAGCGCGGTCGCAAGCGCGCCGAGCGCCCATATCAGAAGACCCGTCTGGTAAAAGGAGCTCATATTGAAGGTTTGTGCGGTGAGCGCGATGCCGCCGCCGAACAGGATCGCCCCAAGCAGCGCCAGGGCATGGCCCAGGGCGGCGTTCTCCCGGGCGAATGCAAGCGCGCAGCCCGCATAGGCGGCGCTCAGGGCTGTCAGGATCACGGCAAAGCGCAGGATCGGGCTCAGCGCCGACCAATTGGCCGCAATGAAGCTGAGCGCCGCGAGCGCCAGCAGGACGGCGCCCAGAATCGCCGCGGCGCCCTGTGCGCTCCAGCGGGCGGGCGGCGGCGCGATATCGGCGAGGATGGCGGCGCGGTTGGCGTCTGGAATCAGTCCAGCCGCGATCCACCGCTCCAGATCGGATTGCAGGCGTTTCTTATAGCGATCGGCCATGGCCGCTTCGGTGTCCCTCGTCCATCGCCGCGAGCGTCGGATTTGCTCCCAGCGCCCCTCTCCCTCATCATCTTAGTGAAAAAACCAGACTGACGGGAGGCTCATATGACCGCAGCGCGTATTCTTGCCGAGAAGGGCGCCCACGTTGTTACGGTGACGCCGGGCGACACGGTGCACGCCGCCGCGCAGACCCTGACGACGCACAAAGTCGGAGCGGCGATCGTCGTGAACGAGCAGGGCGGGCCGGTGGGCGTGTTCTCTGAACGTGACCTGGCCCGCGTCATTGCTGAAACGGGCGCTGACAGCCTCGGTCAGGCCATCGACCGCGTCATGAGCACCGATCTGGTCACCGCCGAATCGAGCGTCACAATCGACGACCTCATGGCGATGATGACCGAGCGCCGGGTGCGCCACATCATCATCAAGGAGGGCGGCGGGATGGCCGGCGTCGTGTCGATCGGAGACGTGGTCAAGCGCAAGATCGCAAGCGCCGAAGCCGAAGCGGAGAGCCTGAAGGCCTATATCGAAGGGGTTTGACGCCTCAGGCCGCGGCGGCTTCGAAAAGAAAATGCTGCAAAAGCTTCAAAAAAGATGCGCACCCCTCTTGCGCCGATCCGGGCGGGGGCGTAGACACCGCGACCTCGGCGGCGGGGCGATCACCCCAGCGCTCAAGCAACGGAGCCTTTAACGGTTTTTTGCTTGCGCACTGAGGCGAACCGCTCCATACTGCTGAGCCTTTCCGGTTCTGGTGAGGACTTCCAATTCGGCGCAAACGCTGCGTCGAGGCTAGAGCTTTCGGCTCTGTTTCGGCGGCGGCGAGGGTGTCTGCGAAGTCTTGTTCGCTGGGTTCGGCAAGGGGTCGACCAGGAGATTTCGGGCCTCGTGTTCGCGATTTCCGGTTTGGCGGATCGAGCTGCTGCAAAGGCTTCGACGATCTGCACAAACGCGGTTGACCGACGGAGGCGGGATCGATAGACACCGCGCTCCTCGCCTTCGGGCGGTTCGCCGAAGTGGTCACCACCGCGGCGCGCTGAACAAAGGCGGTTGACACGGGAAGGGCGGCTCACTAGATACCGCGCTCCTCGTCGCCGGGCGGCTCTTCGGAGCGGGTCGGCGGGTCGATCTTCCGGGCTGCGGCTCGGCTTGAGAGACCGGCTCTTTGACATTGTTGGTTTTGGAAAGAGAAACGCAGGCGGCGGCGCTCTGCGGTCGGAACAGCCCACCGGGCGATGCCGACCACCAGAGACGAGCTTGCTTACGTTTCTCTTAAGGTGTGGGGGTTTCAGTCTTGGCATCCGCTAAGACAATGAAATCTCCGTCACTTTGAGTGAACAACAGCGAAGCTTAGTCGAATCAACCTGAGAGTTTGATTCTGGCTCAGAACGAACGCTGGCGGAAGGCTTAACACATGCAAGTCGAGCGCGCCCTTCGGGGTGAGCGGCAGACGGGTGAGTAACGCGTGGGAACATGCCCTTTGGTTCGGAATAGCCCTTGGAAACGAGGAGTAATGCCGGATAAGCCCCTAGGGGGAAAGATTTATCGCCGAAGGATTGGCCCGCGTTAGATTAGCTAGTTGGTGAGGTAACGGCTCACCAAGGCGACGATCTATAGCTGGTCTGAGAGGATGATCAGCCACACTGGGACTGAGACACGGCCCAGACTCCTACGGGAGGCAGCAGTGGGGAATCTTGGACAATGGGCGAAAGCCTGATCCAGCCATTCCGCGTGGATGATGAAGGCCTTAGGGTTGTAAAATCCTTTCAGCAGGGAAGATAATGACGGTACCTGCAGAAGAAGCCCCGGCTAACTCCGTGCCAGCAGCCGCGGTAATACGGAGGGGGCTAGCGTTGTTCGGAATTACTGGGCGTAAAGCGCGCGTA
>LYSW01000084.1 GCA_001657295.1 Oceanicaulis sp. BBD 1991-10 | reverse complement strand
GTGACGCCGATCTCTTTAAAGGCCAGCTCGACGAACTCGCGCACCGTGTGCGTTTCGCCGGTCGCCAGCACGTAATCATCGCCTTCATCCTGCTGCAGGATGCGCCACATGCCTTCGACATAATCGCGCGCATGCCCCCAGTCGCGCTTAGCGTCCATATTGCCGAGGAATAATTTGGACTGGCGGCCGTGCTTGATCGCGGCGACCGCGCGCGTGATTTTGCGGGTCACGAAGGTCTCGCCACGGGTCGGGCCTTCATGGTTGAACAAAATCCCGTTCGATGCGTGCATGCCGTAGGCTTCCCGGTAGTTCACCGTGATCCAGTAGCCATAAAGCTTCGCCGCCGCATAAGGGCTTCTAGGGTAAAACGGGGTCGTTTCGCGCTGCGGCACTTCCTGGACCAGGCCATACAGCTCGGACGTCGAGGCCTGGTAGAAGCGGGTCTTCTGCTCCATGCGAAGGATTCGGATCGCTTCGAGGATCCGCAGCGTGCCGATCGCATCGGCGTTGGCGGTGTATTCGGGCGTCTCGAAGCTGACCTTCACATGGCTCTGGGCGGCGAGATTATAGATCTCGTCCGGTTGGGTCTCCTGAATCAGCCGGATGAGATTGGTGGAATCGGTCATGTCCCCGTAGTGGAGATGAAACCGGCTGTCACGCTCATGAGGGTCGACATAAAGATGGTCGATGCGCTGCGTGTTGAACGAAGACGCCCGACGTTTGACGCCGTGAACAATATAGCCTTTGTCAAGCAGCAGATCAGCGAGATGAGCCCCATCCTGACCGGTCACGCCCGTAATCAGCGCTGTTTTCATGCGTTCCCCTTACCCTCCGAGAATTGATGCTGCCGCGTTTAAACAGTCCCTGCTCGCGATGCAAGAAACACGATTCCTTTCACTTTGATCCGTTCTGCGCGGCGCGAACGGCATGACGCGCGCGGCGGGTCGGTCCGTGACCGTCCTCGTCACGTCACCGCCCCGTCCGGCCGGCCCGCGCCATGAGCCTGGGCGCTGTGGGGGCTTGTTCGGCATGGTCAGATGATCTAGCAACGCGCTGATTTCCAGGGGGCCCCGATGACCGAAACCAATGCCGATGCGATCCGCGCCTACGCACAGCGTTTCAGCACTGACAGGCCGAAGCCGTCCAAGTCCGCCCTGTCCCCGCATTTGGCGGCCCTGGAAGCAGAAGCCATCCACATCATGCGCGAGGTGGCGGCCGAGTTCGAACGTCCGGTGATGCTGTATTCGATCGGCAAGGACTCGACGGTGATGCTTCACCTGGCCATGAAGGCGTTCTGGCCCGCGAAGCCTCCGTTTCCGTTCCTGCACATTGATTCTCTTTGGGAATTCCAGGCCATGGGCGCGTTCCGCGACACTCTCGCCGACGCGCTGGGCCTCGACATGATCGTCTGGGTCAATGAGGAAGGCCGCGCGCGTGAGATCGACCCCTTCGTGCATGGCTCTTCTCTGCACACGCAGGTCATGCGGACCGACGGGCTGCTCCAGGCTTTGAACGCGGGTCGATACGACGCCGCGTTTGGGGGCGGGCGCCGCGACGAAGAAAAGAGCCGCGCGAAGGAACGCGTCTTCTCTTTCCGCAATGCGGCTCATGCCTGGGATCCGCGCAATCAACGCCCCGAATTGTGGCGGATATTCAATACACGCATCCGCAAGGGCGAGAGCATCCGGGTATTTCCTCTGTCCAATTGGACCGAAGTCGATATCTGGCAGTACATCCTGGAAGAGAGCATTCCGATCGTGCCGCTTTATTTCGCCGGTGAGAGGCCGGTCGTCGAACGCGACGGCACGCTGATCATGGTCGATGACGACCGCATGAAGCTGCATGCCGGAGAGGCGCCCGCATCGAAAAAGGTCCGCTTCCGGACGCTCGGCTGCTACCCGCTGACCGGCGCCGTGGAAAGCGACGCCGAGACGCTGGAGGACATCGTCCTGGAGATGCTGACGGCGCGCACGTCCGAACGCGCAGGCCGTCTGATCGATTTCGATGAAGCCGGTTCGATGGAAAAGAAGAAGCGCGAAGGGTATTTCTAAGATGGCCGACGATACACGCGCTGAAGTCATGGAGCGGCTCACCAAGGCCGGTGAGCGCGGCGTGCTGCGCTTCATCACCTGCGGTTCGGTCGATGACGGCAAGTCGACGCTGATCGGCCGCCTGCTTTTTGACTCCAAGCTGCTCTTTGAAGACCAGATCGCGGTGCTTGAACGGGACTCCAAGGTCCACGGCACAGCTGGCGATGATATGGATTTCGCGCTCCTGCTCGATGGTCTTGAGGCGGAACGTGAACAAGGCATCACGATTGATGTGGCCTATCGCTTCTTCAATACCGAGAAGCGCAAATTCATCGTCGCCGACACGCCCGGTCACGAGCAGTATACGCGCAACATGGCCACCGGCGCGTCGACCGCGGACCTCGCCATTATTCTGGTGGATGCGCGCAAGGGCATGCTGCCGCAAACACGGCGGCACACCTATATCGCCTCGATGATGGACATCCGGCACATCGTGCTGGCGGTCAATAAAATGGATCTCGTCGAGCATTCGCGCGCGCGCTTCCACGAAATCGTCTCCGACTATCTCAAGATCGCCGAAAGCCTGGGCTTTGCATCGATCACGCCGGTTCCGATCAGCGCGCGATATGGCGACAACATCTTTCAAAGATCCGAGGCGATGCCGTGGCATGACGGCCCA
>LYSW01000083.1 GCA_001657295.1 Oceanicaulis sp. BBD 1991-10 | reverse complement strand
TTCGACGCCCGCGGCTTGATCGCGGTAGACAATCACGCCGTCGCTGATCACAAAAGCCTCGAGCGACAGCGGCGGCGTCCCATCCGCGCTTGCACCGTCGCCGGAGGACGTAGCGGCGGTCTCCGCTTGACGGAACGTCCAATTGGCGCGGCCGTCCGGCAGGACTTCAAGCAGGATGACCGGCTCGACCAGACGCACGCTCTGCACCTGGATCTGTCCCGAGAGCAGCGGACCGAACGCGACCCGCACCTGCAGCGCGCCGAGCTGAACCATGTCAGGCGCCGAGCCGCCCTCGATATTGGCCAAACGCACGCCATCGACCGACAGCGCGGGCGCCGGCAGCAGGCTCAGACTGATATCGCCGTCGACGACAAGATCCCTGCCGGCGGCATCGCGGACGGCGGCAACGATCTCCGGCTTGTACTGGTTCCAGTTGATAAAGCCCGGAACGACCAGAACCGCGCCCACCAGCAGCACGACAACGACGGCAAGACCGATGGCGAACTTCTTCACAAAAACCTCCAGTATGCCTGCCGCCTACAGGGTGGACGCGCATCCCACCGGTTGCAAGCGATGCTGTATGGGCTAAGCTTCGAGCGTGGGGCGGTGAAGCCGGACGCGAAGCCGGCGCCGACAGACAAGACAGGCAAGCGCTATGGGAGACATCGTTAATCTCAATCAGTTTCGCAAGCAACGCGAACGAGAGAATGCAAAGCGGCGCGCCCGCGTAAACCGCGCCAAGCACGGTCTCGATAAACGCGAGCGGCGCCAGATCACCTCCGAGCGTGAGCGTCGGCGCGGCGAGCACGACGGCAACCGGCTCGACGGACGGTCGCCGACCGACGAACCTAACGCCAGCTGATCCGCCACCGGAACCGATCGTTCTTATCGATTCGTCATCGCCGCCGCGACAGGCTCGCGGTCCGGCCGCACGAATAAATCCCGCGGTTCGACAAATGCTTCCTATGCCACGCGCACCACACCGCCTATGATCGCCGGGGAGTTTTCGCGTCTCGTTCAAGGAGGGGGATATGAAGGCGTCAGACCTGTTCGTTAAATGTCTCGAAGCGGAGGGGGTTACGCACATATTTGGCGTGCCGGGCGAAGAAAACGCCGACGTCATGATTTCATTGATCGATAGCAAGATCGAATTTGTTCTTTGCCGCCACGAACAGGCCGCCGCCTTCATGGCAGACGTCTACGGCCGGCTGACCGGCAAGGCCGGCGTCTGCCTGGGCACGCTGGGACCGGGCGCAACCAACTTGGTAACCGGCGTCGCCGACGCCAACATGGACCGCGCGCCGTTGGTGGTGATTCTGGGGCAGGCCGGCACCGACCGGCTGCACAAGGAAAGCCACCAGAACATGGATTCGATCGCCATGTACGACCCCATCAGCAAGTGGGCGCACTCGGTGAACAATCCGGAGAATATCCCCGAGGTGACGCGCAAGGCGTTCAAGATCGCCGAGCAGGAGAAGCCCGGCGCCACGGTGATCGAGCTGCCGGAAGACCTGATGAAACATCAGGTCAAGGGGCTGAAGCCGATGGCCGCGCACAAGACCCGGCGCGCCGCGGCCGACTACAAGGTCGTGGCGCAAGCTGTCGATCTGATCGCCAAGGCGAAGAATCCGATCGTGCTGGCCGGCAACGGCGCCGTGCGCAAACGCGCCGCCAAGCAGCTGGCGCGGTTCGCCCGCAAGACCGGCATCGGCGTCGTCAACACCTTCATGGGCAAAGGCGCGGTGCCGCGCAGCGATCCGCATTGCCTGTTCACAATGGGGCTGCAGGGCAAGGACCACATCATGCCGGCGATGAACAGCGCCGACCTGGTGATCTCGATCGGCTACGACCTGGTCGAGTACAGCCCCGAGCACTGGAACAAGACGCCCGGCAACAAGAAGATCATCCATATCGACTTCTGGCCGGCGGAAGTCGACAACGCCTATCCCATCGACTGCGAGATCGTCTCCGACGTCGCCGACGCGCTGTGGCAGCTGAACGAGGAGCTGAACGCGCGCTTCGAAGGCAAGCTGCCGCTGTTCGACATCAAGAAGCGCGGCAAGCTGCGCAAGACCATCCTTGACGACTTCGCCATGGAGAAGAACGCCAGGGGTTTCCCCATGAAGCCGCAGAAGATCCTCTGGGAGGTGCGGAACATCCTTGGCGAGGAAGACATCCTGTTGAGCGATGTGGGCGCGCACAAGATGTGGATCTCGCGCTATTACCAGTGCGACGATCCGAACACCTGCCTGATCTCGAACGGCTTCTGCACCATGGGCTTCGCCATGCCGGGCTCGATCGGCGCCAAGATCGCCTATCCCGACAAGAAGGTGATGTCGATCAGCGGCGACGCCGGTTTCCTCATGAATCTGCAGGACCTGGAGACGGCAGCGCGCCTGAAGCTGAACATCGTCGCCATGGTCTGGCTGGACGGCGAGTACGGCCTGATCAAGTGGAAGCAGCAGAACCAGTTCAACGGCAAGCACTCGGAACTGGCCTTCAACAATCCCGACTTCGCTGCGCTGGCGAAGGCCTTCGGCATCTGGGGCAAGGAGATCAAGAAGGCGGACGAGCTGGTGCCAGCGCTGAAGCAGGCCTTCCGGCAGAAGGGACCTGCGCTGATCGCCGTGCCGGTCGACTACCGCGAGAACCTGAAGCTCACCAAACGCCTCGGCAAGATCGAGCTGGTGATCTGAGGGCAAGCGCCCTGGGGGCAAAATGAAGCTCGCCACCTTCACCGAAGCCGGCGCTACGCGTGTCGGCGTGGTCGACGGCGATCAGGTCGTCGAC
>LYSW01000082.1 GCA_001657295.1 Oceanicaulis sp. BBD 1991-10 | reverse complement strand
CGAGATGATCGTCATGGATCCAGGTGAAGACGCCGGCTTCGTCGAGCCGCGCCACCGCACGCCCGCCCATGGAGAAATAATTGCTGATCTCGCCGGTCTACCTGGGGAGTGGCGTTGTCGCGCTTTGCAGCCCGCCCCGCAGCAATCAATCGATCCAGTCGCCCCTTTTCGAGGTCCAAGCGTAGAACCGAAACTCGCCACCGATATGTTCAATGTCTTGAATTGTATCTCGAATTATTCGCTTCATTTCTCCATAGCGTTGGTCCCAAGAAAGATCCCTATAATGATGATGAAACCAATGAGGAGTCACAGTCAGCTCAGGGTGAGCAACTTCAAGGTCGCCCTCAATTCGAAATGGTTCGAAGCCATCAAGAATGCGGCCGTTCTCAGCCGCAAGATCAAACAGTCTTATGAAGGAATCCCTGCTGATCAAACGGGCGCTTGTTTCGCCTCGAGCAACACGCTCCAAATACTCTACAGAGTCATCATATTGGTCCATTTCTCTTCCTTAAATTAAGTCGAACTAAGCTCGCTTAAGTTACCCCCGATCTTCTTCATCTTCTTCATTATCCCTCCTCCGATCTGGTTGTGGTTGGCGGTCATTTCCACGCTCATTCACTTGTGTGATTCGGCCCGCTTCATCGACCACAACCCAGTTTCCATCGCCATCGGTATATGTTGATTGCGATTCACCGGTTCGGTGGTTGGGGTCTTCATTTTCATAGACCTCGTCGGGGTTATCTAGGACCTGGTCGATCATTTCCGGACTCCATCCCTTTTTGTCCAGATATCCTTGCGTATCCGCACCATGTGCGACCTCACGGCCCCCGGGAGTCAGGATAGAGCCGCGCGAGCCAGGCGGGTTTGCTGCATCCGTGTTCAGAGGCTGGGGCACGACAACCGGCGGCATGGGGCGTTGCGGCCTTGCGCGCAAGGCCCGGGCCGCAGCACGGGCGCCGGCGATCAGCAGGCGGCCGCCAACTGCGACGCAGGGCACCAGCGCCGGGCCAACACATGTCCCATAGGCGTCGATATGGTTCACCGGGTCATTGAAGGTATACGCATAGCGATTGAAATATCCCGGCCCGCCCTCTACGAACCCCACGGGATCGCTTGAGAGGAAGCGTCCGATGACCGGGTCATAATATCGGGCCTGCATATATGTCAGGCCGGTGGCGGTGTCGGCGATATGGCCGGTGAAGGTCTCGTCGTCATAATTATGCGGGTTGTCGTTGAGGGTCTCGCCGAACGGGGTGTAGTGCTGGCGCCAGCGCAGCGTGCCGTCCGGCCGCGTCGCCGCCGCCGCACTGCCCAGATGGTCGGCGTGGATATAGTTGACCGGCGGCCCGCCCCAGTTCTGCAGCCGCGCGATTGTGCGCCCGCCAAAACAGCCGGCTCACCGATTAATCTGCGGACGCCATGAGTGGCCGCGCCACAAGCTTTTCGCGTGGAAACTCAGTATCCTCTTCCCGAATCTCCAATCCAGCCTCATCAAATTGAATTTCTAAGCAGCACGGAAAGGAACTGGCTCTCAAGACCAAGTCATTTCCAGAAGCAGAGATTTTAAGCCCTGCATCCGTTACAAATCTATCGCACCTTGCGCTCAATACTTCGATTTTGCGCTTACCATTAATCCAGTCAGGTACATCAATTTCAGCGTAATTCCAGTAGGAGGATTCCGTTAGTGAGCGAAGGAATTCTTTGTCGCATCTCGCGATTTTTATGTGTCCGACCTCTTCCCGCTCGGCTATTGGCTCCATAACAGAAGAAATTTGAATAACATCGCCACTCGACAAGAAAATAATGAAAAGCTTTGCAGGTTGGTTTCCGTGCCTCAGCACCGACAAGCCTTGCACTTCGGTATTATACAAACCTCCAATAAGAGAATCGGATTCTATTTCAATCTTGAAATTTAGCACAGCTCTGCCCCTTCACTCCGGCGGATAGTGTAAAGTTTCGCGCGGCTTATCCCCACGAGCAGGAATGTCAATTCGCGGCCCGGTGGCAGGACGGGTGTCGCTTGCCGGTCGACCGGGGCGAATTTGTATGTCGTTTTCACCGGCTCGGGTGCCGTCCGGAGTGCCTGACGGCGGCTCCTTCTCAGCCCCCCCTGTCAATACCTCAAAGTCCTCTTCGGCGTTACCGGTTCCGCCGTGCTCCGGAAGAAGTGGACCGCTATTTATCCGCCCTCCTCCAGGTCTTGGCCCTTCCCCCACGATCGTTTCTGGTATCGGCGGGACGTCACCGCGCGCCTCGTCATTGGTAAGGACCGCCGCGCCAACATCCCATGCCAATAACACGCCTGTGCCGATCAACATGCCCGCCCCGACAACGTCGGCTGGGCCTGGCACGGGCGAATCAACTTGTGTCACCGCAACCGATACGACAGCTCTTGTGCCAGCTCGGGCGAACGCCGCTTTCATCGCAGCTTCAGAATACATCCCCGTGGGATCAATCAGGTTCACTGGATCATTGAGAGTATACGCATATCGATTGAAATACCCCGGCCCGCCGTCTGCGAACCCCACGGGATCGCTGCTTAGGAATCTGCCGATGACGGGGTCGTAATATCGGGCCTGCATGTAATTCAGGCCGGTGACGTTGTCGCGGACATGGCCGGTGAAGCCGGGCTCGTCGCGATTGTCCGGGTTGTTGTTGAGGATCTCGCCGAACGACGTGTAGTGCTCGCGCCAGGCGACCGTGCCGTCCGCCCGGCTCGCCGCCGCGCTCGAGCCGAGATGATCGTCATGGATCCAGGTGAAGACGCCGGCCTCGTCAAGCCGCGCCACCGCGCGCCCGCCCATGGAGAAATAATTGCTGATCTCCCCGGTCGTGGCGTTGTCGCGGTAATACAGCG
>LYSW01000005.1 GCA_001657295.1 Oceanicaulis sp. BBD 1991-10 | reverse complement strand
GGCATAGGCGGCCGCGGTCTCCCGCGTCATCTCGAGCCGGCGCGCCACTTTCGGCAATACATTGCCGCAAATCGCGACCAACAGGCCCATCATGGCCGCCGCCAGACGCCTGCCGAATTCGCCTTCGATCAGGCCCGTCGCCAGGCCGATCGCGATCGCGAAAAACACCCCGGCCACCAGACCGAACGGAATGACGAAGGATTTGAGCACGTGCTCTTTGGCGAGCTGCGTCATGGCATGTCCTCTTCGGAGTCTTTTGCGGCGGCCGGATCAGCCGGCCCGCCATTCCCTGTGTCTTTCAGCTCCAGCCCAAAACCCTGGGCGAAACCCAGCAAGGCCTCTTCCAGAACCGACATCTGAAGCTCGTAAATCACCGATTTGCCCTGCTTCTCGCTGGTCACCAGACCGGCTTCGCGCAGCACCGCGAAATGCGCCGACATGGTCGGACGCGACACGTTGAACTGCGCGGAAATCTCACCCGCGGACAGCGGCCCCTGGCGAAGCAGCGACAACACTTCCCGGCGCGTGGGATCAGACAGGGCTTTGAAAACCGAACTCATGATAAGTCATTTAGCTAAACATCTAAATGATGTCAATGAACGCGTCCGAGCGCCCCGCCCCCCTGCCCTTCTTCCGTCCGCGTGCTAGTTTCGTTCTCCTGTTCGAATCGCTAGCTCGGAAGCCTTTGCGTCATGGCGTCCATTCCTCTGTCACAACAGGCCATGGCCCGCCCTCAGGGCGGCGAACCGGCTTATCTGGACGGGCTGAATCCCGAGCAGCGCCAGGCGGTGGAGACCACGGAAGGTCCGGTGCTGGTGCTGGCCGGCGCGGGCACCGGCAAGACACGCGTGCTGACCACGCGGCTGGCGCACATATTGCGCACCGGCAAAGCCCAGCCCTGGCAAATCCTGTCGGTGACCTTCACCAACAAGGCCGCGCGGGAGATGAAAGAGCGGGTCGGCGCGCTGATCGGCGAGCAGGTCGAGGGCCTGCCCTGGCTGGGCACCTTCCACTCCATCTCCGCCCAGATCCTGCGCCGCCATGCCGAGCTGGCGGGCCTGAAATCCAGCTTCACCATTTTGGACACCGACGATCAGCTGCGCCTGATCAAGCAGATCCTGGAAGCGGAACAGATCGACACCAAGCGCTGGGCGCCGCGCTATTTCGCGAGCCTGGTCGACGGCTGGAAGAACCGCGCCCTGACGCCCGACAAAATCCCGGAAGAGGACAAGTGGAGCTTCGCAGAAGGCCGCGCCGGCGAGCTCTACGCGCTGTATCAGGAACGGCTCTCCGTTCTGAACGCCTGTGATTTCGGTGATTTGCTGATGCATTGCATCACCGTCTTCACCCGGCACGAGGACGTGCTGGCGGAATTCCACCGCCGCTTCAAATACATCCTGGTCGATGAATATCAGGACACCAACGTGGCGCAGTATTTATGGCTGCGCCTGCTCGCGCGCGGTTCGAACAATCTGTGCTGCGTGGGTGATGACGACCAGTCCATCTATGGCTGGCGTGGCGCTGAGGTGGACAACATCCTGCGCTTTGAGACTGATTTCCCGGGCGCCGTCGTAATCCGGCTGGAGCGCAATTACCGCTCCACCGGCAATATCCTGGCCGCCGCCTCGGGCCTGATCACCGCCAACAAGGCGCGCCTGGGCAAGACGCTGTGGACCGAAGACGATCCGGGCGAAAAAGTTCAAGTCTCCGGGCTCTGGGATGGAGAAGCGGAAGCGCGCTTCATCGCCGACGAGATCGAAGCCCATGTGCGCCGCGGCGGCGATCATGCCGACATCGCGGTGCTGGTCCGGGCGTCCTGGCAGATGCGCGCCTTTGAAGACCGCTTCATCATGCTGGGTCTGCCCTACAAGGTCATCGGCGGCCCGCGCTTCTTCGAGCGCGCGGAGATCCGCGACGCGCTGGCCTATCTGCGTCTGGTGCGGTCGGAGAGCGATGATCTGGCGTTCGAGCGCGTGGTGAATACGCCCAAGCGCGGCATTGGGGACACCAGCGTGCAGAAGATCGCAGTCGCCGCCCGGTCCGCCCGCGTCGCCATGGCCGAAGCCGCGCGTTTGATGACCCAGACGGATGAAATCCGCGGCAAGGCGCGCACCAGCCTGACCGTCTTCCTGCGCGATCTCGCCCGCTGGCGCGAGCAGGCCCAAACCATGCGCCATGACGAGCTCGCCGAGATCATCCTGGATGAAAGCGGCTACACCGCCATGTGGCGCGAGGACAAAAGCCCGCAAGCGGCCGGCCGGCTCGACAATCTCAAAGAGCTGATCCGTTCCATGGGCGAATTCGACAGCCTGGAGGCCTTCCTGGAGCATATCGCCCTGGTCTCCGACGCCGATCGTGCAGAGGATGGCGACGAAGTCTCGGTGATGACGCTGCACGCGGCGAAAGGCCTGGAGTTTCCCCTGGTCTTTCTGCCCGGCTGGGAGGAGACGGTCTTCCCTTCCCAGCGCTCCATGGATGAAGGCGGCGCCGCCGCCCTCGAAGAGGAGCGGCGCCTCGCCTATGTCGGGCTTACCCGCGCTCGGGAGAAAGCGGTCATCAGCTTCACGGCCAACCGGATGATCTTCGGGCGTTGGCAGTCGGTCATTCCCTCCCGCTTCATCGACGAGCTTCCCGCCGAGCACTGCGAAGCCAAGTCGGAAACGGGCTATTACGACGCCGGCCCCGGCTTTCAGGACTCCACCGCCGCGGCCGACCCCTTCAAGTCCAGCTATGAAAGCCCGGGATGGAAGCGTTTTCAGGCCAGCAAAGCGGCCGGCCGCCGCGCCGATCCCGGGGTCATAGAAGGCCAGGCCCAGCTGATTGAGAGCGGCGACGCCAACGCCGTCGGCGGCAGCTCGAAATGGCGGCCTGGCGACCGGGTCTTTCACCAGAAATTCGGCTATGGCGTGGTCAAAGTGACCGACGGCGCAAAGCTGACCGTCGCGTTCGACAAAGCCGGAACGAAAAAGGTCGTCGCCAGCTTTGTGGAGGATGCGCCATGAACGCAGCGCTTGTGCTGGCGCTGGCGCAGGTCTCCGGCGTCGCGGATCGCGTGCCGTGTCACGACCACCCTGACCGGCACGCGACCGACAGCTATGTCGGCCGCGAATCCGCCGCTTATTTTCGGGCCGGCACGGTCGATCGGCGGCAATGCGATCACTTCACACGGAATCTGGAACGGCTGAGCGAACCGGTCCTTCGGATGTCTGAAGCCGATTATTCGGCGCGCTTTCTTTGGCTGCGTTCATTTCACCAGCCCCATAGTTTCACGCTGCATCTCGAACTTGGTGGAACAAGCTGGCTGGAATGGCGCACGCTGGATGCGGACGACCACACGGCTCCGGACGCGGATCTTGTCACAGGCGGCCGAACGCTTTCAGAGCAGGAGGCGGACGCCATCGCAGAAGCCCTGATCCAGGCAGCGCCCTGCGATGCGCATCCGGATTCCAGGGTCATCTTTGACGGCTCGCACTGGATTCTTGAAATCGTGGATCAGGGCGGCGGATATTGCTTCAAGCAAGTGCGTTCGCCGGAAGCCGGCGCTTTCCGAACGCTGGGCGCTGACTTGATTACACTCGCGGGTTTAGAGCTGCCTGATGATGAGATTTATTAGCCTCGCCGCCCTTCTCCTGCTCACCGCTTGCAGCGCCGGGGCGCCGCCAGGGGCGGATCTTCCCACCGTCGAGGCGCTGACCGCGAACGACCCATATGCTGAGGCGCGTCCCATATCGTGGCGCAATCTGCTCGACCGGCCGCGCGAGGCGGCGGACGCCCGCATCGCCTACGGCGAGGGCGAAGAACAATATGGCGAGCTCTGGCTTCCGGACGGCGACGGGATGCATCCGCTGGTGATCATGGTCCATGGCGGCTGCTGGCAGGCGGCCATCCCGGGCACCATTCTGCAAGACCAGTTAAACGCCGACCTGCGCGGCCGCGGCTTTGCGGTTTGGAACATCACCTATCCGCGCCTGGGCCATGAGACCGGCGGCTATCCGGGCACGTTCCGGTCGGTCGCCGCAGCGGTGGACCACGCCCGCGCGCTGGCCGCCGAGCACCCGCTGGATCTTTCCCGCAGCGTCATCATGGGCCATTCCGCCGGCGGGCATCTGGCGCTCTGGGCCGGCGCCCGTGGACGGCTCGGCCCGGATTGGGTCAACGCGCCGGGAAACGAGCCTTTCATTCCCGGCGCCGTGATCACCCTGGCCGGCATCAATGATCTTGAAGCCTATCGAGAGACCGGGCCCGGCCGGTGCGGCGAGCCGGGCGCTGTGGAGTTATTGGTCGATTTCACCGCCCGCGCCCCTGATCCGTTCGCGGACACCAGCCCGGCGCGCCTGCTCCCGCTCGGTGTCGAGCAAGTGGTGGTCTCCGGCGCGCTCGACCCTATTGTCCCGCCCGCCTTCGGCGAGGCCTACGCCGCCGCCGCGACGGCCGCAGGCGACGACGTTCTCGAGATCACGATTGACCAGGCCGGTCATTTTGAGCTGATCGACCCCGCCGCGCCCGCTTGGGCCGTGATTATGGCCGAGATTGACCGGGTCACGCAGTAAACGCGCCTTCCCAAAGCCCGTCACGCCCCCTACACCCGCACCAGCAATCAGGAGCGTGCCCCATGTCCACCGTCTGGCGCCTGACCGTGCGCGGTCCGATCTCGCCGCTGCGCAACGCCGGCGAGCAGCTCAGCTCCGCCGACCCCGCCCCGGCGCTGGGCTGGTCAGTGTTTGAAGAGGACGAAGACGAGACGCGCGGCTATATCGAAATCCTCTTCGCTGATCGCATTGACGAGGAGGCTTTCCTGTCCGCGGCTCATCTGACCGGCGCGGCGCTGGACGTGACCTTCATGCCGCTGCCGGAGGAAGACTGGGTCGCACTGTCTCTGAAAGGTCTTCCCAGCGTGGAGGCCGGCCGCTTCCTGGTCCATGGCGCGCACACGGCGGACGATCTCACCGACGCGCATATCGGCCTGTTGATCGAAGCCGGCCCCGCCTTCGGCACCGGCCATCACGGCACGACGCTGGGCTGTCTGAACGCGATGGACCAGCTGGAGCGGAGCGGGCTGACGCCGAACGCCATTCTGGACCTTGGAACGGGCACGGGCCTGCTCGCCATCGCCGCGACAAAGCTTTGGCCGGACGCGGACATCCTCGCCACCGATATCGACCCGGTCTCGGTGGCGGAGACCCTTGTGAACGCCGAGAAAAACGGCGTCGCCTTCAACGCAAAGACCGCCGACGGCTTTGATCATCCCGCTTTTGACGGCAAGAGCTTCGATCTCGTCCTCGCCAACATCCTGGCCGGCCCGCTGATCCAGCTGGCGCCGGAGCTCGTGCAGCGGCTCGCGCCGGGCGGAACCGTCGTGCTGTCCGGCTTGCTGGAGGAGCAGGCCGACAAGGTGACGGCGGCCTATCTGGCGGAAGGCCTGACGCTGCAGCAGCGCGGCGTGATCGAGGGCTGGGGGACGCTAGTGCTCTCGCACTAGCGGTTTTTCCTATCCTCCGGCATGTCCATGCCGTCGGTTCCTCGCTTTCGATGAGCAAGCTCATCTTCGCTGCGGGCGGCTCTTCGCTTTGCGAGCGCTAACGCGCTCGGCCGGTTATATCTGAAACTCTTCAGTAATTGACGCCCCGAGCCCAAAGGGCTCGCAAGGGCGAACGCCCGCCCGCAGCGTGACGGGCTTGCCCCGTCTAAGCGAGGACCCGACACCCCGGACGGGGTGGAGGACAGGACTAACTTGACTCCCATCAATATATCTGGTTCTCTGGATTTATGGATAAATTATCAGCGATCGACGCCCTGTCCGCCCTCGCCCATGACGCGCGCATGGACATCTTCCGCCTGCTGGTGCGGGCGGGCGGCGGCGGCCTGCCGGCCGGCGCGATCAGCGACAGGCTGGGCGCGCGCCAGAACACCACCTCCACCAATCTCGCCATTTTAACCCGCGCCGGATTGATCACCGCCCGGCGGGAGGGGCGCAGCATCATCTACACGGCCGACTTCGACGGTCTGCGCGGTCTCATTGGCTTCTTGATGAAGGATTGCTGCGCCGGCGCCGATGTTGACGTCGCGCCGCTGCTCGCCGCCATCCGCTAACGAAAGGAGGCCGATATGGCCCGGTTTCACCTCGCCCTCACCGTCGCCGATTTGGACAAATCCGTGACGTTCTATTCCCGCCTGTTCGGCGCCGAGCCGACCGTTCTGAAACACGATTACGCCAAGTGGATGCTGGACGATCCCAAGATCAATCTCTCCCTCTCCACCCATGGCGAGATCAAAGGCGTCGACCATGTCGGCCTGCAAGCCGACAGCCAGGACGAGTTCGACGCCATGAAGGCCGCGCTGGTCAAAGCCGAAGGCCCGCTCTTAGAACAGCCCGACACCACCTGCTGCTACGCCCGCTCGACCAAGACCTGGACCCACGATCCCGACAATGTCGCCTGGGAAACCTTCCTCACCCATGGCGAGAGCGTGATTTATGGCGATGGCGGCGAAGAGCGGGCGCGAAGGGATGCGGGTGCAGAGACGCCGGCGTGTTGTTAGGGCGGACTATTAGAAGAAGCCGCTAGACGACTGCTGCACTACGAAGCATTTGTGATGCCAAGGTTACTAGATGGGCAGGCGCTGAAGCTAGCGGCGGCTTATCTCGCGGTGAGCCTGACGCTGAAGGAGCAGGGCGTGATTGAGGGCTTGGGTATGTTGGCCTTGGGGCGCTGAACCCATTGATCGGTTTTAAGAAATTACGCGAACAGCTTCCGCACATAATTCAAATTATTCATAATGTTCAATAGTTGATTTCGTATATCTTCTCTATAAATCGATCGGAACAAGCCCCCATCAACTCCAACGTCGTTTTTTTATGTTGCTCCAAATCTAATTCATCAAGATCAATTAAATTGCCATGAGCAACCGCGTGACGCCAACCGACGATCTGCCTATCTATGATATTTCTTTTCACGGCAAAAAAGGAAGCATCGATCCCTATTAGATCAAAGCTGTAAACCAGGCGTTTGTAATCAAGATTTGAAGATGGAGAAATACACTTAGAATCAAATTCATCGAATCCACTAGAGAGGTGGCCCTTGAGCCTTTCCACGAATAACTTCTGCGCCTCTCTAGAATTTCGCCGGTCGAATAGTGACTGAAACTCTGGGGCAAGCCGTCCCACCAGTAGAAGCCAACTAATTTCAGAAACTTTTCTGTCTGTGTTTCTAAGGTACTTTAGGAACTCTGAAACGCAATCAGAAAAGAAACCCTCCCAATGCGCATAGCACCCCACAACGAAAGCGCGCTCAAGCGACTTTCTACCCGCATCGGAACTTGCGAGAGCGCATTCAGTAGAAAGAGTCGAGATCTCCTTCGCACGCGTGAATCTCGAATAGTCAATCGATGAAATGGCGGCAGAGAACTCGTTCGTCATTATCTACATTTCAGGCTTAAACCAGTTTTCACCGAACGGCACAGTACGCTTGAGTCGCAGAGTGCCAGTCAACCCTCCAGCACTCATTTGTGGGACTTCCTCCTGGTCCCAAAAAATTCCTATCTTTTGGGCTGTAAAGTCTATTGGGTTCTCGAGGGCCTCAATACCGTTGCGGTTTCTTGAAACGCCAACCGCAATTGCCTCAAGAGCCCGAAGAGAGAAGCGATTTGCGGCTCCACTCGGGTGGTCTTTTGGCGGTATCAACGCATTGTCACCCCCGGCCGCATGCAAATGGTCAACTAGCCAAGTCAAAACATCAACCATTTCCTCCGCGTTGCGCTCCTCGAATAATTCAATAATCATCCTATCTAAAAACTGCTGAACTTCCGTTTTTCCATCATGGTTTTTAAATGTGTGCACAAGAATCCGAACAATATATTCTATATCCGCTTGTTTTTCTTGATCGTTTTGAGTAATTCGAAATAGCTTCTTAAATTTATCGGAGCCTTGCGCGAAGACTCGCAATGAACGCATATACCCATCATTAGCCATCACCATCGAACAAGACCGCACCTCTTGTTCATTCGCATAAGCGCCGCCACGATTTAATCGCTGAAATAATTCGAACTTTGTGCGCTCATCACTCGGCTGTTTCAATACTTGGACATCTAGCCGTGCTCGGCGAAAGAACAATTGGAGTGGCTTTTCAATTTCGTGGGCGTTCTCCGAGTGCGAAGCATGCGGCTCCCACACCGCGCCATCGAGGCTGGGCAGATACTTGGCCGCGAGCAATTCGATTGGAGGCTTACGCTCGCCTGTATCAACATCGCGCAGAAGCCCCATGAACTCGAGTATCGTCGAAACCCGCTGCAGACCGTCAATTAGTTCCCAGGTTCCGTCTGGTTTTTCATAAGCAAATATAGGCGGCACGGGTATTCCGATAAGTATTGACTCGATGAAATTGGACTTCTTTGAATATGACCACCTAAATAGGCGTTGAAACTCAGGGATTATATTGAGCTCTGAAACATCGTACATAGACGATATTTCCGATATACTTAAGGAAAGCGAGTCGGTTTTAACTTCAGCTTTTGTCTGATCGATTTCTTCTCTAAGCATTCTAATCTCCCACTCAAGGAAGAAGTTGCCTTATCGGCAAAAATGCTGCAACCCCTAATACGCCGCCTCAACAAACACCGGCTCAACACTCCCGCCCCACGCGCCGTTGAAGCGCTCGATCAGGCGCTCGGCCGGGCTGACGCCGCTTTTGGCGATCTCATCAAGATCATCGAGGAACAACGCTTCATGTTCGCCATGGGCGTTCAGGCGCGCGCGGGCTTTCAGGCCGGCGCGCGAGATGGCGAGCACGTCTTTGGCGACATCCTGAAGCGTGCGATCGCGGAACGGCGTTTTCAGCGCATGCCTGGCCGCGCCGGTGCGCAATGCGGCGCGCTCGGCTTGGGTCCAGTCTTTGACATAGTCCCAGGCGGCGTCCAGCGCGGATGGATCGTATAGCAGGCCCGCCCAGAAGGCCGGCAGGGCGCACAGGCGGTTCCACGGCCCGCCATCGGCCCCGCGCTGTTCGATGAAAGTCTTCAGGCGCACTTCCGGGAACAGCGTGGAGAGATGGTCCTCGAAGTCTGAAATCGTCGGGATTTCACCGGGCAGCGCCGGCAATTCGCCCTTTAAGAAGGCGCGGAAATCCTGGCCGGACGCATCGAGGAACACGCCGCCGCGCTTGACGAAATACATCGGCGTATCCAGCGCCCAGTCGACATATTGCTCGTATCCGAAGCCGTCTTCGAAGGCGAAGGGCAAATCGCCGGTGCGGTCGCCGTCCGTGTCGGTCCAGACATGGGCGCGATAGGATAAAAACCCGTTCAGCCCGCCCTCTTTGAACGGCGAGTTCGCGAACAAGGCCGTCGCCACCGGCTGCAGCGCCAGCGAGACGCGCAGCTTTTTCACCATGTCGGATTCGGATGAGAAATCGAGATTGGTCTGCACCGTACAGGAGCGGAACATCATCTGATGGCCCAAACCGCCCACCTTGGGCATATAAGCCTTCATGATGTTGTAGCGGTCCTTGGGCATCATCGGGGTCTCGTCCAAGGACCAGAGCGGCGAAAAACCCAGCCCCAGAAAACCCGCGCCGATTTCATCACTTCGCGCACTTCGCGCAGATGGGCGTTCACCTCGCGGCAGGTCTCGTGGACATTGTCCAGCGGCGCGCCGGAGAGTTCGAACTGGCCGCCGGGCTCGAGCGTGATGGAGCCGCCTTCGCGCTTGAGCGCGACCGGCTTGCCGTTTTCCTCAATCGGGGTCCAGCCGAAGCGGGTGAGGCCTTCGAGCATTTTCCGCACGGTCGCGCCCTCGCCCTCATAGGGCAGCGGGCGGTGGCCGTCCTTGGTGAAGCCGAATTTTTCGTGCTCGGTGCCCAGCCTGAATTGATCAGCGGGCTTCTCACCGGCGGCGATATGCGCGATGAGCTGGGCCTTGGTCTCGATCCGGGGGCCCTCGCCGCCCTGATTATACGTCCCGCTCATGGAATATCCCTTGAAGGCGTAGGCTTTTGCGTCGCGACAGAGGTAGGCGAGCCCGGCCGGATCGGCAAGCCGACTTGCGTCTTACAGATCACAAGGCTGTGAGGCGTCGGCTCCAGTCCCCGCACATCGCCTGCCAGACGCTCATGGCGGCGACGACGGCTGTGTCGGCGCGCAATATGCGCGGGCCCAAAGCGACGGGCAGAACGAAGGCCTGACGGCGCAGCAGCTGGCGCTCTTCCGGCGCAAACCCGCCCTCCGGACCGATCAGGATGGCCCATTTGTCCGCGGTCACCGTGCTCAACTGATCCGTGATCGAGCCGGCGCGCCCCGCCGCGCCGCCCCAGGGCTGATCTGCGTCTTCACCGGCTTCATCGCAGAAGATCAGCCGGCGCTCGGCGTCCCAGTCCTTTATCAGCCCCGTCAGCGAGACCGGTTCGCCGATCTGCGGCAGGTCCAGGCGCTCGGTCTGCTCGGCCGCATCACGCGCGATCAGGACCAAACGCTCGGTCTTCACCCGGTCCGCCATGGTGCGGGCGGTCATCACTGGCGTGATCGCGCGGGCGCCCAGCTCGGTCGCTTTCTCCACGATGAAATCGGTGCGCGCTTTCTTCACCGGCGCGAAATATAGCGCCATGTCCGGCGGCAGGACTTGCGGCCGGGTCTGCTCGGCGAGGCGCAGAGACGCGCTGCGCCGGCCGGCTTCCACGACCTCCGCGCGCCACTCGCCGTCGCGGCCGTTGAACACCCGCACGCCGTCGCCCGCCTTTCTGCGCATCACAGTGATCAGATAGTGCGCCTGCTCCTTGTCGAGCGCCAGAACGGCGTCCTGGGCGAAGTCAGCGTCCAGATAGAGGCGAGGTTCGACGGTCATGGGCTTGCTTCTAGCGGTGTTGGCCGCTGACCGCCAAGACGGCTTTGTCGCGCCGCCCGCTCGCGCTATGCCTTCGGCCATGAGTGAAACGCCGCTGAAATCCGACCGCCGGGTCGCCGACTCGATCCGCTCAAGCTGGGTGGACCGGGCGCCGGGGAGCTGGCGGCCCTATCTGCGGCTGGCGCGCTATGACCGGCCGGTCGGCTTCTGGCTGCTCGCCCTGCCTTGCTGGATCGGCCTCGCGGCGGCGCGCACCGAAACGGGGCTGGGCTGGACCGATTTATACTGGACGATCCTGTTTGGGATCGGCGCGGCGGCCATGCGCGGCGCCGGCTGCACGTATAACGACATCGTCGATCGTGATCTCGACGCCCAGGTTGCGCGGACGGCGGACCGGCCGCTGGCGGCCGGCACGGTCAGCCTGAAAGCCGCCTGGGGTTTCCTGGTCGCGCAATGCCTTGTGGGCCTCGCCGTACTGGTGCAGCTGCCCCTGCCCGCGATCCTGACCGCGCTCGCGGCGCTGGCGCTGGTGGCCGCCTATCCCTTCATGAAGCGCGTCACCTGGTGGCCGCAGGCCTGGCTGGGCCTGACGTTCAACTGGGGCGTTCCGGTCGCGGGCGCCGCCGCATTGGGCACGCCCTTCGCCCTGGAGATCGTCCTGCTATACGCCGCGATGATCGCGTGGACGGTGGGCTATGACACCATCTATGCCTGCCAGGACATGGAGGATGACGCCCTGATCGGCGTGAAATCGTCGGCCCGGGCGCTGGGTCCGCACATCCGGCTGGGCGTCGGGCTCAGCTATGGGCTGAGCGCGCTTCTGGTCGCCGCCGCCGGCGTCATCGCGGGCGCCGGGCTGTTCTTCGCGGCGGGTTTCGCCGTCTACGCCGCGCACCTGTTCAGCCAGCTTTCCGGATTGGATCCGGCTGACGGCGCAGACTGTCTGCGCCGCTTCAAAGCGAACCAGCTGACCGGACTTCTGCTCGTGGCCGCCTTTGTGCTGGGCGCGGTCTAGACCGCCGTCAACCGCACCTCAAACGTGGTGCCGTCCTCGCCAGTGGCCTTCAACGTCACGTCTCCGCCCATGGCGCGCGCCAATTCGCGGGCGATCGACAGGCCCAGACCCGATCCGGATTTCGTGCCGGACACGCCGAAGGGCTGGAACAAGGTCTCCCGAACGCGGCCCGGAACGCCGGGGCCGGTATCCGTCAATGCGACCCGGACCACCGCGTCCTCCGCTTCAGCGGTGACGGTCAGCGCTGCGGCGTCCTGTTTTTCCATGGCCTGAACAGCATTGCGGACCAGATTTACGAAGATGCGGTGCAGGTGGTCGGGATCGGCGGAGACGAAGACCACCTCGTCCACGTCGTTGCGCCACTCCGCAGCGCCGGTCGCGGCGAAAGCGTCGCCGGCGGCGTCATCGATGGCGTTGCGCAGATTGATCGATTTCAGGTCCGGTTCGCGCTCCTGGCTCTTGCCGTAATCCAGCGTCTCCTGGCACAGGCGGATGCCGCGATCGACCGCGCGCAAAAGGCGCGCGCCCATGCCGGCGACACGTTCGTCCTTGCTCATGGCCAGGCGGTCTGAGACCAGCTGCGCGCTGGCGAAGACGTTGCGGAGGTCGTGATTGATCCGCGCCACGGCTCCGCCCAGCGCCGCCAGGCGTTCGCGCTGGGCGAAGGCGGAGCGCACTTCGCTTTGCATGGCGGCGAGCGCCGCCTCCGCCTGACCGATCTCGTCCAGGCGCGTTCCGGCGGTCACGGCGCGCGAGGTGTCCAGCGGGTCTTCCTGGAAGCGGGTCATGGCCTTGGCCAGCTTGCGCATCGGCCGCACCAGCATGAAGAGCAGGAAGACATAAAGCAGCCCGCCTGTGACCACCGCGATGAAGAGCGACAGCCAGGCGATATTTCGGGAATAGGCGAACAACTCGCGCTTCAGCCCGTCTTCGGGAACGATGACGCTGATCAGCTCCCCGCTGCCTTGCCGCGTGCGCGGCGTGGCGATGATGCGCACATACCGCCCCTGGGGCGCGATGAAGGTGTGGCAGGTCGCCAGCAACGCATCGAAGAAGTTTTCCTTGGTCAAATCCGCGGTGACCAGCTCGCCGCCGCGCAGCGTGCCGCCGAGCACCAGCTCGTTGACCCCTTCGGTGACCCGGGCGACCGACACCGCTTCCGCGCCGGCGAGCAACTCACGCACCATGTCTTCGCCCAGCATGACGTCTTCGGCGCTTTCCGCCGCCAGAGCCGCCAGATGCGCCGCCTCGGCCCGGTCCATTAGCCATTCGGTGCGGAAATTCGCAGCGCTGGGAAAGAAGATCAGAATCTCGGCGATAAAGACAAAAAGGATGGACAATCCGAGCAGCTTGCCCGGCAGAGAGAAGGCCAGGTCGCGGACACGCGAAAGCCCGGCGCGCGCCGGCGCCGCAAAGCCGTCCTGATTATCCTCCCCGTCCCTCAATTGTCCTCCCCGTTATGCGCCGGTCTAGTGAAACGCCGTCAGGATGGCTGACCAGGTCCGCGCGAACGGACCGAATACCGTGGGTTCATAATACTTTCCGGCGGCCCGTTTGAAGACCTCTCCTCTCGTGGGGTAGGCCGGAACCGGGCTGGTCAGATCGCGGACCGTGCCTCCGGACGCCATCACGCCTTGTGCGATCTGCAATATATCATCTGCGCGCGCGCCGGCCGCATGGGCGCCGAGCAGCTTGCCGCCCTTGCCCACGACGATCTTCACCCCGCCGCGAGTATCGCCTTCGGCGATGGCGCGATCATTCTCGTCAAACCCGAAACTGGAGATTGTGATGTTGTCGCCGAATTGCTCGCGCGCGGCGGCTTCTGACAAGCCCACGCTGGCCAGCGGCGGATCGGTGTAGACGGTCTGAGGGACCGGCTGGCTGGATTGCTGGGTCGGCACGCCGAAATAGAGATTTCGAACGATCACCGACCCGTGCCAGCCGGCCAGATGGGTCAGCGCGCCCTTCCCGGCGATGTCCCCGGCGGCGTAGACGCGCTTGTTGGTGGTGCGCAGCTTGTCGTCGGTGACGACGCCGAACGCATTGGTCTCAATTCCGGCCTTGTCGAGATCGAGCCCGTCAAAAATCGGCGCGCGGCCCACGGCGACCAGGAGGTGGGAGCCGCGAAGCGTCTCGCCGCCTTCAAGCGCCAGCGTGATCGCGCCGCTCTCATCCTTCGACACGCCGTCAGCCTTTGCGCCGATTTTGAAGGCGACGCCATCCGCTTTCAGCGAGTCGATGGCGAGTGCGGCATGATCGGGATCGAGGCGGGCAAGCGGGACGCCGGCTTCCACGATGGTGACCTCGGAGCCCAGCCGCCGGAATGCCTGGCCCAGCTCCATGCCGATCGGCCCCGCGCCCAGGATCATCAGATGCTCCGGCAAAGCCTGCAGCGACCAGACGGTTTCATTGGTCAGATAGGGAATGTCCTTAATGCCCGCGATCGCCGGGATCCGCGCCCGCGTGCCGGATGCGATCACGATGCGTTTCGCGGTGACCTCGACGCTGTCCGACCCCACGGTGCGCTCGCCTTCAAAGCGCGCGAACTCGCGGATCACCCGCACGCCCAGGCCTTCAAAGCGCTCCTGGCTGTCATTGGGTTCGATGGCGGCGATGGCGGCGGTGATCGTGTCGCGTACTTTGGCGAAGTCGATGACCGGCTCGCCGGCCTCGATCCCCCACCGGTGCGCCTCGCGAATCTCGTGGGCCTTGTGTGCGGCCGTCAGGATCACCTTGGACGGCACGCAGCCATAATTGAGGCAATCTCCACCCATCTCGCCGGCTTCGAACAAAACCACTTTGCGGCCCAGCATGGCGGCGCCCGCGCTGGTCACCAGACCGGCGGCGCCTGCGCCTATGACGGCGAGATCGGCCTTGATCGTCTCCCGGCTCATGCTGCGTCTCCGCCGCTGTGCTTGGCGGTGAAGCGTTTATACGCCCAGGGCAGAATCGCCAGCAGGGCGAAGGCCGCCATGGCGCCGATCACCTCCGGCGTCAGCAGGGATCCGAATGACGGCACGCCCTCCGCAGCAGCGCGCCCGATCGCGTCGCCGACCGTCGCGTAGACAAAAGCGCCTGGAATCACGCCCAGCAGGGTGCCGAAGAAATAGGCGCGCACCGGCACGTTCAACAACGCCGTGGCGATATTGATCCCGAAGAAGGGCAAGGCCGGGATCAGGCGCAGGATCACCACATAGGTGAAGGCGTCGCGCGAAAACCCGTCCTGCAGCTTCTTCACATAGCCAGGAAATTTGCTGCGCACCCAATCGGCGAAAGCATAGCGCGCCGCCAGGAAGATGATCGTCGCGCCGACCGTCGCGCCGAAGACCGCGACGCCGGTGCCGAACCAAGGTCCGAACAAAAAGCCCGCGCCGATCGTGAACCACAAGGCGCCGGGCACCGAGATCGAGACCGCCAGCGCGTAGAAGATCATGTAAGCGATCAGCGCCAGGATCAGATTGGCCTGGACCCAGTCATTCATGCCGCGAAGCAGCGTCTGCGCCCGCTCCGCGTCGAGATATTGCGGTCCGCCCAGCACGAAAAAGGCGACGAGACCGGCCAGCAGCACGGCCAGAGGCGCCAGCCGGGACAGCAGCGATTTTTTCTTCGGGGCGTCTTCAGGAGCGTCCTCGGTGTCGGCCAGCTCGCTCATCGGTGTCGTCCTCATATGCGTGAATGCGATCTTCGAAAATGGTGTGCGCTCATATAGCCTTGCTATCACGCAATTGAGAGTCACGAGGCGATCAACCCGCCTCACCATGGCGTGAGTTGCGCGCAGAGGGGAGCATGAATATGCGATTGATTGTTCAGGCCGTCGGAATTGTCGCGGCGCTCGGATTGAACGCCTGCTCGCAAGACCCCGGCCATGAGCGTCTGGAACGGGTGTCAGCCGCGATCGGCGCGACCGCCGACGGGTTCGGCCAGGCGGGCCTAATTCTTTACGTCGAGAGCCCGAGGCTTCCCATGGCGCTCGCCGTCGCGCGGCCGGCCGCCGGCGGTGAACGCTTCGCCCCGGACGCGACAATGCGCATCGCCAGCAACACCAAGACCTTCGTCGCCGCCGCCGCGCTCAGGCTTGTCGAACGCGGTCAGCTCGATCTCGACGCGCCGATCTCCCGGACCCTGCCGATCCATCTGCAGAATCTGCTGGCGGAGGGCGACTATGACGTCGATGCGATCACCGCGCGCATGCTGCTTCAGCACACCTCCGGTCTGGCCGACCACGCCCAGCTCCAATCCTATTTCGAGCAGATTCTTGACGATCCGCAGCGGCTGTGGAGCCGGGAGGAGCAAGTCGCGCTCGCCATGAGCGAAGGCGAGGCCGTGGGCGCGCCGGGCGAGCGCTTCGCCTATTCGGACACCGGCTATGTGCTGATCGGCGCGATCATCGAGACTGTCCAGGGCGCTCCGCTGGCCGATTCGGTTCGGGCGCTGTCCGGGATGGATGGCCTCGGCCTTGAAGCGACCTGGTGGGAAGCATTGGAGCCGGAGCCTGACGGTTCGCCGGAGCGGTTTCCGCAGGTCGCCTTTGGCCTCACGCTCTCAGCGATCAGCCCCAGCGTCGATCTGTATGGCGGGGGCGGTCTGGTCTCGAACCTGGAAGATCTCGCCCGCTTTCACCGCGCCGCGGCGTCGGGCGCTCTGTTCGATGATCCCGCGCTTGATGCAGCCCTGATCACGCCGTCGCCGCAAAGCCGCCCTGACGGCGAGGGCGGATATGGCATGGGTTTCTTCATCCGCGACTATGCAGGCGAGACGTGTCTCGAGCATTCCGGCTTCTGGGGAACCCTGGCCGTCTACTGCCCCGCGACCGACATCACCGTGACAGCCGCGGTCACCGACGCTGATCAAGGATTTCGCGCGCTGGGCCCTCTGGTCGAGGACGTGGTCAGAGCCGCGCGCTAACGCTCACCCGGCGGCCAGCGGCGCACGCGCTTCGGTCCAATCGGCGAGCTGTTCCAGGACGCCCAAAGCGGACCGGCCGAATTCCGTGATTTCATAAGCCACCGCCACGGGCCGGTCGCTGATCACCCGCCGGCTAAGCAGGCCGTCGGCCTCCATCTCTCTGAGCCGTTGAACCAGCATTCTCTTGCTGGCGCCGGTGAGCATGCGGTCGAGATCATTAAAGCGCACCGGCCCGTCGCGCAGATGCCAGAGGATGGAGCCTTTCCACTTGCCCCCGATCAGACGCATGCCGCGCTCGATCGGACAGGGATGGTCGCAGCCCGCCCGCACCTCTTTGCGCTTGCCGTCCGCGCTCCATTTCACCTGCGCTTCCATCGCTTCCGGCCTCCGCCCTTGCCTGGTTACAAAAAGTATACTGGTTGATTTTGGTGAGCGGCAAGGCCAGGTGTGCGGCGACGCGGCCCGCGTCGAAAGGGAGGAATGATTTATGAGCCGACCCGACATCCTTTTGTACACGGCCTCCACGATGAACGGCTGGAAACCGGTCATCTTCCTGGAGGAAGCGGGCGTGGCGTACGAGCTGATTCCGATCGATTTCTCCAAGTCCGAACAGAAGGCGCCGGACTATGTGGCGCTCAATCCCAATGGCCGCATCCCGACCATCATCGATCGCTCCAACGGTGACTTCGCGGTATTCGAATCCGGCGCGATCCTCTGGTATCTCGCGGAGAAATACGGGCGCTTCCTCTCCGATCAGCCGAAGCTTCGCTCCGAAACGCTGCAATGGCTGATGTTTCAGATGGCCGGAGTCGGACCGATGATGGGCCAGGCCATGTATTTCCAGCGCATCGCAGCGAAAAACGGTGAAGACGACCCCTTCGCGATCCAGCGCTATGTCACTGAGAGCCGACGGTTGCTGGAGGTGCTCGACGAGCGTCTTAAGGGACGGGACTATTTGATCGACGACGGCTTCTCCATCGCCGACATCGCCACCTATCCCTGGGCCCGCGCCTACTTCTGGGCGAATGTCGATATCAGCGGGCTGACCCGTCTTGAGGCCTGGTTTGACCGGATCGATGCGCGCGAGGCGACCCAGCGCGCCCTGACCATCCCCAAGGCCGTGCCCGCCTTCTTCGGCAAGGGCGATATCGCGGCGATGGAGAAAGAGAACGCTGCACGCTTCAAAGGCGACGTCAGACCTTGATCGGAAAGGGAGAAACGATGGCGGCGTCCCGGCATTGCAGCGCTTGACTTCACCCTCGCCCGCCCGTATCAACCGCGGCTCGAATTTTACAGCGCCGGAGACCCGGCTGCTTACCCGCTTTGGAGCGAACCCGTGAAACGTACATTCCAGCCGTCCAACCTGGTCCGCAAGCGCCGCCACGGCTTCCGCGCCCGTCTGGCCACCAAGGCCGGCCGCCAGGTTTTGGCGCGCCGCCGCGCCAAGGGCCGCAAGCGGCTCTCGGCCTAATCAGCCCGTCGACTGAACTGACGACCTATCCAAATCGCGCCGCGCGGATCACCCTGCGGCGCGATTTTTTGCGTGCGCGCGAGGGACGGCGCGTCGCCCGACCCGGCGTCGTCGTGCAGATGCGGCCGCGCGCCGACGATCGTAGCGGCCCGGCGCGCGCCGGATTCACGGCCACCAAGAAGATCGGGAACGCCGTTCAGCGTAATCGCGCCAAGCGGCGTTTGCGCGCCGCCGCGCGCCTGCTGCTGCCCCTCCACGGACAGGCCGGGAATGATTATGTGTTCATCGCGCGGGCTGCGACAGGGTCCCGCGCCTGGACCGCCTTGCTTGACGACATTGAAACCGCATTGATAAGCCTCGCCCGGCGCGACCGCGCTCGGCCCGAGACAAAGACGTGAAGGATCCCGGCCCCCATGGGTGAGAACCGCAATATGATACTGGCGATCGTGCTCGCGATCGGCATTCTTCTCGTCTACGACTTCTTCGTTCTGCGCCCGATGGCCGAGGAGCGCCGGGCGGCTCAGGAAGCGGCCCAGGCCGAACTCGCCGGCGCCGTCGAGCAAAGCGATGACGCGCCCGTCGCAGATGCGGACGGGTTCGACCAGCTCACCGAAGCGGTCGGCACTCTCACTCGTGAGCAGGCGCTGGGTCAGTCCGAGCGCGTGCTGATTCGCACGCCGGCCCTGTCGGGCTCCATCGCGCTGACGGGTGCGCGCTTCGATGATCTCCAGCTGCTGGGCTATGAGACCGAGGTCGGGTCCGGAGAGCCCGTCACGCTGCTCGCCCCGGAAGGCGCGGAATACGGCCATTGGGTCGCCGCCGGCTGGCTGGGGCAGGCGGAGGGCCTGCCCGGCCTGTCCACCAACTGGACTCTCACCTCCGGTTTCGAATTGACCCCGGACACGCCGATCACGCTTGAAGCGCGCGCGGGCGATCTGAGCTTCCGGCGTGTCGTCTCGATTGATGATCGTTACCTGATCACCATTGAAGAGACCGTCACCAACGCCGGCGACGGCGACATATCGCTGCAGCCCTACGGCGTTGTGCGCCAAGAAGGCTTCCCGGTGCTCGACCCCAACGGCTTCATCCTGCACGAGGGCGCCGTCGGTGTGACCGGCGACATCTTCTTTGATCGCAAATACCGTTGGCTGGAAGACGAGCGCGACCGTGAGGACATTCAGGAAGGTGAAGGCGGCTGGGTCGGCCTGACCACCAAATACTGGCTGGCGGCGATCACGCCGGACCAGGCCGAAACCGTGCGCGCCCAGTTCCGCACGCTGCCGCGCAACGAGCTGGTTTTCGAAGCCAACTTCCTTTCGCGTCCGATCGCCGTGGCGTCAGGCGCTTCGATCACCCGAACCATGCATGTCTACACCGGCGCTAAGGACCAGACCGTCCTGTCGAGCTATGAGCGCGGCGTCGGCATACCGCGTCTGACCATGGCGATCGACTGGGGCATGTTCTGGTTCTTCACCCGGCCCTTCTTCTCGGCGCTGCACTTCTTCTACGGCCTGTTGGGCAATTACGGCCTGGCCATCATGGTGGTCACGCTGGCGATCAAGCTGGTGCTCTTCCCGCTGAATAACCGGGCTTTCGCCTCCATGGCGAAGATGCGCGCGGTCGCCCCGCGCATGCAGGAGATCCGCGAGCGCAATAAGGACAATCCGCAGGCCCAGCAGCAGGCCATGATGGAGCTTTACCGCAAGGAGAAGATCAATCCGCTGGCCGGATGTCTGCCGATCCTGCCGCAGATTCCGATCTTCTTCGCATTGTATAAGACGGTGTTCATCTCGCTGGACGCGCGCCATGCGCCCTTCTTCGGGTGGATCACCGACATGTCCGCGCCCGATCCCACCTCCATGTGGAATCTGTTCGGCCTCTTGCCCTATGACCCGTCGGGGCTTCCGGTCCTGGGCGGCGTTCTGGCGATCGGCATCTGGCCGATCCTGATGGGTCTGTCCATGTGGGCCCAGCAATCGCTGAATCCGCCGCCGCCGGACAAGATTCAGCGGCAAATCTTCGCCTTCCTGCCGATCGTCTTCACCATCGTGCTGGCGCCGTTTGCGGCCGCGCTGGTGATTTACTGGACCTGGAATAATTTCCTGACGATCGTGCAGCAATACTACATCATGCGCCGCCAGGGCGTGACGACGGAGCTGGACAAGAACATCGCCCGGCTCGCCGCCCGCATCAAAGGCGAGGAGGCGCCGGTCTTTGAAGACCCGCATGCGCCCAAGCCGGCCGCCGCGGCGATTTCCGACAAGTCGGACGAGGCTGAGCCGAAAGGCGAAGACGCCGCCAAGGCCGCTGCGGCGAACGCCGAGGGCGATGACACGCCCGAACCGCCCAAGCCGACGCCCGGACGCCGGGTCAGCTCCAATCCGGCAGCGAAGAAGAAGCGCGGCGGCGGCCGGAAGAAACCGGGAGGCTCCCGCTGAGCCAGGCCGCCGGCGACAGCGATTTCACCCCGGCCGAACTGGAAGCGGGGCGCAAGCTGTTCGCCGGTCCCTGCGACTTCATGCTGGGCGTGGTCTCGCTCGACACTCTTCCGCCGCCTGACTTGCCCGAGATCGCCTTTGCGGGACGCTCCAATGTCGGCAAATCCTCGCTGATCAACGCGCTGACCGGCCGCAAGTCGCTGGCGCGGGCGTCGAACGAGCCGGGACGGACCCGCGAGCTGAATTTCTTCGATCTGGGCGGCCGCCTTCGTATCGTCGATTTGCCGGGTTATGGATTCGCCAAGGCGCCCAAGCCGGTGGTCGAGCGTTGGACTCGGCTGACGCAGGACTATCTTCGCGGGCGGGTCAATCTGAAACGCGTGCTGCTGCTGATCGATGCACGGCACGGGCTGAAGGCGGTGGATGAGGGCGTCATGAAGGCGCTGGACGAGGCGGCGGTGTCCTATCAGATCGTTCTTACCAAGGCGGACAAGCTCAAACCCGGCGAAGCCGCCGCGCGCGCGCAGGCGACATCTGACGCCATCAAGCGCCGGCCGGCCGCGTTTCCCGTGGTCGCCCTGACCTCCAGCGCCAAGGGCGACGGGATCGCGGAGCTCCGCGCGGCGATCACGCAGATGGCGCAGGGAGCGCCGCGATGATCCGCACCAGCTGTATGCTCCTCGCCGCCAGCGTGAGCCTCCTCGCCGCCACAGCGCCTAGGGCCCATGCGGGCGAAGTGTGCAATGAAACCAGCTTCGTGGTGGATGTCGCGAAAGCCTGGCGGGCGCCCGAGGGCCTGACGGTTGCGGGATGGACCCGGATCCTGCCGGGCCAGTGCGCCGACATCGGACCGGACGAGGCTGCTGATCAATATCTCTACGCCCGCTCCACCCCGGCCTATCTGGGCGGCGTGCGCGAATGGCGCGGGGCGTTGGACGCCTGCATCGACGAAGCCGATTTCGAGATTCGCGGCGTCGGCGATTGTCAGGCGCTCGGCCTTGAAACACGCCCGTTCCGGAGATTGAACGAGGCGGAGCTCGGCCGAGCCGTGCTGATGGAGCTCGAAGACTTCGGCGACCGCGCCGAGGAAGCGGGCATCCAGCGTCTGCTCCAGGCGGCCGGCTATGATATTCGCACCATTGACGGCTATGCCGGACGGCGCACGCGCCGTCAGATCGCCGCCTTTCAAAACGATATCGACCAGAATTTCGGCGCCGACCGGGTCGGCCTGATGCAGGCGCTGCATGCCCGGGCCCTGGAGCGCAATGGCGGGGCGGGGCTGCAGGTCTGCAATGAGGCGGCGGCGCCGATCGCTGCAGCGGTCGCGCGCGCCACAGGCGAAGGCTATGAAGCGCGCGGCTGGTGGCGGATCGCGCCGGGCGCCTGCGCCCAGCCCCTGGCCATGCGCCTCACAGAGGGCGAGGTTTTCGTCCATGCGCGCCTGATGGAGCCGAGCGGCGCGCGGGCGATCACGGCCGGGAGCGAGTTGTTTTGCGTCGGCGACGGCCGCTTCACCACGATGGACCGCGAGGGCTGCACCGAGACCGGGTTTGAAGCCGCGGGATTTCGTCCCGCCCCGGCTCCGGAAAATGGCGGCGCACGCATGATGTTGGGCGATGACGACTTCGACGAGGCCGCGCGATGAAGGACGCGGTCCACCTGCCCCATGTCGACACCTGGGTCTTCGATCTGGACAACACGCTTTATCCCGCCGACGCGGAAGTGATGGCCCAGGTCGACAAGAAGATGACTCAATATGTCATGAAGCTGCTCGACCTGGATTGGGACAGCGCCCGCAAAGTGCAAAAGCGCTATTGGCGCACCTACGGCACCACGTTGAACGGCCTGATGAGCAATCACACCGTGGACATGGGCGAGTTCCTGGACTTCGTCCATGACGTCGACCACTCGGTGATCACGCCCGATCCGGAACTCGCCGCCCATGTCGGCCGGCTGGACGGCAAGCGTCTGGTTTTCACCAATGGCTCGCGCAAGCACGCCGAAAAGGTGATCGACCGCCTGGGTCTGAACGGCCTTTTCGACGATCTTTACGATATCGAGGCGGCCGAATATCTGCCCAAGCCGCACCGGGAAAGCTTTGAGCGCTTCACCGGCCATTTCGGCATTCAGGGCGATCGCTCGATCATGTTTGAAGATTCGGCGCGCAATCTGGAGACCGCGGCCGGTCTCGGCTTCACGACGGTGCTGGTGCGCGCCCACGAGCATGATCCCCACGGCGAGAGCGCCGGTCCGGGTGATCATCCCGACCATGTCCACTATGCTGTCGACTGTTTGCGCAGCTTTCTGGCGCGCGTGCGCTGATCCTCGCATCACTGGAGTCCCTCATGAGCCTTGATCCTTCCTTGAAGCGCGCCATCGAAGACGCTTGGGACGCACGCGAAACCCTGTCCGCCAGCACGGGCGGCGAGGTCCGCGACGCGGTCGACGCCGCCATCAACGCGCTGGACCGCGGCGCCGCGCGCGTTGCGTCGAAAGACGGCAATGGCGATTGGATCGTGCACGAATGGCTGAAGAAGGCGGTGCTGCTGTCCTTCCGCCTCAATCCCAACCGTCTTGTGGACGGCGGGGTCGACGGCGGTCCCTGGTGGGACAAGGTGGAGAGCAAGTTCGCCGGCTGGGGCGAGGCGGAGTTCACTTTCTCCGGCTTCCGCGCCGTGCCCCCGGCCGCCGTGCGCCGCGGCGCATTCATCGGCAAGGGCGCGGTGCTGATGCCGTCCTACGTCAATATCGGCGCCTATGTGGATGAAGGCACGATGGTGGATACCTGGGCCACGGTCGGCAGCTGCGCCCAGATCGGCAAGAATGTGCATATCTCCGGCGGCGCGGGGATTGGCGGCGTGCTTGAACCGCTGCAGGCCGCCCCGGTGGTCATTGAAGACGACTGCTTCATCGGCGCGCGCGCGGAAGTCGCCGAAGGCGTCATCGTGCGCGAGGGCGCGGTGTTGTCGATGGGCGTTTATCTGGGCGCTTCCACCAAAATCGTCGACCGGGCGACCGGTGAAATCACCCGGGGCGAAGTCCCGCCATACGCCGTCGTCGTGCCGGGCAATCTGCCGGGAGACGCGGGCAAGCCGGGTCTTTACTGCGCTGTGATCGTAAAGCGGGTCGACGCCCAGACCCGGGCGAAAACCTCGATCAACGCGCTGCTGCGGGACTAGGCGCGCTCGCCAGGACTGACGTCAGCAGGCCAGGGAAGCGCGCGTCCAGACAGGCCCTGCGCACACGCGAGCGATAGACGCCCGCCTCATCCACCGACGTCTCCACCACGCCGGCGGCGCGCAGCGCCTTGAAATGCCGCGACAGCGTCGCCTTGGGCACGTCGGGACCCGCGGCGGCGCGGCAGGTCATCGGGCCGTCCAGCGCGAGACGCTGGACGATCTGCAGGCGCACCGGATCGGACAGCGCGTGCAGCACACGCGTCAGCTCAAGCGACGTCGCTGCGGGGCGCTCAAATCCCCCAGCGTCCATGCAGTCCGTTTCCGTCACGCCTCGCCTCGCCTCAAAAAAACTTCGCATTGCGCCTTGAAGCGCGCCATGTGGTTCCACATATCGGAACCGTTCGCGGTTCCACTGTCTGGAACCCATAGCAAGGATATGACCCCATGACCGCCCCACTTCAAGGCAAGACCGCCCTCATCACCGCCGGCACGCGCGGCATTGGCGGCGCGATCGCCACGCGTCTGGCCAAGGACGGCGCCGACATCGCCGTGACATTCGCCGGCAATCAGGCCGCCGCCGACGCGAAGGTCGAAGAGCTTAAGGCGCTCGGCGTGAGGGCCGTCGCCATCAAGTCCGACGCGTCCGATCCCGAGGCCGCCAAGACCCTCATCGGACACGTGGTCGACGCCCTCGGCCGGCTGGACATCCTGGTGAATAATTCAGGCACGTTCCGCATGGCGCCCATCGGCGCCGATGACGCCGTCGAGGTTTTCGATCTCAGCTTCGCCTGGAATGTGAAGACGCCCTTCATCCTGGCCAATGAAGCCGCCAAAGTCCTCCAAGAGGGCGGCCGCATCATCAATGTCGGCTCCGTCAACGGCGACATCGCCCTTGTTCCGGCGAATTCCATCTATGGCATGACAAAGGCTGCGATCCAGGGCCTGAGCCGAGGCTGGGCGCGTGATCTGGCGGATCGGAAAATCACCGTCAACGTGATCCAGCCCGGCCCGATCGACACCGAAATGAACCCCGCGGATTCCGAGTTCGCCGGCTTCCTGGCCCCGCGCACGGCGGTCGGGCGATACGGAACGGCGGAGGAAGTTGCGGCCGTCGCCGGCTTCCTGGCGTCACCGGAGGCGTCCTATGTGACCGGCGCGGAGATCGACGTGGACGGCGGGCTGAAGGTCTAAATCCATGAGCGGGTGACGCCGAGGCGGGAACACGCGCTTCGGCACCGCCGCAAGGCGCGCTCGCCCGGCTAGCTCAGCCGCGCCGCCAGGAAGGGCAGGCTGATGTCCATGCGGTAGTCGATGCCGGAATGATCGTCGGCGAATTCTTCATAGCGGTGCGCCACGCCCAACGCCTCAAGCCGCGCATGAAGCCGGCGCGCGCCATAGACCAGGTCATACTGGTCGATATCCCCGCAATCGATGAAAAGCGCTTTGAGGCCCTTCAGGGTCTCAAAGTGTTTTTCCACCAAGGTGAGCGGATCAAAGGCGAGCCAGTTCTCCCACAGGTCCTGGTCGCGCGCGCAGGTGTGCAGATCAACCGGCAGGCGCACGCCGAAGGGCTGGTCCGGCGCCGGATCATAGCTGGCCGCCATGGCCAGCGTCATCAGCACGTGGATATCACCGCCGCTCGGCTTGGGATTATCCTCCAGCTTGTCCATGAAGGCTTGAACCGAACCATGCTTCGCCAGCGCCCGCAGGGCGTCCGGGAAGTCGCGGGCATAGCAGAGCTCGAACGCCATGTCCCCGCTATGGCAGGCCGCGCCGGCCCAGAAATCCCCGTGGACCAGCGCATGGTAGATTGCGCCATAGCCGCCCGAGCTCTTGCCGAAGACGCCGCGTCGCCCGGCGCCGCCGCAGGAAAAATGCGCTTCGACCGCCGGGACGAATTCGGTCCGGAGCACATCCTCCCACGGGCCCGTCACCGACGAGTTCACATACTGATTGCCGCCCAACCGGGTGAAGCAATCGGGAAAGGCCACCACGCAAGGCGCCATGGCGCCGGAGCCGACCAGCCGGTCCAGCCGTTCCGGCACATTCTCCCCGAAATTCTTCCAGTTCGTGTGGGACAGACCGCTGCCGGTATAGCCGGTCAGATCGACCAAGAGCGGCAGGCCGGCGCCATCATGGCCGGCCGGCCTCCACACATCGATCACCCGCATGTGCGGATCGCCAAGGAAATTATCTTTCAACAGATCGCTGTCGACGGTGATGCGGCTCACGGTTCCGGCGGGATGGGCATGGCGTGCGGTCATGGATGGCTCCGGGCGGAATCAGTTGACCGCATATTAGCCTGTCCTGAAGCCGCGCCGAACACCGTCCCGCTTCACGCGGCCGTCACGCCATAGCGGATGCTGACAAAGACGATGCCGGCGATCTGGGTTGCGATGTGGGCGGTGATGTTGAGCGTCAGGATCAGTCCTGAAACCGCCATCGCGCGCAAGGCCCGCCGCAATACGCTCCCGCCAAATCCGCCGCGGTATGCGGTTTGAGCGTCCACCAGAAATGCCATCAACCCGATGCCGAGCCCGAAGGATGACATCACGCCGGGCGGGAAGAGCGCCATGCTGGGCAGGATGAAGACCATCAGGGACGCGCTGGGCACCATCATGGCGAAGCCGTAGCGGACCCGGAGACTGAAGGTGGTTCCCTTGCCCCACAAGGGAAAAAGCGGCAGCAGGAAGAGAAACAAGACGAGCTGAACGATCGGAAAGATTCCGAAAATCCAGACGGCGGCGATCTCGCTGAGCTCCTCAACCGTGGTTTCGCCGGCGACCACAACCCCGGCGTCGCGAAAGCCTTGGGTATAGGCCTCCACCAAGGGCGATCCTGAGCCGATCCAGATGAACTGAAGCAGGGAGGTCAGCGCGATGATCGAAAGCCATAAGCGCACCGACGGCGTGAAGCGTCCACTCCAATCGGTCCGCCGCGCGGCTTGGAAATAGGTTTTGGGCGACCGCCAGAGCGCGGTGATGGATTTCAGGCCGCGAATATTCAGATTGAAGATATCGCCTGCCAGATCGTCGACGCCGATCTTGTCCGTCATAGGGGCTCCAAGCTAGGCCGGCCGGCGGCTTCGAAACGCCGCGCTCAGCGTGCCGTCGTCGAGATAGTCCAGCTCGCCGCCCACCGGCACGCCGCGGGCCAGCGTGGTGACCTCAACGCCGGCGCCGGCGAGTTTGTCGGACAGAAAGTGCGCCGTCGTCTGGCCATCGACGGTCGCGTTGAGCGCAAGGATGATCTCCTTAGTCTGCGATGACGCGGCGCGCTCCGCCAGCCCGGCGATGTTGAGATCTTCCGGACCGACGCCGTCCAGCGCGGACAGGACGCCGCCGAGCACGTGATAACGGCCCTTGAAGGCGCCCGCGCGCTCCAGCGCCCAAAGATCACCGACCGTCTCCACCACGCAAATGACGCTGTCGTCACGCCGCGGCTCGGAACAGACGGCGCAAGGATCGGTGACGTCCAGATTGCCGCAAATGGAGCAGGCCTTGATCTTCTCCGCCGCCTCGCCCAGCGCTTCGGCCAACGGCTTCATCACCGTGTCGCGCTTTTGCAGCATTTGCAGCGCGGCGCGGCGCGCCGACCGCGGACCGAGCCCCGGCAAGCGCGCCAGCAGCTGGATCAGGCGTTCAATCTCGGGACCGGCGGCGGACATGGCTCAGCTTTCGAATCAGCATCGACCAGCCTGCAGGCTAGGCCAATTGCACCAGCGGGCGAATGCCGGGCAAAGAAAAAGGGCGCGCCGAGACAGCGCGCCCTGATCTTAAACGCGAGCGGCGACGCGCTTAGCCGTCTTCTCCTTCATCGCCGCCTTCAGCGGGCGGCTCGGCGTCGGCCGGCGCCTCGTCCACACTCTCGTCGGCAGCGGCGTCAACAGCAGCAGCCGCGTCTTCAAGCGCGGCGGGCGCGTCTTCGACGACGGCTTCAACCGCAGCCGCCAGCGGCGCAGGCAGATCGATCGGGCTGTTCGACAGGGTGCGCATATAGGCGATGATGTTGATGCGGTCTTCCTGATTGCGCAGGCCCGCAAAGCTCATCGCCGTGCCTTCCACATAGCTGCGCGGATTTTCCAGATAGTCGTACATGTTCTGGAAGCCCCAGACGCGGCCGCCCTCGGCATAGCTGACCATGGCGCTGGAATAGCCATAGCCGTCAACGCCGGCGACCTCGCGGCCCATCACGTCCCACATATAAGGACCAGTGCCGTTGCCGGCGCCCTCTTCGAAGGTGTGGCAGGAGGCGCAACGGCGCGCGACGCGGGCGCCGGAGGACACGTCGGCGTTCGCCAGCAGCACGCCGAAATCAACCGGGCCGTCTTCCGCTTCTTCCTCGGCGACCGGCGCGGCGACGTCCAGATCAACCGCGACGGCGAGCGTTTCCGGCGGGTGGACGTCGAAGAGCCGGTTGCTCAGCTCCATCAAGCCCATGATCACCAGGCCGATACCGATGATGGCCCCAGCCAGCTTGTTGAAAAACAGATCGCCCATCAGCGTCCTCTTTGGTCGGATTCCCGTGTGGTTGCGCGGGTGTTTGGCACGAGCGCCGCGCACTGGCAACTTTTTCACGCTGCTGACAAAGCTAATCCGCATCTACGGCGGAAAAGCGCGTCACTCGGTCGCGGCGGACGGCTAGACCTCGCCCGCCAGCCAACGCTCGATCAACAGGCGTGAGATGGAAAAATGCTTCGGCGCCCAGCGCGCCAGCTCGCTGTCATAAAGCGCGCGGACTTCGTCGCGCGTGAACCATCGGGCGTCTTCCAGATCATCATCGGGAATCAAGTCGCCCGGCTCGATTTCGGCGGTCAGGCCGATCATCAAAGTGGAGGGAAAGGGCCAGGGCTGGCTCGCCACATAGGTCGCGCTCAGCACCGGTCGGTGGATCTCCTCCATGGTCTCGCGCGCGCACGCCTGCTCTATCGTCTCGCCAGGCTCCATGAAGCCGGCGAGCGTGGCGTACATGCCCTGCGGCCAGCTGGCCTGGCGGCCCAGCACGCATTTCTCGCCGGACCAGCACAGCATGATGACGCTCGGGTCCACGCGGGGGAAATGCTCGGTTCCGCACGACGGGCACACAAGCTTGGCGCCGCCGTCCGCCAGCGCGTTTTCCGCCCCGCAGTTCGAGCAATGCTTGCGGCGGCCATGCCATTGCAGCAGGGATCGCGCGCGGCCGAAGACGCAGGCGAGCGCCGGCTCGGCCTGCATGGCGGTGATCCGGAAATCCGGTCCCTTCTCAGCAACGCCGCGCTGCAGCGCGCCGGCGAACCAGGGCGCCCCGTTCTGCAGTCCCAGAAAAACCAGGCCCGGCGGTTTCAGCGGCAGCAGGCGTGTGCGCCGCGCCGGCACGATCATCGGATCGCCGCGCTCGTCCAGCGCCAGATCCCCGCCCGCGAACAACACCGCCTTCGCGGCCGGGTCGGCCATCTGGTCCGCGATCCAGTCCGGATCGCTGCGCTTCAGGCCGGCGTGATCCAGCGGAGAATCGGTGAAGGTCAGCTGCATGGCGCCTTGCTAGACCGATATCTCGTCAGCCGCCAGCGTGGTGCGTTCACGCCGCCGCCCTCGCGCCAAAGATGAATTTTCTGAGAGGAACAGCAAACAGCCTTGCAATGCGTGGGGGTTATCCGCACATGCTCGCCGGGCTGGGGAGGCCAAAAACGCGTGAACAGGATATCCCCCCATGACGAAAGCACTTCTTCTCGCCGCAGCCGCCTCCCTGGCGACCGCCGGCGCCGCCACGGCTCAGGACGGTCAATTCCACCTAGGCGCCGGCTACACCTATCTTGACGCCGACGGCGTCGAGTTCGACGTGATCACGCTTCGCGGCGGTTACGACTTCACTGAGTTTCTCGGCGCGGAAGGCGAACTTCAGTTCGGTCTGAGCGATGAAACCGTCACCGCCGGCGCCGTGACGGGCGACTTGTCCTACGATTTCGGCATCGGCCTGTTCGGCAAGGCGCAATACCCGCTCACTGAACAGTTCTCCGTTTTCGCGCGCTTGGGCTATGTCTATCAGGAAGCCGAAGCGGCCGCGGCCTTCGGCGGCCAGAATTTCAACGTCAGCGACGGTGAAGGCGGCGTCGGATACGGCGTCGGCGCCGAGTGGGCCTTCTACGGCCCGAACGGCGTGCGCTTCGATTATACCCGCAATGATTTCGACGCGGGCGAGAACGACGCCTTCACCCTGTCTTACGTGCGCCGCTTCTAGGCCACGCCGGCAAGCTGTGACGATGGAACCCCGCGCCAACCGGTGCGGGGTTTTCATTTGGGCGACGCGGGTTCAGTGCGCGTCGCGCTATTTCGCCGCGTCGAAAAGACTGGACGCATTTTCCGCCCCAGTTAAGAATGATTTGCATTATTAATATTTGAGTCGGAGTTGTCCCATGGCCTGCATCCTCGCCCTGCCCTCGGCTGAACGCACCGCCCCGCCAGAGGCCGGTCCCGCCCTGGAGCGCTGGCTTTCGGCTCAAACACGGCTTGTGGAAGCCTGGATTGATCAGCTGGTGGCTGAGAACGGCGATGCGCGCCTGATCGCGGTGCTGGATCAACACGCCCGCTTCCTCAATGAGGCGTCACGGCGCGCCATCGCATCCTGAATGCACCCCCCGCCTTGCGTTCAGGCTTGCAGATCGCGATATTGATAGGCGGAAGATCGGCGGCGGACGAGCGCCTCGCCAACCCGGTCAGGTCCGGAAGGAAGCAGCCGTAACGAGTTCTCCGTTCGGGTCGCTGTCCGGTCTTCCACTCTTCGTCCTTCACACTGCGCCACGGAGTGTTCGCCGACCATGATGGATGAACACACGCCCGACGCCGCTTCCGAAGACGAACCGGTCGTTCATGACGGCCCCGCCCTTCCCGGATTTGAAGCGCCCGAACCCGCACTCGATGCGGGCTATCAGGTGTTGGCGCGCAAATACCGCCCGCAGAATTTCGAGGACCTGATCGGCCAGGAACCGATGGTGAGGACCCTCACCAACGCGTTCGCCTCCGGCCGCATCGCCCACGCCTATATGCTGACCGGGGTGCGCGGGGTGGGAAAGACCACCACCGCCCGCCTGATCGCCCGGGCGCTCAATTATGAAACGGACAGCGCCGACGCTCCCTCGATCAATCTCGACCCGCCGGGCCGGCATTGCGAAGCCATCGCCAAGTCCTCCCATGTGGACGTCATGGAGATGGACGCCGCCAGCCGCACCGGCGTCGGGGATATTCGCGAAATCCTGGAAGGCGTGCGCTATTCGCCGGTCAGCGCGCGCTACAAGGTCTACATCATCGACGAAGTGCACATGCTGTCGACCTCGGCCTTCAACGCCCTGCTCAAGACGCTGGAAGAGCCCCCGGCGCACGTCAAATTCATCTTCGCCACCACCGAGATCCGCAAAGTGCCGGTGACGGTGCTCTCGCGCTGCCAGCGCTTCGACCTCAAACGGATCGATCGGGACGTGCTCACCGAACATCTGGCGAATATCTGCGAAAAGGAAAACGCCGATGTCGAGCGCGACGGCCTGACCGCGATCGCGCGGGCGGCGGAAGGCAGCGTGCGCGATGCGCTGTCTCTGCTCGATCAGGCGATCGTCCAGGCGGACGGCGATGGACCGGTCACCGGCGAACAGGTGCGCGACATGCTGGGCCTGGCCGACCGCACCCGAGTGCTCGACCTGCTGGAAGCCGCGCTGGAGGCCCGCGCCAAAGACGCGCTCGAAGAGCTGCGCCATCAATATGACGCCGGCGCCGATCCGCAGGTGGTCATGCGCGACGTCCTTGATCATCTCCACAATCTGTCCCGCATCAAGGCGGTCGGCCCGGAGGCCGATCTGGGCGAAGCGGCCGACACGGTCGCGCGCCTGGTCAAGCTGGCCGAACCGCGTTCGCTGGGCGCCCTGTCGCGGTTATGGAAATTGGCGCTGACGGGCCTGGACGACGTGCGCGCCGCACCCGATCCCGTCGGCGCGGCGGAGATGGCGATCATTCGCCTGATGGCCGGCGCCGCCATGCCCTCGCCGGAAGATGCGGCGCGCGTGTTGGCGGGCGGATCGCGGGAGCCCCCCAGCCCGGCTGACCCTGCCGCGTCCGATGGCGGGGATAACCCGCCCGCGCCCCAGGCCTCCGCCGAATCCGCGACGTCCGCCGAAGCGCCGGCGGCGCCGGCGGGCCCGGGCGATCTCGACGCCCTCATCGCCCTGATCGATGACAGGCGCGACATCGCGCTGAAACTGGATGTGGAGCGCTATGTGCGCCCGGTCAGCTTTCGTCCCGGAGCGGTGAGCTTCGAGCCCGCCGAGGGCGCGCCCGCCAATCTGGGCGGCCGGCTGTCCACCTTCCTCACCGAAGCCACGGGCGAGCGCTGGCTGGTGGACGCCTCGGCCAAGCGCGGGGGCGAAACCCTTAACGAACGCCGCAAGCGCGAGCATGAAAAGCGCATGGCGGAAATCATGCGCGATCCGGCCATGGTCAAGGCGATGACCGTTTTCCCGGGCGCGGAGCTGCTCAGCGTGGAGGAGCCGGCTCAACCGGCGTCCGACGACGCCCAGCGTGATGAAGGGGCTGCGCCCCGCCAGGAGAGATCATGATGAAAGACCTCGCCGGCCTGATGAAGCAGGCCCAGGACATGCAGCGCAAGATGGGCGAAGCCCAGGCCAAGCTGGAGACGCTGGAGGTCGTCGGCGAGGCCGGCGCCGGGCTGGTCAAAATCACGCTCACCGCCAAAGGCGAAATGGTCGGCGTCGCCATCGACCGCTCGCTGTCCGGTCCCGACGATATCGAAGTGATCGAAGATTTGGTCAAAGCCGCCCACGCCGACGCCAAGCGCAAGGCGGACGAGGCGCAAAAAGAGGTGATGGGCGAAATCACCCAGGGCATCTCTTTGCCCCCCGGCATCGACATGCCGTTCGGGATCAAGCCTTAACCGCTCGCCTGGCGCGAAGCGGGGACCGGGAATGCAGCGGGCCTTCCCCAATGTTTTGTGCGCTGACCCCGACCGGTCCGCCGCATTCTATGAAGCCGTTCTGGGAATGACGCGGCACGCCGATTTTGGCTGGTTCATCATTCTCACTCATCCGGCCATGCAGGGTCTGGAATTCGGCCTGCTCGACAGGAGCCAGGACATCATTCCCTCCGGCGCGGGCGGAGCGCCGTCCGGTTTCATGCTCACTTTCGTCGTTGAGGATCTGGAAGGCGTGGTCGCGCGCGCGGAGGAGTTCGGCGCCGAGATCGTCGAAGCGCCGAGGGACATGGTCTATGGCCAGCGCCGCATGGTGCTCAAGGACCCCGCCGGCGCCCTGGTCGATGTCAGCGCGCCGATCAGCCGGTAGGCCTTCGACAGATCAGCGGATCAGAGCAGGCCGGCGAACGCGACGCCCTCTCCCGGCCGCCCGAAGGCGCAGCCGGGACAGGGCCGCGGTGTCACCAGCCGCCGGTCCAAGTCAGATCGATCCGGAAGGAGCGGCCCGGTTCGGACACGCCGGCGAAAACCCGCTCATAGTCTTCTTCAAAGACGTTTTCGACGCCGATATCGACGCGGACATCCTGATCCGCGAACGGACGCCAGCCGGCGTAAAGATCGACGACCGCAAAACCGTCACGCTCTTCAGCGGCGTTATTGGTCTTGTCGAACTCGCCGGCGAAGCCCAGCCGGCCGCCCAGGGTCAGGCGCTGAGCCTCGAAGCTGTAGCGCGCGGTGATATGGCCGAGGATCGGCTGCAGGGCGCCGATGGGCTCGCCGGTCACGGAGTTTTCGCCGTCGACCTCATAGAGCGCGCCGGAAAGCTCGAACGGACCGTTCACATAGGCCGCCGCGATCTCAAACCCGTCCAGCTCTGCAGAATCCAGATTCTCCGAGAAGGACGTGCCGGCCGAACAGGGCTGGAAGAAGGGCGGGGCGAAACAGGTCGGCGAGAAGGCGAAATCGACCTGTAGATTGATGAGGTCGGTGGCGTCGGTCTGGAACCAGGCGCCCTTGATCTCGAAGCGGTCATCCGAGCCGAACACGCCGGTCTGCGCAAAGCCCGCGCCGATCTCAAACGTTTCGGTTTCTTCCGGCTTCAGATTGGGGTTCGCAATGAATTCATTGGTGATGAAGGTCGGGAAGCCCAGCACCGGGTGCGGCAGCGAGAAGTGGGTGTCCGATAGGTAAAGCTCGTTTAAAGACGGAGCACGGAAGGCCTCCGCCCAACTCGCGAACAGGCGGAATTGATCATTGGGCGCCCAGGCAGCCGCGATACGCGGGGAGACTGCGTCATCTTCATTCGCGCCGCCGACATCGGAATCGCTTTCAAAGCTGTCGAAGCGCACGCCGGGCAGGACGATCAATTCGCCGGCCGAGCCCAGGTCGAATATCGTTTCCAGCTGGGCCCAGGCGCCGGTGAAGGTCGTGGTTCCGGACGGCACGCCGCCGCGCTGATTATCGGCGGTGTCGGAGTCAAATCCGGTCTGCTCGTCCTCATACCATTCCGCACCCAGCAGAAACGCCACATTCTGGCCGCCGACATTAAACTCGGCGCGATTTTCCGCGCGGATGCCGGTGGTCTCCAGATCGCGCTCGATGAAGCGATTGATCGCCGGGTCGATCTCATCGACCTCGCCGATATTGTGATAAAGGGTCGCCGTGAAACCAATCAGCGCGCTGTCCGGATCGACGCTCAGCGTGGCGCGATAGCTGTCGGAGGCGACCTCCTTATTCACCAGCGGGTTCAGGCCGCCGACCAGAGAGGCGCCCTGGCCGTTATTGGGCTCGACCGCGTCATTGCGGAAGCTGAGCCAGCCAATTTCCAGCTCGACCGCGTCGTTGAGGTCCCATTCACCCGCCAGCAGGCTGGAGAAGACTTCGTCATCGGCCGGCAGGTCGCCGCCGGAGCCAAGCGCGATATCGCCGGACTGGCGCAGCGATATCGCCGCAATGCCTTCGAAATCACCCGCGTCGCCGAAGACCGCCGCCGAGCCGCGGGTTTCTTCGTTGACCGAGCGATAGCCGACCGAGGCGCGGGCGCCCATGGTTTGGCCTTCGCGCAAAACGTCATCGGCTTCCAGGGTTTCAAAGGCGATCACGCCGCCTGACGCGCCTGAGCCGTAAAGCGCGGACGCCGAGCCGCGCACGCTCTCCACCCGGCCCAAGAGGGACGGATCCAGGAACAGGACGCCGTCATGGGCGGAATCGAAATTCTGCCGCGCGCCGTCGACCAGAAGCGTGACGCTCTCCCGGCCGAAACCGCGCAGCGAGATGGTCTGACCGGTGCGGCGCGGGCCGCCGGCGACCTCCAGGCCTGGAATATCGCGCAGAAGACCGGAGAGATCGGACGGGCGTTCCTCTTCCAGATCTTCGAACACGATGGCGCTGGTCAGGCCCGGATAGTCGAAATTGCTGAGTTCGGTCTTGGTCGCGGTCACGACGATGACATCGCTCGCCTCCGTCTGCGGGACTTCGGTCTCGCTGGCCATGGCCGGCGCGGACAGCGCCAAGGCGCTGACGCCACACGCCAAAAGCGCAGCGTGACGGCGGGGGGAGGAGGTCGGAGAGGTCATTGATTTGTCGCCCTAATTGCAAACAGTTCTCATTTGCGTGACTTCATGCCGCACTGCTTTTGCGATTGCAAGTGCGAGTCTGTCGCAATATGCATATCCGGACGGCGACGGATTGGCGCAGGGTTTCACCTTGCCGGCGGTCGGCGCCGAAGGCTTTCAACGGACCGCGGCGCGGGACGCGCCCGGCAATGACAGGACGAAAGAGATGCCCCTCTCCTCCCCGCTCAAATTGATGACTCTCGGCGCCTCCGCGCTCGCCCTGAGCGCCTGCGCCACCACCGGCGCCGCCGACACGGCCGCCGCGCCCGCAGCGCCCGGTGCGCCCGTTCTGACCGAACGCTCAGCGGCCGAATTCGAAGCCGACCGCACCGCCATCCTGGCCATGGCGGGCGAATACACCGTCACCTTCGACTTCAGCGAATTCATGCCGGTCGAAGCCGGCTATGAACTGGCCGAAGACAAGACCACGCCGGCGCGCGAAGTCGTCTATGTGATCGAGGACACCGGCGATTACATCGCCTTGCAGCACCTTTTGCTGGTCGGCGATCCGTCCGCTCCGATGGTGATCAAGCACTGGCGCCAGGACTGGCTGTACGAGCCGGAGCGCCTGATGGCGTATCAGGGTTTTGGAACCTGGGAGATGCACGCCGTCGCCGACGCCGACGCCGCCGGCGCCTGGTCGCAGACCGTCTATCAGGTCGACGACAGCCCGCGCTATGCCGGCATCGCGCGCTGGGAGCACGCCTCCAACGCGGCGACCTGGGAACCGGAGGCCACCTATCGTCCGCTGCCGCGCCGCGACGCCACCATTCGTGACGATTACGACGTCATCGAAGCGGTCAACCGTCACACCGTGCTGTCCTGGGGCTGGACCCACGAGCAGGACAACTCCAAGGTCATCCTGCGGGACGGCGAGCCGCGTGAGCTGGTGCGCGAGCACGGCATCAACACCTACACGAACGCCGATCTGGAAGGCGACGGCGCGGCGGCGGAATACTGGGCGGCCACCGAAGCTTATTGGGCGGACGTGCGTGAGGCCTGGGATAACATCATGCTGGCCGATGTGTTCACCGTGGACGACGATGCGGACGGCACCCTGCTCTACGGCCCGGTGCTCAGCGAAGGTCAGGCGGTCTTCTACGGCGCCAAAGACACCGAGACCGCCTTTGGCGAAGCCGCCGAAGTGATCGAGCTGCGCGTCACCGCCGACGGCGGCGCCGTCGACGTGCGCTAGGCGCCGCCCAAACCGCTGCAGATCGAGGGCGGAGCCGCATGGCTCCGCCCTTTTTGTCAGGCGATCAGATGGATGAAAATCTGCTCGACGATCAACGGGATCGCGGACGCCGCCCCCGCCATCACCACCGGCAAGCCCAGCGCGCCGGCCGCGACGCGCCAGTGCACCAGAAGCCGCGCCAGCTGATAGATCGTCAATAGAGAGGCCAGCGCCGCCGCATCGGCCAGACCCGCCATATAGAGCACGAAGCAGAAAGCCTGGATGTGGATCAGCACGAAAACCATCCAGTTGTGCACCACCAGCCATTTTGCATAGCGGTCGGTGACGCCCAGCAGCAAAGCGGTCGCCGCGGCTATCAGGGGAAAGAGCAGCCAAAACCGAATCCAGACCAGCACCGCCTCGGTCAGGTCGAAACCGGCGTCGGGCGCGGCTGCGGTCGGGGTTTCCGCCACCAGATGATTGACGCCTGCAACGGCGAAGGCGAAGGCGGGCAGGGCCAGAATAATCCCGGCGAAGGAGCGCGCGACGCCGCCCGGGCTGACGTCGAAATAGCCCCGCCAATCGTCCCGAAAGGCTAACAGCCTGAAGCAGCCGATCACGCCCTGCCGCGCCTCGAGAAGAATAGCGATCATGCGGCGAAGGCCTTGAAATAGCGCGCGAGAATGTCCGCATAAATGCCCGACAGGGCGACCACGTCGCCCGCGTCCACCCGCTCGTCGATCTGATGCATGGTCGCGCCGACCAGGCCGAATTCCGCCACCGGGCAGTAATCCTTGATGAAGCGCGCATCCGACGTGCCGCCGCCCGTGGTCAGCGCCGGCGCACGGCCGGTCCGTTCAGCGACGGCGTCGCGGATCAGGTCGGTGAAGGGGCTGGACCGGGTCAGAAAGGCTTCCCCGGTGACCTTCAGGTCCAGATCGACATCGACCCTGTGGTCCAGGTGAACCGTCTGGGCCTCCTCTGTGATCCAGCGCTTGAGATCATCGCCCGCGTGGCTGGTGTTGAAGCGGATATTGAATTTCGCCTTCGCCACGCCCGGGATCACGTTATGGGCCGCATTGCCCACATCAATGGAGGTCACTTCCAGATTGGAGGGCTGAAAGTGCGGCGCGCCCTCGTCCAGCGTGCGGGCGGTCAGCCGGGCCAAAAGGGCGGTGAGCGCCGGGATCGGGTTTTCCGCCTTCTCCGGATACGCCACATGACCCTGGCGGCCGGTGACGGTGATCACTCCGTTTAAACTGCCGCGCCGGCCGACCTTGATGGTTTCGCCCAAGGCGGACGGGTTGGTCGGCTCGCCCACCAGGCAGTGATCCAGCTGCTCGCCCTCCGCCGCGATCGCTTCAAGCAGCTTCTTGGTGCCGTTGACGGCCGGACCTTCCTCGTCGCCTGTGATCAGAAAGGCGATCGAACCCGCCGGACGCCCTTCCCGCTCCAGAAAGGCTGCGACGCCGGCGACCATGGCCGCAAGCGCGCCCTTCATGTCCGCCGCGCCGCGCCCCCAGAGCACGCCTTCATCAAGCGCCGCATCAAAGGGCGCATGGGTCCATTCCGCTTCCGGCCCCGGCGGCACGACATCGGTGTGACCGGCGAAGCAGAAGACCGGCGCGGCGTCACCGAGGCGGGCGTACAGATTGTCGACCTCATCAAAGCGGTATCGCTTGACGGTGAATCCCAGCGCCGCCAGCGCACCCCCCAGAATGTCCAGGGCGCCGGCGTCGGCCGGCGTTATCGACGGCGCCTGGATCAGGCGGCGGGCGAGCGGGATCGGATCGCAATGGTCGGACAGCGCATGGGTATCAGGCATGCCGCAGAGATAGGGCGAAACGGCCCGCTCCGCCATGGGCTCGGACCTGATTCCTCATTCAGCGCGCCGGCGATAAATCCCGCTCATGGGCGCATGATGATGCGCGATGCGTTTGGCGGCGCGGCGAAGCGGCTCGGCGGCGGTCATCATGTGGAAGGCGTTGGCGTGCAGCAGCGTGTCGGCGTCGGTCATGATGCCCACATGGCCGGGCCAAAAGATCAGATCGCCGCGTTGCAGCCCGGACAGATCCTCGGTCATCTCGACCGCCTCCCAATGCGCCTTCGCCCAGGCTTCCTGCGGACCGGTGTCGCGCGGCGCGGCGACACCCGCCGCCTCCAGCGAGGCCTGCACCAGGCCGGAGCAATCCAAACCCAGGCTCTCCTTGCCGCCCCAGAAGTAAGGCGTGTTCAAAAAGCGTTCGGCGACGGCGACATAGTCCGGCTCCATGGGATCACCGACGGCCCGCAAATGCCCGTCAAACACCCAGCCCATGCGCTGGGCTTAGCGGCCCGCGCGCGCGCCGCCGACGATTTTCGCGTTCAAACTGATCAGGCAGACCGGTGCGGATTTCAGGTCGGGCGCGGAAAACACGTAGCTGCGCAGCACCTTGACCTGATGGGTCGGGATCAGGGCGGGCGCGGACAGCGCCGCCATGTCGACCCAGCCTCGATAATCATCCATCGCCGTGCGGCCGTGCGCCCAGCCCGTCTCCTCCGCCTCCACGAGGAAGACTTCTCCGGCCAGAAGCTGGGTCTCCTGCGCCCCGTCATCCGCCGGCGTACGGCGCACCGGCGCCACGCCGGCGGTGACCTGAAAGGCTGTCGGGCTATCCGCCATAGCGCTGTTTCAGCATGCGCCAGAGCGCGCGGGCGCCCAGCATCTCGCCGCCCTTTGGCCGGCCCGGACGCCCGGTGGGGTTCCAGGCGAAAATGTCGAAATGCACCCAGGCCTTCGCTTCACCCGCGAAGCGGCGCAGGAAAAGCGCGGCGGTGACCGACCCGGCGAAGCGGCTGCCGCCGGTCGACGAGATATCCGCGATCGGGCTGTCCAGCCACTTGTCGTAACCGTCCCATAACGGCATGCGCCAAACCGGGTCGTCGACCGCGGCGCCCGCCGCCGCGATGTCGGCGGCCAGCTCATCGTCGTCTGTGTAAAATGGAGACACTTCCGGCCCCAGCGCGATCCGCGCCGCGCCGGTGAGCGTGGCCATGTCGATCAACAGATCCGGCGCATCCTCAAGCGCCCGGGTCAGCGCGTCAGCGAGCACCAGCCGGCCTTCGGCGTCGGTATTGCCGATCTCGACCGAGTCGCCCTTGCGGCTGTCCAAGATGTCGCCGGGCCGGAAGGCATTGCCCGAGATGGCGTTTTCAACCGCCGGAATCAGCACGTGCAGGCGCACCGGCAGCTTCGCGCCCATGATGATGGACGCCAGGCCCAGAACATTCGCCGCCCCGCCCATGTCCTTTTTCATCAAGAGCATGCCGTCGGCCGGCTTGATGTCGAGTCCGCCGGAATCGAAACACACGCCCTTGCCCACCAGCGCCAGGCGCGGATGACGGTGATCGCCCCATTCAAATTCAATCAGGCGCGGCGCATCCGCGGAGGCGCGGCCGACCGCATGGATCATCGGATAGACGTCTTCGGGATTGAGCAAATCCTCGCCCAGCGTCACCCGAACCGTCGCGCCGTTTGCATCGGCCAGAGCGCGCACCGCCGCTTCCAGATGGCTGGGCAGCATGTCTCCGGCCGGGGTGTTGACCAGATCGCGGGTCAGCGCGGCGCCGCGCACGATGCGCGCGGCTTCCTCGACATCTGCACCGTCAGGCGCGACGAAACGGGCCGGCGCGCGTTTGGCGGCCTTATAGCGAGTGAATTGATAAGCCCCGAAGGCGAGCGCCACGGCCGTCTCCGTCGGGTCCCACGCGTCCGGCGACCCCGTAATCGCCCAATCGCCTTCGGGCAGCTTCTTCGCCGCCGCAGCGATGTCGAAGGGCGAGCGCGCATCGCCCGCGCCGAGCAGCGCGGCCGGCCCGCCGCCGGCGGGCAGGATCAGGACCTCGCCTGAATCCGCCTTGAATCCTGCGCTGCGGGCGTGCGCCGCCGAGCTTTCAGACAATCCGTCCAGCGCCGCTTCAAGTCCGTCGCGGACCACGATCTGAACAGATTGCTCCGCGGTGGCGGCGAAGGGTGTCATCTCGGTCATCACGCTATGGCGTCCTTCCAGCGGCGTCGTTCGGGCATGTGTTAACGGCTTCTTGACCGGGCCGGCCCATTCTTGAGCGCGACTTGGTCCGTCTCGGAAATAAGAGGTAGAGCATGCGCGCGCATCTGTCCGCAATCGCCCTGGCTGCAGCTGTCCTCGCCGGCTGCGCGACCACGGGCGAGTTGGCGCTCACCGAGGAAGAAGAAGCGCTGGCCGCGGAGATGCAGGCGCGCTCCATTGTTCCCGCCACATCCGACGAGCGTGCGGCGATCGAAAATCAGGACTTGCTGACCCAGGCCGCATTTTGGGCCGAGGCCTATGAGCTGAACCCGGGCGACCGTGAAGCGGCGCTCAAGCTGTCCACCGTCCTGCGCCAGCTCAACGGTGCGCCGCGCGCCGCGGAAGTTGCCCGGCAGGCGCTGGCGCTTTATCCCGACGACGCCGAACTCCAGGCCGCCTTCGGCATGGCCTTGGTCGCCGGGGGCCGGGCCGTGCAGGCGGTCGAGCCCTTGGGCCGCGCCGCGAGCGTGTTGACCGGCGACTGGCGCATCTTCAATGCGCTGGGCGTGGCGCTGGAGCAGTCCGGGCGCCAGGAATTGGCGCGGACGCGCTTCCAGCAGGCCCTGGCGCTATCGCCCGGCGAGCCCGGCGTTTTGAATAATCTGGCGCTGTCATTAATGCTCAATGGTGATCCCGAACAGGCCGAATCCTATCTGCGGCAAGCGTCGCAATCGGAGCGCGCGAGCCCCGAAATTCGCCAGAATTTGGCTTTGTCTCTGGCCCTGCAAGGCCGCTTCGAGGAAGCGGAATCCGTGGCGCTGATCGATTCAACGCCGGAAATGGCGGCGCAGAATCTGGATTATATCCGCGCCCTGATGAGCAGCCCGCGCAGCTGGGACCGCCTGCGCCGCGCCGATATGGACGCGCTGCGCTAGATTTCGCCCGGCCCAGGCGGCGGCGCCATAGGCGGCGGCGGCGGCTCTGAGGCTTCCACCTTTTTCAGCGGGAAGCGCTGCTTCAGCCAGCTCGACACCAGCGTCTGGTCGAACCGGAAATCTTCGGTATGGGCGCGAAGCTCGGCCGGGGCGCGTGCGTCCTTGGACGCATCGATCGCCCGGTAGAGCGCGTAAAGCCTGAGATAGCCCTTTTCATCCTTGCTGAGATTGGTCTCGTCCAGACCCGCGCAGACATCGATCAGGCGCGCGAGCCCCGAACGCCGCTTGCCTTCAGCCAGGTCCACCACGGCCAGGGCCAGCGCGGGCTTCCACCCCCCGTCGGCGTAGCGCAGGCGTTTGGGCACCGCGGACAGCTCGCGGCGGGCGCGTTTGACATCGCCTTCCGCCAGCGCGTCCAGCGCATTGTCAGCGGCTTCGCCGGCCAAGCGCAACGCTTCGCGCCGCCGCGCCGCCGCCTTCTCCGAGCCAAACATGGCGCACCCCTAGAAACGGTCCGATCAGCCCCCGCCGATCACCCGTGCAGGCTACCGCGCGCAACCGCGCTCGTCACATGCTTTGGTAAGTGATCGCTGCAGGCCCCATGATCACCAGGAACAGCACCGGCAGGAAGAACAGGATCATCGGCACGGTCAGCTTTGCGGGCAGGGCCGCCGCCTTTTTCTCGGCGGCCGCCATGCGCATGTCGCGATTTTCCTTGGCCATGACCCGAAGCGCCTGACCCAGCGGCGTGCCGTAGCGCTCAGCCTGAACCAGCGCGGTCGCCACGGATTTGACGCCAGGATGATTGGTGCGGGTCGCCAGATTCTCGTAGGCCAGGCGCCGGTCCTGCAGAAAGGACAGCTCCGCCGTCGTCAGCGACAATTCTTCTGCGAGCTCGATCGAGTTGGCGCCGATCTCGGAGGCGACTTTCTGGAACGCGGCTTCAATGCTCATTCCGGCCTCGACACAGATCAGCAGCAGGTCCAGCGCGTCCGGGAAGGCCTGCATAATGGAATCGCGGCGCTTTTGCGCCAGATTGCTCAAATAAATCCCGGGCGCGTAATAGCCCAGCACCGCCAAGCCCATCATGACGGCGAGCTGCTGCATGCCCAAAAGCCCGAAATCATTGATGAAGTTGAGATAAAGAAAGCTCACTCCGAACAGGATGATGGGCATGGCCAGGCGGAAGAAATAAAAGCCCATCACGGGGCCTTGCCCGCGCAGTCCGGCCTGCACCAGCTTGTTCTTCAGATTGGGGTCTTCCAGCAGTTTTTGGAGATTCAATCCCTCGACGACCCGCTTGGACAGGCTTTGCTTGGCCTCCCCGCGCAGCGCGCCGCGATTTGAATCCTTCTCGATCGCCTCGCGCGCCTTGCGGCGCAATTCGTCACGCCGGTTGGCCACCTGCTTGAGGCGTTTGGAGGTGTTGTCGGTGTTGAATGCGGGCGAGGAGAGCGTCCATACCGTGGCGAACACAAGGGCCGCCGCGATGACGGCGAACAGATTGCTCGGCGTCGTGATCCAGTCGGCGAAGGCGAAAAAATCCATCGGCCCGCCTCACATTTTGAAATTAATCATGCCGCGCATCACGAAGATGCCGATGCCCATCCAGGTGAGGCCGCCCAGCAGCATCAACTGGCCCATCGAAGTGGTGAAGAGCGGCATCATGTAATCGGGCGAAATCACCAGCACCATGGTCGCCACGCCCGGCGGCAGGGCGCCGATGATCATCGCTGAGGCCTTCGCTTCAGACGACAGGGCGGCGACTTTCTCGCGCATCATTTTCCGGGCGCGGAGCACCGCGGACAGATTGCCCAACGCTTCGGCCAGATTGCCGCCGGTCTTGGACTGGATCGTGAGCACGATGGAAAAGAAGGACAGCTCGGGAAGCGGCATCCGGCGCAGCATCCGGCGCAAGCCCTCGTCCGCGTCGACGCCGACGGCGATGCCCTCCACCAATAATTCGAACTCGCCGCGCACCGGTTGCTCGGCTTCGCGCGCGATGATTTTCAAACACTCGTTGAGCGGCAGGCCGGATTTGATGCCGCGAACGATGACGTCGAGCGCGTCGGCGAAATTCTCGGTGAATTTCTTCTGGCGGCGCTTGCGCGACATCGACAACACCCAGCGCGGCAAGCCGAGCCCGGCGATCACGCCTGCGGCGAGGATCAGGAGCGGGTGTTGACCGGTCACCACGGTGGCCATGACCGAAACCGCGCCCAGGATCACTGAAATGATCCAGAATTTCGCCGGGCTCCAATTCAAACCCGATTGCTCCAGCCTGGCCTTCAGGGTCAGGGATTTCTTGCGCTCGGCCTTCTGGCGCTCCTCCAGGTCTTTAAGCGAATCCTGGATCTGCTTGCGCTTTTGGGCCGCGGTGTCCAAGGCCGCGCCCTGGCGTTTGCCGCGCTGGACCGGTTCGCCGACGGCCGCCGCCATGCGGGTCTTGCGGGTCTGGTCGCCGCCGCCGGCGAACACGAAGCCGACCCCGGCGACCGCGATGAAGGCGCAGGCCGCGGCGAGGATGAAGACCATGTCGCTCATTTAAGCTTCCGCCGCTTCCAGCGCGTCGGCCAGAGCGCCTTCCAGGCCGAAATAGCGCGCGCGGTCCCAGAAATTCGGCCGCGCGATGCCGGTGGAGACATGGCGGCCGTCGATATCGCCCTGGGCGTCCTCGCCGGTGATCTCATACAGGAAGAGATCCTGGGTGATGATCACATCACCCTCCATGCCGAGCACTTCGGTCACATGGGTGATCTTGCGCGAGCCGTCGCGCAGGCGGGCGGCCTGAATGATCACGTCGATCGAACCGGAGATCATCTCACGGATCGTCTTGGTGGGCAGATTATAGCCGCCCATGGTGATCATGGATTCAATCCGGCTCAGCGCTTCGCGGGGCGAGTTGGCGTGCAGCGTGCCCATGGAGCCGTCATGGCCGGTATTCATCGCCTGCAGCAGGTCGAAGGCCTCCGGGCCGCGCACTTCGCCCACGATGATGCGTTCCGGACGCATGCGCAGACAGTTCTTGACCAGGTCCCGCATGGTGACCTGGCCCTGCCCTTCAAGATTGGGCGGCCGGGTCTCCAGCCGGACGACATGGGGCTGCTGCAGCTGCAGCTCCGCCGCGTCCTCACAGGTGATGATGCGCTCATCCTCCCCGATGAAGCCGGTCAGACAGTTCAGCAGCGTCGTCTTGCCCGAGCCGGTGCCGCCGGAAATCAGGACATTGCAGCGCGAGGCGCCGATGATCTCCAAAATGCGCGCGCCCTCGGGAGAGACCGATCCGAAATCCACCAGGTTGGACAGCTTCAGCTTGTCTTTCTTGAATTTCCGGATGGTCAAAGTCGGACCGTCCAGCGACAGCGGCGGCGCGATCACATTGACGCGCGAGCCGTCGGCCAGGCGCGCGTCGCAGATCGGCGAGCTCTCATCGACGCGGCGGCCGACCTGGGAGACGATGCGCTGGCAGATATTCATCAATTGCGCGTTGTCGCGGAATTTGATGTTGGTCTTCTTCACCTTGCCGGCGACTTCGATGAACACGTCGCCGGCGCCGTTGACCATGATGTCGGCGATATCGTCCCGCGCCAGCAAGGGCTCCAGCGGGCCATAGCCGAGCACATCGTTGCAGATGTCCTGGAGCAGCTGTTCCTGCTCGGCGATCGACATGGCCACATTCTTGATCGAGATGATCTCGGTGACGATGTCGCGGATCTCCTCCGCCGCCGTGTCATTATCAAGCCGCGCCAGCTGCGACAGATCGATGGTGTCGATCAGCGCGTTGAAGATCGTGGTTTTGATCTCGTAATACTCGGCCGAGCGCTCCGCGCCCACAGTCTCGACGGCGGCCGTCTTGGGCTTCGGCTTCGGCGCGGCGGCCGGTTTCGGCGCGGGACGCCGCGGCGCCTCGGTGGCGGCGGGGCGCGCCTTCACCGCGACGCCGGCGCCGGGCGAAGCGGGTTTTGCGGCCGGCTTTGCCGCCTCGGCCGCGGGCGCGGCAGGCGTGGAGGCTGGCGCCTTGCTGAATCCAGATCCGCCGCCGCCGGGCGTATTGGGCCGCTTGCCGAACATGTGCGCCTAACGCCTAGCCTTTCGAAAACAGGGACTTGAACAGGGACTTCGACCGCTTCGGCTCAGCCGAGCTGCGACCGGTCAGCACCGCCGCCAAGTGCGCAAAACCCTCCGCAGCTTTCGATTTGGCGTCGAGCTCGGCGATCATCTGGCCGTTATTGGCGGCCTTTCCGAACAGCGCCGGCTCAAACGGCAGCACCAGGATCGGCGCGGCGCCCAAGGCGTCGGAGAAGTCCTTTAGCGGGATGTCCGGCTTTTTCGGGCAGCCGGCCATGTTCACAACCACCTTGGGCGGTTCGTCGTTGGGCCGCGCGGTGCGCACCAGGTCGAACAGATTCTTCGCATTGCGCAGGCAGGCGAGATCCGGCGTCACCGTCACCACGACCTGGTCGGCGGACAACAGGGTCTGACGCACCCAGGGGCTCCAGGCATGGGGCAGATCCAGGGCCACGAACGGGGCCTGGCGGCGCACCTTGTCGAGCACCTCATCAAAGGAATCCGGGCTGAAATCCCAGTCATTCTCCAGCGTCGCAGGCGCCGAGAACAGGCTCAGCCTTTCATTGCAGCGCACCAAAAGCCGGTCGAGCAATGCATCATCCAGGCGATGGGGCTCGGATAGGGCTTCGGCGATCGTTTGAGGCGGATCCTGATTGAAATCGAGGCCGGCCGTGCCGAACGACAGATCCAGGTCCACGAGCACCGCGTCCGAACGCAGCTGGTCGGTCAGCTGCCAGGCGACATTATGGGCCACGGTCGACGACCCGACCCCGCCTTTGGCGCCGATGAAGGCGAGCGACTTGCCGGCGAACGGCGCTTCGGGATCGAGGAAGAGGTCGGAAATCGTCTTGATGACGTGCAGAGGCGTCATCGGCGGCACGAGATATTCGCTCACCCCGCGGCGCATCAGTTCTCGATAGAGCGTGATGTCGTTGGCGGCGCCGACAATGATCACCTTGGTGTCCGGGTCGCAAACCATCGCCAGCTCTTCAAGCTGGGCGAACAGCTCGCGCCCGCGCATGCCGGTCTCCACGATCAGCAATTCCGGCGTGGTCTCGTCATGAAATCGCTCAATGGCGCCGGCCAGACCGCCAAGCTCCACCGTCACATGGGTTTTGGCCATGCGCCGGTCCGATCCGGCGTTATGGATCAGCTGACCGGTCTCCGGGCTTTCGCAGAAGGCATGGATCGCGATGCGCGGAACCGGCTGGGTGAGCAGCTTTTCGTCTTCTTCGCTGACCGGAGCGACTTCACCCTGGATTCCAAGCGGCTCGTCGGCGCCGAAGGCGGCGTCGTCGCCGAACCCGTCAGGTGAACTGGTGTTGGCGTCGGCCAGGCGCGCGCCGAACGGCCGCGCGCCGGGCTCTTCGCCCGGGGCTGACGGGGCCGCTTCACCGCTCGGCGCCGAGGCGGCGTCTTCACCCAGCATGCGGCGCTCGATCGCGGCCGCGTCGAGAAAGGGATCCGGCGTGTCGGAGGCCGCATCGTCAAGGGTCTCGAATTCGTCTTCAGGCTCGAACTGATCGTCGAACGCGTCAGCGGGTTGATTCATGCTCGCGCCCCTTAGTTTTCGACCGCGTCGCTGACCGCGCCGCTTTCATCGCTTGTGCGCTGGGTTCCGGTGGGTTCGCCGCGGCGATACGTCTCCAGCACCGTCTGACGCCGGCCGGTATCGGGCGCGCCGAAGCTGCGCGGCGTCTCCAGATCGCGGGGATCGGCGATCATCGCCGCCAGATTCGCCGCCGTCGCGCAGCCAAAGCGCGGCCAGTGCCGGCCGGGAGGCGCCGTGGTCATATCATTCCAGCGCTCCGGGCAATCCGGCGCCACCGCCTGGTAGCGATTGAAGGAGAACAGCACCGGAGCCTGAATCTGACCTCCGGCTTCATAAGCGCCGCCCGCGATTTGCGTCCAATCCAGGCCATGGGCGTAAAGCCGGGTGCGCGCCTCCGCGATCGCGGCGACTGCGGCTTCGGCGTTGCCGGCGTTTTGCGGATAGGAGATCACCAACGGGCCATGGCCGCGCGCCTTGTACTCGGCGGCGAGGGTTTCGATCAGTCCGATCTGGGACCAGTTCAATCCGTTATCGCGCGGATCCACGTCCATCGCGACCCGGACGGTTTCCGGCACGGCGCTCGCACGCGGGAGTTCCGCCGGCGCAGACGCGCATGCGGTCAGCACCAGGCCGGTCAGCGCAAGCGTCAAATATCTCAAAAACGCCATAGCCTTACTCCAAAACAAAGCCGACAGGACCCAACCAGCCGCGGCCTTCCACCTGCGCTCCCGGCGCGGCGTAGACGCGGTTCAAACGGCCCAGGAACACGCCCGCCGCCATGGACGCCGCGACAAAGCCCTCGCCGGGGTCCTCCAGGGCGTCGGGATCGGTGGGATCGACGAGATACGGCGTCACCACGATGACGAGTTCGGTTTCATTATTGGCGAAGTCGCGGGACCGGAAGAGCGATCCCAAGACCGGCAAACGTTCCACGCCGGGCACGCCGTCCATGGCCTGGCGGGTTTCTTCCTTGATCAGGCCCGCCACGACAAGACTGCCGCCGGAGGGCAGCTCCACGGTCGTTTCGGCCCGATTCACGGTCAGGGCGGGGATGGAGACGCCCGGCACGGTGCCGATGGCGACGCCATTTTCGTCCACCACCGTGCTTTGCGACAGGGAGATGGCGCCTTCATTGGACAATTCGCTGACCTCTGTGGACATGCGCAGCGAGATGCGATTGTCCGACATGACCACCGGAGTGAAGCCCAGGCCGACCCCGAAGGGTTTGAATTCAATGGTCAGATTTCCGTCGCGGTCGCGGCCGACCGGCACGGGAAACTCGCCGCCGGCGAGGAATTGGGCCGGCTCGCCGGAGATCGCGGTGATGTTCGGCTCTGCCAGCGTGCGCACCAGGCCGATACGCTCCAGCGCCGACAAGGTGGCGCCGAGCGAGCTCTGAATGACGCCGTCCACCAGATTCTGCGTGCCGATCGTTCCCGTCAGCCCGCCCAGCGCCGCGCCTGCGACGCCAAAGCTGTTGGAGGTGGAGAAACCGGTTCCGGATTGATACCGGCCGGGCGCGAACACCTCGAAGATCGGATTGCCGAATTCATCATTGAGCGGCTGACCCAGATCATTGGTCGCGCGCACGCGAACCGGCGGGTCAAAATCACCATAATTTTGCTGGCCCGACAGGTTGACGCCCAGCTGGCGCACGATGTTGCGCTCCATCTCGACGATGCGGACGCGCAGCATCACCTGATCGCGGCCTTCGACGGTGAGAAAGCTGATCACCTGGTCCGGATTGTCAGTCCACCGGCGCGCGATCTGAAGCGCGGCGTCTGCAGCGCTCGCCGACGGCACCGAGCCGGACAGGACGACATTGGCGTTCATGCTCTCAGCGGAAATGCGGCTGTCCGGCACGAAGCGGTCCAGCGCGTCCTGGAGCGACGCCATATCGCGCTCAACCCGCACGCTGAGGTCCAGTATCAATTCGCCATGGACATCAAAGAAGAAGACATTGGTCCGCCCGACCGTCTGGCCCAGCAGCAGGGCGCGGCGGGGCGTGCGCACCACGGCGCTGGCGACGCCTTCGGACGCGACCATCACCTCCGCCGCATCCACCGGCAAATGAATGACCGCGGCCTGACCCATGGGCAGAGCCAGGCTTTCCGACGCGGGCCCGTCGCCCGGCTCGCGGATGGTGACCTGGAGCGTGTTGTTTCGTTCCGGCGCGCTGACGAGCTGAGCCTCGGAGGCGCCCATCAGCGTCGCCGCACCGGCAAGCGCCATCAAAATGGATCGGATCACGACCGGCTCCCCCCCAGCGCCAGGCGCTGTTCTGTGCCGTAACGGAAGACCCGGACCGTCGCGCCATAGCCTTCAGCCTCGCCGTCGGCCTCGCCCGGAAGACGGGCTCCGCCTTCGATGTCCGCGATAGAGCGGAGCGCCAGCGAGACATCGCCTTCGGCCACCGACAACGAGACGCTGCGCGCCTGTTGCGAGGTCAGCTCCAGCGTTGCGGTCGATCCGACCACCGCGCCTTCCTCGGTCTCAGAGTAGATCTGGTCGATGGCGAGCACGCGGACATTCTCGACGACCACGTCCGAGCCGTAGCCGTTTTCGGTCTCGCGCGTGACGATGATGTCGACCCGGTCATTGGGCAGAATGAAACCGCCGGCGCCGGACCGCGCGGAAATCGGCACCGCCACGGCCCGCATGCCCGGGCTCAGCACCGCGGCCATGAATCCCGCCTCGCCGGGCTGGACCAGCTTGCCCGCCATCGCCGGTTCGCCGGATACCAATCCGGTGCGCGCCACAGCGCCGCTCAACGTCTCCAGGGCGTCGGGCGCCGCCTTTTGCTCGTAATAGCTGGGCAGAACCGCCTCTTCAGGCCATGGCGTCCAGCGAAAATCGCCGGCGGCGACGCGTTCGCCCGGCGAGATGTCACGGGCCGCCACCAGCACGCGGGCGGGCTCGGCCGGCGCTGTTTCAGCGACCGGCGCAGCCGGACCGGCGGGCGCGGGCTGCATGGCGCCGCGCACGAAGAAGGCGGCGGCCAGCGCGGCCAATCCGGCGACGATGAGCACGGCGATGCGGACTATATTCATGACGGTCGGTTCCGGCGCACTGATACGTATCGCCAATCAGACCCTTAATTCCTCAAAGCGGCGTTAATGCTTGAGGTGAACGAAACCCTTTTGAAAACGGCCTTATCCGCCATAGGCGGCGAACACGGCGCTTTGAGGGAGCATGATCAAGGCGCCGCTGGCGATGGCGACCGCATAGGGCGCCGGGGCGCCCTGGGCCAACGCCGTCCGGCCGATCCAGTCGGCGCTGACCGGCAGCGCCGGGCTCACGCGGCGCAGCGCCATCAGCACCAAAGCCAGGCCGCCGCCGGCAGCCGCACTGAAAAGGATGAACATCAAGGCGTCCGGCCAGCCGAACCAGAGCGCGCCCGCCGCGATCAGCTTCACATCGCCGCCGCCCAGCCAGCCCGGCGCCCACAGGGCCATGCCGAACGCCAGAACGGCGATGAAGGTGAGCAAGGAAAGCCCGGCGCCGGTCCAGCCAATCCCCAGCACGGGGGCGCTGGCGAGCCAAAGCGCGATCATCAGGGCCGGAATCCAGTTTGGGATGGTGAAGCGGGCGATGTCGGTCCAGGCCGCCGCGAGCATGAGGAAAGCGAAGCTCAGCAGTGCGGTATTGGCGAGAAAGGCGGACATATCCGGCTCCAGAGCGGTGTCGTGAACGCGCGACACTAGCCGGTCAGGCTTAATGCCCGGTGCACGGGAGCGTTAGAAATCATCAATAAAAATGGTGCGCTGACGCAAAGAAGGCCGCCCCGTAAGGAGCGGCCTTCCGATGCGTCAGTGTGTTGGCTCGGCTGATTAGCCGGCCGGCGCGTTGCCGACCTCGCCGCCCACATTGCCAGACAGATTCTGGAAGGTGGTGTTGAGGTTGCCGCCCAGCGTGGTCACGCCGGCGATGATGACAACAGCGATCAGAGCCGCGATCAGGCCATATTCAATAGCCGTGGCGCCGGACTCATCCTTGATAAAACGCGAAACCAGATTCTTCATCCCATCCACTCCGATTTGTTTTGTGAGCGTCAGGATCAAAGTCCGTCCCGACCCGTCCTGAACATGGGCGATGAAACACCAACTCCATTTAGACCGGGTAAAAATCCATGGTTTAATTTGTCTAAACAGCCGAATTCTTATCTATGGTTTCCGGTTAGTGAACATGCGCGTCAATTCAGGCGTTTAGACTTCCTTCATCCGGCCGCGCGACAGTGTCGGCAAGGTCTAACGACAAGGACATCGCATGCGCGCGATCATCGCCCTCTTCGCACTGTGCGCCGCCCTGGGCGCGCCCGCTGCGGCGCAGAGTTTCTCAGTGCCGGTCGACCAGTCGAGCATCTTACGGCTCCCCGAAGACGCGTCGGCCATCGTGGTCGGCAATCCGGCCATCGCCGACGCGACGCTGTTTAATGCCCGCACCGTCTTCATCAGCGGCCGGGCGTTCGGCCAGACCAATCTGATCGCCCTGAACGCCCATGGAGAGGTGATCTACGCGAACGATCTGTCCGTGAGCCAGAGCGATCGCGAGCATGTGCAGGTCTTCCACAATCGGGTTCAGACCAGCTATGTCTGCAACCCGGTCTGCAGCTCCATCGCGCTGATCGGCGACCAGCGCGAGTATTTTGAGACGATCATCCGACAGCGTGAAGCGCTGGCGGGCTCAGCCGGCGCTGCCGAGCGGGATCTGGACGGCGGCGATTAACCGCGTTCTTTCACGCTGAATTAAGCGCGCGCGGGTCATACTCGCGCCATGAATATGTTTCGGCTCCACCTTACTGACGCGATGCGCGCGCGAGTCTCGGCCCGCGCACGCGCCTTTGTCGGCGACCGCAAGGGCGCGACCGCGGTGGAGTTCGCGCTGATCGCGGCGCCGTTTTTCCTGCTGATCTTCGCCATTCTTGAGATCGCCCTGATCTTCTTCGCCTCGGCGATCATCGAGAACGCGGTGTCCATGGCGGCCCGCGACATACGAACCGGCCAAATGCAAAACGCCGGGCAAGGGGAGGTCGAATTTCGCGCGGCGGTTTGCGAGCAAATCCGGACCGTCGCCGATTGCGGGCGGCTCAGCGTCGACGTGCGCACGTTTGAGAATTTCGGATCGGCCCAGTTCGACCCGCCCGTCGGCGCGGACGGCGAGTTGGACGATGGCGGCTTCACCTTCGATCCCGGCCAGGCGCAGGACATCGTCGTCGTCCGGGTCTTTTACGATTGGCCCTTGCTTGGCCCCGGCATGATCAACGGTCTCGCCAACATGCCGGGCAATCGCCGTCTGATTTCTGCGGCGACCGCCTTTCGCAACGAACCCTATAATGAGGACTGAGCCAGTGATGCGCGCCCTCCTCGCCATCGTCCGCCGTTTCGGCCGCGACCGCCGCGGCGTCTCGGCGCTTGAATTCGCTTTAATCGCGCCGGTCATGGTGGCGATGTATCTGGGCGCGGCGGAAATGACGATGGCGCTGACGGCGGACCGCAAGGTGACCGGCGCGGCCACCTCGGTGGCGGATCTGGTCACCCAGGACGACCTCATCACCAATGCCGAGCTGGCGGATATCTATGCCGCGGGCGACGCCATATTATTTCCCAATGATCCAGCCGATCTCTCCATCCGCATCACCTCCATCCGCATGGATATCGACGGCGATGTCTTCGTGGACTGGAGCGAGGCGCGCGGCCTGACGCCGCTCGACACGGGCAGCCTGCCGGCCTTGCCGAACGGGCTTCTTGCGCCGATGAACTCCATCATCATGGTTGAAGTGCGCTACCCCTTCCAGGGCCCGTTTCCGGATGAGAGCGGCCCGCTTATGACCTTGAGCGACACGGCGTATCTGCGTCCCAGGCGGTCGCCCTGGGTGCGGCGCGGCGCCTAGACGGCCCGCCGTTCAAGGTTTTGCAGACGGCGCATGACCGGGTGGTCGAGAGCGAGGCCCCGCCCGTCGAGCGCTGATGCCGCAACCACGCCCATCACGGCATTGGTGACGCACGCCGCGACCGCCCCGTTCAGGCTCAGCCGCCCGGCGGCGGTCTCCTCAATGTGCAGGCCGTCGGCTCGGGCCGCCTCGATGAGCGCGGCGCGGGTCGTGCCCGGCAGGGCGCCGGTGGAGACCGCGGGGGTGACGACCTGTTCTTGCGCATCGATCCAGAACAGGTTCGCGCTATCCGCGCAGGCGGGGCTGGCGCCGTCCGGTCCGCACAGCACCGCCATGTCGGCGCCCAAGGCCCGCGCCTGACGGCGCGCGGCGATGTTTTCCGCATATCCCGCAAGCTTGAACCGCTCCGACGCCAGTCCTCCGCGCCGTGCGCCGTCCAGCAGCGCCAGGCTGACCGAGGCGGGCGGCGCAGGCCGCGGCTTAAGGGTAAGAAGAATAGTGGCGCCGGACCGGGCGCTCCGCACCACGCCGCCGCCCAGCGGTCCGCCGCCGACCGTCAGTCGCAAAACCCCGTCGGCTGCGCCATGGCGATCGGCCAGGGCCCGGGCGGCGGCTTCAACCTCGCCAAGATCCGGGGCCGGCAGACCGAGAAACTCCAGACCGCCCGTCAGCCGGGACGCGTGACGCGGCCATCGCCGGACGGCGCCGCCGCACAAATGCATGGTCTCAAATGCGGCTTCGCCCAAAAGAAAGCCGCGCTCGGCGGGCAGGAGCAGCGGATCAGCTTCTGAAACAAAACGCCCGTTGAGCCACGCGTCAGGCATCCGTGATCGCCTTGCGCAAGGCGCCGGCCTTGGCCTGGGTCTCGGCTAGCTCGTCTTCGGGATCGGAGTCGATGGTGATGGCGCCGCCGGAGCGCACTTCGACGGCCCAATCCTCGCCCTGGCGAACGCAGGCGGCGGTGCGGATCATCACATTAAGATCGCTCGCGCCGTCCGCGCCGATCCACCCCAGGGCGCCGCAATAAGGTCCGCGCGCCTCGCCCTCCAGCTCCGCGATGATCTCCATCGCCCGGGGCTTGGGCGCGCCTGTGATCGAGCCGGGTGGAAAGCTGGCGGCCAGAAGGTCATAGACGCTGCGGCCGTGATCGAGCGCGCCGCGCACGGTCGAGACGAGGTGGTGGACGTTTGAATAGCTTTCCACCTGGAATAATTCCGGCGTTTCAACGCTGCCCGGCCGGCAGACGCGCGAGAGGTCGTTGCGCATCAGGTCCACGATCATCAGATTCTCAGCCCGATCCTTTTGCGAATCCTGGAGCGCCCTGACCAGGGCGGCGTCCTGCTTCGGATCGGCGGCGCGCGGCCGCGTGCCCTTGATCGGGCGCGTCTCGACGCGTCCGTCGGCGGCGAGGTGGAAGAAGCGCTCAGGCGAATTGGTCACCACGGCCCGGTCCGCCTCCAGCCGCAAATAGGCCGAATAGGCGGCCGGACTGGCTTTCGACAGGCGCTCAATCAGCGCAAATGGCGCATCCGCGCCCGGTATCGACCCGCGAAACGGATGAGAGAGATTGACCTGGAAGGCGTCACCCGCACGCACATATCGCCGCGCGCTGCGCACCGCCTCGAGATAGCGCTCGGCCGTCCAGACCATCTCGATCCGGCCCGCCCCTGCGTTAAGCGCCGTGTCGCCCTCGCCCAGCGCGGCAGCGAGCCGCGCGGCGGCGGCCGCTTCGCCGCGCACTTCCAGCCATCGCCGCTCAAGGTCGAAAACCGCGACCGCCTCATACCAGCCCATGGCGACGGCCGGCCAGGACGACAGGCCCGGCGGCGATGACGGCCAGTCTTCGAACGCTCGCCCGAACTCATAGCTGAATAGCCCTGCAAACCCGCCCGCGAAGCCGGGCGCGTCCAGCGGCGCGCGCCAGCGATGGGCCGCGGACAGGGCTTCAAATCCTGTCGCCGGATCGGTCTCGACGATGCGAAAGTCGGGAAAGGCGGTCACATAGGAGCGCGAGGCGCGCGGCCCGCCGCCCTGCAGAAGCAAGGCGCCGGTCTCATCCCGCAGGGGTGCGAAGGCGTCGATCGGCGAACGCCAGGGCAAGGGTATCGAAACCGCGGTGCGCGCGGAGGGCTTCGCCAAAATTCAGGTCCTATCCGGCCAGGAGACGCTCGCGCATGCGCTCAAGCGTCGCGTCATCCAGGCCCAGCTCTTCACGCAGATAGCGGCGCGGATCGCCCATCTCCTCCAGGGCGGCGTCCAGATAGTCCGCATCGACGCCCATGAACGCCTTGAGCTCCTCATGGCGGAACTCGCGCCCATATTTGTCCTCAAGACGGCCGCGCATGGCGTTGGCCACCGTGTCGAAATCCACAACCCGATTGGTCATCAGATAATCGTCCACCACCGTGTCGGGGTCGACGCCGGCTTCGGTCAGGACGAGAGCGCAGAACAGGCCGGTGCGATCTTTGCCGGCCGCGCAATGCACGATGAAGGCTTCCTCCTCACCGCGTTCGGCCAGCGCCTTGATGCCTTCGCGGAAGACATGCTGATTGCCCGCGTCGAACGGCAAGCGGCGATAGGTCGAGGTCATGAATTCCCGGATCGTGTCGAAGGTCAGATCCGCTTCGCGCAGGAATGCGATATGCGGCGCCTCGGCGGGCCCGGCATGATGGCTTTCAATCACCGTCACGCCCGGCCGGTCCGGCCAGTGGGACGGTTCGGCGGCGCGTTCAGAGGGCCGGCGCAGGTCGGCGACGACCGTCACGCCCAGATCATCAAGCGCGTCGCGGTCCTCATCCGTGGCCCGGGAAAACTGACCTGAGCGATAAAGGCCCGGACGCACGGTGCGGCCATCCGCGGCGTCATAGGCGCCGAAGCGCCGGAAATTATAGACGCCCGCCAGATCCAACACGCGCTGTGTCATGGACGATCACCCTCTTGATGCGTCAAGTCACGCCCTCCTTGGCCCGCGCGCCGCAGCAGGTCAAATAAATCCCGCGTCACAGACCGCCAAATGCGGCGTCGGCCTGTCGGGCGCGCCGGCTCAAGACCCCGGGCCGAGACGAGACCGTGCGCCGTTCAATGCGCGGCGCCGAGGTCACAGCCCTGCGCGTCGATCTCATGGCCCAGCCAGGCGCATCCCTTATCGCGCGCCGCGCGGCTTTCGGTCAGAAGAAAGGCTTCCTGAGAGGCCAGTTCCTGAAACATCAGCGCCAAGAGCTGAAATCGGGGCGCGAGCTCCCCCTCCATCATATTGTCCTGATTGAGGAACATGGTTGAGGCCATCTGCCGCCATGTGGAATCGACGCCGCTATTTTGTATCGCGTAGACCGCCGCAAGATCGGCGACCAAGTCGTAGTCCACAGGGTCGAGGACGCCGCTGGTCACAGCATAGTCCCAAGCCGTTCGATTGAGCATCGGCGGGGCGAGCCCCCGCGGCATGACCGCCATGGCGTTTTCAATGAAGCGGCCCTGAGCGCTCGCCTCGCCCCGTTCGATGAGCGCGACATGATCGCGGATCCCGGCCGCCGTTTCGCTGTGATAGGGCGTGACCGTCTCCAGCTGGGCGATATTGGCTTCAAGCTCCAGGACGATGCGTTCAATGGCGGTGCGGGCTCTGTCCTCAGCGCGCTGCGCCTCGCGCCATTCCGTGACCAGGAAGGCCAGAATGACCGCAAAGACGATCATCGCGGCTTCCAGGCCAGCCTTGTAAATCCAGGAGAAATCGCGGTCTCGCGCCATGGGCGTCCCTTATCTGAAGGGCGGCTCGTCAAAGCTGCGCAGCTTGCGCGAATGCAGCGCCGCGGAACCTTCGCGCTTGAGCAACTCCACCGCCTCAATCCCCGCCGCGAGATGCTCGGACACCGAGCGCTGGTAGAAAAGATTGGCGGCGCCCGGCAGCTTCAGCTCTCCATGGAGCGGCTTGTCGGAGACGCATAGCAGCGTGCCGTAGGGCACGCGCAGGCGAAAACCGTTGGCCGCGATCGTCGCGCTTTCCATGTCCACCGCAATGGACCGGGACTGGTTGATCCGGCGCGCCTCCTGATTATAGCGCAATTCCCAGTTCCGGTCGGCGTAAGTCACCACCGTGCCGGTGCGCAGGCGGCGCTTAAGATCTTCGCCCTCATCGCCGGACACGGTCTCCACCGCTTTTTGCAGCGCCACCTGGATCTCCGCGATCGGCGGGATCGGAATCTCCACGGGAAGATCCTTATCTAAAACGCTGTCATAGCGCAGATAGGCGTGGGCCAGCACATAATCGCCCAAGCGTTGAGAATGGCGCAGGCCGCCGCAATGGCCCACCATCATCCAGCATTCCGGGCGCAGAACCGCCAGATGATCGGTGATGGTCTTCGCATTGGACGGACCGACGCCGATATTGACCAGCGTGATGCCGCGCCCGTCTTTGGAGATCAGGTGGTAAGCCGGCATCTGGAAACGGCGCCAGGGCGCATTGGACACCTCGGCGACCGGGTCCTCAGTCGTCGCGTCGACCCGGATCTGTCCGGCGGCGGACAGCGCGACATATTCGGTATCCGGGTCCTTGATCTTCTCCACCGCCCATTCCACGAAGGCGTCCACATAGCGGTGATAGTTGGTGAACAGGATGAAGTCCTGAACATCCTCAAACGGCGCGCCGGTATAGTGGCGGATGCGCTGCAGCGAATAATCGGTCCGCGGGGCGTCGAACAGCGAAAGCGGCCGGGCCGCTCCGGGTTGGGACGGCCGGTCGCCGTTGGGCAGCGCGTCGTCCACGCTGGCCAGGTCCACATAGGGGAAATGGCGCACCAGCTCGGCCGGGCTGGCCGCATCCATGTCCAGACCGTCCGCGCCGTCCAGCACGAAGGAGAAGGGGATTTCCTGCGTCGACAGGCCGGTTTCAATCTTCACCGGGTATTCGCCGGCCAGAAGCTCGATCTGTTCGATCAGATAATTCCGGAACAGGTCGGGATGGGTGATGGTCTGGGAATAGACGCCGGCTTCGGAAAACTTGCCGAAAGCGCGGCTGACGGGCGGCACCGGGCCTTCCGGCCGGTAAATGATCCGCAGTTCGGGATAAGAGAACACGCCTGCAAAGCGGTCCGCCTCAGACGGCGGCGGGCCGCCGTCCAGATAGATTTTCAGTTCTTCGCGCAGGGCGTTGACCGAGGATTCGTAAAGCTCGGCGAGGCGGTCGACCGCCTCGGCGGCGCCGGCCGCGCGCTTGAACGTCTTGCTGACAGCTTCGGTGGAAACGGCGTTCAGGCTGCTCATGCCTGCCCTCCCCGGCCGTTGCTCGGCGCGATCGTCAGGGGTGCGGGTCGGACATTTAAGACTCTGAGGGTCATCGGTGCTCCTCTCACATCATCGTCATTCGTTTTCAGATCGCGCTCTTGCTATCGCCAAACCGCGCCGGCTCCAAGCCTAATCGCTTTGCCGAACGCACATGGGCGCGCTAAGTCAGCCCGCCAATATCCGTGTAAGGACCCAGGACCATGAAAGACGGCGCGCACAGCGGCTGGATCGTAATGAAGTTTGGCGGTGTTTCGGTGGCCGAGCCGAAACGCTGGGAGACGATTGCGGATCTGGCCAAGACGCGCCTGAATTCAGGCGCCCGCGTGCTGATCGTCCATTCCGCGCTGGCCGGCGTCTCCAATGCGCTTGAAGCGCTGCCTGACGCGGCCCTGGCCGGCGACGGCGAGGCGGCGGCCGCCGCGGTCAAACACCAGCACCGCGATTTCGCAAACGGCGCCGGGATCGACGCCGATGAAGTCCTGGCCGATCTGTTCGCCGACCTTGATCGCCTGAGCGCCGGCATGGCCCTGATCGGTGAAGCCAGCCCGCGCGTGCGCGCCGAGCTGCTGGCGCTGGGCGAATTGATGGCGAGCCGGCTTGGCATGGCCTGCCTTGAGCAAGCCGGGCTCGAGCCGGTCGGGCTGGATGCGCGCGAGGTCCTGACCGCGTCCAATCATCGCCATGATGCGCGCGCCTATCTGGACAATACGGTCGACGACGCCCCGGACGCCGCGCTTCAGGCGCGGCTCGACCGCGTCCGCCTCGCGCTCACCCAGGGCTTCATCGCGCGCAATGAGAACGGCGAAACCGTGCTTCTGGGCCGCGGCGGCTCGGACACGTCCGCCGCCTATTTCGCCGCCAAGCTGGAAGCGCAAAACCTGGAGATCTGGACCGATGTGCCGGGCCTGTTCAGCGCCGATCCGCGCCTGACCGATGGGGCGCGCCTGCTGAAGGCGCTGACCTATGAAGAGGCCCAGGAAATCGCCACCATGGGCGGCAAGGTGCTGCATCCGCGCGCGGTCGGCCCGGCGCGCCGGGCGGGCGTGCCGGTCCTGGTGCGCTCCACGCTGCGGCCGGATCTGGACGGCACCCGTATCAGCGATCACCCGGGCGACGACGCCCCGCGCCTGAAGGCGGTGTCGGTGAAGACCGGCGTACGCCTGGTGGTCATGGAAGGCTCCGGCATGTGGCGACAGGCCGGCTTCCTGGCCGACGTGTTCGCCTGCTTTAAAACCTGTGGCGTGTCTGTGGACCTGGTCTCGACCTCGGAGACCAATGTGACGGTCAGCCTGGATCCCGATCCGGGCCTTGATCGAGAGCGCCTTGATGCGCTGCAGGCCGAGCTGGCGCCTCACTGCCGGGTGAAGATCATCGAAAACGCCGAGGCGGTGAGCCTTCTGGGCTCCGGCATCAGGCGCATTCTCCATCAGCTGGCGCCCGCGCTGGAGATGTTTCAGGACAAACCCATCCGCTTGGTCAGCCAGGCGGCGAATGATTTGAACTTCACCGTCGTGGTCGATGAAGACCAGGGCCGGGCGCTGGCCGCCCGCCTGCATGAAGAATTGATCGGGGCTGCGCCGGAAGGCCCGGTCTTCGGATCCAGCTGGGCGGCGCTCAACGCCCCGGCGCAGGTCCGCGCGCCGCGCGCCGCACCCTGGTGGCGCACGCGCCGCGAGGCCTTGATCGACGCCGCGCCGGAAACCGGCGGGCGCTATGTCTATGACCTTGAGACCGTCAGCAAGCGCGCATCCGCCGTCGCGGGCATTCGCAGTCTGTCGCGCGCCTTCTACGCCATGAAGGCGAATAATCATCCCGATATTCTCAAGACCATCCGCGCCGCCGGCCTGGGTTTTGAATGCGTCAGCCCCGGTGAAATCGCCCGGCTGCGCGACGTGTTCGATGACCTGTCCCCGGAAGAGGTGTTGTTCACACCCAATTTCGCCCATCGGTCAGAATATCAGGGCGCACGCGATTTCGGCTGCTGGCTGACGATTGACGGCTTGCATCCGCTGACCCGGTGGCCGGAAGTGTTCGCCGGCGCGCGCGTCATCCTGCGCGTCAATCCGGACCGGCCGCGCGGCCATCATGACCATGTGAAGACCGCCGGACCGAAGGCCAAGTTCGGTATTCCGATCAGCGACTTGCCCGCTGCGCGCGACGCCGCGGACGCCGCGGGCGCGACCGTGATCGGTCTGCACGCCCACGCCGGGTCCGGGGTAACCGAAGCGAACCACTGGCGCGAGATCGGCGCCATTCTGGCGAAGGCGGCCGAAGGCTTTCCCGATGTCGAGATTCTCAATGTCGGCGGCGGGTTGGGCGTGCCCGACACCGCAGATGCGCCGGAACTGGATCTGGGCGCCGTGGACATCACCCTCGCCGCGCTGAAAAAGGCCGCGCCGGGATTCCAGATCTGGATGGAGCCGGGACGCTATCCGGTGGCCGAGGCAGGCGTCCTCCTGGCCCGCGTCACCCAGGTGAAAACCGCCTTCGGCGCCCGCTTCATCGGTCTGGGCACCGGCATGAACTCCCTCATTCGCCCCGCGCTTTACGGCGCGCGCCATGAGATCGTGAATCTCAGCCGCCTGGACGAGCGCGCCACGGGCCTCGCCTCCATCGTCGGCCCGATTTGCGAAAGCGCGGATCTATTGGGCGCGGACCGTCTGATGCCGGACACCCATGAAGGCGATGTGGTGCTGATCAGCGAAGCGGGCGCCTACGGCGCGGTGATGGCGTCGCGTTATAACCTGCGCGCGCCGGCGGACGAGATGGTGATTTAGGGCGTCGCGCCCGATTCCCGAATGTTCGAAATCCGGAATGACAAATGACAAGCTAGGCGCGCCCGAGTCCATCGGATATGCAACCGGGCATGACCGCCCCCGCCTCTGAACCGATCACCCACGGCCAGATTTTCAAGCGCCATCGCGGCCCGATCTCCGGCACCTTCGCGCTGCTTGGCCTCGAGAATATTCTGCAAGTCGCCGAGCCCTTCGTGCTGGGCCTGGCGATCGACGCCTTGCTGCAGCAGAACTGGCGCGGATTTTTGATTCTATGCGCCGTCGAGGCGGCGATCCTGATTGTGGGAGTGTTGCGCCGAATCTACGACACTCGGGTCTACGCCAAGGTTTATGCCGAGGTGGGCGGGCGCGTGGTCGAGGCTGAACAGGCCGATGGCGCGCCGATGACCAAAGTGTCCGCGCGCGCGACCTTGGTGAAAGAAGTCGTCGACTTCTTCGAGCACGACCTGCCTCTCGCAGCCAGCTCGGTCATCGGCGTCGTCGGCGCACTGGGGATGATCCTGGTCTTGAACGGCCGGGTGTTTCTGGCGGCGTTGGCCGCTGCGGCCGCGACGCTGATGGTTTTCGCGCTGGCCGGCAAGCGGATCACGCGTTTGAACGCGCGTCTGAATGACGAGCTGGAACAACAGATCAGCGTGTTTGAGACCCGCCGCGCCTCCCTGCGCCGCGGCCACTTTCTGCGCCTGGCGCGCGCGCGCATCAAACTTTCCGATTTCGAATCGTTCAATTTCGGCCTGACTTACGCCTTTCTCATCGCCGCCATTCTTTATGGCCTGTTTGACAGCGTCGTCCGGCAGGACGCGAGCTTGGGAACGATTTTCGCGCTGGTGACCTATCTGTCCCAATTCGCGGACGGGGTCGTGACCCTGCCCATCACCTATCAACAGCTGCTTCGAACGCTGGAGATCACCAAGCGGATCGGCGCCGGGCCGGCGAAGGACGCTGGATAGCGACCGGCTTTAAGCCCGGCGTCAGGCGTGAAAAACCCCGAAGCCTGGGCTCCGGGGTTCGTCATGGCGGATCTTCGCGCCCGTCTTATTCCGCGTGGACGTTGTCGGCCAGCGAGCGGTTGGAGATGACCTTGTCGAAATTCGACCACACGCCGTCATCGCCGTGCCAATCGCCCTTGGTGGCGCCTTTGGAGTATTCCGTGGCGCGCGCTTCGAAAAAGTTGGCGTGCTCGACCCCGTTGAGGATTTCGGTCAGCCAGGGCAGCGGGTGCTCCTTCAAACCGTAAATCGCCGGCAGTTTCAATTGCTTCATCCGCCAGTCGGCGATGTAGCGGATATATTGCTTGATATCGTCCGGCGTCATGCCTTCCACCTCGCCGGCTTCAAACGCCAGCTCGATGAATTTGTCTTCCAGCTTGACCACCGTCTTGCACGAGTCCGCGATCGTGTCCTTGACGTCCTGGGTCAGGGCGCCGGTCTCTTCCGCGAAGGTGTGGAACATCTTCATCATGCCTTCGCAGTGCAGCGATTCATCGCGCACCGACCAGGACACGATCTGGCCCATCCCCTTCATCTTATTAAAGCGCGGGAAATTCATCAGCATCGCAAAGCTGGCGAACAGCTGAAGGCCCTCGGTGAAGCCGCCGAACACCGCCATGGAGGTGAGGATGTCCTTCTCGGTCTCGCAGCCGAATTGCGCCAGATAGTCATGCTTCGCCGCCATCTCCTGATACTCCATGAAGGCGGAGAATTCAGAGTCCGGCATGCCGATGGTTTCCAGCAGCAGGGCGTAGGCGGCGATATGGACCGTCTCCATATTGGAGAAGGCCGACAGCATCATGCGCACTTCAACCGGCTTGAAGAGCGGCATGTAGTTTTCCATGTAGTTGGCGCCGACCTCGACGTCCGACTGAGTGAAGAAGCGGAAAATCTGCGTTAGGAGATTGCGCTCCTTCTCCGTCAGCTTGGTCGCCCAGTCTTTGCAGTCTTCGCCCAGCGGCACTTCTTCGGGCAGCCAGTGGACCTGCTGCTGGGTTTTCCAGAACTCATAAGCCCACGGATAGCGGAAGGGCTTGTAGGAATGGCTCGGCGTCAAAAGGCCCGGGCGGTCGCTGGCGATGGTCTGCATGGCGTGTCTTCGCGTCCTCAGGAATAAGGGTGAGTCGCGCAGGATGGCGCTGTCGATCACCTCAATATATTGTGGTGAACGACCTCTTAACGTCCACCCCTTGTGGGCTCGAAAGTCAGGCTTTCCACAGGGAGGTGATGCCGGAAGTGTCGGCCTAGCGCTTCCAGGTCAGCGAGAAGGCGGCGAATCCTTCGCTGGTCTCCCAGGATTGTTGAGGCAGCGCATACCGCGTCTCGCGATGGATATAGGCCAAAGACACGTCGGCGCCACGCAGGCGCATGGCGACCCCGGCCTGGGCGTCGCCGACCATGGCGTAAGGCTCCATGGCGAGCGCGTCGCGCATGTCGAAGCCCTGGCCTGGATCATAAAGCACCGCCTGGCGGTCGGCGCCGGCGAAGAACCACCAGGAGGGCCGGCCGTCGTCAAAATCGTCCAGATACTGGCCAAGCCGGACGGTTGCGCCGGCGGCGGCGGCCGTGCCGTCCTCGCCGATCGAAACGCCCGCGCGCGGGCTCAGTCCGATATCGAGGCCCTCGCCGCCGCCCGATGCGTTGAAGGCGCCTTCAAGATTCAACGCCATGCGCCGGGACTCCAGGCCCGAGCCCTGCACCAGCGCCGCGCCGGCGCTTTCAGCATAGGCCGGATCATTGGTCAGCCGTGCGATGTCGGGCCGGTCCGCCTCGAACATCGACACCGACAGGCGCGCGCCCGACGGGGTCGTCGCCAGAACCGCTTCCTGACCGGAAAAGGCGGCCAGCCCGTCTCGCGCGAAGCCGTCCGCATGGGATGTCAGCGCCGCTTCGGCGAAGCGCGCCGCCGCCGGGCGCGAGCCGCCATAATCAGTTTGGGGCGCCCGCGCTTGATATTGAAGCGCAAACGGATTGGCGTCCCGGCGAATTTCGACGCTGTAGGAGCGCGGCGCATGCGCGGCGAATTCATTCTGCAAGGGCCCGAGGATCATGGCGCGCGTCTCTGCGCTTGGATTGGGCGCGTCGGCCCGGGACGGCGCGCCGAGCATCGCGCAAACGCCGGCGCCGAGCATGAAAGCTCCGGCGCAGCGCGCGATTCCCGATATGACCGTCCCCGTCATCATCCCGCTCGGTCTACGGCTCAAGGCCGCCCTTTCCGTCTCTGGAAGTTGTGCAACCGCACAATCCCCATCCTTCTAACGCGACTATATCACAGGCGCGTGATCCGCCGAGTGGGGCGGCCGGGTTTTTTGGTTAACAAAGCCCTTCGGCCCCGCAGGCTAAGCGCTTGTGATCCTGCGATCCGGCGCCTGAATGGGGCTTGAACGGGGATATTGCGTCAGCAAGCCGCAGGCGCCGGCGCGCGCCGGTGATTCGCTGCGATGCAACAAAAAACCCCGGCCCATGGGACCGGGGTTTGTTTGATCGCGCTCGCCGGAGGCCTATTGGCAGGCTAGGCACTCGTCGTAATCGGTGGGGGCTGCGTCCTCCATGGATTTCTCCATGTCCGACTTCTCGCTCGCATTGGCGTAGGCCGCGCGCTGGACCGACTTGGACCGGCAATAATAAAGCGATTTCACGCCCTTCTCCCATGCCGACCAGTGCAACATGTGCAGGTCCCACTTATCGACATCGCCCGGCAGGAAGATGTTCAGGGACTGGGACTGACAGACATAAGGAGTGCGATCGGCGGCGTGTTCGATCACCCAGCGCTGATCCAGCTCGAAGGCGGTTTTGAAGACGTCCTTCTCGTGCTCGTCGAGGTCCTCGAGATGCTGCACCGAGCCCTCATGCTCCAGGATGGAGGCCCAAACCCCCGGGGTGTTGATCCCCTTCTCCTCGAGCAGCTGCTCCAGATAAGGATTCTTCACGGTGAAGGAGCCCGACAGCGTCTTGTGCGTGTAGACATTGGCCGGGATCGGCTCGATGCCCGCGCTGGTGCCGCCGCAAATGATCGAAATGGACGCGGTCGGCGCGATCGCCAGCTTGTGGGAGAAGCGCGCCTTGATGCCCTGCTCGGCCGCATCCGGGCAGGCGCCGCGCTCATCGGCCAGCTTCACCGAGGCTTTGTCGGCTTCCTGACGGATGTGCTGGAACATTTTCTTGTTCCAGGCCTGCGCCGCGGCGCTTTCAAACGGCACGTTCATTTTCTGCAGGAAGGAATGAAAGCCCATCAGGCCCAGGCCCACCGAGCGCTCGCGGAAGGCGGAGTATTTCGCCCGCTCCATTTCGTCCGGCGCGCGGTCGATGAAGTCCTGCAGCACGTTGTCGAGGAAGCGGAAGAGATCTTCCATGAAGACCTCATCATCCTTCCACTCCAGATATTTCTCGGCGTTGAGCGAGGACAGGCAGCACACCGCGGTGCGGTCCTTGCCCATGTGGTCGATGCCGGTCGCGAGCATGATTTCCGAGCACAGATTGGACTGGCGGACCTTCAGGCCCAGCTTGCGCTGATGGACCGGCAGATTGTTGTTCACCGTGTCGGAGAAGATGATGTAGGGCTCGCCGGTCTGCAGGCGCAGCTCCAAAATCTTCTGCCAAAGCTTGCGGGCGTTGACGGTCTTGACGACTTCGCCGGATTTCGGCGAGCGCAGCTCGAACTCCTCGTCCGCAGCGACCGCTTCCATGAAGGCGTCTGAAATGTTCAGGCCATGGTGGAGATTGAGGCTCTTGCGGTTGAAGTCGCCGGACGGCTTGCGGATTTCCAGAAATTCTTCGATTTCCGGGTGGTTGATGTCCAGATAGGCCGCCGCGGAGCCGCGGCGCAGCGAACCCTGCGAGATCGCCAGGGTCAGCGAATCCATCACCCGGATGAACGGAATGATGCCCGAGGTCTGGCCGTTCTGACCGACCTTCTCGCCGATCGAGCGCACGCCGCCCCAATAGGTGCCGATGCCGCCGCCATTGGAGGCGAGCCAGACATTCTCCGTCCAGGTGCCGACGATATCGTCGAGCGAATCGGCCACCGAATTGAGGAAGCAGGAGATCGGCAGGCCGCGCTCCGCGCCGCCGTTGGACAACACCGGCGTGGCCGGCATGAACCACAGATTCGACATATAGTCGTAAAGCCGCTGGGCATGCTCGATATCGTCCGCATAAGCGGTCGAGACCCGCGCGAACATGTCCTGATAGGATTCGCCGGGCAGCAGATAACGATCAACCAGCGTCTTCTTGCCGAACTCGGTCAGCAAGACGTCGCGCGAAGGGTCGGTTTTGACCTTGTCCACCAGGCGCAATTTGGGCGCTTTGGGCTTGCCGCGGCGGTTGTGGGCGGCCTGAACCGCGGCGGCCGCGGCGCTCTGGGCGTGGTCAAATGGCGTCATCTCTTCCGCTCCTCATCAGCAGCGCGCAAGGATCCCTTGCGTTCGGACCGCAAGTCCGCGCGCCGCTTAAGAAAACCTATACATGGTGCGGGTTCCCCCGGGAACCGCAAGATATAGTGCTCACCGCTCCAACACCCGTCAACGGGCCAAAAGCCCCGAAACCGAAGTTTTTGGTTAACGGACTCTTACCAGAAAACCGTCCGCGCCCGGACTCGTTAAGGAGTCCGTATCAGGGGTAAAGCTGTGGAAAGCCTGCAAGGGATTGTCAGCCGGCCTACTCGGCGGCGGTCAGGGAGGCGGGCTCGAACTCAAGCCCGGCGATCGGGTCCAGGACCGCGAACCGGGCCGGAAGAACCGCGGCGGCGCCGTTCGAGGGCGGCAGCAGTTCGACAATTCTCTCAAGCGCGCCAAGCACGTAGGGACGCAGCACCGCACCGCCTTCGGACGCGACGAGCCGGCTGCCGCTCACCCCGTCTCGCCTTGTCCACGCGCCGGACACGGGATCGAATCGGTAAGCGGCCAGGAAGCGTTCGCCATGGCGGGCGAGGAATCGCACGGCCTCGATCAGATAATCGCGCTCAGCCTCCGTCATGGACCAGTGCAGGCTCACCCTCACCCATCCCGGACGCAGACCGGACAGGCCGGCGTTCACGGCGTCACGATAGGCCGCGGTGAGACGGTCCCCCAGATCTAGGAGGCGATGACCATAAGGACCGGCGCAGGAACAGCCCGCCCGCGCCTGGACACCGAACAAATCGTTGAGCAGACGCGCAACGAATTTCGGATGGAGCCGCCTGCCCGCTTCGGTGCGCAGATTGAACGAGACCAGCCCGATGCGCGCCTGCGCCGCCGCCGGCCCGTAAAGCTCCACCCCCTGGGTTCCGCCCCACGCCTCCAGCGCGGCGGCCAAATGGCCTTGCTCGACCGCCTCGATTTGCGCCCAGCCCACCTCGCCGAGCAGGTCGAGCGCCTCGGCGGCGCGCATCAGTTGAAGCAGGCCGGGCGTGCCCGCCCGCTCGCGCGCCTCGACATCCTCGATGAAGTCATGGTCGTCCGGCGTGACATAGCGGACCGTTCCGCCGCCGCAGCAGCTCGGCGCCAGATCGGATCGGTAGAGCGCCTTGTCGATCAGCAGCAATCCGCAGGCGCCCGGGCCGCCAAGCATTTTGTGGGGCGAGAAATAAACCGCATCCACCCGCGCTTCGCGGTCCCCGCCGCCGGACACGTCAATCGGCAAATAGGGCGCGCTCGCCGCGCAATCGAGCGCCAGAATCGCGCCGTTGGCGTGCAGCAGCCGGGCGAGCCGGGCCACATCCGTCTTCACGCCGGTCACATTGGACGCCGCGGAGAACGCCCCGATCTTCCGGCGCCCCTTAAAGCGCGGATCGGTCAGCTTTGCGGCGAGATCGTCAAAATCAATCTGGTGATCCTCGCCGAGCTCGACCGGCACGATCTCCGCCAGGCTTTCCCGCCAGCTCAATTCATTGGAGTGGTGCTCATAAGGACCGATGAACACGACTGGACGCTGTGCGGCGATGCGGTCGAGCACGGCGCCGCGCGCGGCGTCGTCAAGCGCCTGGCCGAGCATCTGGTCGATGAAGGCGCGCGTCGCCGGCGGCATCGCAACGCCCAAAATCTCCTGCAAACGGTGCACGCCCGCCGTCGCTCCGGACCCGCACGCGATGAGCGCATGCCGGTCGTCGGCGCCAAGCGCGGATTTGATGCGGGCGACGGCGGCATGCAGGGCCGCGGTGGCGGCATGGCCGGTGGCGCTGTCTTCGTTATGGGGATTGGCGTAGAGCGCGTCATGCGCGGCAAGCCGCGCGTCGACCAGAGCGCTGGCGCGGCCGGACGCGCCGTAATCGGCATAAAGAAGCGGCCGGCGCCCATAGGGCGTCTCCAAGACCGCGTCGCGCCCCACCAGACTGTCCCGCACCGCCTCCAGCGTCGCCATGGCGCATCCGCCCTTATCCTGAACCCATTTACATCAGGAAATCACGCTTCGCCGAGCGTTTGCCGCCAATATCATTGCGGTTTCGCCATATTCGTGGTGATTTTCACCAGGGAAATGAGGATTGGCGTTATGGATGAGTATGATCGCAGACTTCTGAAGGCGATTCAGGACGACGCGGACCGCACGGTTCAGGAGCTCGCCGACCAAATCGGCCTGTCCGCCACGCCGACCGCGCGGAGACTAAAGCTCCTGTCCGAGCGCGGACTGATCGAGAAGACGGTGGCGCTCCTCAACCCTGAAAAGCTCGGTTTGAAAACCACGCTCTTCGTATTCGTGCGCACCAATCGCCATGACGAGGACTGGCTCACCCAATTCTCCGAAGGCGTCCGGCGCATGCCGGAAGTCGTCGAGTTTTACCGCATGGGCGGAGAGATCGACTATCTGCTCAAGATCGTGCTGGCCGAGATCGCCGATTATGACGAGGTCTATAAGCGCCTGATCGCGGTCGCGCCGCTCGCCGATGTCTCCGCCGCCTTCGCGATGGAAGCCATCAAGAACACCACCGAATTGCCGTTGCCGCCGGCGAAAGCCTAGCCGTCGAACTCTTCCTCGCGGGGCGTCAGCGCATGCTCCAAGCGCCAGACTTCGCCCTGGTCACTGTCGATGAGCACGTAGAGCGCGCCGTCAGGACCCTGGCGGACGTCCCGGAAGCGCTGGTCGCGGTCTTCCAGCAGATTTTCAACGCCGATCACCCGGTCGCCGTCAATCTCCAAGCGCTGGACCGTCATGCCGGCCAGGGCGGAGACGAAGAGGTCGCCGCGCCATTCGGAGAACATCTCGCCGTCGTAAAACGCCATGCCCGACGGCGCGATGGAGGGCGTCCAGTACCAGTAGGGTTCGGCGAATTCGGAGCGCTCGCGCTCACGCGTGATCAGCGTGCCGTTGTAATTGATGCCGTAGCTGACCGTCGGCCAGCCGTAATTCGTTCCCGGAACAAGCACGTTGATCTCATCACCGCCGCGCGCGCCGTGCTCATGCGTCCAGACCGAACCGGTCTCCGGATTGCGGGCGATGCCCTGCACATTGCGGTGGCCATAGGTGTAGGCGCCCGGCGCGGCGTTTTCGATCGCCGGATTATCCGCCGGAATCGAGCCGTCCATATTCAGGCGCACCACCATGCCGAGATGGTTTTCCGGATTTTGCGATTCTTCGCGGTGCAGACCGCCATCGCCCAGGGTCAAAAACAGCGTGCCGTCTTCGTTGAACAGGATCCGGCCGCCGAAATGAAAGCCGCGCGCCTTGTCGAAATTGACCCGGAACAAATCCTCGACGTCTTCCAGCGCGGTTAAGTCCGCATTGATCCGGCCACGGGCCAGCGCGGTGCGGTTCGCCTGGGCCGTGCCTTCGGCATAGCTGAAATAAACCAGGCGGCTGGTTTCAAAATCGGGGGCGAGCGCCACGTCCATCAGGCCGCCCTGACGTTCAACGACGAGATCATCCGGCAATCCTTCGACCGCGGCGTCGCGCAATCCGCCGCCGGCTTCGATCACGCGCAGATGTCCGTCGCGCTCGGCGACCAGCATCTCGCCGGAGGGCAGAAAGGCGATCGACCAGGGAAAGGCGAGGCCTTCGGCGATCACCTGAACGGTGAAGCTTTCCTGTTCGGACTCGGTGGCGTCCTGGGCCAGTGCCGGCATGGCGGCGGCGAGAACAATCAGGCTGGCGGCGCTAAAGCGAAACATGGGCGTCTCCGTTCAGGGCGTGGCGCTTTGACGCCGCTATATAGCGCGCCTGGCGAAGAACGGAACTGACAGCCTTGTGAATTATCCGCGCGCGCTAAACGGTCAATCGCTTGGGCGCATGCGCGAAGGCCGCCGCAAAACGTGCAAGACGCGCCGCGTAATCCGGCTCGATCGCGGCGGTGTGCGACCAGCGCCGGCGCAGCTTGACTGGCGCCGCGGCCAGCGGGCCGGGCAGCATGGCGCCGAGCTGTTCGGCCATCTCCCAGCCGGACACCCGCGCCGCGGTCCATCCGCTGCGCAGCGCCCGGCCGGCGCTCAGGGGCGCTTCATAATCGGTGTAATACGCCTTGTAGGCCTGCTCGCCCTTGCCCAGATCGATGCGCGCCACGCCCAGATTTTCGGCCGCCTCGATGATGCCGTGAAGCAAAAGCAGGCCCGGCGACACCGCGGAGAAGCGCGGATCATAGGCCGGCATCCAGCTATGATAGGTCCCGCCGGCGATCAGGCCGGTCTCCACCGCCGCCAGCTCTTCGCCCAGATAGAGCGAGGCGGTGAAGCCGCGAAAAGGTCCGAAGGCGCGGGTCGAGGCGCGCGCCAGCACGCCCTCGGTCCAAGCCACCGAGAACAGATCGATCAGACCGGACTGGCGGTATTGCGCGCTTTTCCAGGATTTCAGGGCGGCATAGCGCTCGCCGAGCGGATCGCCGAAGACCACGCGCATCTCGCCGAACTCGCGCTCGGCTTTGCGGCGGCGCTGACCCATCTTCTTGAAATGCGACTTGTGCAGCCCGCGCCGCCGTTCCAGCCAGACCTCGGCGCCCGCGCTCAAATCCAGGATCGACGAGCCGGCCCGCACCCGGGTGCGCCCCGGCGCCGGGCCGGCCCAGTTGTCATACACCAGCGCCCCGGCGCCGAGCGTCCGCAACATGGCGTCGTGATCGACCTTGAAGTCCGGCGCGGCGGCGAAACCCTGATAGTCCGACAGGGGCGCGCCGACCGGGCGGACGACGCCGCCCACGGGCGCATGGCAGGCGAAGTAGCCGAGCGACCGGCCGTCTTGCTCTGCAATCACCACGCGGACATCGCCGCGCTCGGCATCGACCAGGTCGGCGAATTCGGGAAGCAGGTAGGGGCTGGTCAGCACGCCGTCGACATGCGCCAGATCGCGCCAAATCTCCCGATCCCGGGCGCCGAGGCTGGACAGCGGTGTCTCAAACAGGCGCATCAAAGCGTCCCCATACCGGCTTGGATCAGTGTTGATGCAAGGCGCGCGCCGCCCGCGAATCCGTTATGATCTGGTTTCGTTCCGGTTTGAGTGAGGCAAGAGGATGGATCCGATTCACATCGCAATGATCGCCTTCGGCGGCGCCAGCCTGGTCGCCATCGGCGTTCTGGCGCTGATCACCTGGCACGCCTCAAAACGCCTGAACCTGAGCGAGGCGGCGGCCGATCAGCTTCGCGAGGACCGCCGCGCCGCCGAGCTGGCGCTGGCGCAGGCGCGCGCCGAAGCCGCTCAGCTCGAGAGCCTGCGCCAGGAACTCGCCACCGAACGCACCATGCGCGGCGAGGCCGACAAACGGATCGAACGGCTGTCCGCCCAGATGCGCGAGCGCGAGCAGGCGGTCGAAGAGGAGCGCGAACGCCTGTCCAAACTCACTGTCGAAATGCAAGACCGCTTCAAGGCGCTCGCCGGCGAGGCGCTGGATGCGTCGAGCGCCAAGCTGTTGGCGCAGGCCAAGGAGACGTTCGACGCCAACTCCAAGCTGGCGGAAGGCGGGGTGAAATCACTGGTCGATCCGATCAAGGCCAATCTTGAGGCGGTGAAGACCCAGGTCGAACATCTCCAGCGCGACCGCGCGCGATCCTCGGGCGAGCTGGCCCAGCAGATCACCCTGCTGACAGAGGGTCTGAGCCGGCAGCAAAGCGAGACCGCCAAGCTGGTCAACGCCTTGCAACGCAAATCCACGACGCGCGGCCAATGGGGCGAGCGCACGGTGGAGAATATTCTCGAGCTCGCCGGCCTGACCAAGGACATCGACTATGACGCCCAGCACCAGACGCAGAATAGCGACGGCGCGGCGCTGCGGCCGGATTTCGTCGTGCGCCTGCCCGGCGGCGGCCGCTTCGTCATCGATTCCAAGGTCGCGCTGACGGCTTATCTCGACGCGGTGGAAGCCGGCGACGACGCCGCGCGCCGCGATGCGCTGCGCCGCCACGCCCAGCAGGTGAAAACCCACGTCAAACAGCTGGCGCGCAAGGAGTATGCGGCGGCTGTCGACGGCGCCATCGACTTCGTCGCGCTCTTCATTCCGGGCGAGAGTTTTTATTCCGCCGCCATAGAAGAAGATCCCGGCCTATTCGACGAGGCGATCAAGGCCAATGTCATCATCACCACGCCGGCCACCCTGCTCGCCCTGGCCAAAGCGGTGGCCTACGGCTTCCGCCAGGAGAAGCTGGAGCGGAACGCCACCAAGATCGCCGCCCTGGGCGCTGAGCTGCACGACCGCCTGGGCACGTTCGCGGATCATCTCGGCCGGGTCGGTTCGGGTCTGAGGACCGCCACCGGCAATTACAACAAGGCCGTCGCCTCGCTGGAGGGCCGGGTCATGGTCTCGGCCCGCAAGATGGCGGACCTCAATGGTCAGACCAAGGCGCTGGACGCCCCCGCCCAAGTCGATGAGACGCCGCGCGCGCTGTCGACGCCGGATGCGGCGGAGTAGAGCGGCCGCTTCAGGACGGGCGCCCCATCCTCATCGGTCCCGGCGTCTCAAGCGCGGAAGCGGGCTGCGACGGGACTGAGAAAGCGGCACGCCGAACGCCGCCTCAGCGCTGAGCGCTGGGCGGTGAAGGTGGGAGGGGCGCGGGAGACGTCCGGGCCGTTATGGTCGAGTATGGTTTTATAGCCCGTGAAGGCTCCCGCGCCATAAGGGTGATTTGTCGAACGGCCTGATGGCTGGGCTCGAAGACCCACTTTTCATGCTGCCTTGCAGAACCTCAGTGCGGAACGCCGCTTCGCCTCGCCGGGGCGTTAGTCCGGTTCGGCTCGGGACACCCTGCTCGCCCGCCCGATCAGGACGCTCCGGACCGACCTCCCGTGCAAACAAGCGAGCGCAGTATGCGGCCGGTGCAGGGGGAGGGGGATAAATTCGCCTGACTTGCGCCGACCCGCCTGGCCCGGACGGACCAGGCCATCACCGCAAGGTGAAACACTCATCTTGAACCCTCGCCCCGCACCGATTACCTAACGGCCATGGCCGTACGCGAGATTCTGACCGTTCCCGACGCGCGCTTGAAGCTGGTGTCCAAGCCTGTGGAGGCTGTGGACGACGCCTTGCGCGCGCTGATGGATGACATGGTCGAGACCATGTACGAAGCCGACGGCATCGGCCTGGCCGCCATTCAGGTGGGCGTGGATAAGCGGGTCATCGTCATGGACCTGTCCGACGACCGCGACGACCCGAAATACTACGTCAATCCGGTGATCACGCCGCTGACCGAGGATTTGAAGCCGTATCAGGAAGGCTGCCTGTCGGTTCCGGACGTGTTCGACGATGTCGAGCGCCCGGTGCGGGTGAAAGTCGAATATCTCGATTATGACGGCGAGCCCCGCGAGGAGATCGCCGAAGACCTGTTCGCGGTCTGCATCCAGCATGAGATGGATCATCTGGAGGGCGTCGTCTTCATCGACTATCTGTCGAAATTGAAGCGCGACCGGGCCGTCAAAAAGGTCCAGAAGCTGGTCCGCCACCGCGCCGCGGCGGAGTAAGCCCTTTTATTCGCACGAAGATCGACTAGCCTGCCGCCCTGAACGGGTGTGGGGAGGCTCATGCGTTTCTTGCTTCTTGCCGCTATCGGGCCGGGCTTGGCCGCTTGCACGCCCGCAGATGCGCCGGCGCCCGATCTGATCGACGCCCTCACCGCGCTGTGCGGTCAATCCTTCGAAGGCCGCGTCACGTCAGACGATCCGCGCGACGCCGCTTTCGCCAGCCAGCGCCTCGTCATGCATGTGCGCGACTGCGGGGACGACGTGGTGCGCGTGCCCTTCCATGTCGGCGAAGACCGCTCCCGGGTCTGGGTGTTCACGCGGATGGAAGATGGCGGGATCGAGCTGAAGCATAATCACCGCCACGAGGACGGCGAACAGGACGCTCTGTCCTGGTATGGCGGCCGCACCGACGGCGCCGCCGCCGGGACGGCGCTCGACTTCCCGGCCGATCAGTTCTCCAAGGAATTGTTCGCGCGTGAAGGCATCCCGGATTCCATGGAGAATATCTGGTCGGTGAGCGTGACAGAGACCGAATATGTCTATGCGCTCAACCGCTTTAATCGCCATTTCCGCGCGGTCTTTGATCTGTCCGTGCGCGCCGAAACGCCTCCGCCAGCCTGGGGCGATGAAAATCTTTCCGACTAAGGAGCCCCTCCATGCGCCTTGCCGCCCCCGCCCTCGCCAGCGTCCCGGCTCTCGTCCTGCTCGCCGCCTGCGGACCGGCGAATGACGGCGCGCCCGCCAGCTCAGGCGATGGCGCCGCCGCCCCGTCCGCCGACCGCGTGTTCACAGGCGGGCCGATCTATACCGGGCTGGACGGCCCCGCCATGGCCGAGCTGGTCGCGGTGGCCGACGGCCGCATCGTTTATGTCGGCGGTGCGGCAGGCGCTGAGAGCCTGATCGGGCCGGACACTGAAATGGTGAATTTGGGCGGCGCAGCGATGTTTCCCGGCTTCACCGACAGCCATGTCCATGTCATCGGCGTGGGCGCGCGCGAGCGCAGTCTCAATCTGGAGGATGTCGGCTCCATCGCCGAGCTGCAGGCCGCGGTGGCGGGCGCGGCGGCGGATGAGACCGCCTCCATCATCGCCGGACGCGGCTGGATCGAGACTCACTGGCCGGACGGCCGCTTCCCCACCGCCGCCGATCTGGACGCGGTGGAATCCGAGCGCCCGGTCGTGCTGGTGCGCGCGGACGGTCACGCCCTGGTGGCGAACACCGCGGCCATGGAGGCTGCCGGCATCACGAACGACACCCCCGACCCCGAGGGCGGGGCGATCCGGCGCGACGAGACCGGCGCCGCCACGGGCATGATCATCGACACCGCCATGGCGCCCTTCGCCGCGTTAAGCCCGGAGCCCACGCGGGACGAACGCAAATATCTTTACGAGCTGGGCGCCCGGGTCATCGCCGCGTCGGGCTGGACCGGCGTGCATGATATGAGCGTGGATTACGCCGATGTGGACCTGATGGCCGAACTCGCCGAAGACGGCCGCTTCCCGATCCGCTCCCTCGTCTACGCCAACCCCGAAGATTACGCGGCCGTCGCCGCCGCCGCCCCGCGCGTCGAGGCGGACGGCCGGGTCATCGCCCGGGGGGTGAAATTCTATATGGACGGCGCGCTCGGCTCGCGCGGCGCGGCGCTGCTGGCGCCCTATGACGACGCGCCTGAGAATTCGGGACTCTTCCTGTCCCAGCGCCCGTCCTCGGAAGCGATGATGCGCGACGCGCTGGAGGACGGCGTCCAGCTGGCCGTGCACGCCATCGGAGACGCGGGAAATCAGCGCCTGCTCAATTGGATGGAATCCAGCTTCGATGCGGTGCCGGAGGCTGAGCGGGCCGTCGCTGATCCGCGATGGCGGGTGGAGCATGCCCAAGTGCTTGCGCCGGTGGACATTCCGCGCTTCGGCGAGATGCGCGTGATCGCCTCCATGCAGCCCAGCCACGCCATCGGCGATCTGCATTTCGCGCCTTCGCGCATCGGCCTGCAGCGCCTGGACGGCGCCTATGCCTGGCGCACGTTGATCGAGACCGGCGCGCTGATCGCCGGCGGCTCGGACGCGCCGGTGGAGCGCGGTGAAGCGCGCATCGAGTTTTACGCCGCCGCCGTGCGCCGCGACCTTAACGGCTATGCCGGCGAAGGCTGGAATCTCGATCAGGCGCTGGACCGGGAGACCGCCCTGAAGCTGTTCACGATCTGGCCGGCCTACGCCAGCTTCCGCGAGGACGAGCTGGGCACGATCGAGGTGGGCAAGATTGCGGACTTTTCCGTCTTCGATCGCGATCTGATGACCGTGCCGGATCTGGAGCTGCGAAACGCGCGCCCGGTGATGACCGTGGTCGACGGCGAAATTGTCTGGCGGGCCGAGGACTAACGGCCCTCGCCTGCGCCGGGCCCGGTCTGATACCGCTCCAGCGCTCTGAGCGCCGGCGCATAATCCGGGGCGATCTCCAGCGCCGCCTGCAGGTCGCGCCACGCCGCCTCCAACTCGCCGCGCCGCTCATGGACGAGCGCCCTGTTCACCAGCGCCGCCTGGGGCTCGGCCGGACCGAGCGCCAGCGCTCTATCGATATCCGTCAGTGCAAGATCGGTCTGGCCCAGCGCCGCCCGCGCCGCGCCGCGATTCAAATAGGACTCGGCCAGCTCGGGCATAAGCGCTGCGGCGCGGTCATAGGCGTCGATCGCCGCGTCCGGCCGCCCGCGGCGGCGAAGGACGATGCCGTAATTCACCCAGCTTGCAGCCCGGTCAGGCGTGCGCAGGCGCACATCCTCCGCCGCCAGCCGGCAGGTCTCCACATCAGCGCGGGTCACCACAGGAGCGCGCGCGGCGGCGAAACAATCCGCCGCCGTGCTTTCGCCGATCACGACCGCCTGCGGCGATGCGCCGGATAATGCCAGGGCGAGCGAAAGGGCGATGACGGCCATGACGGGTCTCCTTCACCCATCACTATAGCATGCCCGTCCTAATCCTCCTCGGCCCGCTCAGGCCGGGCCTGGGCGCCGGCGAGAATGCCGCCGTCGAGATGGATGTCGCCGCCGGTCATATAGCTGGACGTGGGACCGGCCAGGAAGACCGCCGCATCGGCGACCTCGTCCGCCGTGCCGAACCGGCCCAACGGAATGCCCGCCTCCACGCCTGCGATCGCGGCGTCGCGCGCCGCGCCCGTGCCCAGCATGGCGTCCCACATGGGCGTCATGATCGCGGCGGGCAGGATGGCGTTGCAACGGATCGGATAGCCCTGCTCCGCGCAATAAAGCGCCACGGTCCGGGTGTGATTGAGGATTGCGGCTTTTGACGCCGCGTAGGCGGCCGCCGCCGGTATCCCCACAACACCGGAGCGGGAGGACAGATTGATGATCGAGCCCGCCGCGCGCCGCTTCATCAATGCGATCGCCGATTTGCAGCCCAGCGCCACGCCGTCGGTGTTGACCGCATGCACCGTACGCCAGCTGGCGAGGTCGAAATGTTCGGGATCATGAGGCCCGGGCGTTTCGAGAAAGCCGGTGATCCCGGCATTGTTGACCAAGATGTCGAGCCCGCCGAACCGGTCGCGCACGACCGCTTCGGCGCCGGACCAGTGTTCCGGTTCGCTGACATCCAGGGGCAGCGCCTCGGCTTGGGCGCCGATGGACAATGCGACCTCGTCCGCGGCCGCCAGATCAATATCGGTGACGAAGACGAAGGCGCCTTGGCGCGCGAAGGCTCTGGCGATGGCCGCGCCGATTCCGCGGCCCGCGCCGGTGACCAGCGCGATCTTGTTCTCAAGCATTTTCATGGTGCGATCCTGACACTGGAAGGCGCCCGCGGCGAACGCGGGCGAAAAGGCCGGAGCCGGCCGGGGACGGGTTCAGCGGGACGGCTTCATCGTCAGGGTCCTCCAAGCGGGAGAGGCTGAATGCCCGTCGCGCCGACGGGCGTCAAGCCGTCATGAACGCAAAACGCCCCGGCTGATGCGAGCCGGGGCGCTTGCGGTTCGGCTTTCCGAAGACGCGTTACGAGGCTTTGGCTTCCTCGACCGGGTCGCGCAGCACATAGCCGCGGCCCCAGACCGTTTCGATGTGGTTTTCACCCCCGGTGGCCGCAGAGAGCTTCTTGCGGAGCTTGCAGATGAAGACATCGATGATCTTCAATTCCGGCTCGTCCATGCCGCCGTAAAGATGATTGAGGAACATCTCTTTGGTCAGGGTCGTGCCCTTGCGCAAAGAGAGCAGCTCGAGCATCTGGTATTCCTTGCCGGTCAGATGCACGCGCTGGGAATTCACTTCCACTGTCTTGGCGTCGAGATTGACCGCGATCTCGCCGGTCTTGATGATCGACTGGCTGTGACCTTTCGAGCGGCGCACGACCGCGTGGATGCGGGCGATCAGCTCTTCCTTGTGGAAGGGCTTGGTCATGTAGTCGTCCGCGCCCGAGCCCAGGCCGCGCACTTTATTATCGATGTCGGCGTTGCCCGACAGGATCAGGATCGGCGTGTCGACTTTGGCGACGCGCAGCGTCTTCAAAACGTCGAAGCCGGGCATGTCGGGCAGATTCAGATCCAGCAGGATGATGTCGTAATCATACAGCTTGCCGAGATCGACGCCCTCTTCACCATAGTCGGTGACGTAAACATTAAAGCCTTCGGACTTGAGCATGAGCTCAATGCCCTGAGCCGTCGCACGATCATCTTCGATCAGCAGAACCCGCATCGGTTCCCCCTTCTAGCGGCGTTCGGGACGAATCACCCGTTCCGTCCGACGCACTCAGCGTTAACCTTATTCGCACTGTGTGGCGACATTCCCTACCGGGGGGTTAACGAGAGTTTGACTCACGAGGTGGAATCGAGTCCGTGCGGGCCTGCAATTGCAGCGCCTGCAATAATCTCAAGCGCTTGGCCTGGTGATTATTCTGCGGCGTCCAGCAGAGCCGGACCCAGCGCCGCGAGCAGGGCGCCGAACTTATCCCCGGATTCTTCACGCCGGCCGTCATAGAGGATGCGGTCCTCATAGCCGGAAATCCACAGCGCCTCCGGGTTGCGGCGCGCGATCACGAGATCGCTCTGGCGCGTCTCGTGAGGGGTGCGATGCAGCCGGAATATCGCCAGGCCGTCGGCCAGAGCTTCGCCGAGCGGACCGCCGATCTTGGCCAGACGGTCATCGCCCTCGATCACGCTGACCAGCTCCATCTTTCCGGCTTCGGTCGACAGCGCAAAGCGCGAGCGCTCGATCCCGGACAGGCCGTGCTGGCTCTCGGCATGCAGCGCCCAGGCCTTCTCCACCGGCACGGCGAAAGCGCGATAGCCTTCAATCTCGCGGCATTGGAAGAAATAGTGATTATTCACGCCCATGCGCTTGAGCTCCTGCTGCATCACGCGCAGCACGGTCGCGTCGTCATTAACCTGATCGATGATCGGGGTCTGGTTCTCGAGAGTCACGAACGGCCGCGAGCGCAGGCGCTGCGCCGCGCGCTCCACCAGGGGGTTGCGCAGGAACCGGCCATGCTCGTCACGCACCCACTCGCCGTCTTCGGTGACGCGAAGGAATTCGTCCGGATGCGTGAAATGCACCATGAGGGCCACCAGCACGTGCGGGTGAAGTTCATGGAACAGGTCGAGCATCTCGAAGAAATTGTCGTCGAAGCGCTCGGGGAAGAAGGCCATCTCCTTGGTCCCGATGCGGATCACCTCGAGGCCGGCGTCGGCGAGCGCATTAAGGTAGTCGAACAGGTTGCGGTTCGACAGCACCATCGGATCGCCGCCCGACAACAGCGCCTCGCGGATCTTCGGCTTGCCGGTGATCTCGCCGGAGGCGACCTTGGCGTTATGACTGGTGATGTAATCGGTGATCTCGTGGATCGACGCGGTGTCCTTCTCAGTCTTTCCGGTCAGGAAGTCGGAGCGGTAGCAATACCGGCACCAGCTGGAGCAGGTGCGCACCACGTAGATCAGGCAGAGCTCATATTTGTGAAGCAGGCCCGGGATCGGAGAATAGCGCAGCTGATTGGACGGGTCGGCCTCGCCGGACAGATCTTCCATCTCTTCCGGGCGCGCCTTGATCAGGTTGCGAACCGCGCGCGAACGCTTTGCAAGATCGAGATAATAGCCGGTCGCGCGCGGCGGCAGGCGGTCGGACACGCCCGCCGCCTCCAATTCGTCGAGCTCGGCCTGTGAATAGACGGCCGCGCCGCCCTCCTGCACATATGTGCGGTAGCGCGCGATGTCATGGACCACGTAGCGGTTAAACTTCGTCTCCGAAATCTGCCCGTACAGGTTGTCTTTGTGTTGGCGCAACTGCGCCTTCTTTTTCGGACGCGAAACCGCAATCGGGGCAGACTTGTCATCAAACGGCATAGGTCATCCTCGTCGTCCGAACCTGTCGGCGGCGGCAAAAGCGCCAAATATTCAATTGCATAAGGCAGCGCCAGGCGGCGAAGCCGCTTGCGGTCACCCCTCAGGACGTCAAGGGCGCCCGCATAGATTGCAGGCTATCGGCGACATCCCGATGCGCGATCCGGCGAATTCTCGCACCGCGCAGTGGAGCGTGGAATTTAACGATTGGGAGGCCAATTACCACCGCCAAGCGGTGATTTCTCCGTAATAATTTGAAAGGAGCCGTGTGCCGCCGCGTTTACGCCGTTGAAACCGCGTTGGGGTTAAAAGCAGGTTCCTCGGCGTAAAAGGCGCTGCAATCACGCGGGAAATGCGGTGGACAGGCTGATAGAACGGGTCGCGGCGACGCCGACCCTTGGCTATTCAGGGCGCATCAGCGCCGTCAACGGCCTGCTTGTCGAAGCAGAAGGCCCCAAATCCGCTTTATCCCTGGGCGCCCGCGCACGTATTGAATCGGCGGCCACCGGAGACTCTTCCGATCTGGAGATCGTCGGCTTCCGCGGCGACACGGCGCTCCTGATGGCCTATGGCGATCTGACCGGCATCGGCCCCGGCGCACGCGCCGTCATTGATCCTGACGGCGCCGTGATGCGCCCCAGCCCGGCCTGGCTGGGCCGGGTGATCGACAGTTTCGGCCGCCCGCGCGACGGCCAAGGCGCCCTGCCCGACGGCGAGCAGCCCTATCGTCTCAAGGGGCGGCCGCCCTGCGCCCATGCCCGCCAGCGGCTCGGCGAACGCCTGGATCTGGGCGTGAAAGCGCTCAATGTTTTCGCGCCCATGCGCCGCGGCCAGCGGCTCGGCATCTTTGCGGGCTCCGGCGTCGGCAAGTCCGTGCTGATGTCGATGCTGGCGCGCGGCGCGGATGCGGACGTCATCGTCATCGGCCTGATCGGCGAACGCGGCCGCGAAGCCCGCGAATTCGTCGAAGACACGCTGGGCCCGGACGGCCGGGCGCGCGCCGTCGTCATCACCGAGACCAGCGATGCGCCGGCCCTGGCACGCCGGCGCGCCGCCTACGCCACCCTGACCGTGGCGGAGTATTTCCGCGACCAGGGACTGAATGTTCTTTGTCTGATGGATTCGGTGACGCGCTTCGCCCTGGCGCAGCGCGAAATCGGGCTGGCCGCCGGCGAACCGCCGACCACCAGGGGCTATACCCCGTCGGTCTTCGCCGAGTTGCCGGCGCTGCTGGAGCGCGCGGGTCCGGGACCGGAAGGATCCGGTTCGATCACCGGATTATTCACCGTATTGGTGGACGGCGACGATCATAACGAACCCATCGCCGACGCCGTGCGCGGCATTCTTGACGGCCATGTGGTGATGAGCCGGGCGATCGCCGAGCGCGGACGCTTCCCGGCGATTGACGTTCTCAAATCGATATCGCGCACCGCGCCGGAGGTTTATGCGCCCGAAGAGGCGCCTCTGGCCGTGCAGGCGCGCAAACTCCTGTCGACCTACGCCGACATGGAGGAATTGATCCGACTGGGCGCCTACGCCCAGGGGACGAACCCGGAAGTGGACCGGGCGATTGCGGTCAACGAACCGCTGGAAGACTTTCTCGGACAGGCAAAAGATGAAGCCGGCTCGATCGAGCAGAGCTTCGCCGCCCTGGCCGGGATTTTGGGTGGAGAAAAGGGGTTAGATCATGGCGAATAGATCCCATGCACCATTGATCCGGCTGGCCCGGTTCAAGGTTGAAGAACTGCAAAAGCAGATGGCCGAAATCGAGCGCGCCCGCGCCTCGATCGGCGGCCAGATCGCACGACTGGAACAGAGCGTGCCGGAAGAACAGGCGGTCGCCGCCGAGGACAAGGACGGCTATCTGGCCTATGGCAGCTACGCCCGCTCGGTGATCCAGCGCAAGGAAAAGCTGCGCGCCTCTCTCGATGATGTCGGCGCGCAAGCCGACATGTTGCGCACGCGTCTGGAGGAAGCGTTCGCCGAGCTTAAGAAGTACGAGCTCCTCGAAGAACGCCGGCTCGCGCGGATCCAGGATTCGGTCCGGGCCGCCGAGCAGGCGGAAATGGATGAGGTCGCCGGGCGGCTGCGGCGCGCGGCGCATTAACCATAACACGCTGAATCGGCGACAAGTTTCTCCTCACACCGGGCGCGGCAAACTCGCCCGTCCGGCGGATTTCGCCTTGAGTTTGCACATTAACTGACCCTTAATAGCTGTGAATGGGGAGGGGCCCGACACAGGCGACGGCTATGACGGGGACAAGAAAGCTTGAGATTTCGCTGGCGGCGCTGATCGCGGGGACAGCCATGTTCGCCGCCTTCGTGCCCGGAGCGAACTCGTCGGTGCGCAGCCTTTATGCGCCGCCGCCCATGGACGCGCCGGACATCAGGATAGACAGCAGCGATTTCGCTGAGCTTGACCTCTCCGAGCCCTCGCGCGCCGTCGCCGCTCAGGTGATGAGCGGCGAAGGTCAGACCACGCGCTTCAACACCACTTCGCCGGTCACCGCCCCTCTCACCCCGCCGCCGGGCGTGAGGGTTTCGCCGCGCGCCAGCTCAGTGTCCGGGCCGGCCTGGGCCGGACAGGCGGTGGGGCTGGAGATCACGGCCGCGCCGCTGGACAGCGGCGAGACCCGCTGGTGGGTGGTCGGCGGCGCCGGGCGCGAAAGCTATGCCGTCGCGCCGGCGGGCCTGCGCGAATTCACCGTCGCGCCGATCGCGGCGGAAACCACGATCGGCGACGCCCATCTCGGGGTCGCCTTCGCGCTTAACGACAACGCCTATGCGTCGATCGGATATGTGCGCGAAAATCGCCAGTTCAGCCTCGGCGCCCAGGACTGGGAAGAAGACGAGCATTATCTCGGCATCGGCTTGCAGGCGCGCTGGTAGGCCGTCAAGCGATCCGCGAACAGGATTTTTGGACACGCAGGCCGGGCTGATCAGCCCTGAGGCGGTCCTCCCCGTCTGGAAGGCGCACATCAGACAAGAAGCGCACCGGGTGCTGATTGAACGGCTCGACCGGCCGCGTCATTGCGGGCGATCGCCTCGCCGGGCCGTCCCCGCTTTTTTTTCAAGCGAAGAGGAACGGCCGCATCGGCCAAAGAAAAAGGCGCATCCGACGGACACGCCTTTTCACCTCATGCACAAAAGCCCGGCTAAGCCGCCGCGCCGTCTTCTTCAGACCGCGGCGCCTCGCCGTCCTCGTCAACACTCTGCAGCGCGGCTTCGGCGTCAGGGTCCGCGGCCCGGCGCGCGCGCCGCCGCGGCTTGGCGTCGCCGCCCTCTGCGTCATCAGCCGCCTCGGCGCGGCGGCGGCGTCCGCGGCCGCGCCGCGTGTCAGCCTCCGCTTCGCCGTCGGCTTCGGGGTCAACGACCTGCAGCGGATCACCGGCCTCGGGCTGGACGTCCCCTTCGCGCCGGCGGCCGCGGCCCCGGCGATTGCGGCTGCGCGACTCGCCGTCAGATGAAGCCTCGCCTGAGTCAGGCTGAGCGCCGTCTTCGCCGCGCTCCGCCTGCTCCTGCCGGCGCGCCTGATTGCGGGCGTCCTCGGCTTCCTGCTCTTCGCGCTTGGCCTGGTTGGCCTGGACGATGCGCAGATAGTGCTCGGCGTGCTGGAAGTAATTCTCCGCCATGACCCGGTCGCCGGAGGAGGAGGCGTCGCGCGCCAGCTGCAGGTATTTGTCATAGATATGAGCCGCATTGCCGCGGATTTTCACGTCCGGGCCGTTGCTCTCGAAATTCCGGTTATTGTTGTTGCCGGGCTTACGCCCGCGTCCGCGTTGCCGCTTCATGTACGAAACCTGATGTTATCTTTGGCAGTTGGCGAAAATCGCTCGGTCCATCGTCGTGCGGCGCCGTGGCGAGCTGCGCACCTGCGCCGCGCATCGAATACGGCCTTCGGATCACCGAGAGCAGATTCGACAAGGTTAGGGCCAGTTCGTCAGGTGCGGCGGCTGAATAACCCCGGGGCAGCCCCTGTCCCGGCCTGCGCCGCAATCCTGTCTCGGGGAAACTAGCCGGTTCCGCCGCGTTATTCCAAGCCTTTTTTCACGCAGGGCCTGCTTCGCCGAATTCGGCGACGACGACGCGGTCGCGGCCGGCCAGGTCGTGCACCAGGCGCGTCGCCGCGCCCAGCGCCTGCGCCAGCTGGGTGACAGCCTCGCCCTGGTCATACCCGATCTCGAACAGAGCGGCGCCGCCGGGCGCCAAAAGCCTTTGCGCTTCGGCCATGAGATGGGCGTAGGGCGCCAGCCCGTCCGAACCGCCATCCAGCGCCAGGCGCGGCTCGTAATCCTTCACTTCCGGCTCCAGGGTCTCGATCACCGCGCTTGCGATATAGGGCGGATTGGAGATCACCCGGTCGAAGGGGCCGTCGACGCCGTCCGCCCAGCGCGTCTTCGCCGTCTGGAAGCGCTGAGCCAGACCGCAGGCTTCGGCGTTGCCGCGCGCAATGCGCAAGGCCGCATCCGACAGATCAGTCGCCACCGCGCGTGCGGCGGGCAATTCGCTCAACAAAGCCAGCGCGATGGCGCCCGACCCGGTTCCGATGTCGAGGATTCGCAGCGGCGCGGTCCGGTCGGCGATTCCGGCCAGCGCCGTCTCGACGAGCGTTTCCGTATCGGCCCGCGGGGTCAGCACGTCCGGCGTGACCGCCAGGTCCAGGGTCCAGAACGCGACGCGCCCGAGGATGTGGGACAAGGGTTCGCGCGCGGCGCGCCGCTCTATCAAGGCCTGAAAGGCGGCGGCTTCTTCCGACGGCTGAGGCGCGGGCATCGCGGCGATCAGGGCGGCCGGGCTCAATCCGGCGGCATGGCCGAGCAGCCGCCTGGCGTCCTCGGAAGCCTCCCCGACGCCGGCGGCTTTCAGGCGGCGGACCGCCGCACGCAACGCTTCGGCGCGGGTCACGCGGCTAGGTCTCCTCCAGGGCGGCGAGCTTGGCGGCCTGGTCTTCGGCCAGCAGCGCCTCGACCACCTCGTCGAGAGCTTCGCCGGCGAGGATCTCATCGAGCTTGTAGAGGGTGAGATTGATGCGGTGGTCGCTCACCCGGCCCTGAGGGAAATTATAGGTTCGGATGCGTTCGGACCGGTCGCCGGAGCCGACCTGGCCCTTGCGTTCCGCCGCCCGCGCGGCGTCCTTCTCCGCGCGCTCTTTTTCATAGAGCCGGGCCTTGAGCACCTGCATCGCGATCGCCCGGTTCTGGTGCTGGGACTTTTCCGAGCTGACGACCATGATGCCGGTGGGCAGGTGGGTCATGCGCACCGCCGATTCGGTCTTGTTGACGTGCTGCCCGCCCGCGCCGGAAGCCCGCATCGTGTCCACGCGGATATCTTCGTCCCGGATTTCGATATCGACATTTTCCGGCTCCGGCAGCACCGCCACGGTCGCCGCGGAGGTGTGAATGCGCCCGCCGCTCTCGGTGACCGGCACCCGCTGGACCCGGTGCACGCCGGATTCAAACTTCATCTGGCCGAAAACGCCCTTGCCGGAGACATTGGCGACAATTTCCTTAAAGCCGCCGACTTCCGCTTCGCTGGCTTCGACCACCGAGACCGTCCACCCCTTTTTGGAGGCGAAGCGCTCATACATGCGGAACAGATCGCCGGCGAACAGCGCCGCTTCATCGCCGCCCGTGCCGGCGCGAATCTCCAGCATGATGGAGGCTTCATCGTCCTTGTCCTTGGGCAGAAGCAGGAGTTGAAGCTCACGCTCCAACGTCGGCACGCGGCCTTTAAGATCGCTCTGCTCCTCCTGGGCCAGGGCGACCATGTCGGGGTCCGATCCATCCGCGATGATCGCTTCGGCGTCCTCTAAGTCGGCGCGCGCCGTCTTCAGCTCGCGGGCCTTGTCCGCAACGGTCTTGAGCTCGGCATGCTCCTTGGACAGCGCGACGATCTCGTCCGCGTCGGCGGCCGCGCCGAGGCGCGCCTCGACCTGGTCGAAACGATCAATCACCTGATCGAGTTTGGCGTTCTGAATGCTCATGGCGTGTGAGTAGCGCGGAGGCGGGAGGTTTGGGAAGGGCAAGCGGCATGGCGACGCAATCGCCCGGGCCTGGCGCCGGCGAATGGGCGGATTGGACCGACGGGGGCGTCAGGCAGGTCTGATGGGAACGGGGCGTCGGTTCGGCCTTACACCTCGCGCCGGCGCTGGGGATGCGATCTTGGTCGGCGCCGAAGGCGGGAATTTTTCCGCAATTCCCGATCACTCCGCGTTGAAGAGCGCCGACGTGCGGACGCCTGAGGGCGCGTTTCAGGTCTGCGCCCGCTCCAGGCTGGCGATCATGCCGGGGAACTCATAATCCGTCAGCGAATCCAGCACGTTGGCAGGAGTGGCGCCGGACAGCAGCATCTCGCGATGGCGGCCTTCGACAAAGCCTTCACCCTGCATGTGATCGAGAAATTCGAGCATTCTGTCCCAATAGCCGTTCACATTCAGGACGGCGACCGGCTTTTTGTGCCGGCCCAGCTGGGACCAGGTCCAGACTTCAAACAGCTCTTCCAGCGTGCCCAGCCCGCCGGGCATGGCGATGAAGGCGTCGGAATGATCGGCCATCATCAGCTTCCGCTCGTGCATGGAGGTGACGATATGCATGTCCTGCACGCGCGGATGGGCGATCTCCTTGTGGTGGAGAAAGTCCGGGATCACGCCCGTCACCTCCCCGCCGGCGTCGATGCAGGCGTCCGCAACCACGCCCATCAGGCCCACCTGACCGCCGCCATAGACCAGGCGCAGGCCCCGCTGGGCCAGCGTGCGGCCCATGTCGCGAGCGGCCTCGGCATAGGCCTCGTCGCCGCCGAAATTGGAGCCGCAATACACACAAACAGAATCATATTTCATAGCCGCTCCTCTAACCGATTACGCAAAAAAGCCAAATCCAAAGCCTCAGTCGCGCCCATAGCGTACGAAATGAAGATAGAGCCCGTCCGGCGGCGCGACGGGGCCGCACCGGCGACGGTCGGCCGCTTCGAGCGCGGCCTTGAAATCGGCGGGCGACCATTTGCCCAGACCGACTTCGACGAGCGAGCCGACAATGGAGCGCACCTGGCGATGGAGGAAGCTGATCGCTTCAACCGCGACCTCCAACTCGCCCCGGCCGCGCGCGGAAATATCGATGAAATCGAGAGATTTAACTGGACTGTCCGCCTGACATTGGGCGTCGCGGAAGGTGGTGAAATCGTGCGTGCCGACCAGATGCTGGGCGGCGGCGTGCATGGCGTCCGCATCCAGCGCCTTCGGCACGCGCCAGGCCTTGCCTTTGTCGAGGGTCAGCGGCGCCCGGCGCGCGATGATGCGGTAGATATAGCCGCGCCGGGTGGCGCTGAAGCGGGCGTGGAACGCCGCCGCGGCCGCTTCCGCCTCCAGCACCGCGATCGGTTCAGGCTTGAGATGGTGATTGAGCGCATCGCGCACCGTGTCGGCGGGCAAATCCTTGACGAGATCAAGATGGGCGACCTGCCCCAGCGCGTGCACGCCGGAATCGGTGCGGCCGGCGCCGTAAATCTCGCCCGCCGACGGATCAAGCTTGCGCGCCGCCGCCTCCAGCGCGGCCTGCACGCTGGGCCCGTTCTCCTGGCGCTGCCAGCCCACGAACGGGCCGCCGTCATATTCGACTGTGAGTTTGTAGCGGGGCATGTCGCGGCTAATCCAAAACCATCCCGGCCGGCGCCGCATGTCCTCGCACGAAATCCGCGCCGTCGACGACCCCCTTGCCCTCACGTTGCAGCCGGGTCAGGCGCACGGCGCCGCGGCCGCAGGCGATCAGGAGCTGATCATCAAGCACCTCGCCCGGCTCGCCCTGGCCTGCCTCGGGAACCGCGAAATGCGCCTTCACGCGCACCGGCCGGTCGCCGGGCAATTCAAAATAGGCGCCCGGGACCGGCGACAGGCCGCGAATCTGATCAGCGACCGCGCTCGCGGGCCTGGACCAGTCGATGCGGCGGTCCTCCGCGGTGAGTTTGCGGGCGTATGTCACGCCGTCCTCCGCTTGAGGCGCCGCCTCCAGCGAGCCCCGCTCCAACGCCGCCAAGGTGCGCGGCCAGAGCTGTGCGCCGGTGATCATCAAGCGGTCATGCAGCGTGCCGGCGGTGTCGGACTCGGCGATCGGGAGGACTTCGCTCATCAGCACCGGGCCCGTGTCGAGCCCGGCCTCCATCTGCATGATCTGCACGCCGGTGACCTCGTCGCCCGCCATGATCGCGCGCTGGATGGGCGCCGCGCCGCGCCAGCGGGGCAGAAGCGATGCATGCAGATTGAGACAGCCCAGCCGCGGCGCGTCCAGCGCCCGCTGAGGCAGGATCTGGCCGTACGCCACGACGCAGGCCGCATCCAGCTCCAGGGCCTCGAACGCGGCCAGGACATCCTCGTCCCGGAAGCGCTCCGGCGTCGCCACCGGCAGGCCGAATTGCTCGGCGAGCTGGTGGACCGGCGTTTGTGTTTCGGCCTGACCGCGCCCGCGCCGGCGTGGCGGCTGGGTATAGACCCGCGCCACCTCATGGCCTGCGCCGAGGATTTCGGCGAGCGATGCGGCGGCGAAGTCAGGCGTGCCCATGAAGGCGAGGCGCAAACTCATGATCGGGTCTCATTCATCTCTTGGCGAACAGGCGACGTGATAAAGTGGCCCGGCGATGATTTCCACCATGGGAGATTCAGCCATGTTCCGCCGTCTCGTGATCGCGCTTGCGGTCGTAGTGGTCGCCGCCTGCGCGCCGGCGCCCTCCTCGGACGCGCCGGCCCCGGGCGCCCCGGCGCCTCACCCGGCCGCCGCGCCCGGCGCGGCGTGCGGCGGGATCGCCGGCATCGCCTGCGCAGGCGCAGACACCGGCGCCGTCTTCTGCCGCTGGGACGCCGGTCAGATGTGCGGCGCCGCCGACCAGATGGGCGTGTGCACGGCGACGCCTCGGGCCTGCACCCGCGAATACCGGCCGGTCTGCGGCTGCGACGGGCGGACCTATGCGAACGCCTGTCTCGCCTCAGCCGCGCGCGTGAGCGTGGTCCGCGAGGGGGCTTGCGCGCGATAGCGCTTCAGCCCGCGGCCGGCTCGCCTGGCGGCTAAGCCTCCACCGGGCGCCGCGCGCCGCGCTCCACCACAAACCGCTTCTGATCCGCCGGCGCATAGCCGTCCCGGCGCTTGACCTCGCCGACCGTGCGCAGCGACACCTCGGCCCGGTCGTGGCTGAGATGGATCAGGCCGTAGCCGCGCTCGCGCGCGTCGAAATGCTTGATGTGAGCGAAATTGGCGGCGTTCGCGGCGAAAAGATCATGATTGCTGTGGTGGCTGGTGACCGCCGTCGTGACGAATTCCGAGCCGACCGAGGGGCTGGCGGGGTCCGCGTAGTCCGTCTTCACCTCGGTCACCCAATAGCAGTGCGTGTCGCCGCCCAAGACGATCGGATCGGCGTCTTCACGCGATGCGATGGTCTCCGCCAGGCGGCGCCGCGCGGCGGGATAGCCGTCCCATCCATCGGTCCAGCTGGTGGGCAGGCCGGTTTCAGGATGCGTCGTGTAGAATTGTGAGAACAGCGTGGGCTGGACGATGAAGCTCCAGCTGGCGCCCGAGCGCGCGAAACTGCGGCGAAGCCAGCGCTCCTGCCGCTCGCCCAGATAGGTGCGCGCCTCATCCAGGCGTTCCTCGCACGCCGCAGGGTCGATGACCTGGCCGCCGCGATCGTCTTGGCTCGGACACGCCATCGGCGTTTTGAACTGCCGGCCGTCGGTCATGTTGATCTCCGCCAGATCGCCGAACACGGTCTGACCCCAGATGCGCATGCGGCCGGAGGCGCGCTCCAGCATGGAGCGGCGGCGCAGCGGCATATTCTCCCAATAGGCCTGATACGCGGCGACGCGCCGGGCGCGGAAGGCCTCCAAGCTTACAAAGGGTTCTTCGGAAACGTCGCCAGCATAATCATTATCCACTTCATGATCATCCCAGGTCACCAGCCAGGGCGCGATCGCCGCCGCGGCCTGAAGGTCCGGGTCCAGGCGGTAATTGGCGTGAACCCGGCGATAGTCCGCCAGCGTATACGGTTCCGGCGTCACATGCCGGCGCACCTGCGGGCCCCAGCTGGATTCGTAGATGTAATCGCCGGTGTGGATGATCAGATCGACGCGCTCCTCCGCCATATCGCGATAGGCGTGGAAATAGCCCTGCTCATAGTGCGAACAGCTGGCCCAGGCGATCTTCATGGCGTCATGGCCCGCGCCATATGCCGGAGCGGTCAAGGCGCGTCCGACCGGGCTGGTCACCCCGGCGGCGTGAAAGCGGTAGAAATACTCCCGGCCGGCTTGCAGTCCGTGGATTTCGGCGTGCACCGCATGGCCGTGGCCGGGCAATGCCCGCTCCACCCCGGCGCGTACGATCTGCGTGAAGGCTTCATCGGCGGCGATCTCGTATCCGACATCGACGGGCTCCGGCGTCATTCCGCCATCGGGATCGAGCGGATTGGGCGCCAGCCGGGTCCAGAGCACGAAGCCGTCCGACGCCGGATCGCCGGAGGCGACGCCCAGGGAGAACGGATCGTTTCGGAAGATTTGCGACGGACTGGATGCGGGCGCGCGGCAGGCGGCGGTGAGCGCTGCTGCGGCGCCTGCGGCGGCGGAGCCCAGCACCAGGCGGCGCGAAGGACGCAGAAAAGAAGAACGGGACATGGCGGGGACTCCCATGCAAGTCGCACAAACCAGAGGATGGGCGCTTGGGCCCGCGAACGGTTGAGACAAAGAAAAAGGGGCGGCGCTTGAAAAAGCGCCGCCCCCTCGACTTAAGCCGTTCGGCTCACGTTAGGAGTTCTTAGAACTCGTAACGCAGGCCGACGCGGATGCGATAGACCGAGTTGTTGAGGTCCCGCGACTGAATGTTGTCGGGGTTCACAACGCCGGAGTAGACGTAGCGGCAATCGCCTTCCGCCTTACAGAATTCACCCGGCTCGTTGTCACCGAGGATTTCCCCGCCGGCCAGCTCACGCAGGTCCGCGGACACCGCGCTCACGCGACCGAAGGACCCGCCGCGATTGTACTGGGTGCCCCAGTCTTCGTTGAGCAGGTTCGGGAAGTTCTCGATGTCCAGCACGAACTGGAAGCGGTTGTCGCCGACCCAGCGGTCCGCGCCGGGGATGCCCGGCAGGTCCTGGGTGAAGCGGAAGTCCCAGCGCTGGGTCCACGGCGAGCGGCCGTGGTTGCGCGGCACGAAGCCGCCGCGGAACTGCTCGAGGCCTTCAGCCGCGATGAACGCGTTGAAGTCAGCTTCGTCCTGCGCGGTCTCGAACTCGACCCGCGGATCACCACCGGCGAGCGGGACATAGAGCAGGTCGGCGCCGTCACGCGGCGAGCCGCCCAGCGCACGGCCGAACAGCGGGTTGGAGCCGCCGACATTGTAGCCGTAGCTGTAAGGCTGGCCGGACTGGACCAGGCCGAAGACCGAGAATTGCGAGGTGAGATCGGCGAAGAAATCACGCTCATAGGCCAGACGCAGGGTGAACTTGTGTTCGATCTCGTTGGACGAGGTGCCGAGCGTCGGGTTGTTCCGGTCGGTGCCGACAATGCCGCGCCAGGCCGAAACCGCACGCGAGGAGGTGTACTCCAGCAGGTCTTCGACATCGGTGTTGGTGTAACCGAAGTTGAAGCGGAAGCCATTGTCATACCGCTTGGCGAGCTGGATCGCGAACGAGGTCGCCGAGCCGCCATCGGTGGTGTCGATGATGAAGGCGTCAGGCAGACGGAATTCGGACCCGTTGGTGTTCTCGTCATTGTCCGTGTTCGCCGGATCGGTCAGATCCGGGATGTCGCCCAGATCCGGATAGATCGGACGGCCGTCCGGCGCGACGCCGCGCGCGAAGTCGAGGTCCGGACGGTCAAACGCCAGGTTCCGCCAGATCAGCGCTTCGCGGCGGTCGGAGTGCAGCACCGAGACCGACACGAAATAGCCGTCGCCCAGGCCGAAGCGGTCCAGGTTCAGCTCGTATTCCGCACGCAGCGAGGCGCGCAGCACGTTCGGCATGTCGAAGCCCGGAGCGAAGACGTCGATATTCTGCACCGCGCCGCCCAGGGTCACGCCCTGCGAGACGTCGGTCAGGATCGAGGTCGGAACCGCGCCGGTGACATTGGTGTCGAACGTGCCGGAGAAATAGGTCGCCGGGGTGAAGTTGTTCGACGCCCAGACCTGCGGGTTGCCGCCGGAATACAGGCCGACGCCGCCGGAGATGTCGAGGCGGTCACTGACGTTCCAGTCGAAGCCGAAGCGCGGCTGGATCAGGTCGACGCCGTCCAGATTGTCGGAGCCGGAGAAGCCGTAGACATCCTGGAAGGACAGCAGCGCGCCATTGGTGCCCGACGGAACGGGCTCCGGCGCCGGCGGCACGTCGTCCTGGTAGATGCGGTCATAACGGATGCCGTAATTGATGTTCAGGTCCGGGCGGATCTGCCAGCTGTCCTGAACGAAGAGCGAGAGCTGCTCATACCCCCACTCAGCCGCCACATCGTCAGAGATGTTGGACTGGGCGTTGATATAGGTGACGAAGGCGTCCTGGTTCACATAATCGGTCAGCGAGTCGAACTCGAACAGGCCGCGCGAGCGCTGGCCGAAGATGTTGAACAGGTCGTACTGCTCCCACTGGGCGCCGAAGGTGATCACGTGATCGCCCCAGATATAGTCGCCCTGGCCGAAGAAGACCGTACGCTCGTCTTCAAAGGCGTTGTGGTGACGGAACTGGTCCGGGCCCAGCGTGAAGGTGCGGTCGTCGCCGCCCAGCAGGGCGTTGCCGTCCAGGCCGTTGGCCGCGAAATACGGATCGGTCGGGTCCACCGCGATCTCGAATTCACCAAAGGAGGTGCCGGTCGCGGACGTGTCGCCCAGCGAGTTCTGGCCGCGCACATAGTCCTTGCGCGAAACGCGGAAGGTCGTGGAGAAGTTGTCGGTCCAGTCGGACACCAGCTCGGCGCGGTACACGTCCTGCTCGGAGGACAGCACATAATAGCCGGTCGGGAAGCGGAAGGTGCCGGTGTTGGTCAGCAGGCTGTCTTCGGAAGACTGCCAGGACACGGTGAGGCGGTGGTTGTCGTTGATGTCCCAATCCAGCTTCACCAGCGAGGATTCGGAGATTTCGTCGACCGAGGTGTCGCCCTTATCGCCCGGATCGTAATTATACGTGTTCTGGGTGATGTCGCGGATGATGTCGAAGATTTGCGGATCCGCGCCCTGGAAGTCGAAATTCAGCGGGCGGGTGTTGGAGACTTCTTCATAGCCGGCGAAGAAGAACAGACGGTCTTCAACGATCGGACCGCCCAGGAACACGCCCCACTCGTCTTCTTCAAACGCGTCATTGGTCACGGTCGTGTCGAACGCGCTCTCGCCGACGAAGCTGTCGTCGCGATAATAATAATACGCGCCGCCGTCGAACTCGTTGGTGCCGGACTTGGTCACGACGTTGACGAGACCGCCGGTGAAGCCGCTGGACAGGACCGAGTAGTCAGACGCCTGCACGGAGGCTTCTTCGATCCAGTCGATGGAGATCGGCTGACGCAGGGTCGGGAAGAGGCCCTGGTCGAGACCGAAGTCATTGCCCTGCGCGAGGCCGTCGATCACGAAGCCGTTGAAGCGCGGCGCCTGGCCGGCGACCGAGATCACGCCGTTGGAGCGGCCGCGGCCGGAGAAGGTCGTCGTGGTCACGAACGGATCGGACAGCAGCGAGGAGATGACGTCGCGCTGGATGGACGGCTGAGCCGCCAGGTCCGCCGCGTCGAACACGGTGCCGACGCCGCCGTTAAGGCCGAGTTCGGACTGGATCGCGGTGCCCACGACGGTGATCACGTCGGTGGCGCCGGCGACGCCCAGCGTCGCATTGAAGGAGTTCACCTGGCCGGTGGACAGGCGCACGCCCTCAGCGCGCTCCGGCTGAGCGCCGGACGCGGTGACGGTGATCGTGTAGGGGCCGCCAGGACGAAGACCGGATTCAAAGAAGGAGCCGTTGTCGGAGGTCGTGGTGACCGAGACCTGACCGGTCGGCACGTGAAGGATGGTCACGGACGCGCCGGACACCGGAGCGCCGGACGCATCGACAACGGTGCCGCGCAGCGACGCGGTGGTGGACTGCGCGTGGACTGCGGCGATCGGCGCCATGGCGGCGAGCGCGGCAATCGAAGCGCCATAGGCAAACTTCTTGAGCATTTGGGTGGTCCCCCTAATCGACCAACGGTGGACAACGCCGACACTGCGACGACGTTTCGCTCGCGGGCGTTAAAGGCCGAGGCTGACGGTTCGGTGACGCATTTGTGAAGCTTTTGCAACGCCCGGCGATCGAACTGGTCCGAGTTCGGATCAAGCCGTCCGGCGCGGATCGTACAATTCGTTAATGAAATCGAATGGTCTCAAGCCGGACGCACGCGGCGAGGCCGGCGATGACCGCGTTCAATCGGCAAATCGCCCGGGCGGCCGTCGCGGCGCGCTCATCGCGTCGCGTTGCATTTTCGCCACGATGTCGACGCGCGGACGGTGAAGCTCCGAATCGCCGCGCGGCGGTTTTGACAAGATCGGGATTGGCGCGCATCAAGCCGCCATGACCGCACGGACCGACATCGCCGCGACAGCCGCCGGCCTGGACCATCCGCGCACGGCGTTTAACGCGGCGCTGGCGCTTCTGGCCGGTTTTACGGCGCTGAGGCTGTTCGTGCTTATGATCGACCCGAACAGCCTTTACGCCGACGAGACCCAGTACTGGCTCTGGTCGCAATCGCTGGACTGGGGCTATTTCTCCAAACCTCCGATGATCGCCTGGGTGATCGCCGCCACCACCGCGCTCTTCGGCGATGCGGACTGGGCGGTTCGGCTGGCCGCGCCGATTTTGCATCTCGTCAGCGCGAGTTTTCTGGGGCTTGCCGCGGCCCGCCTTTTTGGACCGCGCGCCGGGTTCTGGGCGGCTGCGCTCTGGATGCTGATGCCGGCGGTCTGGCTCTCCTCAATCATCATCGCCACCGACGCGGTGATGATGGCGGGATGGAGCCTGGGCCTTTATGCCCTCATTCGATTGCGCGAGCGGCCCCATTGGGGGTGGGCGATCGCACTGGGCGCAGCGGCCGGTTGGGCCTTCCTGTCGAAATACGCGACGGTCTATTTCCTGATCGGAACCGGCATCGCCATTCTGGTCGACAAGCCGGCGCGCCGGGCGCTGCTGAGCCTTCAGGGGGCCGCGGCCCTGAGCGTGTTCGGCGCGATCATCAGCGGCAATCTGCTTTGGAATGCAGCAAACGAGTTCGCAACGGTCTCGCATACGGCGGCGAACGCGAACTGGCAGGGATCGCTGTTTAATCTTGAAGAGCTGCTTCAATTCATCGGCGATCAATTCGGCGTTTTTGGTCCGATCACGTTCGCCACGCTCATCGCAGCGGTGGTGATCGCCATCCGGCGGAGTCGTCCCGGCCAGGAGGAGCGCCCGCTCCTGATGCTGGCCGGGTTCGTCGTGCCCGCGCTGGTGATCGTGGCGGGTCAGGCCTTTATCAGCCGGGCCCACGCCAATTGGGCCGCCTCGGCCTACGGCGCGGGAACCTTGTTGACCGCCTGGTTGCTCACGCACCGGGCGGACTGGCGACGCTTTCTGCTTTATGGATCGGTCGGCCTGCACTTTCTTCTGGGCGCGGCCTTCTTGAGCTTCGCCGCCTCTCCGCAACTGACCGACGCGGCAGGCCGGGCCAACGACTTTAAACGCATCCGTGAATGGCCGGCGACGGCGGAGGCGATCGAGACGGTGGTGCGCGAGACCGGCGTCGACATCGTCGCCTTCGACAATCGCAATGATTTCCACCAGACCCAGCGCTATGGACCGGACATCCCCGCGCAGCTTTACATGTGGCTGCGCCAGAACAGCGCGCACAATTTCGCCGAGGCGGCCTGGCCGCTGCCTGTTGGCGTCGAGGGACCGGTCCTGATCGTCTCCGAACGTCCGCGCGAAGTCCCGGTCATGCGGGCCGACTTCGCGGTGATGGAGCCGGCCGGCGAAATCGTCATCGATCTGGGCGGCGGCATCGAGCGCCGCTACCAGCTCTTCCTCGCCGAGGGTTATCGGCCGGTGGAGCGCACGCCGGCCTTTGAAGCCGAAATCGCCGAAACCGCGTCGCGCTAGTCGGCGAGCGCCATCGTCAGGAATTCACCGTCCGACCATTCCGGCGCCCGTCCCATCAACGCGGCCATCACCCGGTCGGTCTGCCGGACGATCACCAGCTCGGCTTCAGGAATCACATAAAGCCGTTGACGCCCGGCGCCGGCGGCCATCCAGACCTCGGGCAAGCCGGCGGCGAAGGCGGAGATATCCGAGGCTCGGCGCAGTTGCGGAATCCCGGCGCGCGTTTCAGGGTCCACCGGCTCCGCCAGCCACCAGGTCAGGCCATAGGCCGGGTTTGCGGCGGCGCCCTCGAACAAGCGCGCATGCGCGCGGTCGTCGAGCAGGCGCTCGCCCTCCCAGACGCCGCCCTGGAGGATGAATTGGCCGAACATCGCCCAATCGCGCGCCGTGAAGCTGGCGCCGGCGGGCAGGTGCGGCAGATCGCCGGCCCGGCGCGCCCAATGCGTGGGTTCGATCCCGACCGGGTCCAGCACGCGGCGCTGCAGATAGGCGAGCGGATCTGCGTCCAGGCCGGCGTCTTCAAGCTTGGCCATCATCACCGCGCCGAACACCTGGAAGGGCCCGGAGCCGTATTGAAAGCGCGCGCCCGGCGGCGCGGCGCCTGTGGCGACCTGCACCGCCTGATCATAGCTCGGCAAACGCCCGGGACGGCGGTGGCCGGGAAAATCGGCGCCGGAGGTCAGGCTCAACAGCTCGGCGATGGTGACCTGGGCCAGATTGGCGTCCTCACGCCAGCGCGGCAGCGTCTCCGAGACCCGTTCATCCAGGCTGAGCAGGCCGTCCTGGACCGCAGCGGCGGCGATGACGCCGACAAAGCTCTTGGTCCCGCTGGCCAGCGCCCATCCCGCGTCGAGCGCGCCGCCATTGGGATAGTCCTCGCAGACGATCTCGCCGCGCCGCAGGATCACCAGGCTGACGCCGGCCCGTTCGGAATTGAAGGCTTTCAGGGCGTCGCAATCCAGCGCCGCGGCGGGCGCAGAAGCGGCGAGAGCGCAGGCCATGGCGACGCCGCCCGAAAACGCGAAGAGATTTAACGCCAAGACCGCCTCCCTGACTTTGGCTGGAAGACTTACGGTCCGGCCGGGGCGGGTCCGTCGCGCACCTCAGGATTCGATTGAGTGCGCCAGCGCCGACATCGCCTCGGTCTCGTCGACGACATCTTCGAAGCCGAGCTGGTCGCGGAGCTTCGCGCTGCTCACCGCGATATCCTGCCGGAAGTCATACTCGCCCGCGATCAGCCGCGCCTCGGGGCGGGCCGGCAAGGCCGCCAGACGCTCGCCCATGGTCGGGGTCGCCGCTTCGCCGACATTGAACACCTCGCCGGCCGCGCGCGGATGCAGGCTCGCCCGAACGATCGCAGCGGCGAGATTGGCGACATGGATATGCGTCCAGCGCCAATCGGGATGGTCGGCATATCCATAGACCGTCGACAGCTCGCGATCGCCGTCCGGCCCATAAACCTTGGCGAGCCGAAGGATGGTCGTTTCAGAAGCCGCGGCCGCGGTCAGCGCGGTCTCTGCGTCGATCTTGTCATACCAGTATTCCAGTTCGCGCGCGTTCGCCGATCTGGAACGGTAGGGATGGCGCCGCGCGCGCAAGGCCGAGCTTTCGGTCAGGGGCGTGGGGTCCGGCGGTCCCGGCTCGGTCCTGATAAAGCGCGCATAGGCGCGATAGACGTCGCAGGACGAAATTAGGACCAAGCGCCGGGCCCGGCCGTCAAAGGCGGCGACGAAGGCCTCCGCATCCGGCTGTCCCATGGCGTAGACATGAATGACCGCCGCAGCGCCCTGGGCCGCACGGATCGCGGCGTCCGGAAACCTCGTGATCGGCGCGGGCACGCGCGGCGCGAGGATGTCCGAGATGCGCGGGTGCTCAGGCGCGGGCCGTGAACCGGTATGCAGCACGCTGACCATTGCGCCCGCGCCGGCGAAGGCGAGCGCCGCCGCCCGTCCGACAAATCCGTTGCCGGCGATCAGCAATATGCGTGCGCCATCCGCGTTCATGACGCGAGGTTAGCATGATCGGCGAAGCCCGGCTCAGCGCCCGAGCGCGTCTTCGCCCCAGATCTCGATCAGGCGCTGATCGCGGCGGCAGCCGAAACGATAGCGAGAATAGCGAAGCGGGCGGTTCTCCGCGAAGTCCTGGTGCTCGGCCCCGGCCGGCCAGAAGGTCGTCAGCGGCTCGATATCCACCGCCACCGCACGCTCAAAGCGCGCCTCGACCGTCTCAGCGGAGGCCTGCGCCTGCTCGGCCTGGGCGCCGTTGACGGGGAAGATGTGCGGGGCGTAGGCGCCGCCACGGTCACAGAACTGTCCTTCGCGGTCGAATGGATCGACATTGACCCAGTAGTGATCGAGAAGCTGCTGATAGCTCACCACCGCCGGATCGAAGATCACGCGCGCGGCTTCCGAATGCCCGGTGCGGCCGTAGACCACGTCGTAATAGCCCGGATTGGGTTCGCTCCCGCCCGCAAAGCCGGACACGACTTCGACCACCCCGTCCAGCTTCTCAAAATCGGCTTCCGTGCACCAGAAACAGCCCGACGCGAACACGGCATGGGACAAACCCGCGGGCAAATCGGCGCCGTCGGCCTCAGCCGGCGCGACATAGGGACCGGCCTCCTGCGCGCAGGCGGCGGCGGAAATGGCGAACAGGGCGGCGGCGAGCAAGGGGCGGTGCATGGCGATGGCTCTCGAATATGGCGTTAGGCTTAATGTGGCGCCGCACGGGCCGGAGCCAAGTCACGGCTGATCACGGAGGTGTTAAGGGCTCACCGGCTTTCGGGATTGGCGCTGGTCCGGCCCGCCAGCCTCCAATATATCGGGTCGGCGGCATGACAAGAAACGCGGCAGGCCTTGAGACAAGGGCGCTGCAGCGATGGCGGGGATCGCCGGCGCCGCGAAAGGCGCCAAAAAGGGCTTTCTGGCCGGGCCGAAAGGCGCCCTCGCCGGCGCCGTCGTCGGGCTGGTCGTTGGAGTCGCCGGCGCGGTCGCCAAGGTCGCGAAAACCGCTGAAGACAATCACGCGGCGCTGCGCGAGGCCGCCGACAGGCTGGGAGGTCCGCATCAATCCAGACGCGCGCCATCTTCCCATGGTCGGGTGAGGCGCAGGACGGTGCGGGGGCGAGGCTTACCTCCGAACGCCCTTCAACTCCTCCAGCCCCAGCGCCAGCGCCAGATTCTGCATCGCCTGGACCGCTGCGCCTTTAAGCAGATTGTCCAGCGCCGCCACGACGACGCCGCGTCGCCCGTCCTCTGACAGGGTGAAGCCGCCCACCACGGCGCCGGGCTTGAACGCGCCGTCGGCGATTTCCGGGATGGCGTCGGTGATCTCGATCAGCGGCTCGCCGGCATAGGCGTCCACATAGGCGGTTTTGAAGGCGTCCGGCGCGACCGGCGCGGCGAATTCAAGCTGCGCGGTCAGCGTGATGCCGCGGAAGAAGGCGGCCACATGGGGGCTGAAGCGAACGTCGCGGCCCAAATGCCGGCTCATCTCCCGCTCATGCATGTGGCTCAGAAGGCCATAGGGCATGAGATTGTCCTTGAGCGCTTCGACATCATTCTTCCGGCTCGGCGTTGTGCCTGCGCCGGAATAGCCCGAGACGCCAAACAGATGCGCCGGTCCGGACAGCCAGGCGCGCACCGGCGCGACGCAGAGCTGGCCGGCCGTGGCGTAGCAGCCCGGATTGGAGACGCGGCTGGCTCCGCGGAGCCGATCCCGGCCATAAATCTCCGGCAGGCCATAGGTCCAGTCGTCGTCGAAGCGGTAATCCGCGGACAGATCGACGAGCACCGTGTCCGGCGCCGCCGCCTCGATCGCGGCGACATAGTCGGCCGCCGCGCCGTTGGGCATCGCCAGGATGATCGCATCCGCGCCGCGTGCGGCGATTTCGTCCGCAGTCAGCGCTTCAAAGCTCAAGGCCGCATCGGCCTCCGGCGCGAGCCCGGCGACCGGCTGACCCGCCATCGCGCGGGAGACGGCGAAATCGAGCGCCATATCATCGCGCGCCGCGAGGAGCCGGATCAGCTCACGCCCGGTATGTCCGCGCGCGCCGACAAGGCCGATGCGTTTCATCAGATGTCCTCCAGGCTGGCGGGCAAGCCGGCGATCTCTTCGGCCAGCGCCGGCAGGCGGGACAGGTCGGATTCGCCGCGCTGGAAGACGGTCCACTCCCCGCGCTTGATCGCGCTGTCGCAGACGGCGAAGTAGAACTCATTGATCGGATTGTCCCGGCGCGAGCGCCAGTAAAGCCGCGGCGCATAGGCGACGAGCCGCTTCCAGACCGCCCCGCCCAGCCCCTCGCCCCGCGCGGCGTCGAGCACGGCGAATTTGTCGAGATAGACGGTATCGCCGAGCCGCGCGGTGATCGCCGCGGCGCGATAATTCTCCGTCACGAAGGCGCGATCAAAGTCGAGCCTGTCGAAATAGCCCGGCTTCACCGGCCGCCCGAAGCTTTCCGCGATCAGCGCCAGGGCTCGATCCTGATCCAGCGCCGTCAGGTCGGTGACTTCGTCGATCCGCTCGCCCTTGCGCACCAGCGTGCCGGCGCCGGCATGGGTGAACAGCTCTTTGGCGAGCTGGTCGGGCCGCGTGATGGAGACGGAGCTGGACAGCGGCAAGCCGTCGAGCAGGCGCTTGATCTCCTGCAGTTTCAGCCGCATGCCGCCGGCGACCCAGTCCTGCGCCATCAGCTCGTCAAAATCGGTGGCGAGATTGACCGTCGAGATCGGCCCGCCGGCCTCGTCGAGCAAGGCGCCGGTCCCGGTCAGAAACACGATCTTGTAGGGCTGGAGCTGGCCGACCAGGGCGCGCACGGCGCTGTCGGCGTTGACATTGACCAGGCGGCCGTCCGCGGTGTCGCCCAAACAGCCCAGGATCGGCGCCTGACCGGCCTTCGCGGCGGCGGCGACCAGGTCCAGGCGCACCGCGCTGGGTTCGCCGACCCGGCCCAGCCGGGCTTCGTCGACCAACTCGGCTTCGAACACGCCGGAGGGAATCGAGGCGGCTCGGCCGCCCTGATCCCGGATCGCCTGGACCAGCTTCACATTCACCGCCGTCAAGGTGTCGCGCACCGCGCCCATGGCGTCCGGCGAGGTGATGCGCAGGCCGTCGATCCGCTCTTCGGGAAAGCCCGCCGCTTCCAGCGCCGCGTTGAGCTGAGGCCCGCCGCCATGAACGACGATGGGCGCGAGCCCGACCGACTGAAGAAACGCCAGCGCCCGCGCAAGGTCCTCAAGCTGGTCTTCGATGATCGCCCCGCCCACCTTGATGACCGCGAAGCGCTCCTGATCAAGCTCGGAGAAACGGTTGAGGTATTCGCGAATCTCCTTGCCGTCGCGCATGTGCGAGAGCAATTCAACGATCGCCGCGCGCACCGGCGGGCGCGCGAGCCTGGTCTCGGACGGCGCGCCGGTCATGATCCGGCCTCGGTGATCAGGCGCTCCATGATCGCTTTTTGCACGTGCAGGCGGTTCTCCGCCTCTTCAATGCCCAAAAAGTCCGGTCCGTCGACCACGGCGTCGGCGATCTTCACATTGCGGCGCATGGGCAGGCAGTGGCTCACTACGCCGTCCTTGGTGAGCGCCATCTTCGCTTCATCGATCATGAAGCCGGCGCCCTTGGCGCGATAAGGCGCCTCGGCCTCCCAGCCGCCATAGAAGGGCAAGGCGCCCCAGCTTTTGCCGTAGACCGCGTCCGCGCCGGCATAGCCTTCCTGCGGATCGGTGGTGACGGTCAGCGACGTGCCTGCGGCGGCGCAGAAGCGCTTGGCCGCGCCCATATAGCGCTCGTCCAGGCGATAGACGTCATCCGGAATGAGGAGCCTCACATTCATGCCGAATTTCGAGGCGATCAGCAGGGCGGAGTTGGCCACGGCCGTATTGAGCGGCTTGGGGTGAGGCACCCAGGTGAGCAGGAAATCCTTGCCCCTCACATCCCCGATCCGGTCCTGAAGCGCCATCATCATCGCCAGTTCCTGGCAGGGGTGGACGATGGTCTCCATATTGATGACCGGCACTGTGGCGTATTTCGCATAGGCCGTGATCAGCGGATCTTCGCGCTCGGCCGTCCAGTCCTGGAATTTGGGAAAGCACCGAATGGCGATCAGATCGACATAGCGCGACAGGACCCGTGCGGCCTCTTTGACGTGTTCCTCCGGCCCGGCGTCCATCACGGCGCCCTCTTCAAACTCCAGCGGCCAGGTCTGCCCTTGAGCATCCAGCATCACGGCGTGCCCGCCGAGCTGGTGCACGCCGATGTCGAAGCTGGACCGGGTGCGCAGGGAGGGATTGAAAAACATCAAGGCGACCGACTTGCCCTTCAACGCCTCGCCCTGCGGGCTGTCGCGAAAGGCGCGCGCGCGTTCGATCATGGCTTGCAGATCATCGCGAGACCAGTCTTCGGTGGACAGGAAATGGCGCATGGCGGTCGGCTTTCTTCAAGCAGTCGGGCGGCTCTTTTAAGGCTCACGCGCGATTATGGAAATGACGATTGCGCAAGAAAAACCCTGCAAGGCCGTGAGGGCCTGCAGGGTTCAGTCACGCTCGCACCTGCGCAGTTGAGGGGTGAGGTGCGAGAGGGGAAAACCTACTCGGCGTGCCCGGCGGCGCCTTCGGCGGCGACCGCGTGGATATAGTCGCGGCGCGCTTTGGTGGGATCGACGCCTTGAGCGGCGGCTTCGATCTCCTTTGCGATGCGCTCGTCTTCGTCCTGAAGCGCCTGAGGGTCGAGCTCGGCGTAATGCAGCACGCCCATATCCTCGTAGCATTTCTGGATTTTCGGGCCCCACAGGCCGATATCCTTCACGATCGGCACGATGCGCTGGAACAGCATGGTGCGGTAGAGCTTCACGATCTCGGACTGCTCGGTATAGGCCTCGCACTCGGCGATCGGCAGGCCGAGCACCTCGTAGACCGCTTTGGACTGGGTCATGCGATCGCGCATCAGATAACAGGCCTCGACCAGGAAATCCTCGCGCTCGTCACGCTCCTTCTGGGTCAGCTCGGGATAATAATCACGCAGCGACAGCCGGCCGAAGGCCACATGACGCGCCTCATCCTCCATGACATAGGCGTTGACCATCTTCGCCAGAGGGTTCTGAGCCAGATCTCGGATCGTGCCGAACGCGGCCAGCGCCAGACCTTCGATGACCACCTGCATCGCCAGATAGGTCACATCCCAGCGGCTGTCGGACAGGGCGTCATTGACCAGCTCCTGGAGCGGATCGGTCATCGGATAGGCGACGCCGAACTTGCCCAGCAGCTTCTTATACGCCTCCACATGGCGCGCTTCGTCCATCACCTGGGTCGCGGCGTAGAATTTCGCATCGAGATCGGGAACCGACTGCACGATTTTAGACGCTGCAAGAAGCGCGGCCTGCTCGCCCTGAAGGAATTGGGAGATATTCCACGCCTGGCCGTGACGGCGCATCTCCGCCTTCTCTTTAGGAGTCATCTTATTCCAGATGTCCGAGCCGAAAATCGGCACCGCCTCATCCGGCATCTCCATCGGGTTTTCCGGATCGAGATCAAGCTCCCAGTCGATGCGGTTGAGCGCATCCCACTGCATGTCCTTGCCCTTCTGGTACAGGTGCATGAGCGTGGTGCGGCCCTCGTCGAAGCGCCAGTCGAAGACGGCCTCGAATTCGTTGGGCACATGCCAGTGCTTGTCGATGTCCGGCATCGGATAAAGATCGCGCAGCGCGGTCATGGCGTTCCTCCCGCAATACCTTCCGTCCCGCCGGTCTTGGGCCGGCGTGAACAGCGTTCACTTTTGCGAGTGTGTGGAAATTATTCCCGCTTGGCAAGCAGGGGTATTGGGACGGCGGACATGGGGGGCGTCGCAGCGCCTCACCGTCATCCCCCGCTTGCCCGGGGGATCCAAGCGGCGACTGTCGCTGGCCGGCCGGCAAGGGGCGGCCCGGAAGAACCGCGCCATGACACTTAAAGCCCGGCCTATTCGGCCGCCGCCTTGGCCGGGTCGTGCTCCGCGTCCTGCCGGGCCTGCCAGCGGGCTTTGAGGATTTTCGAGCTGTCGCGGCTGCCGTCCGGCGACCAGCCCGGCGGGCCGAGCCAATAGCCCAGCGCCTCGCGGATCGATTTTGAACGCCGCACGTCCTTAAGGATGCCCAGCCATTCATGCAGGCAGATCTTGATCGGATTATAGGTGCCCAGATTGCGCACGATCCCGTATCGGCAGGGCTCGTCCTCGCGCTCGGGCTCGAACGTGCCGAACATCCGGTCCCAGATGATGAAGACGCCGGCATAATTGCGGTCGAGATAGCGCGGATTGGTGGCGTGGTGGACGCGGTGGTGGCTGGGCGTGTTGAACACCGCCTCGAACGGACCCCACATTTTGCCGATCGCTTCGGTGTGGATCCAGAACTGGTAGATCAGGTTGAGCGCCCCGACGAAGGCGATCATCGCAGGGGGAAAGCCTAGCAGGACCAGCCAGGATCCGAAGAATATGAATTTGAAGGTCAGCGGGTTCAGCCAGGGCTGACGCAGCGCCGTGGAGAGATTGTAGTGCTGGCTGGAGTGGTGCACCACATGATCGGCCCACCACCAGCGCACCGTATGGGCGAAGCGGTGGCTCCAATAATACACGAAATCATCCAGCACGAAGGCGAGCACGAAGGCCCACCAGGCCCAGCCGATGTCCAAGAGGGCGTAAGGCTCGATCAGAGTGAACCAGAACACCGCGATCCCGCCCAGGAGTACGCCGGAAACGGTGTTGCCGAGCCCCATGATCAGGCTGGCGGCCGTGTCGCGGGGCTCGTATTGCGCGCGGCCGGTGGCCCGGGCGTAGACCATTTCAGCGATCACCAGCGCGACAAAGCCCGGGATGGCGAAATAAATCGGGTTGGGAAGCTCAGGCATGGGCGGCGCCGGGTCTGGAAGCGGGAGTGAAGTCCGCCAGCACGGCCTCCCAATGGGACGCCTGTTCGGCGCTGGCGAGACGCAAGGTCACCTTGGGCAGGGTGTAATCGTCAAGTCTGAGCACCAGCTCGGCCCCCGACGCGCCGACGCCGGCGAGCTCGCCGGGCCGCAACCCCCGCACCGCGATGCGATCGCCCAGGCACACGGCGAGGCCGAGGCGATGGGCGCTGCGGTCCAGGACCAGCGCCGCGGATCTATCCGCGTCCAGAGCGCCGTTCGGGCTCGGGTCGAAGTCCATGACGTCCAGCTTGATGCGCTCGGCGGCGCGCTCAAGGCTGCCCAGACGCGACGGCGTCCAGCCGCCCAGAAACGTGTTCAAAGCGACCAGCAGGCCGATCGACAGAGCCGACGCGCCCAGAACGACGATAATGGTGACCAGATCGCTCATGGCCGCAATGAACGCCGTTCACGGACGAGATTCAAGCGCGCCGGCGCCGCAGGGCGGGGGTAAAGAGAAACGGCGCCGGATTGCTCCGGCGCCGCTCGTCTTGTTTGGCGTCACCCTGCCGGCTTAGTAGCGCAGGCGCAGGGTCAGGCCATAGGTCTGGGGGTCGCCCGGATAATTGTTGAAGCTGGCGCCCAGATACCCCACCGATGGGAACCCGCCTTTGACGTATTCCTGATCGGTGATGTTGCGGCCCCACAACTGCAGCGCCCAGGCCTGGTCTTCAGCGCCCAGCGTGACTGACGCGTTGTAGAGCGTGAAGTCGTCCTGATTGGCCACCGGACGCGGATCGAGGCCGGTCACCAGCGCGAACTCGGAGGTGTAGTTCGCCTCACCGCGCCAGCTCAGCTCCATGCTGTCGCCGACCGGGTGCGTGTAGGTGGCCGTGAACGCCGCCACCAGATCAGACGAACCACGGTCCACGCCGGACAGATCGTTGAACGTGCCCGCCACGCCGCGATTATTGACGCGGGGGCTGGCGCAGGCCGCGAACAGCGGGTCAGCCGGATTATAGACCGGGCCCAGCAGCGGCGAGGAGTCGGGGCAAGGCGCGAACTCGTATTCGCCATACTTGTTGTCGATCAGCCAGGTGCCGCCCAGCGTCAGGAAGAGCCGCTCGGTCGCCGCCCACTGGACGTCGAACTCGATGCCGCTGACTTCGATCGAACCGGCGTTGTCGAGCGCGAAGCCGTTGCCGACGAAGTTCTCAGACTGGAAGTCTTCGATCTCCTGGTTGAAATAGGTGACGGCGTAAACCATCGAACCGTCGAGCAACGAGCCCTTGGCGCCGATCTCCCAGGAGCTCGCCGTCTCGTCTTCAAATTCGAAAACGCCGGTCTCCACCGCTTCATAGGTGAGCGAGAAGCCGCCGGGCTTAAAGCCGGTCGAATAGCTGGCGTAGATGTTCAAGGTGTCCGAGACGTCATAGCTCAGGATGATGTTGTAGGACAGATTGTCGTCGGACCGCTCGGTCGGATACTGGCTGGAATTGACCGGCGAGAAATTCTGGAAGGCGGAGAAGTCGTTCAGGAGGTTGAACGGCGTGTTCGCCAGGAAGGCCGCGACCGCAGGGTCGTAGACGACCAGCGGGTTGGCCAGGGTGGCGCCGGGAATGCCCGATGCGGCCAGCGCGCCCTCCAGCTGGGCGGCGAACGCCGCGTCCGTCGCCGCCGCGCCCGCGAGTAGGGTCGGCAGAAGGAAGGGACAGCTATTGCCGTTCGGGAAGGCCGGGCACAGCGCCGGATTGATGAAGCGCAGATTCGTCGCCAGATCCGTGAAGGTGAACGCCGAGATCGGATCGTTCACGGTCACGTCCGTGACCATTTCCTTGTCTTCTTCGGTATAGCGCGCGCCCACCGTCAGCGTGAAGCGATCGGTCAGGTTGAAGTCGAGCTGCCCGAAGGCCGACCAGGACTGGGTGTCATACTGGTAGTTTTCCAGAACCGTCGTTCCCGGCGCGATATAGCCGGCGGCCGGCAGGGTCGGCACGCCGACGACGCCGGTGGCGTTGTTCGCGCCGACGAAGAAGTCCAGGACGGTGATCCCGCCGGCGTTGGGCGGCAAAGTGCCCGGCGAGGCGGCGTTGATGCTGGCGACGATATCCGCGACCGCGGCCTGGGAGGCGAGATCGAAGAAGGCCTTGGCGTCCACGCCGTAACCCAGGTCCTGATTGAATGTCAGGTCATTGTCGTAGAAGAACAGCCCGCCCATCCAGTCGACGAAATTCCCGCCCGTGGAGGTGAAGCGGAACTCCTGGGTGAAGCTGGTGTATTCATTGTCGATATTGCGCGGGTTGACCAGATCGAGATCGGAGAAGTCCGCGTCGATATTCTGCGCCTCGTCATAGCCGCGATAGGCGGTGATCGAGGTGAAGGTGAAATTCCCGAAATCGCGGTCGATCTGGGCCGAGATGCCCGACGTGTCCAGCTCCGTGTTCACGAAACCGTCCACCGCCATGCGGCCGTCGAACGGATCCGCCGGCAGCGCCGTGCCGCCCAGCGCGACCAGCGCGCCCTGGTCGATCGGGTCGTAGAATCCGAACGGCGCGGCGCAGCAATTCTCGTCGATCTGGCCATAGTCCGCGATGATGCGAACCTCGGTGTTGTCGTCCGGCAGCCAGAGCAGCTGGGCGCGGTAATTCTGACGATCCCGGTTATTGATTTCGGTCACCTGAGCGCGCGGCGACTCGTTGTCGATATAGCCGGTGTTGGAGTGACTGGTGGCGTCCAGGCGGAACGCCAGGGTCTCGGAATCGTTGAGCGGTCCGGTGACCGTGCCCTTGGTGACCAGCTGACCGTAATTGCCGATGGTCAGCTCCGCGTCCGCGCCGAAGACGAATTCCGGCTCCTTGGTGATGAAGCTCACCACGCCGGCGGGGGTGTTGCGGCCGAACAGAGTCGATTGCGGACCGCGGATGACTTCGACGCGCTCGATGGACAGCAAATCGTTGATCGCCGCACCTGCGCGCGGGCGGTACACGCCGTCGACGAAGACGCCGACCGAAGGCTCAAGGCCCGGGTTGAACGAGCTGGTGCCCACGCCGCGCAGCGTGAACTGGGTGTTGGAGGAAGCGGCGAATTCAGCAACCCGCAAGGACGGCACCAGGGTGGTCAGGTCGGCCGCGTCGCGGATCTGGGATTGTTCGATGGCGGTGTCGGTGACGACGGCGACGGAGACCGGCGTCTCCTGCAGAGTCTGCTCGCGCTTTTGCGCGGTCACGGTGATGACGTCCGGCGACTGTGCAAAAGCGCCGGCGCTGACCACACCGGCGGCAAGGGCCGTTGCGCCAAGCGCAACTGCTTTGATCGAACGATTCATTCGGGCTTCCTCCCCCTGAGAAATATGGACGCGGCGACGGCTTGTCGGCGCCGGCTGCCTGCTTGATGCACAGCTTATGCCGCATTCTGCGCATTTGTCATGCGAAGACCGCGGTCTCCTTACAAATTGTGGCGGAATGGCCACAACCATCGATAGGACCGCGCATTTCCCGGCCGCTGGGAAGAATAGGATTAACAAATTCTCAAAACCCGTTAACGTCGTAAGCTGAACTCAGCTGAGGGGCGGGTTCGACGCTTAAACGTGGACTGTCCGCGCTTTAGCGCAGGATATATTGAAGGGGGGGATAATGGCTCTTCGGAAAGCACTTCTTGGGACCGTCGCCGCGTCGCTGATGGCGCCGGCCGCAACCGCCGCGTCACCGCACCCGATGGGCATGCGGGTCGACCTGCCCGATGCGCAGATCGGCGATTGCTATCAGCTCGTGCGTATCGATGCTGAATACGAAACCGTCATGCAGACCATCGTCGTCGCGGACGGGTATGAAATCTTCGACGTCACCGACCCGCGCCTGGAGCGCCGGAGCCTGAGCTATGTGTCGCGCGAAGCGGGAATGCGCTACCGCGTCACCGAGCCGGTCTATGAGACCGTGACCGAGCAGGTTCAGATTCGTCCCTCCTATGTCCGATACGAAGTTGAACCGGCCCGCACCCAAACCGTGTCCGAACGCATTCTGGTGCGCGAAGCGCAGCTGAAATGGGTGCGCGGCTATCACGAGGGCGCGCGCCAGGTCCGCCATGATCCGGAGACCGGAGAGATCTGGTGCCTGATCGAGGACCCGGCGGTGTACGAAACCATTCACCGCACCGTGGTGACCCACCCGGCGCAGATCCGAGAGATCCCGGTTGATCCGGAATACGCCACGATCAGCCGCGAAGTGCTGGTGCGCCCGGCCACCGTGGAAGAAATCCCGATCCCGGCCGAGCAGGCGAGCTATACGGTGCATGTGCTGGTTGAAGACGGCCAGGTCTCACGCTCCATGTCGCCGCAGCGCACCGAGCAGATCGCGCGCTATGAGCTGATCCACGGCGAGCGCTTCGAGTGGCGGCTTGTGGAATGCCAGGACATTGAGATTCCGCGTCATCCGCATCCGGCGCCGCCGCGGTCGCATCACCATCAGTCGTCGGCCGACGACCACCAGATGCCGCGCAGCCATATCCGCTCGCGCCGTCATGTCGATCAGGGCGATGCGCCCCATGGCGGCGGCCGCGATTCGGAGAGCACGCCGGTGGCGTCCAACACGCTGCATCCCGGCGCGCCCCAACGCCGGCGCGTCGACTGAATCTCAAGCCTTACAGCACCACGACAAAACCCGTCGCCGACCGTTCGGCGGCGGGTTTTTTCGGGCCCCTCAGCGCGCGGGGGCCGGGGTGAGGCGCGTGAAGATCCAGCCGGCCGCCGCGCCGGCGAGCATCTGGGCGACGAAGCCCGCCGCCGTGCGCGCGCCGGCGACCAGCTGGACACCGAACAGGAAGTTTTCGATCGCCAGCAACATGACCAGCATGCAGGTCGCGCCGGCGATGGCGAAAACCAGGGTCCGATTCAATCTGCTGAAGCGGTGAACCAGCGCCGCCGACGGCAGAGCGATCAACAAGCCGACGGCGATCAGTCCGCCATAGACCGGCCCGAATCCCAGCAGGTCGTCCACGATCATGCCCAGAGCGGCGCCGATCCCGATGTCCGCGCCGATATCGCCCAAGGCGGCGAGCACGAAGCCCGACTGGGCGATCACGCCCAGCACAGCAAGCGCCAGCACAGCGGCGATGAAGCCGATCACCACGCGCAAAAATCCCATCTCACAGCTCCCCTTCAAGGTGCGTTTCGCGGCCTGATCGGTAGAATGCCCGCTTGAGGGCCGCCGGCAAACCCGGAGGCGCGCCGTTTTATGGATCAGGAGACGGTCATGACCCAGCATGCATCCCTTGGCGCCCGCGCGGCGGCCGGTGCGATCATCGCCGGAACGCTCGCAGCGTGCGACGGTCCGCAGGACCGCTCTGCGGCGCCGGAGATATCCCCGGAGCTCTATCAGGTCGAAACCGTCGCCGAGGGATTGTCCTTTCCCTGGGATCTGACCTTCCTGCCGGGCGGCGATATTCTGGTGACCGAGCGCGACGGCGCTCTGCGGCTGATCCGCGACGGGGTTTTGGCCAACGCGCCGGTCGAGGGCGCGCCCGCCTCCTTCTTCGCCGGCCAGGGCGGACTGATGGAAGTTGAAGCGGCGCCGGATTTCGCCGCCACCCGGATCGTCTATCTGACCTATTCGGCGGGCGATGCGGCCGCGAACACGACGGCGGTGTTCCGCGCCCGGTTTGACGGCGAGGCGCTGGTGGACGGCGAAACCATATTCGCCGCCAGCCCGGAACGCGACACCGACGCCCATTATGGCGGCCGCCTCGCCTTCCTGCCGGACGGCACGCTGCTGCTGACGACAGGCGACGCCTTCGCCTATCGCGAACAAGCCCAGCTGCGCGACAACCATCTGGGGACGATTTTGCGCTTCACGCCCGACGGCGCTCCGGCGCCGGACAATCCGTTTTTCAACGAAGGCGGATTGGCCGCCTTTGTCTATTCCTACGGCCATCGCAATGTTCAGGGGATCGCCTTCGACGCCCGGCGCGGCGTGATTTGGTCCCACGAGCATGGGCCGGCGGGCGGAGACGAGCTGAACCGGATTGAAGCCGGCGCCAATTATGGCTGGCCGATCGTCACCGAGGGCCGCGACTATAACGGCGCGCGCATCAGCCCCTTCACAGACCATGCCGAGCAAGGCTTCGCTGCGCCGGTGCTGGGCTGGACCCCCTCCATCGCGCCTGCCGGCCTTGCAGTTTATGACGGCGATCTGTTCGCCGACTGGACCGGCGATCTCTTCGTGGCGGCGCTGGCCGGCCAGGCCTTGCACCATATCGATCTCGACGCCGACGGCGCGGTGATCGGCGAAAACCGCCTCTTCCTGGCCGACCGCGCCCGGATCCGTCAGGCGGCGAGCGGCCCGGACGGCGCGCTTTGGGTGCTGACCGACGGCGACGGCGGGACGCTGCTCAGGATCACCCCGGCCCAATAGCCGCACACGCCGTCTGGCCAACACCCGCTGAACGGTGTTCACTCCCCTTCCATGGAGTCGATCGGCTGCGAATAGGACAGCTGGCGGCTTGCGGGGAGGACATTGTGATGACGCGCATCATTTTCGCGCTCGCGGCCATTATTCTGGCGGCTGCGATCGCCGGCGCCGGCTGGTATTACCGGCCCTGGTCGGAATATTCGCCGGCCAAGGTCCGCGCGCTGGACGTGCCGGAAGAATATCCGGCGACCTTCCAGATGATGGACGAAATCCTGCCCGCGAGCGTGGTCGCGGCGGGTGCGCCGACCGCGCTACCGCGGGCCGAAGGCGCCTTTCCCGACAGCTTCGAATTCAACGGCGAGACCGTCCTGCTCGCCGACTATGCGGCGCGCGCGCAGATCATCGGTCTGACCGTGATGCGCGACGGCGCCGTGGTCGATCAGGCTTTTTACCAGGGTGCGGACGAGGACACGCTGTTCACCAGCTGGTCGGTCGCCAAATCCGTGGTGGCCACGCTGATCGCCAAGGCGCTCGAGGACGGCCTGATCGCCAGCCTGGATGATCCCGCCCAGCGCTATGCGCCGCAATTTGAAGGCACGGCCTACGGCGAAACCAGTTTGCGCCACCTCTTGATGATGTCGGCCGGGGTCGACTTCACGGAAGTCTATTCGCCCGGCAATCCCAGCGATATCCGTCCGCTCTTCTTCAACGCCTTTATCCTGGGCCGCAATATCGACGCCATGGTCGGCGAATATGAACGCAACCGCGCGCCCGGCCAGGACCTGCACTACACCAGCCCCAACTCCCACGTGCTCGCCGCCGTGGCCCGCGCCGTCTATGGCGGTCGTCTGGTCGACGTGGTCTCCGACCAGCTCTGGACGCCGCTGGGCATGAGCGCGAACGCCACCTGGCTGCAGAACACGGTGGGCGAAGACGGCGTCGCCGTGGGGTATTGCTGCCTGCAGGCTAGAAGCGAAGACTATGCCCGCTTCGGCGAGTTCTACCGCACGGACGGCGTCTGGAACGGCGAGCGCTTGCTGCCCGAAGGCTGGAGCGAAGACGCCACCACGCCCCGCGCGCCCTGGCAGGAGCCGGGCGCGACCCGCTATGAGGGCCGCGGCTACGGCCTGCATTTCTGGATCCCGCAGGACTATGACGGCGAGTTCTACGCCGCGGGCGTGTTCGGCCAGTATATCTGGGTCGACCGCCGCCGCGGCGTGGTGATCGCGCAAAACGCCGGCGACCCGGTCTGGTCCGACAAGCTGCCCGAAGCCTACGCCTTCTTCCGCGCCGTCTCCGAACATGTCAGCCCGCTCGCGGACAGGCGGGGTGAGGCGGCGGCTCGCGTGATCGCGGAGGACGTCGCGGACGAGGAGGCGGAAGCTGAGACCGCAGGCGGCGGCGAAAGCGGTGGCGGCGGATGAGCCAGGTCTTCGACTATGTGATCATCGGCGCCGGCTCGGCCGGCTGCGTGCTCGCCGACCGGCTCTCAGCCGATGGCCGCACCAGCGTCTGCGTGCTGGAGGCGGGCGGGTCGGACAATAAGACCAATATCAAGACGCCGATGCTGCTCCAGTTCACGATCACGGATTCCTCGATCAACTGGGATTATTGGACGGAACCGCAAAAACAGCTGAACAACCGCAAACTCTACTGGCCGCGCGGCAAGACGCTGGGCGGCTCCTCCTCGATCAACGCCATGCATTACATGCGCGGCGTGCTGGAGAATTACGACAGCTGGCGGGATGAGTTCGGCTGCGAGGGCTGGTCCGGCGGCGAGGCGTTGAAGGCCTTCATCGAGGTTGAGAATAATGAAAATCACGGCCCGCCCTGGCACGGCAAGGGCGGTCCCTTGAATGTGAAATCCATCGAACCGCTCAATCCGCTGACCGAGCGCTATTACGAGGCCTGCCGCCGGCGCCAGATTCCGGAGAATCCGGACCATAACGGCGCGGCGCAGGAAGGCTTCGGCGTTTATCAGGTCACCCAGAAGGGCGGCAAGCGCTGCTCGGCGGCGGACGCCTTCTTAAAGCCCGCCATGCAGCGGCCGAATCTGACCGTCGTCACCGGCGCCATGGTCCGGCGCGTCCTGATCGAAAACGGCGAAGCCCAGGGCGTTGAGATCGAGATGGACGGCGAACGCAAGGAGGTCATCGCCGCCAAGGAGGTCATCATCTCCGGCGGCGCGCTGAACTCGCCCCACACGCTGATGCTGTCCGGGATCGGTCCGGCCGGTCATCTGCGAGAACACGGCATCTCCGTGGAGCTTGATCTGCCCGGGGTGGGCGAAAACCTGCAGGACCATCTCGACATCATGGCGCGGGCGAAAACCAAAACGCCGACCTCGATCGGCTATTCGCTGCAGAAATTTCCAGCCACCGTGCGCGACGTCCTGCAATGGGCGATGACCGGGACCGGCAATTTCACCGTCAATCCGGTGCAAGGCTGCGGCTTCGTGAAATCCAGCCGCGCCGGGGATCTGCCCGACATCCAGCTGGTCTTCATTCCGGCTCAGGCGAGCCCCCACGGCCGGGAGACGCTGACCGGCCACGGCATGAGCCTGCATGCCTGCCATCTCTACCCCAAGAGCCGCGGCCGGCTGACGCTGGCGAGCGCGGACCCCAATGATCACATCGTCATCGATCCCAATTATCTTGACCACGAGGAAGACGTGGAGGTGATGACCGACTGCCTGGAGATCGCCCGGGACATTCTATTGTCGGACGCCTTTGACGGCGAATTCAAGGAGCTCGACCTGCCCTCCGATGCGGCCGGCGACCGCGCCGCGCTGGAAGCGGACATGCGGGCGCGGGCGGAGACGCTCTATCACCCCACCTCCACCTGCGCGATGGGGAGCGGCGAGATGGCCGTGGTCGATCCGCGCTGCAAGGTGCGCGGGGTCGAGCGCCTGCGCGTGGTCGACGCTTCCGTGATGCCGGCCGTCGTCGGCGGCAACACCAATGCGCCGACCATGATGATTGCGACACGCGCGGCGGCTATGATCCTCGCCGACGCCTAGCGGACCCGCCTTTCAAAGGAGCCGAACATGACCGCTGAACTCGCCCCCGGCCCCAATGCAAGCCGACAGCGCCTGGAGACGCTCTTCGCCGCTCAAAAGGCGGCGTTTGAAAACGAGCGCCATCGGCCGCTGGATCAGCGCAAGGCCGATCTGAAAAAGATCGAGGAGATGGTGAAAGTCCGCGGCGAAGACTTCGCCAAGGCGATCGATGCGGATTTCTCCCGGCGCAGCGCCGCCGAAACCGCCATTGCAGAAGCCGGCTTCACCATCGCCACGGCCAAGCATACCCGCCAGCACCTGGAACGCTGGGCGGCGGCCAAGCGCAAGCCGGTGCCGATGACGCTGGCGCCGGGACGGGCCTATGTCCGCCGCGAGCCCAAGGGCGTGGTCGGCATCATCTCGCCATGGAATTATTCCATGCAGCTGGCGCTCGCCCCATTGGTGGCCGCGCTTGGCGCGGGGTGCCGGGTTATGATCAAGCCCAGCGAATTCACGCCGCGCACCGCCGAGCTGCTGCGTGACGTCCTGGCCGAGCTCTACAGCGAGGATCATGTGGCGGTCGTGGAAGGCGGTCCTGATGTGTCCGCGGCGTTTTCCGCCCTGCCGTTCGACCATCTTTTCTATACCGGCTCGACCCATGTGGGCCGGATCGTCGCCAAGGCGGCTGCGGAGAATCTGACCCCGGTGACGCTGGAGCTGGGCGGCAAGTCGCCGGCCGTCGTGGCGCCTGATTTCGACATCGCCGAGGCCGCCAAGACGATCGCCTGGGGCAAGTATTTCAACGCTGGACAGACCTGCGTGGCGCCGGACTACGCCCTGGTCCCGCGCGGCTCTCAGGCCGCGTTCGGCGACGCGGTGATGAAGGAGGCGGACCGCATGTGGCCGGACGTCGCCGGCAATGCGGACTACACCGCCATCGTCTCCGAACGTCATCATCAGCGCCTCAGCGAAATGGTGGAGGAGGTGCGCAGCGCCGGGGCCGCCGTGCTGCAGGCCGATTTCGATCCCGCCAAGGCCGGCAACACCCGCATTTTTCCGCCGACCGTGGTCATCGACCCGCCGCTCGACTCGAAAATGATGACCGAAGAGATTTTCGGCCCCATTTTGCCGGTGCTGCCCCATGACGGGATGAGCGAGGCGGCGAATTTCATCAATGAGCGCGACCGGCCGCTGGCCCTTTACGTCTACGCCAAGTCCAAAATGACCGCACGCCGCTTGCTGGCTCGGACCCTGTCCGGCGGCGCCGCGGTGAATATTCCCATGCTGCACCTGTCGGTCGAGGACCTGCCCTTTGGCGGCGTCGGCCCCTCCGGCCAGGGCGCCTATCATGGCGAGTACGGCTTTTTGACCTTCACCCATGAGCGCGCGGTGTTCGAGGCGCCGGTCTGGCATCCGAGCCGCCTGGTCCGGCCGCCCTACGGGAAAATCTTCGAATTCTTCAAGAAATTGCAGGCCGGCTAAGGCCGGACCAGAGGGGGTCGGACATGTCATTCTTCATGCGCGCCGGGATCGCGGTCCTGGCGATCATCCTGTTGGGGCTTCTCGCCGCCGGCGCCTGGCTGGTGGAGCGTTTCCACGCCTCCAAACCCCAGGAGACCGGCGAGGTGGTCCTGGCGGGCGCGCCGGGCGCGGCTCAAATCGTCCGCGATGAAAATGGCGTCGCCCATATTTTCGGCGAGAGCGACGACGCGGTTTTCTACGCTCTGGGCTACACCCACGCCTCGGAGCGCTTTTTCCAGATGGATCTCGTGCGCCGCTATGTGCGCGGCCGATTATCGGAGATGTTCGGCCCGGACTATGTGCGCGCCGACGCCCGGACCCGGACGCTGGGCTATGCGCGGCTGTCCGAGACGCTTCAGGCCACGATGTCGGACGAGACCCGCGCCGCGGTCGACGCCTATGTCGCCGGGGTCAACGCCCGTCTTGCTGAAGGCGCGGTGGCGCCGGAATACGCCATCCTGCGTCAAGCGCCGGCGCCATGGACGGTGACCGACAGCGCCGCCGTCATGATCAGCTTCGCCGATGATCTGGCCGCCGGCCGGGGATCGGATGTGGAGCGCGCGCGGCTGCGCGATCTGCTCGACGAGGCTCAATTGGAGCAATTCCTGGCCGGCTATCCCGACTGGGGGCCGACGACGCTGAAAGACGAAGATGTCCGCGCCGCCTTCGCCGACATCCAGTCCCAGGAATTGGCGCCGCCGGGCGGCGCGCCCCGGTCTGACGCATTGGCGCAGCCGGACAATCTGCCCGGCTCAAACGCCTGGGTGGTTTCCGCGGACCGGTCCGAGACCGGCGCGCCTTTGTTGGCGAACGATCCGCATCTGGGCCTGTCGACCCCCTCCATCTGGTATTATGTGCGGCTCAATCTGGAGAGCGGGCCGGTGATCGGCGTGACCGCGCCGGGCACGCCCTTCGTCATTCTGGGCCGCAATGCCTACAGCGCCTGGGGCTTCACCAATACCGGCTTTGACGTCATCGACCTGGTCGAACGCGATCCGGCCAGCGTCGTTATCCGTGAGCGGGTCGAGCAGATCACCGTCGCCGGATCGCGCACCCCGGTGGAGATCACCGTGCGCGAAACCGATCAGGGTCCGATCCTGTCCGCGGACTGGTTCGACCTCACCGCCTTTCACCCGGACCTGGTGGTGATCCAGCGCTCGACCCTGAACCAGCCGGGCAATCGCGGCGCGGATGCGGCCTACGGCCTGATGCTGGCGGACAGCTGGGACGCTTTTGTGGAGGCCTCGCGCGGCTACACGGTCCCTATGCAGAACATGCATTACGCCCATGTGGACGGCACGATCGGTTATTCCACCGCCGGCCTGTTGCCGATCCGCGACGCGGACACCGGCGAATGGACCGGCTTTGTCCCGTTTGAGGAATTGCCGCGCGTGGTGAACCCCGCCGGCGGGTTGATCGCATCGGGCAATAATCTGGTGGCGGGCGAGGCCTATCCCTATCCCCTGCCCGGCAGTTACGGGGTTTATCGCGCGCCGCGCATCGAAGCGCGGCTCAACGCCCGCGTACAGCATGATCTCGCCAGCTTCGCCGAGCTTCAAATGGATGTGGTCAGCGAGCATTTCGCCCGCCTTCGCCCCGCCCTGATGGCGGCTGAACCGGAAAGCCAGCTGGGCGCGGAAGCGCTGGCGCGCCTGGAGAGCTGGGACGGCTCAATGGATGCGGACGGGCCGGAAGCGCTGATCGTGTCGGCCTGGCTGCGCGTGCTGTCCAGCGCGCTGTGGGAAGACGAGCTTGGCCCGGAGGCGGCCCGCGTCTTCAACGCGCCGCGCCGCGCCTTCGTCGAAAACGTCCTGATCGGCGACGCCGCGGCCTGGTGCGACGATGTTCGCACGCCGGACATGGAGACCTGCGCCATCACCGCCGGTCTGGCGCTGGACGCCGCCCTGGCGGAGACCGCGGACGCCTTCGGCCGCAATATCGACACCTGGCGCTGGGGCGCGGTGCACGAGGCCGATTTCGACCACCCGCTGGGCGCGCTGCCGCTGATCGGCGGCATGTTTGAAAACCGCGTCGGCATTCCCGGCGACGGCTCGACGGTGAATGTCGCCCATTTCAGCTATCGGTCCGGCACCTATGACGTGTTCCACGCCGCCTCCATGCGCGCGATCTACGATCTCTCCGATCTCAACAACTCGCTGTTCATGCATGCGCCGGGGCAGTCGGGCCATCCCCTGTCGCCCCACCACGGCGATCTGGCGGAGCGCTGGGCGGCCGGGGAGTTTTTCGAAATCCGCGACGACTGGGACGTGGACGCGCCGCCGGACGGGGCGCGGGTGCTGACGCTCAGGCCGCAATAGCCTCCATCGGTCGTCTCCCGGTGGAGGCCGGACCCAGGCGATGACGGGCTTGTCGCTCAATGGCGCCGCCCCCCGACCTTCGCACGGAGAGCGACGCGGCGCACATCGATGCGTCATCGTGAATTTGATTCAGGACCCAGCTATGGCTGCGCTTTGACCGGGGCCTGACTTTCGTCAGGATGAAACGAACACCTCAAGGACGTCCCATGCTTCCCCTCACCGACAAAACCCTCTTCGTCACCGGGGCCTCGCGCGGCGCCGGCGCCGGCGTCGCGCGCGAGATCGCCCAGGCGGGCGGGCGGGTGATCCTGGGCTACGCCAAAAATCGCGAGGCCGCCGACGCCGTCGCAAAACAGCTGGGCGACCAAGCCTTGGGCCTCGTCGGCGCGGATTTCGCAATGCCGGGCGCGGCGGCGGACGCCTGGAGCCGGGCGAGCGCGATCGCAGGCGGCGCCATCCACGGCCTGGTGCTTAATCACGGCGTTTTCGAAGCCGCCGGCGTCGATGACGCGGCCGATGTCTGGACCCGGAACTGGTCGCGCACGCTGCAGATCAATCTGCAAAGCTGCGCGGACCTGGCGCGCCTGGCCGCCCGCGACTGGATTGATGGCCGCGAGACCCGCGCCCTGGTGGCGATCTCTTCGCGCGCGGGCCATCGCGGCGACGACGCCGACCACCCCGCCTACGCCGCCAGCAAGGCCGGTCTGATCGCGCTGATCAAAACGCTGGCGCGCGCCTATTCCGGACGCGGCCTGCTCGCCTACGCCATCGCGCCGGGCTGGATCGACACCGAGATGGCGCCCCAGCACCCCCAAGACCGCGCCAGGGCGCTTGCGGAAGTTCCTTATGGGAACATGGCCAAGCCCGAAGAGCTCGGCCGGCTCTGCGCGTTCCTGCTCTCCGGCGCCTGCGAAAGCGCGACCGGTGCGACATTCGACGTCAACGGGGCGAGCTATGTGCGCTAGACCGCGCCCTCGGCCATCTTGATCACTTCGAACACGGCGCCTTGGGGATCTTGAAGCACGGCCATGCGCGCACCGCCGCCGGCGACGTCAAAGGCCGGCTTCAGGACCGTCGCGCCCGCGGCTTCGGCCCTGGCGATCGCCGCATCGACATCCTCGACGGCGAAATACACGTCCCAGGCATCGGGGAAATCGCCCATCTCCGGCGTCTTGGTCAAAATCCCGGCCACCGGTTCACCGCCGATCTTCATCACCCGATAGGGAACCGGGCCCTCCATCGCTTCAATCTCGACGCCGAGCACCTCGGCATAGAATTTCGCCGCCGCCTCAGGATCGCCGGTCGCCAGCTCGTTCCAGCTCAGCGCGCCGGGGATGTTGAACACCTCGCCGCCATGGGCGGGCTCGGACGTCCAGAAGCGCAGCACGGCGCCGACGACGTCTTGAACCGTGGCCATGTCGCCCACGCCCGGCTCGGTCGCCGGACCGTCCAGCACCGCCCCGCCGGCGGCGCGGACCTTGTCGAGCGCAAGAGGCAGATCGGCGACCTCAATACTGGTCTCCCAGTGGGGCGGCACGCCCATGGCGCGCACGGGCTCGGGGAGTTCAAACAGGCCGGCGACCCGTTCGCCGTCCAGATATTGCAGGGCGTAGACCGAGCCGCCGGAGCCGGAAATCCGCTCCGAGGTCCAGCCGAACATCTTGGCGTAGAAGGCTTCGGCGGCGGCCAGATCGGTGGTGGCGCAATCCACCCAGTTCGGCGCGCCGTGGCGTTTGGTCGGCATGGGGAAGCTCCTCGTATGAGACGAAGAGTGTACCATTGATGCGGGCTTTCTCCGCCAATGCCGGAGAGCGGCGCAGCGTCGCAACAGCAGTCGCCGCCCCTACTCCGCCGCCATCGCCGCTTCGCGCCCGGCGCGCACCAAGCGCCCCGGCCGCGCGTCGGTCAGCGCATCGTCGCGCACGACCACTTCGCCGGCGACGATGGTGGCGCGATAGCCGTCCGCGTCCTGTAAAAGGCGCTGGCCGCCGGCGGGCAGGTCCTGGACCAGGCGCGGGGCGTGCAGGCGCAGCTTTGTCATGTCGATCACATTGAGATCGGCCTTAAGGCCCGGCTTGATCCGGCCGCGATCGGACAGGCCCAGATAATCGGCGATATCGGCGGTCAGCATCTTCACCGCCCGTTCGACCGGGATTTTGTCGCCGCGGGTGCGGTCGCGGGTCCAATAGCTCATCAGATAGGTCGGAAAGCTCGCATCGCAGACCGTGCCGACATGGGCGCCGCCGTCCGACAAGCCCATCATGGCCAGGGGATGATCCATCATCGCCTTGACGTTTTCATAGCTCAGCTCGGTGTAGTTATAGATCGGCAGATAGATCAGCTCGCGCCCGTCGCGGGCGATCACCGTGTCGTATAGCTGCTCCCAGACCGACACCCCGCGCGCACGCGCCTTGGCGGCGATGGCGCTTTCCGGCGGCTGCTCATAGTCGGGATTTTCCGACAGGGTGAAGAGCTTTTCGGCGGCGAATTCCATATTCTCGATCAGCAAGTCCGCGATCGGCGGGATGGAGCTTCCCGGCCCGGCGAGCTTGTCGGACTTCTGGGCCAGCATCTTGGCCTTGAAGCCTGGCTGCTTCATCAGCGCGACGCGCTCGTCGAGCGGCAGATGCGCGATCTCTTTATAGGCCGGATAGCCCATGAAGGGCTGGAAGGTGCATTGCAGGCCCAGGAAGACCCCGATGGCGCGCGGGGCGACCTGGGCGCGCACGGTGAAGCCTTCGCCGTCGAGCTTTTCCAGACCGGCGAGGATTTTCCGCCACTGATCCGGCGCGAAATCGCGCTGCATGACCGAGATGGAGAAGGGCCGCCCGCCCGCCGCCTTCACATAGGCTTCGATCACCGCCCATTCGGCGGGGAATCTGTCCTGGTCGCGCTCCAGATCGAAATCGGACACGGCCTGGATGACGCCGTGGCGGCGGCCCTTGAAGGCTTCGGCGATGCCGGCGAGTTCTTTCGCGGTCGCCTCGGAGGCGGGCGTCCATTCCCCGTCCGCGGTGCGGTGCAGATCGGAACGGCCGGTGGCGAAGCCGATGGCGCCGGCGTCGAGCGCCTCCGTCACCAGCTCGCGCATCCTGGCGATTTCTTCGTCGCTGGCCTGAGCATCGAAGCTGGCGCGCTCATCCATGACGAAAACCCGCAGCGGATCGTGGCCGACCATGGCGGCGATATCCATGGTGCGCGGCGTGCGCTCGAGCGCGTCCAGATAGTCGGGAAAGCTTTCCCACTCCCAGGTCAGCCCCTCCGCCAGCGCGGTGCCGGGAATGTCCTCCACCCCCTCCATCAGCTTGATCAGGCGCTCGTGATCGCTGGCCCGGACCGGCGCGAAGCCGACCCCGCAATTGCCCATCACCGCAGTGGTGACGCCATGTTTGATGGAGGGTTCGAGCCGGTCGTCCCAGGTCGCCTGACCGTCATAATGGGTGTGCGCGTCCAGAAAGCCGGGCGTGACGATGCAGCCTGCGGCGTCGATCGTCTCCGCGGCGCCGCCCGGCGCCTCGCCGACAGCGATGATGCGGCCCGCCTTGATCCCGACATCGCCGGTGACGGGCGCGCCGCCCTCGCCGGAATGAATGACGCCGCCGGTGATCTTGAGATCATACTCCGCCATGGCGCTCCTCCCCTTGATGTATTGAACGCAGTTCACCGCATGGGGCCGCCGCGCTCAAGGGGCGCGTGCGTCGAGGAGGCCGATCTCACTTTCATTCAGCGCCTGGATCACCGCGATCCCCTGGACGGCCGGGACAGGCGTACCGGTCCATGGATCATGCCTCTGACCGCCTCCGGCCTGTCCAGGAGATGACACGCAGGTGCGGTTGGTCCGCCCCCGGGCGCCAATCGGGGACAACCGGAGTTTTTGGGCTCAGCCGGATCATCGGTGCGTTGATTTGCCGGGCGACTGCTTTTGAATAGCGGGCGCGCCGATAAATCCCGAAAGGCATTGGATGGAAAACCCGCGAACGCCAACTCGATTTCTGACGCCGATCGTCATCCTGTCGATCAGCTCGGTTGCCGCGACCGGGCTCTGGCTCGCCGTTCTGGATTTCAGCCAGGCCTGGAAATCGGTCTTGGCGAGCGGTTTCGTCTTCGGCGCCGGGGCCTTCCTCGCGCGGCGACATGGACAGTATAAGAGCGGCGAACGCTCAGGCGCGTCGCTGAAACGCACCCGGGCGGTGTTCATCGTCGCAAGCATCATGCTCGCCAGCCAGCTGGGCTTCGCGGCGGCGCGCGCGGGGGCGTGGTTTGGTGACGACGCCGAACGCTGGACGCTTCAATGGCTGTTCGTGGCGCTCGCCGCCGCCGCGATCGAATTGCTCAGCGCGGCCAGCGACAAGAAGCCGGACCGGCCGGACCCTGATTAGACCGCCGCCCGCCCACGCCAGCGATAGACCGCCGCCAACCCGGCGCCGGCGAAGAGATGCCAGACGCTCCACAGGCCGGTGATCGCCGCCGCCCCGCCCAGGCCGTCAAACTGGGACAGCAGGATCACCAGGGCGAGACCGGTGTTTTGAATGCCCACCTCGACGGTGACCGAGCGGCGCTGCTTGTCCGCCGCGCCCATCAGCCGCGCGCCCAGATTGCCAAGGGCGAAGGCGGCGGCGTTGTGCAATATGGCGATGGCGAGGACGAGCAGCGCCGTCCCGGTGAAGATCTCCCAGTTAGACGCCAGTCCGCCGATCACCAGAAAAGCCAGCACGGCGATGGAGACCATAAGAAAGCCGGGACGGATGCGCGCCGCCGTCTTGGGAAAGCGGTGCGCGATCCCCATGCCGATCAGCAGCGGGATCGCGAGCATCAAGGTGGTCTGAACAACAAAGGGGACGGGATCGACATCGATGGCGCTGACCAAGTCGTCGGCCGGCGCATAAAGGCCGGTCCAGAACAGGATGGAGACCGGAGTCAGAAGCGCCGCGAACAGGCTGGAGGTCGCGGTGAGCGCCACCGACAGGGCGGTGTCGCCCTTGGCCAGATGCGTGAAGAAGTTCGAGACATTCCCGCCCGGACAGCAGGCCACCACGATCATTCCCAGCGCAATGGACGGGACCGGATCCAGCAGGTGCACCAGGCCGAGGGTCAGCAGCGGCAGGCCGAGCAATTGCAGCGCCGCGGCGCCGGCGAAGCGCCAGGGCTCGCGCCTGATGATCTTGAAATCGGACAGGCGCAGATTGAGCGCGACCGACATCATCACAATGGCCAGCAAGGCCGGCATGATGACGGCCGCCCCCGGCGCCAGCTCGATCCGAATGGCGTCCAGCGCCGCTGCGTCCATCAATGCCCCTCCGCTTGGGTGAATCATGGGCGCGGTTGGAGGGTGTTGTCGAGGGCCGCGGCGGGGCTCAGCGCTGCGCCTGCTGGCCGACCTGCAGCGCGATCTTCGCGGTCCGGCCGCCGCCCGGCAAGCGCGAGGCGGCCCGATTGACCTTCGCGACATTGAGGTCTAAACCCCGCGCCCGGCTGGACGTCGCCGGCCGCTCGCTGGCGCAAGCCTTGGTGAAGACGTCCCGATCCTGACATCCCATACGCTGACTTGGTTCTGCGGTGCGATGGCAATGCGAGCCCCGTCGACGACACCGCCTTGAACGAAAGAAGGCGACACAGATGTCCACCTCTGCTTATCCGCCCACGCGCGATGCGCTGAAGGCGCAAGCCAAACGCCTGCGCGCCGCCCTCGCGGCCGAAGGCGATTTCGTCACCCATTCCGAAGCGCTTGAGCTGATCGCCAAGCAGAACGGCTTCCGGGACTGGAATACTTTGGCCGCAGCCGCGGCGCCGCCCGGCGCCTGGCCCGCCGGCGTGGGTTCGACCGTTTCCGGGCGCTATCTCGGCCACGCCTTCACGGGCCGGCTGGTTCAGCTCAGCGAGCTCGCCGGCGGTGACCGGCGGCGCGTCTCGATCCAGCTGGACACGCCGATCGATGTGGTGCGCTCGAAGCACTTCTCCGGCCTTCGCCGGCGCATCACCGGCGTGATCGACAAGACCGGCGTCAGTGCTGAAAAGACGTCCGACGGGGCGCCGCATTTGGTGCTTGCCAACCCGTGAGACCGGACCGCGCCGCTTCAAGTCGATCGAAGCGGCGCGGTCCTCACAGCGTCCTCAGCCGATCCGGTCCAGCCAGGTCCTGATCCATGCGCGGCGTGCATCCAGCCAGGATTCCAGCAGATCGACCGTCCCCGGCGCTTCGGAGGGCGCCGCCATCGCGGTGTAATGGGTCAGCACCTCATTTAAGAACGCTTTCGCCCGGTCCGGCGGCATTTGAGCCATGAACGCCAAACGCGTGCGCAGCGGATCGTGTCCGGCGTCGCTCGCGCGATCGGAATCCAGCAGCCAAACCTGCAAAGCGGCCTCGCCGTCCGAGGTCAGGCGGAACACCCGCCTGGGACGCCGACTGGTCGATTCTTCGCTTGAGCGGACCAGATCGGCCGCCTCCAAACGCTTCATGAGCGGGTATACGGCCCCTGCGCTGCCCGACCAGTAGGAGGAGGGCGAGCGCCGATACCATTCCTTGATCTCATAGGCGGTGAGCGAGGTTTCACGCCCGATAAGCGCCAGCGTGGCGCCTTCCAATTCGGTGAGGTCGGTCTTCGATGACATAGATTTCACTTCTCACCGGGAGCCGTCGCCGTCAATGATGATATTACGATTCGTAATATAAAGGTGATGTGATGATTTCCATGTTAGCCGCAGCGGCGGCGGCCGCGCTCTCCAACCCGGTCGACCCTGTCCACGAAGCGCCGTTCGATCTGTCGAGCGGACGCCCGGTGGTCGATATCACCATCAATGGCGAGGGGCCCTACCCCTTCATCTTCGACACCGGGGCCACGGGCGCGATGATGCGCACCAGCCTGGTGGAGGAGCTTGGCCTGAGCCTCGCCGGGCGCCGAAGCGTCAACAGTCCGGCCGGCGGCGAACCCGTCGAAGTCGACACCACATCGCTCGGCGTCATCACCCTCGGCGGCGCTGAGGCGCGGGACGTCCAGGCCATCATCATCGACTTTGGCGATCCGCAGCAAATGGGCAGCGTTGGAGTGATCGGGCCGGACATCTTCGCGGCCTATGGCCGGGTCGCCTATGATTTCTCAAGGCATTCGGTGGAGATCGGCGGCGCGCTGCACCATGGCGAGGAAGCGGCATGGCAGGACTTCTCAGAAACATCGCCGCTGATTGAGATTCCGATCACGGTGGGCGAGGTGACCCTTCCTGTGCATATCGATACGGGCAATCCGTCCACCCTGTCCTTTCCGGCCGATCGGGCGGCGGAGCTGCCCCTGACGGGCCCGCTCCGCGTCGTGGGGCAGGCGCGGACCATCGACCGCGTCATGGAGGTTCAGGCCGCGCCCATCGACACGCCGGCCATCATTGGGGACGTGGCGATCCCGTTGACCCGGATCGTCACCTTCCCTCTGCCCTTCGCCAATATGGGCGCGGCGGCGCTGGACGGTCTGTATCTGGAGATCGACTGGACCCGCGAGCGCATGGCGTTGAGCGATCCGGCCGAGTGACCGGCGCCGGGCGGACGCCGGCCGTCTCGATCGTGACGCCGGGCGGTCGGACCTAGGAGACGGCGTGAAGCGCGCTATGCTCAGTCTTATGATTGAACGCCGCATCACGCTATCCGACACCCCGGTCGCCTTTAAGGTGGCGCGGTCGCGCCGGCGCAGGACGATCGGGTTGAAGATCGCCGAGGACGGGCTGACCGTGACCTTGCCAGCCGGCCTGGGTCTTCATCACGCCGAGCGCGCAGTCCGCGACAAGCAGGCCTGGGTGCTGGACCGGCTGGAAAAAATGACCGCGCGCGCCCGCCCGGCGCTTCAGGGTGTCGACGGCGAAGAGATCGGCTGGCTCGGCGCCGCCCTGCCGCTGCGGATCGTGCGCCATGACCGGGCGCGCACGCTGATCGACCGCAAACCGGACCGGATCGAGGTGCGTCTGGACGCCGGCTTGGAGCACACGATGGCGGCGGGCGCGGTGCGCCGCGCCCTTCATCGCTGGCGCAAGGCGGAGGCGCTGGCGCTGATGGCGCCCAAGCTGGCGGCCTATGCCGACGCGCTTGAAGTGACGCGGCCTAAGGTGCTGGTGCGCGAGCAAAGGCGGCGCTGGGGCAGCTGTTCGGAGGACGGGTCGATTCGCATGAATGCGCGTCTGATCGGCTTTGACGAGGCTTTGATCGACTATGTCTGCGCCCATGAAGCTTGCCATCTAGTGGTGATGGATCATTCGCCCCGCTTTTACGCCCTTTTGGGCTCGATCCTTCCGGATCACCGCGAGCGTCAGCGGGCGTTGAAGGAGGCTGTGGCGCCGGGGGCGGCGTTTTAGCCGGCGACCGGGACGGTTCCGCCTTCGCTGTGACGTGGCGGGACACGGGCTGGCCGCGCGTGAAGGCCGCCGCGGCGTCGCCTGGGACTAGGCAGGGCGCCGGGCGCGATCTAGCCTGGATTTCCTATTCCCCTTCTAGAAGGCGCAAGGATGCTGTCCGCCCTCGCCGCACTTGGGCTCGCCCTGTCGCCGCAGACGCAGAGCGCGGCGCACGCGGAAGCCGAATACATCGTCCCGACGCAGATTTGCCGCGGGTATTGGCTGATCCCGGTCGCATTGCAGGCGCGGGACGGAGATGAAGACGCTCGGACCCTGTGGTTCCTGCATGATACCGGCGCCTCAAACACTTATGTCGATCCGGATTCGCTTCAGCGGGTCTCCGGGCGGCGCTTCGAGCCCGGGCGCCGCGTCAATCTTGTGGACGCGTCGGCCGGTCCGGTGCGGATCAACCGATTGCCGACCCGAGTGCGGGAGCTGGACCATCTCTCCATCACGCTGGGCCGGCAGATTGACGGCCTCATGTCGGTCCATGTGCTCGATGACTTCCTGATGGTGCTGGACTACCCAGCAAGCCAGATGCGCCTGCGCCGCGGCGCCTTGCCCCGGCCCGACGGGGAAACGGTGTTTTCCTCTCGCGGGCCCGATCGCCGACCCTGGATCAATGTCGACTTTGCAGGCCGCGAGCAGCGGCTTCTGGTCGATTCCGGCGCCGGCGCCCTGGGCTTCGCCGTCAACGATATCGACCGGTTCGACCTGGTCGCTCCCGCACGGCCATTGACGGGCGCCGTGCGCATTGACCGTTTGGAGCCGCGGCGCCTGGCGCGGCTGGACGGCCAGGCGCGGCTGGCGGGTCTGAGCTTCGTGTCGCCGGTCCTGGAGGAGGCGCCGCGATCGCCTCTGCTGGGGGCGCAGGCCTTGCAGCATTTCGTCGTGACCCTGGATCAGAGACAACGCCGCCTGAAATTGCGGCGCGTCACCGATGGCCCGATCCCGGCCAGCGACCATTATGAGTTCGGCGCCGTGATGCGTCCGACCACGGCCGGGTTCGAGCTGGTGCGTGTTTTCGACCAGACGCCGCTGCACGCCGCCGGCGCGCGGCCGGGCGACATCATCACCCATTTTGGCGATATCCCCGCGGCCGAACGCGGCTGCGATTTCGCGCTGGACGGCGGCGAGGTGTCGCTGCGCCTGCTTCGTGACGGCGAACAGATCTCGCTGGACCTGGTCCTGACGCCGGTGCTCGCCGCCCCGGAGTAGACGGCCGCCTCCGTGATCGTGAAAATTCTTCAATGCCGCCGCATTGACGCCGCACGGGACAATAGTCTCTACCGGGGCAGGGATTAGGGACTGACCGCCATGACCGCCGCCCGGGACGAAATTTTCTACCGCGAACGCCGCCTGCCGCCTTATGTCTTCGCCGAGGTGAACCGGCTTAAAGCCGCCTATCGCCGGCAGGGCCGGGACGTCATTGATTTCGGCATGGGCAATCCGGACCTGCCGCCCGCGCCGCACATCATCGCCAAGCTGGCCGAGGTCGCCGCCGATCCGCGCGCGCACCGTTACTCCGCCAGCGCCGGGGTGCCGAGCCTGCGCAAGGCGCTGTCACGCTATTATGAGCGCCGCTTCAAGGTCGGGCTCGACCCGGACCGCGAAGTCTGCGTGACGCTGGGCTCGAAAGAAGGCCTGGCCAATCTGGCCCAGGCGATCACCGCGCCGGGCGATGTCATCCTGGCGCCGGACCCGTCCTACCCGATCCATATGTTCGGCTTCATCATCGCCGGCGCGGCGGTGCGTTCGGTCTCATTCGAGAGCCCGGAGGCGTTCTTGCGCGAGGCCGACCATGCCTGCCGCCGCTCCATCCCGAGCCCCAGCGCGCTGGTGCTCAACTTCCCGTCCAACCCGACCGCCCAGGTCGTCGATCTCGATTTCTATGCGGAAGCCGTGAAGCTGGCGAAGGCGCACGACCTGGTTCTGATTTCAGACCTCGCCTACTCGGAGATTTATTTCGACGGCGAACCGCCGCCCTCCATTCTGGAAGTCGCCGGCGCGCGCGAACTGGCGGTGGAATTCACCTCCATGTCCAAAACCTACTCCATGCCCGGCTGGCGGATCGGCTTCGCCGCCGGCTCCGCCCGGCTGATCGATGCGCTCAAGCGGGTGAAGTCCTATCTCGACTATGGCGCCTTCACGCCGGTTCAGATCGCGGCGGTGGCCGCTCTGGATGGTCCGCAGGACAGCGTGGACGCCGCCCGCCAAACCTATCGCAGCCGGCGCGACGTTCTGGTGGAAAGCTTCGCCCGCGCCGGTTTCGACATTCCCAGCCCGCCCGCGACCATGTTCGCCTGGGCGCCGATTCCGGCGCGCTTCGCCGAGCTGGGCTCGGTCGAATTCTCCAAACAGCTGCTGGAGAAAACCGGCGTCGCGGTCGCCCCGGGCCTCGGCTTCGGCGAGCGCGGCGACGGGCATGTCCGCCTGGCGCTGGTGGAGAATGAGCAACGCATCCGCCAGGCCGCGCGGGCGTTGAAAGGGTTTTTTGGGTAGGCGCTGAAATCCCGCACGAGCGCAGCGAAGATCCGGGACCTTGTACAGATCAATGCAGCACCCCGGAAAACGGCCCCGGCTCTTCGGCTACGCCTTGGCCGGGGTTTCAGGAGAGGAATCCCCCACACCCCTTGTGTGCCCCAATAGCAACACCCACATCGATGCTGACCAGGGCGGCCGGAGTGCTTTCATAAGGCTCCAACAACCCGCCCGTCTCGCTGCGATCAGGAGACACTAGAGCGATGAATTTGGACCAGTATACCGACCGTGCGCGCACGGTGCTGCAGGCGGCTCAGGGCCTGGCGCTGAAGAATAAGAACCAGCATTTCGCGCCCGAGCACCTGCTCGCCGCACTCATGGAGGATGAAAGCGGGCTCGCCCCCAATCTGATCCAGGCCGCCGGCGCCCGCGCCGACATGGTCGCGGATCTGACCGGTCGCGCGGTCTCGGCCCTGCCCAAGGTGGACGGCTCAGCTCAGCTCTATCTGCAGCCGAAAACGCAGGAGGTGTTCACAACGGCCGAGGAGGCGGCGAAGAAGGCGGGCGATCAATACATCACCGCCGAGCGCCTTTTGCAGGCCTTGTCCATCGTGTCGGGCACCAAGGTCGCCGAGATCTTCAAGCAGGCCGGATTGACGCCGCAGGCGCTGAACACGGCGATCAATGATTTGCGCCAGGGCCGCACCGCCGACAGCGCGTCGTCCGAAGACGCCTATGAGGCGCTGAAGAAATACGCCCGCGATCTCACCGAGGTGGCGCGCGAGGGCAAGCTCGACCCGGTGATCGGCCGCGACGAGGAGATCCGCCGCGCCGTCCAGGTCCTGTCCCGGCGCACCAAGAATAATCCCGTCCTGATCGGCGAACCGGGCGTGGGCAAAACCGCGATCGCGGAAGGACTGGCGCTGCGGATCGTCAATGGCGACGTGCCCGAAAGCCTGAAGGATAAAAAACTCCTCGCCCTGGACATGGGCGCCCTGATCGCCGGCGCGAAGTATCGCGGCGAGTTTGAGGAACGCCTCAAAGCCGTACTCACTGAGGTGGAGAGCGCGAACGGACAGATCATCCTCTTCATCGATGAAATGCACACCCTCGTCGGCGCGGGCAAGACCGACGGCGCGATGGACGCCTCCAATCTCCTAAAGCCGGCCCTGGCGCGCGGCGAGCTGCACTGCGTGGGCGCCACGACGCTTGATGAATACCGCAAGCATGTGGAGAAGGACGCGGCGCTGGCCCGCCGCTTCCAGCCGGTCTTCGTCGAGGAGCCGACGGTGGAGGACACCGTCTCCATCCTGCGCGGCCTGAAGGAGAAATATGAGGTCCACCACGGCGTGCGCATCGCCGACGGCGCCATCGTGTCCGCCGCGACCTTGTCGAACCGCTATATCACCGACCGTTTCCTGCCGGATAAGGCCATCGACTTGATGGATGAAGCCGCTGCGCGCCTGCGCATGCAGGTGGATTCCAAACCCGAAGCGCTCGACGAACTCGACCGGCGCATCATCCAGCTGAAAATCGAAGCCGAGGCCTTGAAAAAGGAAAGCGACGACGCCTCCAAGACCCGGCTGGAATCGCTCCACAAGGAGCTCGCCGATCTGGAGGACCGCTCCGCCGAGCTGACGGCGGCCTGGCGCGCGGAGAAGGACAAGCTGGCTTCCGCCACCGAGGTGAAGGAGCAGCTTGACCGCTTGCGCGCCGAGCTGGCCGATGCGGAACGTCGCGGCGATCTCGCCAAGGCGTCGGAGCTGAAATACGGCCAGATCCCTGAGTTGGAGACGCGTCTTCAAGCCGCTGAAGCGGAAGGCGACGCCGAGCAGGCCAACGGCAAGGGCGCTCTGGTCAAAGAAGTCGTCGATGAAGAACAGATCGCCGCGGTGGTCAGCCGCTGGACCGGCGTTCCGGTCGACAAGATGCTTGAGGGCGAACGCGAGAAGCTTCTGGCGATGGAGGCCGGGCTGCAAGCGCGGGTGGTTGGTCAGGACGAAGCGCTCGCCGCGGTCTCCGACGCCGTGCGCCGGTCCCGCGCGGGCCTGAAAGATCCGAGCCGGCCGATCGGCTCCTTCCTGTTCCTAGGCCCGACGGGCGTGGGCAAAACCGAGCTGACCAAGGCGCTCGCCGAGTTTTTGTTCGACGATGAAACCGCGGTCACCCGCCTGGACATGTCGGAATATATGGAGAAGCACTCGGTCAGCCGGATGATCGGCGCGCCGCCGGGTTATGTCGGCTATGAGGAGGGCGGAGCGCTGACCGAAAGCGTGCGCCGCCGGCCCTATCAGGTCGTGTTGTTCGACGAGGTGGAGAAAGCCCATCCGGACGTGTTCAACACGCTGTTGCAGGTGCTCGACGACGGCCGCCTGACCGATGGTCAGGGCCGCACGGTCGATTTCCGCAACACCATCCTGATCATGACCTCAAATCTGGGCTCCGAATTCCTGCTGTCCGGCGATGTGGAGGCCGCGCGCGACAGCGTCATGGGCGCGGTGCGCTCCGCCTTCCGGCCGGAATTTTTAAACCGGATCGACGAGCTGATCCTGTTCCGCCGCCTGGAGGAGCAGCATATGGGCGCGATCGTCGATATTCAGCTCAAGCGTCTGGAGGGCCTCTTGAAGGATCGCCGCATGACGATTGCGCTGGATGACGCCGCGCGCAGCTGGCTGGCCGAAAAGGGCTATGACCCGGCCTATGGCGCGCGCCCCTTGAAGCGTGTGATCCAGAAAGAGCTGCAGGACCCGCTGGCCCGGCTGATCCTGGAAGGCGCGCTCGCCGACGGCGATGCGGTCAACGTATCGGCCGAAGCCGGCGCCCTGACCGTCAACGGCCAGGCGGTGAGCCGCAATGTCCAACCGCCCGCCGAAGCGGTGATCCAGTAGGCCGACAAGCTTGACCCGCCCGTCGAGACGCGGGCCTTAGCCCGCGTCTCTTCAGGGCGGCCGCCCGCTTGGATGAGCTGTCTGAGTAATGCGCCGCTAGGCGCGCTTCTCCGTCGCGGCCGCGACGCTTTCCACTGGCACGACGTGGCGGATGGCGGCCTTTCGCTGATCCCAGTCGTTGAGAATGGCGGCGGCGTGCAGCGAGCCGGTCGCCCCGGCATGCGCATCGATCAGCGCGCGGCAGCGCGCCTCCGCGTCGGGCGACAGGCGGGTCAACGCGACGGCGTCGGGATTAAGCCGGTCGTCCAGATGATCATTTTCATCCAGCACGAAAGCCTCGCCGCCGGTCATGCCGGCCGCGAAATTGTCGCCGACCTCGCCCAGGAGCACCGCAACGCCGCCGGTCATGTATTCGCAGCCATTGGTCCCGCAGCCCTCCACCACGGTTATCGCGCCGGAATTGCGCACCGCGAAACGCTGGCCGGCCGCGCCGGCGGCGAACAGCCGGCCTGAGGTGGCGCCGTAAAGCACGGTGTTGCCGATGATGATGTCGCCCGCCTTGTGCTCCTTGCAGCCGCCGAAGGGGCGCAGGATCAGCTCGGCGCCCGATAGGCCCTTGCCGACATAATCATTGGCGTCGCCTTCCAGTTCGATCCGCAATCCCTTGGCCGCGAAGGCGCCCAGGCTTTGCCCCGCCGAGCCGCGCAGGCGCAGGGTCAGCTGACCGTCGCTCATGCCGTCGCGGCCGAAAGTGCGCACGATTTTCGAGCTGGTGCGCGCGCCGACCGCGCGGTCGGTGTTCCGCACGTCATAGACCAGCTGCATCTTCTCACCGCGTGAAAAGACCGGGGCGGCGTCCTTGAGGATTTGCTCGTCGAGGCTGGGCGCGACCGCATTGCGCTGCGTCCGGGTAGAGCGCGGCGGACGTTCGGACGGATCGACCCGCACCAGCAAGGGATTGAGATCAAGATCGTCCAGATGCGCCGAGCCGCGGCTGACCTGGTCTAAGAGATCAGCGCGCCCGATCACCTCCTCCAGGCTGGACGCGCCCAATGAGGCCAGAATCTCCCGAGCGTCGCGGGCGATGAAGGTCATCAGATTGACCACATGATCGGCGAGCCCGGCGAAGCGCCCGCGCAGGTCTTCATCCTGGGTGCAAATGCCGACCGGGCAGGTGTTGGAATGGCACTGGCGCACCATCAGGCAACCCAGCGCCACCAGGCTGGTGGTGCCGACGCCGAATTCCTCCGCGCCCAGCATGGCGGCGATGACGATGTCGCGGCCGGTGCGGACGCCGCCGTCGGCGCGCAAGGTCACGCGTTCGCGCAGGCCGTTGAGAGAGAGGACTTGATGGACCTCCGACAGGCCGAGCTCCAGCGGCGCGCCGGCGAATTTGATCGAGGTTTGCGGGCTGGCGCCGGTGCCGCCGACATTGCCGGAGATCAAGATCACATCGGCATGGGCCTTGGCGACGCCGGCGGCGACGGCCCCGACCCCGGCGGCCGAGACCAGCTTCACGCAGACCCGGGCGTCCGGATTGATCTGTTTGAGATCGTAGATGAGCTGGGCGAGATCCTCGATCGAATAGATATCATGGTGCGGCGGCGGGCTGATCAGCGTGGTGCCGGGCGTGGAGTGACGCATCTTGGCGATGAAGTCGGTGACCTTGAAGCCGGGCAATTGCCCGCCCTCGCCCGGCTTCGCGCCCTGGGCCACCTTGATCTCAATTTCGCGGCACTGATTGAGGTATTCAGCGGTCACGCCGAAGCGGCCGGAGGCCACCTGCTTGACCGCTGAATTCATATTGTCGCCATTGGGCAGCGGCTCGTAGCGGCTGCGGTCTTCGCCGCCCTCGCCCGACACCGATTTGGCGCCGATGCGGTTCATGGCGACATTCAGCGCGCCATGAGCTTCCGGAGACAGCGCGCCGAGGCTCATGCCCGGCGTGACGAAGCGCTGCCGGATCTCGTTGACGCTCTCCACCTGGGCGGGCTCGAGCGCCGGTCCCAGCGGGCGCGGCGCGATCAGGTCACGCAACTGGATTGGGTCGTCCTCGCGGGTCTGCAGGCGGACGAAATCGAGATAGCTCTCGTAATCCTCTTCGCGGACGGCCTTTTGCAGCGCAGTGATGGATCGCGCCTCGAGCGCATGGGTTTCGCCGCTGGTGCGCTGACGGTAGAAGCCGCCGATGGGCAGGCGCACCGCATCGTCATGGTCCCAGGCCCAGCGATGCAGCTCGATCAGCTTCTGCTCCAGCCCGGCCAGCCCGATGCCCGACATGCGGCTGGTCACGCCGCCGAGATATTCGCTGGCCAGCGCACGAGACAGGCCCAGCACTTCGAAATTGCAGCCGCCGCGATAAGAGCTGACCACCGAGATGCCCATCTTGGACATGATTTTGAGAAGGCCGGCGTCGAACGCGCATTTCATGTTGAAGGCGCGCTGATTGCGGTCGATTCCGTCCAGCGCGCGCGACTGGCGCACGGCCACGGTTTCAAAGGCCAGATAGGGGTTCACGGTGGTTGCGCCGAGGCCGATCAGCACCGCCAGGCCGTGGGCGTCGGTGATCTCGGCGGCGCGCACATTGATGGAGCAATAGGGCCGAAGACCGATCCGGGTCAGATGGGTGTGCACCGCGCCGACCGCCAGGGCCATCGGGACCGGGCAGTGATCGGCGTCCTGGTCTTCATCGGTGAGCACCAGATGCTCCGCGCCGCCGCGCACGGCGCTCTCCGCCTCCGACCGGATTCGGTCGAGCGCGCGCATCAGACCGCCGCCCGTCCCAGTCGCCGCCTCGGCGTCGAACACGGTCGAGATGCGCGCCACGGCGCCCAGCCGGTCCAGGAGACGCTCGGCCATGCCATTGGTCAGGACCGGCGAATCCAGAACGAAAACATCGGTCTCGGTCTCCGCCTCGGCGAGAATGTTGCCGAGATTTTTAAACCGGGTCTTCAGGCCCATCACCCGGCCTTCCCGCAGCGGATCGATGGGCGGATTGGTGACCTGGGAGAAATTCTGCCGGAAATAATGGCTGATCGGGCGATAGCGGTTGGACAGGACCGCCAGCGGGCTGTCGTCGCCCATGGATCCGACCGCCTCCTTGCCGCTCGCCGCCATCGGCGTGAGGATCACTTCGATCTCTTCCAGCGTCAGCGCGGCGGCCGCCTGACGGCGCAGCCGGGTCTCCTCGTCCTTGAAGTAAAGTGGTTCCGGACCCGGACCGATCTCGTCGTCGAGCTCTTTGACATGCTCGAGCCAGCCCTCATAGGGATGGTTGGCGCTGACCGCGTCCAGCACCTCGGCTTCCCTCAGGAAGCCGCCACGTTCCAGATCGACCGCGATCAGACGCCCCGGCGTCACGGCGCCGCGCTCGATCACATCGTCCGGCGGCAGCGCCGCCATCCCGGTTTCCGAGCCGACCGCCAGCAAGCCGTCGCGCGACAGGCTCCAACGCATGGGCCGCAGGCCGTTGCGGTCGAGGCCGGCGATCGCCCAGCGCCCGTCGCAGGCGACCACCGCGGCGGGCCCGTCCCACGGCTCCATCACCGCGTTGCAATACTCGTAAAAGCCACGCCAGGCGCCAGGCATCTGGCCGGCGCGTTTCGACCAGGCTTCGGGGATTAATATGGTCTTGGCCGATGGTGCGCTGCGGCCGGCGCGGACCAGCATCTCGAAGACCTGATCCAGCGCCGCAGAATCGGACGCGCCGGCGTCGATGACCGGTTTGACCACGTCTTCGGCGTCCGCAAAAGCGCTCGACGCCATGCGGATTTCGTGGCTGCGCATCCAGTTGCGGTTGGCCTTGAGCGTGTTGATCTCGCCATTATGGGCGAGCATGCGGAAGGGCTGGGCGAGCTTCCATTCCGGGAAGGTGTTGGTGGAATAGCGCTGATGGAAGATGGCGAAGTTCGACACAAAGCGCGGGTCGGTCAGATCGGGATAGAATTGATCCACCGCGCCGGCCAGGAACATGCCCTTATAGATCACGTCCCGCGCCGAAAGAGACGCGATGTAAAAGCCCGGCAGCGAATCCTCCCGCGCCCGCTTTTCGATGCGCCGGCGGATCAGATAGAGCGTGCGCTCCAACACGTCCGGGTCCCGGCCCTGCGGGTCCGCGAACAGGATCTGCTCGATCGCCGGGCGGGTGGCGGCCGCCTTGGCGCCCAGGCAGGACGGGTCCAGCGGGATTTGCCGCCAGCCGAACAGCGACAGGCCCTGACGCAGGATCTCCGCCTCCACCAGGGTGCGGCTGCGTTCCTGGGCGGCGAAATCGGTGCGCGGCAGGAAGACCATGCCCACGCCGATCTTGGCGCCGTCCGCGTCGTGGCCGGTGCGCTCCACCGCCTCTTTGAAGAAGTCCTGCGGGATGCCGAAACGAATCCCGGCGCCGTCGCCGGTCTTGCCGTCGGCGTCCACAGCGCCCCTGTGCCAGACCGCCTTCAGCGCATTGATCGCGATCTCCACGGTCTCGCGCCGCGCGCGGCCGTGCACGTCGGCGATCAGGCCGACGCCGCAGGCGTCGCGCTCGGAGGCCGGATCATATGCGCCGGCGTCGATCAGGCGCGCGCGGTTTTTAAGGTAGCGTTCAGGGCTCATTCCGCCGCCTCCGCCGGGATATTCGCCGTCAGATCGTCGTGGATGACCTTCGCGGCGTCCTGGCCGTCCTTGACCGCCCAGACCACCAGCGAGGCGCCGCGCACCGCGTCGCCGCCGGCGTAAACGCCGGGCAATGAGGTCCGGCAGCCCTGGCTGACCCGGATCGCGCCGCGCGGATTGAGAGTCAGATCGGCGGCTGACCAGGCTTCAGGAAAAGCTTCCGGTTCAAAGCCCAGGGCCGCCACCACCATGTCGGCGGGCACGTCGCGTTCTTCGCCCGGCACGGCGACCGGCTGACGGCGGCCGGAGGCGTCCGGCGCGCCCAGCGCCATGATCTGGACTTTCACGCCGGTGGCGGTTTCCGCATCGCCCAGGATGGCGGCGGGCGCGGACAGCCAGTCAAAGCGCACGCCTTCCTCTTCGGCGTGAACGACTTCGCGGGCGGAGCCCGGCATATTCTCCCGGTCGCGGCGATAGAGGCAGGCGACGCTGTCCGCGCCCTGGCGGATCGCGGTGCGCACGCAATCCATGGCGGTGTCTCCGCCGCCGATCACCACAACGCGCTTTCCCGACGCGTCCAGGCGGCCATTGTCCGCGATCTCTTCTCCAAAACCGCGCCGGTTGGAGGCGGTGAGATAGTCCAGCGCCGGGACCAGGCCCCGGCCGCCGCCGCCCGGACAGGTCAAAGCCCGCGCCGCATAAGCGCCCGCGGCGATATAGACGGCGTCGTGCCGGGCGCGCAGCTCCTCCAGCGAGGCGTCCTTGCCCACTTCAAAGCCCAGCTTGAAGGCGATGCCGCTCTCGATCAGCCGCTCGACGCGGCGTGTGACGACGGATTTGTCGAGCTTGAAATTGGGAATGCCATAGACCAAAAGGCCGCCGGCCCGGTCATAGCGATCATAAATCGTCACGGCGTGCCCCTGCTCGCGCAGGCGCTCCGCGCAGGCCAGGCCCGCCGGGCCCGCGCCGATAATCCCGACGGACAGGCCGGTTTCGGCGGCCGGCCGGACCGGTTCGATCCAGCCGTTCTCCCAGGCGGTTTCGGTGATGTGGGTCTCCACCGATCCTATGGTCACAGCGCCATGACCGGATTGTTCGATCACGCAAGCGCCTTCGCACAAGCGGTCCTGGGGGCAGATGCGGCCGCAAATCTCCGGCAGGGTCGACGTGGCCGCCGAACGCTCCCAGGCTTCGCGCATGCGCCCTTCCGCCGCCAGCATCAGCCAGTCGGGAATATCATTGGCGAGCGGACAGCCGCTTTGACAGAACGGCACGCCGCATTGCGAGCAACGCTCGGCCTGAGCCGCGCCGCGTTCGGGGTCGAACGGCGCGTAAATCTCGTCAAAATCTCGCCGTCGCGCCTCCGGAGCCCGCTTGTCCGGATAACGCTGGCTGACATGCGTGAATTTCAGCATGCGCGTCACATCTCCCCTGCGCCCGGCCTTTGCAGCTCATCGCGCACAGCGCCGGTCCGTTGCGGCGGAGTTCTTTGTCCGGACTTTGTTGCATTGCACCATATAGGTCACGGATCGCGCAAGGCGCGTTTGGTCGAATGGCGATCACAGCGAAGGCTCGCGCCGGCGCCTGCGACGATGGTCAGGTGCGGCGCCTTGTGCCGTTGACAATCATTTGCATCTGGATCCATATGGTTCCTGCAAATCATTTGCATCAACGTTTTGATCGACGACGCCCCGTAAACGCCCATGTATGTCTGCCTCTGCAACGCCCTGAAATGCCGCGACGTGAAAGCCGCCGCCGCGGCCGGCGCGCGCGACGTGCCCGGCGTCTTCAAGGCCTGCGGCGCCAAGCCGAAATGCGGCCGCTGCTTTGAAGAGACCGCCCGCTTCCTGCCCAATGAAGCGGAAGACCGGGTGACGGCTTGATAGCTGGCCTCCCTCGCCTCCGCTCAGTCGGGCGCGACGTCGGCCCCCTCAACCAGCTTTGACCGCTCGAGACCGTCGCTAAGCGCTTGGAGCGCTGAGCAAGACAATGGTCACGCCGCGAAGGCGAGCTTGCCTCGCCGAGAGCGAGGACCGACGGCACGGACGTGCCGGCGGACAAGAAAAATCGCTATCGCAAGTCACTTTCAAAAACAAATATAATTCAACGTGATGGCTTGGCGTGCGCCCGGCTTGAGTTAGATTACGGATCAATTCGGACGGGAATCGAAAGGGCCGGCCATGAAGGGTGATCCCAAAGTCATCGAGCATTTGAACGCGGCGCTGAAGCTGGAGCTGACGACGGTCAATCAATACTTCCTGCATGCGCGCATGTTCAGGGATTGGGGCTTTCATCGCATCGCCAAGATCGAATACGAGGAATCGATCGACGAGATGAAGCATGCGGACGCCCTGATCGACCGCATTCTTTTCCTGGAGGGCCTGCCCAATGTGCAGGATCTCGGCAAGGTATTGATCGGCGAGACCTTGAAGGAGTGTCTGGAATGCGACCTGGAGGCGGAGCGGCGCGCGCACCCCGTCTATAAGGACGCCATCGCTTATTGCGAACAGATCGGCGATTATGTCTCCCGCCAGCTCTTTGACGAAATCCTCAAGAGCGAGGAAGAACATATCGACTATCTCGAGACCCAGCTGTCCCTGATCGAGAAGCTCGGCGAACAGCGCTATATGCAAAGCCAGCTCGGCGAGGCGGAACACTGACGCCCGTTGCGCTTGCCCCGACGGCGCCGCTGGCCTAAGACGAGCGCTATATTATAACGCTTGTCGAGGGGCGCGGCCTTGGACCCCATGGTGTCGGCCATTGTGTTTGGATTGATTGCGGCGGGCGTGGCCCTGGCCGCAATCTTTCTTGTTCAGCGGGCGGCCGGTTTCACCCGGCGCAACGGATCGCTGGCCGCCGCCTTCGCCGGGGGTCTGGTGATCACGGTCGCGGTCACGCACCTCATTCCCGAAGCCTTGCATATGTCGCCGCAAGCGCCCTGGTGGGTGCTGGCGGGCTTCGCCTTCGGTTTCCTCCTGCACAATGTGATCGGCGCCGCGGCGCACAGCCATGGCCATGACGCGACGGCGCCCAAGGGCCAGGTCACGGCGATCGCGCCTGTGCTGGCCATCGCCATGCACTCCGCGCTCGACGGGCTGGTCTATTCGGTGACCTTCGCTGTGGACGCGTCCACCGGCGTGATCGCAGCGACGGGCCTGATCATCCATGAGTTTCCCGAAGCGCTGATCTGCTTCCTGCTGCTGCAGCGCGCGGGCCTTCGCGACGGTCAGGCCGCCCTGTTCGCCTTTCTCGCCTCGGGCGCGACGACTTTTGGAGCGGCGGCCGCTTCAGCGCCGTTCGCCGCCACGCTGGATCCGGCGACGCTGGGTCTTCTGTTCGCCGCGGTGGCGGGTCTCCTGCTCCATGTGGGCGCGGCCCATCTCATCCACGAAGGCGTGGAATCGGGCGCTCTGCGCGGCGGCGCCGCGGTCTTCGCCGGCGCCGGCGTGGCGGCCTTGATGGCCGTCGCCCATGGCGGCCACCACAGCCACGGACACGCCCCGCACGCCCATTCTCACGACGGCGCCGGCGAGCATTCGCACCCGCCCCATTTCGGCCCCCATTCCCATGATGATGGCGGTGACCACAGCCACGGCGGTCACCATGACGGGCGGCCCGCCCCGAGCCGGGACGCCGCCGATGACGACGCCGCCCATGACGAGGCCGCCCATGACGAGGCCGCCGACGAGCGCGATATTAACGACGAGCCGGATCACGGCCATGATCATGACCACGACCACCCACACCCCCATCCCCACGATCGCTGAGGATTGAAGATGCTTCGCAACGCTCTGCTTGTCTCCGCTTCCTGTCTCCTCGCCGCCGCCGCGGCGGCTCAGGACGAACCGCGCCAGCTGGGCGCCCATGTCCATGGCGCGGCCGATCTGGCGGTCGCCGTGGATCGAGATAGCGGCGCGCTGCTCGCCGAGCTCTCCGGCGCAGCGTATAATTTCTACGGGTTCGAGCGCGCGGCCCGGACCGCCGAGGAGCAGGCGGCCGTCGACGCGGCCACGGCCCAGCTTCGTGCAGGCGGCTTGATCGCTTTCCCGTCCGCTGCGGGCTGCAATCTGGTCGAGACGACGATTGAGGGCGGGCCCGGCGCCGGCCATGACCACGACGATCACGGGCATGCGCATGAAGACGATCACGGCCACAGTCACGATCACGATCATGACGATCACGATCATGACGATCACGGGCATGACGATCACGGGCATGACGATCACGGGCATGAACACGATCACGGCCATGACCATGACCATGACGCGCACGGTGATCACCACGGCGATGATCACGACCATTCCGAACACAATCATTCCGATGTCGTGGTGAGCTGGACCTTCGCCTGCGCCCAACCGGGTGCGGTCAACCAGGTCGACGCCGCCGGACTGTTTGGCGCCTTCGCTCAGCTGGAACGCCTGAATGCGCAGTTTTTCGACGGCGTCGACGCCGCCACGGACGAGCTGACGCGTGAGCGTCCGGTGCTGCGGACTCAGTGAAGATGCTGGGGCTTTACCGCCTGATATCTTGATCCTTCCGGCTGGAATGCGCATTTTCCGGCCATGATCCGTATTCTCATCACCGCTTTCGCGCTCGCCGCCGCCTCGATTGCGCCGGGCCTCGCCCTGTCCGGCGCCGCAGCTTCAGACGAGGCCCAGGCGACGCCCGCCTATCTCGATCTGGCCTGGGCGGACCTTCTGCCGGAGGGCGAAGCCGAGCGCATCAACCAGCTGATGCAGCTGCAGGCGATGCAGCAGGGCTTTGACCATTTCGGCGCCGATCGCATGCCGCAGATCCAGACCTTCGAGGTTGTTGAGGAGCTGGACGGCAGACGTGTGCGCATCGGCGGCTATGTGCTGCCGTTTGATTTCACCGGATCACGCGAGATTAGCCGCTTCCTGCTGGTGCCGTATGTCGGCGCCTGCATCCACGTGCCCCCGCCCCCGCCCAATCAGCTGGTCTTCGTCACGACGCAGGAACCGATCCAGGTCCAGGGCCTGTGGGACCCGGTCTTTGTGGAGGGCGTCATGCGCACCCAGCGCCATGACAATGAGCTGGGCGACACCGCCTATACGCTCGAGCTGATCGAGATGACGCCCTACCGGTCCTGAGCGACGCCGGCCTCGAAACGGCGTCTCGCCCCATCTTCGCCGCGAGCCTGAACGCGATCTGAACGGCGCGGTCAGCTTTGCGCCCCATTCAGCGCGCATTGGGGCGGAACGGCCTTTTTTGCGGCGATAAAACCTTAATCGAGTGCAAATCGCGCCCCAGACGATTTGCAAGGTGTCAACCATGGCGGATCCGGGAGGCCGGGGCCGCAGGGCTAAACCAACAGGGGCTGACACCATGAAAACCTTGATCCAGATCGCCGCTTCGGCCATCGCTCTGACCGGCTTCGCCGGCGCCGCGCAGGCTCAGCAATCCACCTCATTTGAATTGAACGGCACCGTGCCGCTGACCTGCTCGGTCGAGCATTATTGCGGCGCGCCGGACCGCTGCACAGGCATTGATCTGTCCCAGCCGGTCGCTTCGCTGACCACCGCCTCGGTGAGCCTGGTGTGCAACGGCCAGGGCGGCACGCGCACGATCGAATTCGCCTCGGCCAACGGCTCGAATTTGAAAGGCGACAACACCGGATATGAGATCCCGTATCTGGGTCAGGTCAACGGAGCCGGCGGCGGCGCCCAGGCGCTTCCGATGCTGGTGAATAACTGGCCGGTCAACGGGACCCAGTCGCGCTCTTTTGCGATCTCGACCAACTTGAACCCGTACAACCCGCCGGCCGACGACTACCGCGATACCGTGACCGTCTCGATCCTCCCGTAAGCGACGGCCGCGAGATGGGCCGGAACGCCAGCCTCCTCCCCAAGGCGTTCCGGCCCAAACGCGCTACACTCACCGGGGAAAACGCGCTTCAAGCAGGGCTGTGGGGGCTCAAACACCATGTTCCAACCATTGAAATTCACCGCCATCGCCGCCGCCGGCGTCGGTCTCCTGGCCGCCGCGGCCGACGCTTACAGGGTGACGCCGCTGCTGATCGAGCTCACCGATCAGGGCCGCGACCGCGCCGGGCAAATCCGGGTGGAGAACACCACGGACCGCCCGCTGACCTTTGAAGCCTTCGCGCTGGACTGGTCGATCTCGGAAACGGGCGAACGGGAAACCTCGCCGGCCGCCTCGCCGCTCCTGATCTTTCCGCCGCAAGCCATCGTGCCGCCGGGCGAAACCCAGGTCGTGCGCGTGGAATGGGTCGGCGGCGCGGTTGAGCGAAGCCGCGACTTCATCGTGATGATCGAACAGCTGCCGGTTGATTTCACGCCCGACCAGGAAGACGGCTCTGGCGTGCAGTTCCTGTTCAATTTCGGCGCAGCCGTTCACGTGGCCCCTCAGGGCGCGAGCGCGGACCTGAATATCGCTTCCGCCCGCCAAGACGGCGGCGTCGCAGTGGTGCGGGTCGAGAACACCGGCGACCGGCATAGCTATCTGGGTGATCGCGGGCTGGTGATCGCCCATGGCGATCGCTCGTTTGAATACACCGGCGATGCATTGGCCGAAGCCATGGGCAATACGCTGATCGCGGCGGGCGCCGTGCGCGAAGTGCGCATCGCCCTGCCCGAAGGATTTCCGGCCGGCGGGCTGACCGCCAGCCTGCCGTCTCAGAGCTGAAACTGACCGGGGCTGGACCCGGTTGGACCGGCAGATGCAAAAGCCGCAGCGAACTTGCACGCGCTTTGCGTCTGTCGGTCCGGGGCTCGTCCTGATAGTGTCAGCGCGGCACACTTATCGTCAGAGGGGGGCGATGGAGCGCCGGCGCGACCTCGGGACGGGTCCCACCTTTTTCCAGCCATTCCTGCTGGCGATCCTGGCCATGGCCGGAGCGCTTTGCTGCGCGCCGGCGAGGGCCCAGGAGGCGTCGGAACCGCCGCGCCTGCTCATCGAATTGCCGATCCTCGTCAATGGATTAGACGCCGGCGTCGCGCCGGTGGACATGTCCCAGCCCGGCGCCCTTGAGATTTCCCTGACGACGCTTCGGCGCGCCCTGTCGGACGCGGTGTCGGAGGAGGCCCTGCAGGGTCTGGACGACGAAATCGCCCGCCGCCGGGGTGAAAGCGGCCGGATTGGACGGGCTCTTTCCCGGATCGGCCCGCGCGCTGAGGATTCGTCCGTGGTCGGGTCGATTCTGGGCGAAGCCGGGCTGGAGCCCGAAGACGCCCTGCCGCCGCGCCAGGATTATGTGCCGATCGCCGATCTTGCGGCGCTGACGGGCCTGCCGATCCGGTTCGACAACCGGTCGGCGGCGGTGTCGGTGACGCTTCCAGCCGATCAGCTGCGTGCGCTCAGCATTTCTTTGCGCCGTAACGATTTGGAGTCGCGCCAGCCGGACCCGCCGGCGGGTCGCTCCGCCTTCCTCAATGTCAGGCTCTCCAGCGCCTATGTGCATGAAAGCGAGTTCGGCTTGACCGGCCGGGCGCCGTCACGGCTCGACCTGAACGGCGCCGCGCGCCCGTTCGGGCCGCGCGGTCCCGCCCTGGTCGGATCAGGCTTCTGGCTGGAGGACGCCGTCGTCAATGAATGGCGGCGCGGCGATGTCTACCTGATCGCCGACAATCGCGAGACCTTGTTCCGGGCGGAATTGGGCGATGTCCGCTTTCTGCCCGCGCCTTTCCAGGGCGGCGTGCCGCTTCTGGGCCTGTCGGTGTCCCGCGAATATGACGATCTCGCCCCCGCGCGGCTGGTTCAGCCGGGCGGGCGCTATGTATTCATTCTGGAGCGCACCAGCCTGGTGCAGGTTTTCCTCAACGGCGCCTTGCTGCGCACCTTGCGTCTTCGGGCCGGGCGTTATGATGTGCGCGACTTCGCCTTTTTCGACGGCGCCAACGATATCGAGATTCGGATTGAAGATGATTCCGGCCGCATTGAACGGCTCAGCTTCACCGCCTTTTCCGACAAGGCTCTCCTGGCGCCCGGCCTGTCGGAATTCGGCTACGCTGTCGGCTTTCCCTTTCAGCGGGTCGGCGGGCGAACCGAGTATGACTTCGAGCGCCTGAACGCCAGCTTCCAGCATCGCTTCGGTTTGACCGACCGGGTCACTGCAGCGCTGGACGGCCAGAGCGACGGCGACGTCCACCAGCTTGGCGGCGGCTTCGTCTTCGCAGGCCTGGGCGGCGCGCTGGAAGCCCATGGCGCGGCCTCGCGATCGGAAACAGGCAGTTGGGACGGCGCGCTGGAGGCGGCCTATGAAATCCGGCTGGAGCAGCTCATCGGCCTGGAGGAGCTGCGCTTCGACATCGCCGGCGATTATATCGGCCAAGGCTTCGCCCGCCTGGGCGAACCCCTGGCGGTCAATGAAATCGCCGGATCGGCCTCCGCCCGCCTGTCCGCGCCGCTTCCGGGCCGGATCTACGCCTCCGCCGGCGGACGCTATGAATTCGGCCGCGCCGGGCGCCCGGACAGCTGGGGGGTCAACGCCACGCTCTCGCGCCCGCTGGGGCCGGTCACAGCGCTGATCAGCCTGACCGCGGACCGCGCGTTTGACGAGGACGACACCCGTCTGGGCGCCTTTTTCTCATTGTCGGCGCGTCTGGGACGCGGCCGTTTCGTCCGCACCCGCTATGACAGCCTGACGCGCGCCACCGTCGCCGAGCTCATTCAGCCCGCCCGTCCGCGTCCCGGCTCGCTGGGATGGACCGCCGCCTATGAGACCCGCCCCGGCGCCTCCGCAGTCACCGGCGAAGCGGGTTATGTCGGCAACCGCTTTGAGGCGGAGGTCCGTCATGAGTTGAATTATTCCGGCCCGGACTCCGATCTGACCGAACAACGCTCGCGCGCCAGCTTCGCCTTCGCGATCGCCGCTGCGAACGGGCGCTGGGCGGTGGGCCGGCCGGTGGGCGAAAGCTTCGCAATCATCGGCCGCCACTCCAATCTGGGCGACCGCGCCCTGAGGCTGGAGGGCCCCGGCGGCGAGGCGCGCGCACGCGCCGGCGCCCTGGGCCCGGCGCTCTTGCCCGACCTGTCCAGCTATCGCACGCGTCTGATTGAGTATGACATCGATGATTTGCCGCCCGGCTATGATCTGGGCCGCGGCGAGTTCGAGGTCTTCCCGCCGGTCTTTTCCGGCTACGCCTTCACTGTCGGGTCCGACGCCGCGACGACCGCCATGGGCGCCATCCGCCTGCCCACCGGCGAGCCGGTGGCGCTGGCGGGCGCCCTGGTCGCGCCGGTCGTCCCAGATGAGCGGACCGGCCCGGTTCAGATCTTCACAAATCGCAGCGGCCGCTTCGTGGCGGCGGGCCTGCGCGCCGGCCGCTGGCGGGTCGTGATACGCTTGGACCAGCCCTATGCGGCCGAATTCACCGTGCCGGAAGACGCCGCCGGTCTGGTGCAGGCCGGAACGCTGACGCTTCAACCCTATGCCGAGGTACGCTCATGACCGCCCGTCTCATCGCCGCTATCGCGCTGTTTCTTGGCGCCGCAGGAGCGGCGCTGGCCCAAGACCGCTGCGAGGGCCTGCGGTTCGACCAGCTGATCGAACCGCGCACGGCGGACTATGCCAGCTTCGGCGATGACAGCGTCGACGAGGTCTTTTCGGTACGCGTCAGCCGGGGCACGGGCCGCCAGCGCTGCCGGGCCTTCCTGAGCTTCACATCGGACCTCGCCGGCGGCGGCGAGCGCTTCATGTCCGGCCCGCAGGGCGGTCGGCTGCGCTATGAGCTGCTGGATGAGGCCGGGGCGCTGATCGGGGACGGCGCCCGCAATCGCGACCGGGTGAATTTCCGGTTCGAGCGGGACGAGACCGAACGCGAGATTTTGGTCCGGCTCTCCATGCCGGCGGGCCAGACGGTTCCGGCCGGCGTGTATTCCGAGCGGATCACCGCCCGTCTGTTCGACCGCCGCGGCGGCGGGCGACTGACCGATGAACGCGGCCTGAGCCTGCGGGCCGCCGTCGCCAGCCGCGCCGAGGTCAATCTCGCCCGCCAGCCGGGCCTCAGCTTCTCGGCCGGCCGCAGTTATGACGTGGTCGATTTCGGCGAGCTGGAGACCGGCGAGTCCCGCGCCATCGTGGTGCGCGTGCGCTCCAATGCGGCCTATCGGATCAGCCTGGAGAGCGAGAATCTGGGCCAGCTGGTGCGCCGGGGCGGGTCCGGCGCGCCGAGCGACCGCATCGCTTATTCCGCCCGCCTGGACGGGGACGGCCTGGATTTAACATCGCCCGTGCTCGCCCTGCGCGATCCATTGGCCTCCGGCGCCGCGGAGGAGCTGGTGTTCGACGTGGTCATCGGCGATGTCGGTGCGGCGCGGGCGGGATCCTATGCCGACCTGATCACCGTGACCGTGGAGCCGGTGCGCTAGCCGATCGCGTCAGGCATGACGGCCCTCAGCCCGCCCGGGATCGGGACGGCCGGCGCGGCGTCATTGCGACCTCGTCGCGAGCGGCGCGCGTAAGCGGGCCCTTCGAAAGCGCCACAGGCGGGCTCGCCTAGAACGGCTTCACGCTGGCGAAGAAGCAGGTCATCGAAATCAGCACCCAGTATAAATAGGCCACGCCCCGGCCGATATTGATCGACCGTTTCAACGCGGCTTCGACCGGCGCGTTCGGCCCTTCGGCGAGGATGCGGAACTTGCTTTGCCATTCATGCATCACGAGCCGCAAAATCACCCCGATGATCAGCGCGACGCCATAGGTCAGAACCTTGGCGGCGTACCAGCTGCTGCCTGCGCCCGCTTCAAACGGCCCCATGCCGAACAGCGAGGTCAGACCGGTGATGATCAGGGTGGGGATCAGGATATAGCGCGACCAGTCTTCAATGCCGGACAGGATATGCCAGATCGGCTGGCCGCGGGTCATGAAGGCGCCCCAGGTGACCGCCATCCACGCAACCCAGATGAGCCACATGGCGATCAGCCAGCCGCCGCCGAGCGGCTGCACGCCCCACAGATAGCCCATGTGAAGGCCCAGCGGCAAAAGCGTGATGATGCCGGTGCGCGCCAGGATGTCGATGCGGTAGGCGGTGTCCATATGGCGCATGCGCTCTTCAAAGGAGAGCTTGGGGTTCACGACCTTATAGCTGGTCTGAAACACGCCCCATTCCCCGCCCAGCCAGTAGACCATGGCCAGGATGTGCAGCCATCTTAGAATGGCTAATTCATGCGTGAACCAGAACTCGACCATGCGCGCCTCCCCTAGCCTCTCACCCTGAGCGGAGGCCCTTCCCGGTTTTAAATGGTATACCATTTAAAACCGCATGCCGAACAGGAGGCGGCGACGCGGTGTCGCGGGCGGCGGCGGTCACCGCGGCCGGTGCGCGCCGCTGTGCGCTAGTCCCACTCGATCGGCGGGCTGAGGCGATTATTCAGCTCCACGATATGGCCGTCCGGATCGCGCAGCATGGAGACCATCACCTCATAGGTGACGCCGTCGCCCGGATACTCCCGATAGGTCGGCTCCGACAGCACGGTCACGCCAGGGCTCGCGGCGGCGGCGGCGAACACGGCGTCCAACTCGGTGGTGTTGAACAGGAGGACGATTTCGCCCGGGACCAGCGCGCTGGTGAAGTCCGGCGGCGGCGCATAGTCGGCGTCGGACAGCTCCCACAGGCCGAGCACGCCGATATTAGGATCGTTGGCGCGCAATAACACGAGATGGGACTGGGAGCCGCCGTCCCGGCTGGTGATCATCTGATCATAATATTTCTCCAGCCCCAGCGCGCCTTCGTAAAAGGCGAGCGAATCGTCCATATCGCGCACCAGCAAGGTGGTTCGGCGCAAATCGATCGGCCCGCGCTCGGCAAAGGGCGCGGCAGGCGCGGCGGACGGCGCGCGGGTGGTTTCGTGAACCACCAGGCAGCCGGCCAGAAGCGGGCTGACAGCCATCGCAGCGATTAAGATCAGGCGTTTCATCGGGCTCATCCTCCCCTTTTGCTGCGCGTCGATGCTGCGCAGCATTTTTTCTCGATCAGTCGATTTGCGGCGCCGGCGCGGCCGCAGCAAACGCCTCGGCGATCTGCTCGCGCGTGGCGCACCACACGCCGGGCTTTGATTTAACATATTCAAGCACTTGCTGCAGGGCGCCGATGCGCCCGGGACGGCCGATAATGCGCAGATGCAGCCCCAGGCTCATCATGCGGGCGCCGTCTTCTTCCGCCTCCGCCAGCAGCCAGTCGAACGTGTCTTTGGCGTAGGTCACCCAATTCTCCGCGGTGAAACCGGGATCGAGCCAGAACTTCATATCGTTGGAGTCGATGGCGTAGGGCAGAATGATGATCGGTTTGCGTCCGCCCCCCGGCAGATCGACGACATCCCAATAGGGAAAATCGTCGGAATAATCGTCCATGTGGTAGGAGAAGCCTTCTTCGATCAGAAGACCGCGCGTGAGGTCGGAATGCAGGTAGCGCGACAGCCAGCCCGCCGGCCGGCGCCCGCAGGTCTTCTCGATGCTGTCGGCGCCCATGCGGATGAATTCGCGCTCACGGCCTTCATCCATGAAGGCCGTGAATTTCCAGCGATAGCCATGGCAGCAAGGCTCGTCGCCGCGCGCCATCAAAGCCTTGGCGATCCAGGGCGCACGCTCTAAGGCCAGCGAGCATGCGGTCCAGGTCGCCGGCATGTCGTAGCGGTCCAGAAGCTTGAGGATGCGCGGCGCCCCGCGATTAATCCCATACTGGTAATTCGTCTCATTGCCATGCACGCGGATGGGCGCTTTGGCCGGGGTCGCCTTGAGTTCATCGACGGGTTCGGGCCCTTTGTCGCCGTCGCGGATATTCTTCTCCGCGCCCTCCTCCACATTGACCACAAGGGAGAAGGCCAGCTTGGCGCCGTTGGGCCAGGTGAAACCAGGAGGCGGGTGATGGGTCATGGGCGTTTCTTGGTCCTGCATATTGTCCCGCCTGCTTTCGGGGGCGGTGTCGTCTGAGCCGACGGAGAG
>LYSW01000081.1 GCA_001657295.1 Oceanicaulis sp. BBD 1991-10 | reverse complement strand
GAGAACGCCAGCTTCACCGGCTATACTGGCTTCGAAAGTGCCAAATTCGCGGGTTATTCAAACTTTAAAGGCGCGAGCTTCGCCGGGCTATATACTGTCTTTGATGGTGCTTGCTTTGCTGAATACAGTGACTTTGATCGCGCCGAGTTCAATGGGAAAGTCGGCTTCATCAGCACAAGCTTTGCCGAATTCGTGAACTTCAAAGGCGTCAGCTTTTCTCGGTTAGCTGATTTCACCAACGCTGTTTTTCTAAGAGCTGTAAGCTTTGACCGGGGGCAGGCGCGGGATCAGGCCGCAGATCGAGCCACCAGCCGCGCTGGAACGGAGAGTATGCAAAACTCCATCGCGGAAGGAGGCGCCAAGGTAGAAATCGGTTCCGACATGGCCCATTCCGCTCGCGCGGCTCAACGTGAAACAGGTGTCTTCGACGCCCTCGTCTTCGACGGCGCCTGGTGTATTGACCGAATTAGCTTTGAAAACCGTTTCTTCGGTGAGGCGGCTTCGTTCCGACACGTCCGCTTCTATGGACCTGCAGAGTTTTATGGCGCGCGTATTCATGAGGGGACAAAATGGCAAGGTGCGCGGTTTCAACATGACGCAGCAGCGCTGTTACCTGCCGCTCCACCAACAATGCCCTGGCATGAGCTGGCCGGGGGACTCTCGCGCCGCCCCGGCTTCCGAGAGGCCGAACCGCCGGAGCCAAGTCTCCTCGCGAGGTTTATTGAGGAGCACGCCTCCGAGAGAGAATGGTCAAATTTGCCACCAACCGGCAATACCAGTCGCGACGCGTGGCGGGCAGCCTTTCTGGCGTGGCGGGACTACGCCGCCACTGATCCCATCCTGCGCCAGCAGGGCGACCCGGCGGGCTTGGGTTGGGAGGACAAGGAAAAGATCGACCCCAAGGCCGAGCAAGCCAAACGCGCGCCGGATTTCGAACAAGCCTTCCGCCGCCTGAAGCTGTTGATGCGCGAGCAGGGCGCGCATTTGGAGGAGCAGCGCTTTTTTGCGTGTGAGCTGCGGGCCCGGCAGGCGCGTAACCCCAGGGATGATGACGTCACGCGCTGGGAAATCTGGGCGGCGCGGGCCTATGGCCTGTTTTCCGGCTATGGCGCAGATCTTGCCCGCCCGCCCGCTCGCCTGGCTGGCCGGGCTGTGGGGGGTGTTCGCGCTGATCTATTTCGGCCTTGCGGTCTCGACCGGCACGCTGGACCGGCCTGAGCCAGAGATGGCGTCCGTGCTGGATCAACCGGCAGGGTCAGCCTCCGCGGTATCGCAGACGGCGCCGAGCGATCCGGGCCGCGGCCCGATCGAGGCCATTTTGGCGCCGCCCATCCCGCCGGCCATGGCGGCCGGCGACGCGTCATGGCGACAGCTTTTCGGCCCCGCGGCCTTTTCCGCGGAGATGACCTTGGCGCCCATCGCCAACCCCATTCGCCATCATCCCTGGGCCCAGCGCCTGTCGCAGCATGAGGCTGGCGGGTCGGCGTGGTTCGCCTGGATGCGGCTTTTGCATCGCGCCTTGTCCGTGCCCTTGCTCTTCCTGCTCGCGCTGACCCTGCGCCGCCGATTCCAGCTGGCGTGAGGAGAGGCGGGGGGAGGCCGTTGCGCCGCCTTTACCGCGCGCCATGATTCACCTTAAGCCGGCCCGGTGATTTCGACCGACATCCCCACTCTCGCCATGCTGGCTGCGCTGGGCTCCGCCGTCGCCCATGCGGGCATGGCGCTGTTCACCAAGCAGGCCGGCGACACGCTGGTGTTCCGGGCCGTATCCATGGCGTTCTCCGCGCTGTGGCTGGCGCCGCTTTTGGTCTTCAACGCCTTCCCCAGCTGGGAGGTCTGGCGCTTTTTGCTGCTCGGCGCGGTGGTGATCTGGGCGTTCAACATGCTCATGATCTCAGCCTTCAAGGCGGGATCGATGAATTTGGTCTATCCGGTGATGCGCGGCGCCGCGCCGGCGCTTGCAGGGGTGTTCGCCTGGCTCGTGTTAGGCGAGGCCTTGAGCCCGGTCGCGATTTTGGGCTTGTCCGTCGCCTCGGCGGCCATCATCGGCTTCGCCTGGCCGGAGCGCGGCGGCGCGCCGAAGGCGGCGGCCCTGGCGTTCGCGCTGTGCGCGGCGGTGATGACGGCGACATACACGGTCAACGACGCCTCCGGCGCCCGGGCGGCGGCGAGCCCCTGGGTCTACGCCGCCTGGTTTTTTCTGATCAGCTGGATCACGCTGGGCGGCACGGCGATCGTGCGGCGCGGCGCCAACGTGATCCTGGCGGCGCGCGCGGAGATGAAGCGCGGCGTCATCGCCTCTTTCTTCAACGTGGCGACTTATGGTCTGGCGCTTTACGCTTACGCCAACGCGCCGGTCGCGCCGATGGCGGCGCTGCGCGAGACCTCGATCGTGTTCGGGGCGGTCCTGGCGGCGTGGGTGTTGAAAGAGCCGTTCGGCCTGAAGCGGGGCGCATTGGCGGTCGTGCTGGCGCTCGGGCTGATCGCGCTGCAGCTGGGGTGAGGGATCACCGTCTCCCGTCATCCCCCGGACGGGCCGGGGGATGACGGCGAGGCAGGGGGCGAGCCGAAGCCTTACGCCGCGTCGCGCGCCGCCTTGGGCGTCCAGGCGAAGGGCTGGAAGGGCGGGTCGATCGGCGTGTCGGCGAGGTGGTTGATATAATTGCTCATCACTTTGTGAGCGACGCCGGTGACGACATCGAGCACCTGACGATTGCCGTAACCGGCTGCGTAGAACGCGTTGAGATCGCTTTCGCCGACTTCGCCGCGCTTGTCGACGACGGCGAGCGTGAAGGCGCGCAGGGCCTCCAGCCTGGCGTCGGGAAGAACGGCCTCGTCGCGCAGCGCGTCGATGACGGCGTCGGATACGCCCTGGCCTTTGGCGATCGCGGTGTGGGCGGGCACGCAATAATGGCATTCATGGCGCACATTCAGGGTCAGCCAGACCACATTGCGTTCCTCCGCCGTCAGCGAGGTGGCTTCAAACAGCCCGCCCAGCACCTGATAGGCTTCCAGGGTTTGCGGGCTCTCGGCCATGACGCCGTGCAGATTGGGGACCATGCCATAGGCTTTGAGGGATTTTTCAAGCAGCGGGCGGGCGTCTTCCGGGGCGCTCGTCACATCGTGGATCTTAAACGCGGCCATCTCGGCCTCCTGTATCGCAGCGGCGGGCCATCCCGCCCGACGCCGGGGCAGATGGACGCCGGGC
>LYSW01000004.1 GCA_001657295.1 Oceanicaulis sp. BBD 1991-10 | reverse complement strand
GAGCGTAAAAAGCCTTCAATCGCCTTGTCCGGAGAGCCGACCTTGGGGCCTTTGCGCTCTTCGCGCACGTCTTCGGTTTTCGCCGGCAGGCCTTCGATCACAAGACCCAGGCGCCGCGGCCCGGAGAATGTCCGCAGGCTGTCCCAGCTGAGGCCCGCCGCCTTGAGACGCTCGCTCAACAGGCGCTCCAGATCCGCCTCGGCGCGGGCCTGCATGCGGGCGGGAATTTCCTCGCAGAAGAATTCAAGGAGGAGCTGGGACATGGGAATTTCAGCTTTGACAGGCGGGTGGGCGAAAGCGGTGGCTTAGCGCCCCAAAGCCGCGCCGTCCAGCAAGGCGCGCGGCGATCCCGCCCGGTCTTCAGGCGGGATTGTTGTGGCTGCCGTCGCACAGGGGCTGACCCTGCGTCGCCTTGCAGGCGCAGAAGAAGACGCGCTTGGTTTCCGGCGCGGTCCAGGCCATCGGGGTGAAGTCGGTCGGCTGATGGCTGCCGTCGCAAAACGGCTGCTTGGAGGAGCGCCCGCAGGTGCACCAGAAATAGGTCTTGCCTGCTTCGACTTCGACGGGCAGCGGGGCGTCGCCCGCGCGAACCGGATCACTCATGGCTTAACCTCCGCTCATGACTTTTTGATAGGCCGGGCGCTCTTGCAGGCGCGCCGCATAGGCCTCCATGGCCGGCCTTTTCGGGAAGAGATTCCAGTTCAGCGCCCAGCCCACCGTGCCGCCGACCACCAGGTCCGCGGCGGTGAACCAGTCGCCCAACAGCCAGGGATCGGCCTTGGCCAGGCGCGCCTCCAACACGTCGACCACCGTGTCCACATCGCCCCAGCCGGCCGATTGCCGCTTGGTCTCGAACTTCGCGCCGGCCTGCATCATCGCCGGCTCGATGGAGGAGGCTTGAAACACCAGCCAGCGCAGAAACTCGCCGCGGCGCGGATCATCGATCGCAGGCGCAAGATCGTTGGGCGTCTTGTATTTGTCGGCCAGATAAAGCGCGATCGCGACCGTGTCGCTGACAGTCACATCGCCATCGCGGATCGCGGGAATCTTGCCCATCGGGCTGACCTCGAGAAATTCCGGCGTGCGCATGGAGCCGTCGTCATAGGCGACATGCACCAACTCATAGGGCAGGCCGATCTCTTCGAGCAGCCAGTGCATCATCACGGCGCGCGATTGCGGGTTGTGGAAAAGCTGGATGGTCATCATGGGCCCCGAAGTCTGGAGAATGGGTCGGGATAGTCCGGCCTTTCCGGGTCTCGATCAAGTCGGCCGGGCCCGGTCTCCCGGTGATTTCTCACGGGGCGAAATGCAGGCTGCGATGATCGTCAGATCGGTGATGCACCATGGTCTTGGTTCCGGATCGCCGCGCACCTGGCCGATATCCAGATCGACCAGGACGCCGCCCGGCTTGACCCGCTCCATCAGTTCAAGAACGCCGCGCGCATCCAGCTCTGTCAGCGGCCAGGTGATGGCGAGTTGATCTTCGCTGACCGACACCTGGCGCCCGGCGCCCGGTTCAAACCGGATCGAAACGCTCAAGCCCGGCGGCAGCTTGTCCCGTCTGGATTGGATGACCGGACCGGACATGCGGAACCGACCGCCGTCTTCAAAGGTGTTCAAGCCGTCAGCCGGAACCGCGATGCGAAGATCGGCGTCAAAGTCCGGCTGTTTCGGCCCCTCCGGGCGGGGCGCGGCGGTGTTGGAGAGTTGCGCAGCCGCCTGGCAGCGCCGCCAGAAGTGACCGGGCCCGCTTGCTCGCGCGTCCGGCTCGCCGAGGACCGTCGCCTCCACCATGAGGCTGGGGCCTTGCGGACGGCATTGGGCGATCAGCGATTTGAGCCGCGCGATCCCGGCCGCGTCCATCTTGATGGTGGCGCTGGCGGCCTTCGGTCCCACATGAAGACCCCAGACCTCCGGCTCATATGCGCCGAACCGGATATCGATCGGCAGACCTTCGCGGACCGCCGCGTGGCCTGAACGCGTCACAACGCCGTTCAAGGTCGCGAACCAATCGCCGTCGCCGTCGACGAGAAATTCCAGATGGGCGTCGCGTATGGCGACGCGGAAGACGGATTGTCCGCTTTGCGAGACCGCCTCGCTCAAGCCGCCTCGTCCCGCTTCTCCAGCCTCACCCAGGCTTCCGCGCAGCCCTTGGCGAGTTCGCGCACGCGGGCGATCCAGCTGGCGCGCTCGGCGACCGAGATCGCGCCGCGGGCGTCGACCAGATTGAACAGATGGGAGGCTTTCAGACACCAGTCATAGGCCGGCAGCGGCAAGGGCGGATCGAGCGCCAAGAGGGCGTTGCACTGGTTTTCCGCGCCTTTGAACCATTCGATCAGCATGTCGACATCGGCATGCTCGAAATTAAAGGCGGAGTGCTGGCGCTCATTCTCCAGGAACACGTCGCCATAGCTCATCCCGGCGCCGTTGAAGTCCAGGTCATAAACGTTTTCAACGCCCTGGACATACATCGCCAGGCGCTCAAGCCCATAGGTCAATTCGCCCGACACCAGCTCGACATCAAGGCCGCCGACCTGCTGGAAATAGGTGAACTGGCTCACTTCCATGCCGTCGCACCAGACCTCCCAGCCGAGCCCCCAGGCCCCGACCGTGGGGTTTTCCCAATCGTCTTCGACAAAGCGCACATCGTGGAGTTTGCGGTCGATGCCGATGGCGTCGAGCGAGCCGAGATAAAGGTCCTGCAGATTGGACGGGCTCGGCTTTAGAAGGACCTGGAACTGGTAATAATGCTGCAGGCGGTTGGGGTTCTCGCCATAGCGCCCGTCCGCCGGCCGGCGCGAGGGCTGCACATAGGCCGCCCGCCACGGCTTGGCGCCCAGCGAGCGCAGCGTGGTCGCAGGATGCAGCGTGCCCGCGCCCACCTCGGTGTCATAGGGCTGCAGGATCGCGCAGCCCTGGTCCGCCCAATAGCGTTGCAGCGTCAGGATCAGGTCTTGAAAGGAGGGGGCGGCCATGGGGCGTGTTCCCGGTCGGTCGTGAATGCGGCGGGACACTAGGCGCGGGGGCGGGGCGGATCAAGCGCGTGGGCGCCCGTCGATCTCCCAATCATCCACATGCTTCGTCATCCCCGCGAAGGCGGGGACCCAGCGGTCCTGAAGCGGCTTGTTCTATGAGGCCGGCCCCCGCCTTCGCGGGGGTGACGAGAAAGGTGAACGCGTCGAGGTGCGAACACGCCTCAACGCGGCAAATACGGCGGACGGTCCAGGCCTGCGGGTGACTTGGTGAAGATCTCCACCCCGTCTTCGGTCACCCCCACTGAATGCTCGAACTGGGCGGACAGCGACTTGTCGCGGGTGACCGCGGTCCAGCCGTCGGCGAGCACCTTCACGCCCGGCTTGCCGGCGTTGAGCATGGGTTCGACGGTGAAGAACATGCCCGGCTCTAAAACGGCGGTCTTCAGGCCCGGCTCGTCGAAATGCAGGACATTGGGCGCGTCATGGAAAAGCTGGCCCAGCCCGTGGCCGCAAAAATCGCGCACGACGGAATAGCGCTGGCTTTCCGCATAGGTCTGGATGGCGCGGCCGATATCACCGAAGGTGTTGCCCGGCTTGATCTGATCGATGCCGCGCATCATCGCCTCGTAGGTCACCTCCACCAGGCGCTCGGCCTTGCGGCGCAATTCGCCGACCGGAAACATCCGGCTGGTGTCGCCATGCCAGCCGTCGATGATGCAGGTCACGTCGATATTGACGATGTCGCCGTCGCGCAGCGGCTTGTCGTTTGGAATGCCGTGGCAGACCACGTGATTGATCGAGGTGCAGCTCGATTTGGTGTAACCGCGATAGCCCAGCGTCGCCGGCACGGCGCCGTTCTTCAGAAAATGATTGCGGACGAAATCGTCGATCTCCTGGGTGGTCACCCCCGGCTTCACGATATCGACCAGGAGGTCCAGCGTTTCTGCGGACAAGCGCCCGGCCTTGCGCATGCCGGCAAACCCTTCCGGGCCATGGCGCTTGATCTGTCCGTCGCGGACGGGCGCTGGGTCTAGGGCAAGTTCGGTCAAGTCGGGCTCCGGGTCCGGCGGTTTCGCACTTGTAGCACGCCGGGACATATAAGAAACGCCTGCCCGGCGCGAGCGGGCGTTTCAGATTGACACGATCTTCGAGCTTAATCGCCTGCTTCCCGGCGCAAGCCGGGGCCGAAAGGTGACAGACGCCCGGCCCGGCGGTTCCGGGCCCGAGCCCTCGCCGGGACGAAGATTGCAATGCGGGATTGGGCCGCTTGTCTCAGTTCTGAGCGAAGAAGCTGTCCGCATTCCATTGCGGCGTTGCGTCCGCATCCGCGATGGTTCGGATGATGGCGAGGTTGAGATCGGCGAATTTGGCGCCTTCTTCAAACAGGACCTGGTCGGCTTCATCGCCTGGGGCGTGATAGTCCCCGCCCAGGAAGCGCAGGAAGCCCTGGCCTTCGTCATCCTCAGCGTCGGGGCTTGAAAACCCGGTCATCAGGAAGAGCGAAGGCACGCCTTCGCGCACGAATTCATAATGGTCCGAGCGCACGAAAAGCGCCTGTTCCGGCAGGGGATCGGGGGTGAGCGACAGGCCGCGCGAGGCGACGGCGGTCTCCGCGATCGGGCCCAGGCTTGAATGCTCTGCGCCGAACGCCACCAGATCGTTGAAGCGGTAGCGGATCACCGGCATGTCCAGATTGACGTTGGCGACCATGTTGGCCATCGCGGCCGGCGGGTTTTGCGCGATATGAGCCGAACCCAGAAGGCCGCGCTCTTCCGCCGCCAGCGCCACGAAGGCGATGGACCGGCGCGGGGCGGGGCCTTGCGACAAAGCGCGCGCGGTTTCAATCATGATCGATGTGCCCGACGCGTTATCCAGCGCGCCGTTGCAGATGCGGTCCTCCGCGTCCTCCAGGCGGCAGACGCCGATATGATCAAGGTGCGCGGTGATGACGACGACTTCATCGGCCAATGCCGGATCGGAACCCGGCAGGACGCCGACGACATTATCGTCGATGAAGCTCTCCCGTGTGGTGCCCTGGGCGAGGCTGACCTCGGCGTTCAAATCGAAGCTGTCCAACGCGTCGCCACGGCGCGCGGCCTCCACGACGCTTTCAAAACTCTGCGGCGCTTCGGCGAAGAGCTGGGCGGCGGCCTCATCTGAAATGAAGGCGCGCACCGCCATGCCTGCGCCGCTGTCGGCGGCCGCCGTGGTCATCGACGGTGAAGGCGCCATCGCGGCGATGCGCGAATAGGTCCAGCGAGTCAGGCCTTCCGCAGCAATGATGACCAGGCCCTCCGCGCCGGCGTCCGCAGCGAATGTGGCTTTGGTGCGGGAGGAATTGAGGTGCGCGGCGACGTCGGACGGCAGGCCCTCCGGCGTCCCGGCGAGCACGACGACAATCTTGCCGGCGGCGTCGATACCTTCATAGGCGTCGAGGCCGAGCGCCGGCGCGGTCAAACCGTAGCCCGCGAAAACCGCTTCGCCGGCCGCCGTGCTCTCGTCATGGACCGAGGAGGCGGCGACGACGAAATGCTCGCCGGGCGTCATCGCTTCGCCATTGATGGAGAAGGCCGCCATCTCCGGCACGCTGGACATGGTCTGCAGCGGCACGCCGGCGCGGAAGCCGATCTCGCCGCCGGGCAAAAGCCCGATCTGGCGGTATTGGGCTTCAACATAATTCGCCGCCAGCTCATAGCCGCGCTCGCCCGCCGCGCGGCCTTCCATCTCATCGTCCGACAGGAAGCGGATATGCGCTTCGATCGCGGACGCGGTGATCGCCGCCGGAGCTTCGGCAGGCTCGGGTTCGACCGTGACGCGCGTGTTCGCGTCGACGATGACGCAACCGGACAAAGCGAGCGCGCCGACCGCGCTGAAAAGAATGGACCGCATGGGACTGCCCCTTAAAAACCGCACAATTTGCGCGGACTATAGACAGGGTCGGGTCCGGCTCAACGTTTCGGTTTTGTCATGTGCAGCGCGGCCGCCTCGGCCAGATCCGGCGCCGGTTTGGCGTAGTGATCCGCAAACGGCGAGACCATCCGCGCCGGCTTGCCGGTGGACAGCTGAAAGCTGACCAGCTTGGTCTGCGCGCGAAATACGGTCTCGCCTGTTTCAGCATTGCGGAATTGATACCAGCGTTCCGCGCGCAGGCGACCGTCGGAGACCGCGATCCAGACCGCGCAGATGACCTGCTCGCCCGCTCTGACATGGCCGAGATAATCCGCCTCGGTGCGCAAGATCGCCATGCCGCGGTCCAGATCGCGGCATTGCTGGCGGGTCAGGCCGTCGGCCTCCCAATGGGCCCAGCCGGTTTCGTCCGCCCAGCGCAGATAGACCGCATTATTCACATGGCCGAAATCATCGATATCGCCCGGTTCGGCGACGACGGCGCGCAGGAAAGGGCGGGGCAGGTCCCAGCCTTTGTCGTCCGCCGCCAATCTCACAGCCGCACCTCCAGTTGCCGGCGCAAGGTCACGCGCGTCAGATCGATCGCGCAGTCATAGGCCAGGATCTCCACGCCGGCCGCCGCCGCGGCGCTCAGCGCATCGGCGTATTTCGGGTCAAGATCACGGGCGGGCGACAAGACCTGGCAATCGGTGCGCTGGACGATGAAGAGCTGCACCGCCCGGGCGCCGTGCGCGACCATGCCGGATAGCTCGGCGAGATGCTTGGCGCCGCGCGTGGTGACGCTGTCGGGAAATTCGGCCAGGCCCGGGGTGCGCATGAGGTGGCAATTCTTCACCTCGACATAGGCGGGCGGGCGGCCGTCATCCTCCAATAAGAGATCGATCCTGGAGTTGACGCCGTATTTCACCTCCCGGCGCACGCGCTCATAACCGCCAAGACAGGGAAGATCACCGTTACCGACGGCTTCCTCAGCGATTTTATTGGGGTTCATCGTATTGATCGCGACCAGGCCGCCATCGGCTTCGACCAGCTCCAGCGTGAACTTTAATTTGCGTTTCGGATCATCATGTTCGCTGACCCAGGCGCGCATCCCGGGCGTCTTCAGTCCCATCATGGAGCCCGGATTGGGGCAGTGCGCCGTCACGGTGCGCCCGTCTTCAAGCTCCAGGTCGGCGAGGAAGCGCTTATAGCGCTGGATAAGCCGGCCCGGCTGAAGAGGCTTGGTGAACTGCATGAAACGCCTTTGAAGACTGTGCGGCCCGGACCATAGTCCGCCTGGTCGGGCGGGCAAGCCTGCGGACCAAGGCAAAGGACGGGCGCCATGACCGAAGACATCACCGCCGTGACAGCCGGCGTCGTGGTCATCGGCGATGAGATTTTGTCCGGCCGGACACGCGATATCAATGTCCAGCAAATCGCTGAATTTCTTCGGCCTCTGGGCGTCGATCTGACCGAGGTGCGGATCGTCGGCGACGATCAGAGCGCCATCGTGGAGGCGGTGCGGGCGCTTGCGGCGCGGTGCACCTACGCCTTCACGACGGGGGGGATAGGCCCGACCCATGACGACATCACGGCCGACGCCATCGCCGCCGCCTTCGGCCGCAGCATCGATGTGCGCGATGACGCGCTTGAAATCCTGCAGCGTTGGTACGCCGCCAGCGATACGCCGATCACAAAGGCTCGGCTTCGCATGGCGCGGATCCCGGACGGTGCGGTTTTGATCGACAATCCGGTCACCGGCGCGCCGGGATTTCAATTGGAGAATGTCTTCGTCCTCGCCGGCGTGCCCAAGATCGCCCGCGGCATGCTCGAAGATATCGCGCCGCGCCTGACGCGCGGCGCGGTCACCCATTCGGTCACCGTTCGGCTCGACGGTGCGCGGGAAGGGGATCTGGCCGATGCGCTCGGCGCGTTGCAGAGACAGCACCCGGACGTCTCCATCGGCAGCTATCCCTGGTTTGAAGATCTGGGCGAAAAGGGCGTCCGGCGCGGGGTCGCCTTGGTGGCCCGGGGCACGGACCAGGCTGAGCTTGGTGTTCTCAAGCAGGCGTTCAGCCGCCTCAGGCCCTGAGCGTTCGCCATCTCGCACATCTCTGTCCCGCCGCGCATTCCTCGCAGGCCGCGCTCATCCTTCGCGGTCAGAAGACCGTAAAGGACAGGCCAAGGGGCGGGCGCCGGGACGCGTTGGGCGATCTCCGCCGTCAGCGCGGCCGGATCGGATCAGACGCCGCCGCTCGCGTGCGCGAAGCTGGCCAGGAGCGTCGCGAAACCGGGTGTGATCGCCTGTTCCGGGCTGCTTGTTTGCGGGCGCGAGCGCGCCTACCCTCTCGTTGAAACGCAAGCGCCGATTTCTGAGGGATTCCCGATGGCCCACGCCTATGACAATCGCCTGATCCGCAATGACGAGGATGAGTCCGAAGACAAGGATGCCGGCCGTCATCCCGACTATATCGGCAAGGCGCTCTTCGACAGCCGCACGATCCTGATCACCGGGGGAATCTCCGACAAGACCGCCCAGCGGGTCTGCGCCCAGCTTTTCGCGCTGGCGGCCCAGTCCGACGATCCGATCCTTCTGGTGGTGTCGTCGCCCGGCGGGCATGTGGAATCAGGCGATATGATCCACGACACCATGAAATTCATCAAACCGCGCGTCGTCGTGCTCGGCTCCGGTTGGGTGGCGAGCGCGGGCGCGTTGATCTTTGTCGGCGCGGACAAGGGTGACCGCTACTGCCTGCCCAATACGCGCTTCTTGTTGCACCAGCCTTCGGGCGGCGCCGGCGGCATGGCCTCCGACATTGAAATCCAAGTCCGTGAAATGCGCACCATGCGCGATCGATTGAACCAGATTTTCGCCGACGCGACCGGTCAGCCGCTTGAGCGGATCGAGCAGGACACCGACCGTGATTTCTGGCTGTCGGCTGAAGAGGCGGTTGAATACGGGCTGTGCTCGAAAATCGTCACCGGCCAGGATCAGATCAAGTTCTAGCGCGCAGTCGGCCCTGGCGCGCCCGGCCCCGGCGTGCGCCCGGGCGCCTGTGCGCGGTGATGGATCGCAATGCGATTTATCGCCTGGTCCATGCCCTGGCCCAAGCCGATCCGATGCGCGCCGGCCTTGGCGTCAGCGCATGCAATCGCGTATCAACACAAGCTCCAGAACACGCATGCGGGCGTGGCGGAATTGGTAGACGCACCGGACTTAAAATCCGTTGGGCGGTAACGCCCGTGCCGGTTCGAGTCCGGCCGCCCGCACCACTCCTTCCATATCCTCAAGCCCGTCCGGGCTTTCGGGCGCGACGTGGTCCCCCTCAGCCTTCATCAAGCGCTCGAGACCATCGCTAAGCTCCTGCGGCGACGAGCATTGGGTTTCCTCCCCTGCTTGCTGGGGAGGTGCTCCCGAAGGGAGCGGAGGGGGCATGCGGCGGTTCGAGATTGGTCCACCAACCCGCGCCGCTCTTTGTCTGTCCTCCTCTCACCTCCGTTCGGTCGGGCGCGACGTTTGCCCCCTCACCAAGCGGCGAGTGCTCGAGACCGTCGCTGAGCGCGATCCGCACCGGAAGAATGCTGTCCTCCCCGGCTTGCGGGGAAGGTGGCCGCGAAGCGGTCGCGGGGGCATGCTGCGGTTTGAGACAGGGTCACCAACCCGCGTCTGATCTGCGTAGAATTATCCGGTAAAACATGTGCTTATGGCGTGGAGTTTGATCGCGTCTACGAATGTCGCCGGATTGACTGGCACGCCGGGACGGATGGTGAGCCTGGTCCTGATGGATTTTGGCGATCGAGCCGTCCTCCATCAAAAGGCGCGCTTATTGCGCTCCACATCATCTCCACAAATGCTCCAAGCTCGCTCCGCACTCGCGCGCTTTAACGGCGATGCGCAGCGCTTGGGCTGCGCGTCGGTGAGCGAGGGCGCCTGTGCCGGCCCCGGATATCCGCAAGTTTCGTCGCCGCAGGCGCGCGCGGCGCCCCGTCCCAAGGGGGTTGATCGCTGCGGGCGCCGCGGCGCTCCTGCTAAGCGCCTGCGCCCATGAGGGGCCGGACGCCGTGCAAAGCGCCGACGCCCTGTCCGCGGGCTGGCCGGCGCAGTGGGCCGGCGACGACACCGCCCATATCGCTCCAGATCTCGCGCAGGATCTTTATGGCGTGTTCGCGGACGCGCAGCTCACCGCGCTGGTCCATGAGGCGCTGGCGCGCAACGCGGATTTGCGCGCCGCGGCCCACCGATTGCGCAGCGCGGAATTGCTGCTTCGACCGGCGCGCACCGCTGACCGGCCCCAAGCCAGGATCGACGCCCAAGCCGCCCGGCTTCGTGCGGCTGGCGATGACGCCCGGTCGCGCCGGGCGGCGGTCTCGATCGGGTGGACGGTGGATGTGTGGGGCAGGCTCGCCGATGAGCGCGCCGGCGCCGGGGCGGAGTTCGGCGCGCAGCGTGCGGACTATGCCGCGGCGCGTCTATCGCTCGCCGCTCTGGTCGCCCAAAGCTGGGTGTCTCTGGAGGCGGCCGAACGAGAAGCTGCGCTCCTGCAGGACCGGCTGAATGCGCTGGAGTCGCTGCGCCAGCTGATCCGGGACCGCTATCGGGCCGGCCTCACGGTTTTGGACGATGAGGCCGCCGCACGCACTCAGATCGAGCTCGCGCGCGCTCAGCTCGCCGCCGCCGAAGCGGCGGCCTTGAGCAGTCGCCGCGCGCTGGAAGTTCTGGCCGGGCGCGTTCCCGAGGGCGGCCTGGAAGGCCCTGACCGGCCGCCGCGGATCGCACGCCCCATCGTGGCGGCCCCGGCTCGCGTGCTCGCCGCGCGTCCCGATGTCCAGGCCGCATTCTTGAGGATCGAGGCCGCCGACCATGCGCGCAGTGCGGCGTATGCGGCGCAGCTGCCCGATATCACTCTGACAGGATCGGTCGTGCGAAGCCGCGATGACGCCGCCCTCATCTCCGATCTCACGCAATGGAGCCTGGTGGGCGCGTTGGGCCAGACCCTGTTCGACCATGGCGCGCGCCGCTCCTTTGCGCGCGCAAGACGCGAGGAGGCCCGGGCGCGCGTCGAGGATTATCGCCAGGTGGTGCTCAACGCCCTGGCCGAGGTGGAGAATGCGTTGTCGAGGGAAGCCGCGCTCGCCCGGCAGGCAGCGGCGCTCGCCGCCGCCCTCGAAGCTGCGCGCCTGAATGAATCTCACGCCCGCGACCAATACCGCCGCGGCTTGGTCACCGCGCGCGAAATGATCGAGGCGCAGCTGCAGCGCGCCGACATCGAGCTGTCCCAAACGCGAACCGCAGCCGCGCGGCTGGATGCGCGCATCCAGCTGGGCCTGGCGCTGGGTCTGCCCTGGCCTGGCGCTGAAGGAAATGAAGATGTCTGAAAGCAAACCCAGAGCGGGCCGGCAGGGCCTTGTGGCCCTCATCGGCTTAGGCCTTGTGGCCGTAAGCGCGCTGATCGTGATGATGATCCCATCACCGCAACCGGAAGACGGATTGGCGGGCGCCGCGCCGCCGGCGCCGCCGGTTCGTGTTCTGGCGATTGCGCCGGATCGTTATCGGGCTCGGGTGCGCGTGCCCACCATCGCTGACCCGCGGCACGACTTGACGCTTCGCAGCGCGGTGACCGCTCAAATCATTGATCTGAGGGACAGAACTCTGCCAGGCGAGCGTGTGGAGGCCGGCGAGGTGCTGGTGCGGTTGGACGACACCGCCCTGCGGGCGCATTTGGCGGAAGCCCGCAACCGGCTTGCGGCCGCCGACGTGGCCCTGGCCCTGGCCGAGCGCGAGAACGAGCAGGCCGTCGCCGCCTGGGCGCGCTCCGGCGAAGACGGGGCCGCCCCGCCTCTGGTCGCCCGGACGCCCCAGCTCGAATCGGCGCGCGCCGACCGCGACGCCGCCCGCGCGGGTGTCGCGGACGCCCGCCGCAGGCTGGCGGAGGCGGTCATCACCGCACCCTTCAGCGGCGTCATTGTGGCGCGCCACGTCTCGCCTGGCGCGCAGATTTCAGCCGGGGAGGCGATCCTCCGCCTCCAGCATGACGACATGCTCGACGTCACCGCTCAGGTCTCGCCGCAGGAGCTGGCGCTTCTGCCGGACGCTGTCGAAGAGATGGAGGCGGTTTTGGTCGAGGAGCCCGGCGGCGCGGTCTGGTCAGCCCGGGTGCGCACGATCGGCCCGGTGATGGATCCCGCCACCCGCCAGGCCAGCGTGCATCTTGAGCGCCGGCAGACCACAGCGCGCCTGCGCGCCGGCGCGGTCGTGGAAGCGGTGATTGCGGGGCGCGAAATCGCCGATCTCTACCGGGTGCCGGAAAGCGCCTTCACCCGCGACGGCGCAATCTGGGTGGTGCGCGCGGATGACCGTCTCGACCGAATTCCCGGCGAGCTGGTCTTTCTGCTCGAGGGCTTCGCCCATCTGCGCCTGCCCGACAGCGAGCAGGGCGCCATTCGAGTCGCTTTGAACCCGGTCAGCAGTTTCACGCGCGGCAATCGCGTCGCTCCGATCGAGGAGGGCTGATCATGCATGCGCTGACCGGCTGGTTCATCCGCAATCCCGTCGCGGCCAATCTGATCATGGCGGTGATCCTGATCGCCGGCGCGATGTCGCTTTGGGGCATCCGCATCGAGGGCTTTCCCCGCATTCCGCCAGATACGATCACGATCTCGGTGATTTACCCGGGGGCGACGGCTGAGCAGGTCGACCAGGCGGTCACCGGGCGGATTGAAGAGGCGGTGACAGGGCTGCAAGGCGTGCGCCGCATCACCTCGTTCGCGGAAGAAGGCTATGGCGTCGTCTCGCTGCAAGCACGCGGCGGCTACAGCCTGGACCGTTTGATCGAGGACGCGCGAACGCGGGTGGACGGGATTTCCGATTTCCCGGTCCGCGCGGAGCGGCCGCAAATCGTCAGGGATGAGTTCGATTTTCCCTCGATGATCGTTCAGATTTATGGAGACACCGATCAGGAAACGCTGCAACGGCTGGGCCGCCGGCTGAAGGAAGACCTGCTTGCGCAGCCGGAGATCACCCGGGTTCAAAGCTGGGGTGAGCGCCGGATCGACCTGGTCGTAACGCCTGATATCGCACAGCTTCAAAGCCTGGGGATGACCGTGGGCGAGCTCGCCGCCCGGGTGCAGTCTGAATCCGTGCTGTATCGATCCGGTGAATTGCAGCTGGCCGGCCGGCGGCTGGAATTGCGGGGCGATGAACGGCTGCACGCCACCGAGCGCCTGCGCGACATGATCGTGACCGCCGGCCCCGAGGGCGCGGATGTGCGGCTGGGCGACATCGCGAAGATCGAACGCGGTTTCGACGATGCGGATTTTGAGGTTCTGTTTCAGGACCAGCCGACTGTGGGCTTCAGCATTCTGATCGGGCCGTCCGACAACATCATGGATGTCCGGCTGGCGGTCGACCGGGTTCTTGAGGACACACGCGCCAGCCTGCCTGACGCGCTGGCGGTCGAGGTCTGGGCCGATCAAAGCAGCTATATCGCCAAGCGCCTCGACCTGTTGCGCGATAACGCGCTTCAGGGGCTTTTGATCGTCCTGATCCTGTTGTCGATCTTCTTGAGCCCGTCGCTCGCTTTCTGGGTCGCGCTCGGCATTCCGATCTCGATCGCCGGCGCGATCGCTTTGATGCGCTGGCAGGGTTTCGACTATTCGCTCAATGACGTGACGACCTTCGGCATGATCATCGCGCTCGGCATTCTTGTGGATGACGCGATCGTGGTGGGCGAGAGCGTCTATGAAGAGCGCACCAAAGACGCCGATCCGATCCGCGCTACGGAACGCGGCGTCAAGAAGGTGGCCACCGCCACCATTTTCGGCGTGTTGACGACGGTCGCGGCCTTCGCCCCGATGCTGATGATCCAAAACCCGCTGGGCAAGGTGCTCGCCGGCTTTGCGGCCGTGGTGATCTTCGCGCTGCTTTTCTCGCTGTTTGAAAGCAAATTCATCTTGCCCGCCCACCTGGCGGAGACCCGGATCGGCCCGCGGGGCGACGCCGGAAATCGGTTCTCGCGCGGCTGGTCGCTGTTGCAAGGCGGCGTCGATCGCGCGCTGGAGTTCTTCCGCGACCGAGTCTACGTGCCGGTGCTGCGCCGCGCCCTGACCTATCGATACGGCGTGGTGATGGCTTTTGTCGCCATCGCGGTTCTGGTCATCGGCTTGATGGTCAATGGTGTGATCCGGACGACCTTCTTTCCGGAGATACCAGGCAGTTATGCGACGGTCTTCGTCAACATGGACCGATCCGCCTCCTATGATCTCGCCCGCGCCAACGCCCGTGCGATCGAGGCGGCCTATGAGGAGGTCAACGCCCAATTCGCCAGCCAGCCTGGCGTTGACGGACCGCCCGCCCAACGCCTGATGGTCGCCGTTCTCGGCCCGCAATCGATCGAGGTTTACGCAGAGATGCGGCCCGAGGACGAGCGCGATGTGGAGACGGTCGCCTTCCTCAATGCCTGGCGCCAGGCGACCGGGGCGCTGGAAGGCGCCGATGACGTTCAGTTCACGGCGACGGACGACGTGGGCGGCGGCTTCATGATCGAGCTGACCTCCCGGAACGAGGCGGCGCTCGCCGACGCGGTGATGCGCATTCGAGACGCGCTCAGCCAGCTTGAAGGCCTCAGCAATGTCCGGGACGATCTGACCTCTGCGCGGCCTCAGATCCGCCTGACGCTCAACGCTCAGGGGCGCCTTCTGGGGCTCACAGCCGCCGATCTGGCGCAATGGGTCGGAGATCAGTACGGCGGCTATGAGGCGGAACGTTTTCTGCGCGAAGGCGAGGAGACCCGCATCACGCTGCGGCGCGATAATCTGGATCGCTCCTCGCTCGCCGATCTGGAAGAGGCTCGAATTCGCCTGCCCAGCGGAGACTGGGTCGCGCTGACCACGGTCGCCGACCTCGAGCCCGGCTATGCTCAAAATGAGATCCGGCGTCGGGATTTAAGACGCGCCGCCATCGTGTCCGCGAAGGTCGACAAATCGGTGACCAGCGCGCCGATGGTGTTCGCCGCACTGGACGGCGAGATCGCAGCGCTTCAGGCGCAGTGGCCGGAATTGCGCATTTCCGGCGCCGGGGAGCTGGAGGAAGAAACGCGGATGCAGCGCGGACTCCTTAAGGCGTTCGGCGTCTCGATGCTCCTGATCTATGTCCTGTTGGCCGTCCCGCTGAAATCCTATTGGAAGCCGGTGGTGATCATGTCGGTGATCCCCTTCGGCATCGTCGGCGCGGCGTTGGGCCATCTGGTGATGGACTTGCCGCTCTCCATGCTGTCCTTCTTCGGCCTGCTGGCGCTGTCCGGCATCGTCGTCAATGACAGCCTGGTTTTGCTTACCCGCTATAACGCGCTGAGGTCGGAGGGGCTGGACTCGCACGAAGCATTCATAGAGGCGGGGCGCAGTCGTTTAAGGGCGATCCTGCTGACAACCATCACCACGGTGGCGGGATTGACGCCGTTGATGATGGAGACTTCCGAGCAGGCGCAATATCTCATCCCAGCTGCGGTTTCGCTCGCCGCCGGCGAGATTTTCGCAACGGCGATCACCCTCATTCTCGTTCCGTGCGTCGCGGCCATCGGCGTCGATGTGCTGGGCGAACGGGTGCAGATTGAGCCGACCGGCGAGGAGGGCGCCGCCTCGGAAGAAGCCCGTATCGCCGCCGCGCCAGCGCGATGAGCCTGCGCCGCCCGACAAGTCCAGCCGGCCGGATTCTGGTGATTGAGGATCAGCGTGAGATCGCAGACGTTCTGCGCGCCTATCTGGAGCGCGCCGGGTTTGAGGTCATCTGCGCGTTTGACGGAGAGCAGGGCGCGCAGGCGCTCAGGCGGCGCCGGCCCGATCTGGTCTTTCTCGACCTTCTGCTTCCCAAGCGTGACGGCCGGGACCTGCTGGATGCGATGTCCGGCGCGGACCGCCCGGCATTGGTCGTTGCCAGCGCCCAGGTGGAGGCGCGCCGCGCATTGGCCGCCGACGCCCGGGTCGACGCGATCTTGGACAAGCCATTTGACCCCAACCAGGCCGTCGCGATGGTGGTCAGGGTGATGCGGGCCCATCCTGGCGCGGAAGCGTCAGAGTGAAGCACAAGCCCCCGCCGTCTCGCGCCTGACAGGTCACATCGCCGCCATGGGCGGTCATGACGGCTTTGACCACCGCCAACCCTAAACCGGACCCGCCGTGCTCGCGGGCGCGAGACGGATCAGCGCGCCAAAAGCGGTCGAACATGCGCCGCGCATCTTCCGGCGGCACGCCGTCGCCGCGATCCATGACCTCGATGCGGGCGCCTCCATCATCTGCAGCGCACCGCACTGTCAGTTCCGCCCCGCCGGCAGCATAGCGGCGCGCATTGTCGAGCAGGCAGACCAGCACCTGTCGCAAGCGGCCAGGGTCTGCGGTGACGGTCGCCGGGAGAAGCTCCAGCGTGACGGAAAGGCCGGCGGCGCTAAGCTCCGCGTCAAATTCGTCGACCGTCTGGCGGACCAGGCCGTCCAGCTCGACGCGTTGCGGATCAAGCACCAGTTCGCCTGCCGAACTCAGGCCGAGCGTGCGCATATCTTCAACAATATGGCTGAGCGCGCCGACATGGCCGATCAGGGCCTCGAGCAATTCAGGCGAATACTCAAACACGCCGTCCTTCAAGCCCTGGAGCCGCCCGGTCAATACGGTCAAGGGCGTGCGAAACTCATGCGCGATGGCGGCGGCGCCTGCGGTGAGCTCGTGATCGGCGCGCTCAAGCTCGATCGCCAAAGCGTTGAAGTCCTGCACCAGCTGCTCGATTTCCTGACTCGACCGGCCGGAGAATTCGGCGCGCGCGTCCAGCGAGCCGGCCGCGACGGTTCGCGCGGCTTCCGAGACCGCCTCCACCGGCCGGCTGATGCGCAGCGCGACGCGATAGCCGACCAGCACGGCCAGGAGGAGCGCGACAGCCGAGCAGATCAGCAGGGCGTAACCCTCCGCATCGGCGTAATAGGTGGCCCAGTCCTGCGTGTGGGTGCTGACGATATAAGCGAGGTCTTCGGCCGTGACCGCCTCGCCGGCTTCCAGGCTGTCGAGCGACGCGCGGTGCTCCGGCGAGAGCCGTTCAAGCCAAAGATCGGCGGTGATGATGTAAAAGGCGCTCATTCCCGTCACGATCACCAGAATCGTGAACAGGCTGATCGCCGCCATGGCGAGGATCAACCGCGCCCGCAGGGAGAGCCGGCTCAACATCAGGCCAGCGCCGCCAGGCGGTAGCCGATGCCGCGCACAGTGTGGATCAGCGTCGTCACCCCAGCGGCTTCAAGTTTGCGCCGCGCTTTCGAGAGATGGCTGTCAACCGTCCGCTCCAAAGCGTCGCCATCGGGCAGGCAGGCGTCGAGCAGCTCGCTGCGCGCGAAGGCGCGGGTCGGCGCTGCGGCCATGTGGGCCAGCAGACGAAACTCGGTGAGAGTCAGGTCCAGCGGCGTGCGGGCGCCGTTAAGGGCCGTGAACGCTCCCTGGGCGTCGAGATCCAGTTCAAGCGGGCCGCACCGCCGGATGCTCGACGCCGTCACGCCGCCTGAGCGCCTTAAGACGGCGCGTACGCGTTCGACGACTTCCTGCGGGTTGAACGGCTTGACCACGTAATCGTCCGCGCCCATGCGCAGCCCGGTCAGGCGGTCGACATCCTCGGACATCGCCGTGACCATGATCACCGGTGTTTCGCCCTCGCGACGGATCCGCGCCAGCACGTCAAAGCCGTCATGCTTGGGCAAGCCGACATCCAGCAGGACCAGATCCGGTTTCAGCATGCGCACATGATCCAGTGCGACGGCGCCGTCGCGCGCCACGACGGTCCGCCAGCCCGCCCGCTGAAGATAGGCGTCGAGCACGACCGATATCTCCGGATCGTCTTCTGCGATGAGGATGAGAGCGTTGTCCATGTGCGTCGAATGAAGGGTGTTGGGCAGGCATCGCGATGAGTTCAGTCAAACCTACCGAGAGTGACGCCATCCGTCAGGGGGCCGACATGATAAAGGCGCCGTTCGGTCCCTGAAGGGCGCGAGTCTGCGCGCCGTAAGGTCCGCCGGGAGATATCGGCTTGAACCGCGCTGTGAGCCAGGTCTGCAAGGCTTTAGTCCCTGCGCGCATTTGCTTCAGGATCCACCCCTCGTTCAGGCCCGCCGGACCGGCGGGACGCATGGATGCGTCCTTTATGCGCGGCCGGCTTCGTTTCCGGACTAGGCGGCGGCCATGGGGCGAGGTTAGCCTTGCGCCATGGCCGCTCCTATCCACGCCCGCTTCATTGAAACCGCCTCAGATCTAAGTTCGGCGCTCGCCGAGGCGATCGGCCGTCTGGACCCGATCGCCCTGCCGATCCGCGATGACACTCCGTTCCCGCTTTATCTGGCGCGCGCGGTCGCCGGTCAGCAGCTCAGCGTGAAGGCGGCCAAATCGATCTGGACCCGGGTCGAGGCGGCGAATGAGGGCCTGGCGCTCGCGGACGCGTTTTGCCGGTCTCGCGGTGAAACACTGCGCGCCTGCGGATTGTCCAACGCCAAGGTGAAGACCCTGATTGCAATCGGGCAGGCCGCCGGAGACGGCTGGCTGGACGGTGAAGCCTTGCGCAGCCTGGACGCCGATCGGCGGGCCGCGGAGCTGACCAAGCTCTGGGGAGTCGGCCAATGGACCGCCGACATGGCGAACATGTTCTGGTTCGGCGAAGAAGATATCTGGCCCGATGGCGACGTCGCGGCGCGCAAGACGCTGGAACGCTTGACCAGCCCGCGGCGAAAAACCGTTAGAACCGCCGAGCGCTTCGCCCCCCATCGCAGCTATCTGGCGCTTTACATGTGGCGGCATGCCGACGCGCCGCCCACATAGGGCGCCGCGCCGTCTGGCGCTGGCCCGGCGCCGTGACTAGGGTGCCGACGCGCCGCGGAGAGCTGCCTTGATGCCGAACGCCTTTCTCATTGAAACACCGCGTCTGGACGCCGAGACCCGCAGCTTGCGCTTTGGGTTCGAGCACCCGCGTTTCGGCAGATTCGAGGAGGCGGTCGCGCTGCCGGAGAATCTGCAGCCAGGGGTGCTGGAGGGCGAGGTGCTCACCAGACTTCGCGGGCTTTGCGCCGTGATGATCGGGACCAGCTATTTCAAGGCCGAGCCCGCGCAGGCTATTCGGATTGAGTTTCCGCTGACGCCGGCCGCGCGACGGCTGACCGAGCTCGCCTACGGGCCTGGACTGGGCGAATTCTATGTCCGCAATCAGCTCCGCTATCCGCCCGATTTCGACATTGAGGCGACCATCGCGGCGGCCGGGCCAGCGGACCCGAAGCTGAATGCCAAGACGCCTCCCCGTGCGGCGGTGGCCTTCGGCGGCGGCAAGGACAGCCATGTGGCCAGCGCGATCCTGGAGGAAGCGGGCGCGACCGGTCAGCGCTTCTCCATCATCCTCTCCGACAAGGTCGGCGCACGCTTGCAGGCGATGAGCGATCAGCCGCTTGCGCTGATCAAGCGAAGGATCGACCCGCGACTGATCGAGATCAACCGTTCAGGAGAGGCGCTCAACGGCCATATTCCGATCACGGGCCTGAACTCCGCCTTGCTGACGTTGTTCGCCGAGGCGATGGGCCTGGACTGGGTCGTCTTCGCCAATGAGCGCGCAGCCAGCGAGCCGACCATGGAGGCGGGCGGCCATCCGGTGAATCACCAATTCTCCAAGAGTCTGGAGTTTGAGGACGCGATGCGGGCCGCCTTTTCCGAGGCTGGCGCGGCGGCTGAATACTTCTCCATTCTCCGGCCCGTCAGCGAGCTTTGGACAGCTCATTTCCTCGCCACGCGCGGCGCGGCGGCGCTGGACATCTTCGCCAGCTGCAACCGGAATTTTGTGTTCGCCGGACCCAGCGTGCTCGCAGACGATCAGCGCTGGTGCGGAGCGTGCGCGAAATGCGTGTATACCTCGGTCCTGCTGGCGCCCTTCCTGTCGGTGGGGCGCCACGCCGCGGTCTTCCAGAGTCAGCCGCTGCACGATCGCGCGAACATGGCCTTCCTGCGCGAGATCGCCGGCCTCACCGACGCCAAGCCCTGGGAGTGCGTCGGTGAGCGGCGCGAAGTCGCCGCGGCCTTGGCGCACCTGCTCACGGTCGACGGCTGGAAGAAAGCGCCGCTAATCGCCGGCGTTGAAGCCGCTTTGTTCGCGAAATGGGACCGGAATGATCTGCATCAGGCGTGGAAGGACGCGCTGACCGCGCGCTCCGAACACCGCATGCCGGACGCCGTTGCGGCGGTGATGGGCGCCTAGCGCAACGCCCGCGCCGCCGCCAGAAAATCAGCGCCCCGCTCTTCAAAGCTCTTATACGACTGACCCCGCGGCGCGGCGGGGCTGAGCAGCACGACACCGCCGTCGGGAAGCGCAGCGGCGGCGTCACGGACGGCATCGGCCACTTCGGGTGAAAAGCGCGTCGCGGCGCCGTGCCGGCCGCGCCTCATCGCTTCCACGATCCGCTCCCCATTATCGGCCAGCGCCAGGATGGCCTGGACATGATCCTGGGTTTCCAGCTGAGCGGCGAGCCAGGCATAATCCTGATCGCGGTCTTCACCGCCCAGCAACAGGGCGAGGGGCCGCTCGCTTAAGGCTTCGACCGCATTCAGACAGGCCTCCGGCGTGGTTGCGAGGCCGTCATCGATAAAGGTCAGGCCCTCGGCCTCATGCACGATCTGCATGCGATGGGGCAGGCCCTTGAAGCTGGAGAGTGAGGCGAATCCGGCCTCAGCATCAAAGCCCTCAGCGTCCAGCAAGGTCAGCGCTGCGCAGGCGTTGAGGGCGTTATGGCGGCCCGGCAGAGCCGGGATCGGCCCCCAGCGCTGATCACCGCGCCAGACCGCACCGCCGGTTACGTGGAAAGCGTCATCACGGCCATACCAGAGCCGGTTGGGCTGGTGGCCGAACAGCGCCTGCAATCGCTCGTCGCCGGCGTTCATCACGCCGAGGCAATTGGGATCGAGCCGGGCCAGACGGGCCTTGTCCGCGCGATAGCGCTCTACGCCGCGATGCCAGGGCGCGTGATCATTGGACAGGTTGAGAAAGATGAAGGCGTCGGGCGCGTGCGCGAGATCCGCGATCTGATAACTGGACAGCTCAAGCACGACGATCCTGGCGTTCGCGGGCGTCTCAATCACCGGTACGCCGATATTGCCTGCCAGCACGGCGTCTTCGCCCAGCGCTTCGAGCATATGGTGAAGCAGCGCCGCGGTCGTGGACTTGCCCTTGGTGCCGGTGATGGCGAAGACGCGCTGGTGGGGCGGCTTGTGCTGGAAATACAGATTGGTCTGGCTGGTCAGCGTGGCGCCGGCGGCAAGGGCCGCGTCGACCTGCGCGTCATAGAGCGACACGCCGGGGCTTTTGATCAGCAGCGGCGCCTCAAACGCGCCCACGGCGTCGGCGAGGGCGTCCTGGTGAATCCAGGCGGCGCCGTCTGGCGGAGCGGCCGGCGCCTGCGCATCGACAATCGTGGCCGGCAGCTCCGGCGCCGTTCTGCGCAGAAAGTCCAAGACCGCGCGGCCTTCCCGGCCAAATCCCCAGATGAAGGCCGCATCGTATGCGCTCAACGGGGCTGTCATCCCGCGGTCAACGCCGCCGCGCGCAGCTTGTGGTCGGCCAGGACCAGCGCCGCCATCGCTTCGGCCACCGGCACGCCCCGAATACCGACGCAGGGATCGTGACGGCCCTTGGTTGAGACCGTGGTCTCAGCCAATTCCTTGGTCAGGGTCTGACGCTCGATCCGGATCGAGCTGGTCGGCTTGATCGCCACGCGCATCACCAGGTCCTGGCCGGTCGAAATCCCGCCCAGCACTCCGCCATTATGGTTGGACGCAAAGGCCGGTCGGCCGTCTGGTCCCAGGCGCATTTCGTCGGCGGCGTCCTCGCCCCGCAAGGCGGCGGCGTTCAGGCCGGCCCCGATCTCAAAGGCTTTGGCGGCGTTGATCGACAACATGGCCGAAGCCATGTCCGCATCCAGCTTGCCGTAAACCGGCGCGCCCCAGCCGGCCGGCACGCCGGAGGCGACGACCTCGATCAATGCGCCGACCGAGCTGCCCGCCTTTCGGATCGCATCCATGTCTTGGGCCCACAGCTGCGCCGTTTCTGCGTCGGGGCAGAAAAAATCGTTGGCGTGGACGGCGTCCCAGTCCCAGCGCTCGCGATTAATCGCCCGCTCGCCGATCTGAACCAGCGCGCCGCGAATCGCGATGTCCGGGCCCAGGAGCTTGCGCGCGACGGCGCCGGCGGCGACCCGGGCCGCCGTCTCGCGGGCGCTGGATCGGCCGCCGCCGCGATAATCGCGCACGCCATATTTGGCGTCATAGGTGTAATCCGCATGGCCCGGCCGCCAGGTGTCGCGAATATCGGAATAGTCTTTCGAGCGCTGATCGACACTCTCGATCATCATGGAGATCGGCGCGCCGGTGGTGACTTGGCCGTCGGTGCGCTCGTCTTCAAAGACGCCGGACAGGATTCGCACCTGATCGGGTTCGCGGCGCTGGGTGACATGGCGCGACTGGCCGGGACGCCGCCGGTCCAGGAAGGGCTGAATATCGGCTTCGGTCAGGGCAAGCCCGGCGGGGCAGCCGTCGACCACGCATCCCAGCGCGGGTCCGTGGCTCTCCCCCCATGTGGTGAAGCGGAACAGATGACCGAAAGTGTTGTGGGACATGGCGTTACGGCTGCAGGCGGTTGCGCGAAGCGGAAAGCTTAGGCCGGGTCGCGCCCCAGGTCACGCGGCGCCGCGCCGGGCCCAGCTGACGAGCCGCGCAGCGGGGCTTTTCTTCACAAAGGCCTCATAAAAGCTGCGCAGCAGGCCGGCGGTCTCCTCCGCCTCGTCCCGCGCAGCCTGCTCGGCGAATTTCTGGGCCCGTTCTTCGCGGGATTTGCGCTCGGCTTCACCGGCTGACAAATCCGCGTCGACCATTTTGTCGCGCACATGCACATAGACGCGCCAGTTGGGATCTCCGATCGGGGTCAGGATGGCGCCGGTCTTCACCGCCACCGGCAGCCGGACCATGGCGTCGCGATCAGCGATCTTGATCGTGCGAAGACCGCCCTTGCGCGCCTCTTCCGGCGTGATTTCAAGGTCATGACGCCGCGGCGCGTAGATGCGCAACACCTCATAGGCCTTTAAGAGCTTTTGAAGCTTGGCGATGGTCTGCGGCGTCTGGTCGGTGGTGTCGGGGTGGACCTGTTTGACCAATGCGCGAAAACGGGCCCGGACTTCGGAGAAATCCTCGCCTCCCTCAAGGCCAAAGGCCTTGTAGGCGGCGATCAGGGCTTGAGGATTCGCACTCATGGTTTGACGGTATAATCGCAATTCTTTGTGAAACGTTGACCTTGCTGCGCAGGCGCATACTTGTTGCGCGCATCCACTGTCTTCCGGAGCCCAGCCGTGACCCGCAACACAGCCATCCCGCCCAGCCCGACCAAGGCCGAATACCAGAGCGAGACCGCGGCGAAAGCGGAAGACATCTTCACGCGCGAGGATCCGATCGCGCTCTTTGTCGACTGGCTCGGGCAGGCGAAGAAGCGCGAGCCGAACGATCCCAACGCCATGGCCCTCTCGACCGCTGACGCCGACGGCTTTCCCGATGTCCGCATGGTCCTTTTAAAAGACGTCGATGCGCGCGGGTTCGTCTTCTACACCAACACCGAAAGCCAGAAGGGCGCACAGCTGGCGGGCAATGCGCGCGCGGCGCTGTGTTTCCACTGGAAATCGCTTCGCCGCCAGGTGCGCGTGCGCGGGATCGTGTCGCAAGTCTCGGCTGCAGATGCGGATGAGTATTTCAATTCCCGCGCCCGTGACAGCCGGATCGGCGCCTGGGCCTCGAAACAGTCGCGTCCTCTGGAAAGCCGGTTCGCGCTGGAAAAGGCTGTTGCGGGTTATGCGGCCAAGTTCAATGTCGGTGAGATTCCGCGGCCGGATTTCTGGACCGGATACCGAATCGCGCCGCTGCGGATGGAGTTCTGGCGCGATCGCGCCTTCCGCCTGCATGACCGCTTGGTCTTCGAGCGGGATGAGCCGGCTGCAAGCTGNNNNTCTATATCCGTGAGCCGTTAACCGTTATGCTGCGGCGCAGGATGAGGGCCGCAGCCGGGGGGTAAGCGCCATGTCGGGCATTTTTCGGACAATTCGTCACATCGTGATCGCGCTGGCCGGCGTCGCCGCCGCGGTCACGCCGCTCTGGTTCGCCGCCGCCGGCCTCGGCACCCGATTTGGTCTGTGGGAGTACAGCTTCGGGCTGGGCACGATGACCTTCAGCTGGGGCCCGCCCTTGCTCTTCACCACGGTCGGGCTGGGCGGCGGCGCGCTGGTGCTGGCGATCATCTACCGTCTGCTCTTCGGCCAATCCAACGCACCCGGCGCAGGGGGCTATGTGGCGGCGGTCGCGGCTTTGGCCGTCGGAGGCGCCGGGCTCTGGTACGCCGACAGCGTGCGCACCACGGCGCAGACATTGCCGCCGATCCACGACATCACGACCGACACTGCGAATCCGCCGCAATTCTCCGCCGCGATGATTGAGCGCCGCGAGGACGACGGCGCGCGCAATTCGGTGGACTACGCCTCCAAGATCGATCCGCGCTCCGAGCGCCCGCTGCCGCAGGTGCAGGCGGAGGCTTATCCTGACATCCAGCCGATCATGACAGGCGCCGAGCCGCTGCTCGCCTATCGTGCGGCGCTGGGCGCGGCGCGAGAGCTGGGCTGGCGTGTCACCACAGCCTCCGAGGATGCGCTGATGTTTGAAGGCACCTCCACGACCTTCTGGTATGGCTTCAAGGATGACGTCGTGGTGCGGGTCACAGAGCTGGAACAGGGCGGCTCGCGGATCGACGCCCGCTCGGTCAGCCGGGTCGGCGTGTCTGATCTCGGAGCCAACGCCGCACGCTTGCGGGCGTTCTCCGAGCGGGTCCGCTCCAGCCTGGGCGAGGCGGCCTAGCTTTCCGTCTGCGCCCGCTTCAGCGCCCACACCCGGCAAGCGCTCGACAACGGCTGGTCCGGCGCGCGCGCGGCGTCGATTTCCGCGATCAGGCCGGCGAAGGAGCGCGCCTCCGCCTTCACGGCCGCGTCGATCACCGCCCAGAACTCCGGCTCCAGCGCCACCGAGGTGGCGTGACCGGACAGGCTGACGGAGCGCTTCCTGAAAGTCATGGCGTCCTCATTCCGGCCCGCTGAAGCAACGGGGAATGCGGCGTCCGGCCTGACGCCCCGAATGCCTCAAGAATCCGCGCCGCGGTTTGAGCGTTGCATCTTGCCTTCCCGAGGAACTCGAGTGAAGTATTGTGCGCCGCACAAAATGTGCTGCATTGCGATCACATCCCTGTGAGGCGTGCGATGTTTCAGACAAAATGAACATTGTTCACTTTTCAAACTGTGATTGCTGATGTATGCCCATTCAAATCTGAAACCACGGTTTTAGTCAGGCCTCAACGCACAGGCCGTAAAGAGGAGACCTCCCCATGACCGCTTTCACCCGGATTTTGCTGGCCGGCGCCGCGCTGGCGCTCGCCCCGGCCGCCATGGCCGCCGCTCAGGAATGCCCGACCGCGCCGTCCTTCGTCGGCGTCACCGGCCCGAATTCCGACGTGCGCGCCTCCAGCTCCCGCATTGACGGCGGCGATTGGCGCGTCGCCGAGCACTTCGCTCGCGAGGCGCTGGAATCGCGCACCTCGAGCCGCAATAAGACCGCCGCCGCGATCAATCTGTGCGCAGCGCTCGCCAATCAGGGCTCCGCGGACGCCGCGGAGGCCTGCGACGACGCCGTGACCCGCGGTGAAGATCGCTGGGAGGCTTATACCAATCGCGGCGCCGCCTTGTGGCTGGCCGGCGATATCGCCGCCGCATCCGCCGACTTCGCCGCCGCCGCCGAGATCGCGTCGAACGAGGACGCGGTCTCGGCCAACAGCGCGCTCGCCGCCTGCGCTGCGTAAGCGCGCTGCAACGCGTTATATGAAGGGCCGGGGCGGCGACGCTCCGGCCCTTTGTGCATTTGACCCGGTCGGCTATCACGGCGCATGTCGAAATCGATCCTGATCCTGGCCGGCCCGACGGCGAGCGGGAAGACAGCGCTCTCGCTTCACGCCGCCGCGCGGCTGGACGGCGAGATCGTCAACGCCGATTCCATGCAGATCTATGCCGGCCTGCCGCTGATCAGCGCGCAGCCGTCCAAGCCCGAGCGCTCGGCGGCGCCGCATCATCTCTTCGGCGTGCTGGATCCCGCTGAGCGCTGCTCGGTCGGACGGTGGGCCAAGCTGGCGCTGGAGGCGGTCAACGACATTCAGAGACGAGGGCGCACGCCGATCCTGGTCGGCGGAACCGGTCTTTATTTCAAAGCTTTGCTCGATGGCCTGGCGCCTGCGCCTCCTATTCCCGAGGACATCGCCGAGGCGGTCGAAGCGATGTTCCAGAGCGGTGGCGTGGAAGCGCTGCGCGCCGAAGCCGAACGCCTCGACCCGGAGGCCAGCGCCCGCATCGCAGGGGCCGACAAACAACGCCTGATGCGCGTGATCGCGGTGGCGCGGGCGGCGGGCGCTCCGCTATCCGTGCTGCAGTCTAAGACTGAGCCCTTGCTGGACGCCGAGCGGGTTCAAGGCGTCGTCATCCAGCCCGACCGGGATGCGCTTTACACGCGGATCGAAACGCGCTTCGAGCAGATGATCGCCGCCGGCGCGCTTGAAGAAGCGCGGGCGATCGCCGCGCGCCAGCTGGACGCCAGCCTTCCGGCCTTGAAGGCGGTGGGGCTGCCGCCCTTGCTGGCGCATCTGGACGGCGAATTGACGCTGAATGAAGCGGTCGAGATCGCCAAGCGGGACAGCCGGCGCTACGCCAAACGGCAATTCACCTGGTTTTCCAACCAACATGGCGGATGGCCGCGCATCACGGCGCTTGACCCGGCCGACCAGCGCGCCGAGCTTGACGGCATCCTGTCCGACGCCTTTGCGGAGATCGCGCCATGAGCGGACCCTTTTATGAGGCCGAAATCGATCTCGGCCCGCTCAAGACGCGCCGCCTGGCCCTGATCGGCTATGGCAATCACGGCCGGTCCCACGCGCTGAATCTGCGCGATATGGGCGTTGATAACATCGTGATCGCCCTGCGCGACGGCTCGCCGTCCCGGCCCAAGGCGCAGGCGGACGGCTTCACCGTTGAGAGCCTCGATCAGGCTGTCGCCGGCGCCGATCTGGTGGCTCTGCTGGCGGCCGATGAAGCGCACAAACAGATCTGGGACGATCATATCGCGCCAAACCGCCCGGACGGGCAGGGCCTGATCGTGTGTCACGGCTTCTCGATTGATTATGACATGCTCGACCCGCCGTCAGATTGCGACGTCATGCTGGCGGCGGCGAAAGGCCCCGGCGGCGCGGTGCGCGCCAGTTTCGAGAAGGGCGGCGGCCTGGTCGGCTTCTGGGCCGTTCATCGCGACGCTTCCGGCGAGGCGGCGGCGATCGCCAAGGCCTATCTCGCCGCCATCGGTTGCGGACGGGCGGGCATTTATCCCACCAGTTTCAAGGAAGAGGCGCTGGCCGACATTCTCGGCGAGCAGGCCGTGCTGGTGGGCGGCATGTGCGCCCTGGCCCGTGAGGGATTCGAACAGCTTGTCGCCGCCGGGATCAGCGAGCGCATGGCTTATATCGACACGGTTCACGAGCTCAAATACATCGCCGACCTGATCCATGAACGCGGCATTCACGGCATGTACGCGGCGATCTCCGACACCGCCGAGTTTGGCGCCCATGAAGTGGAGGGACCGATCCGCGACGCGGTGCGGCCGGTATTTCAGGCCATCGTCAAAGATGTCACCGCCGGAGATTTCGCCCGGCGCTGGGTCGCCGACTATGATCAGCAGCGCGCCGGGCTTCATCGCATGCGCGCGGCGGTCAAGGACCATCCCCTGGAAGCCGCCGGCCTTCAGGTGCGCGGCGCCGTGGCGCGGCGCAAGGACGGATCCGCCACATGACGGCGCGCTTGCACCGCTTCCGCGCCGGCTCTATCGACACGCGGCCCGCGCCTTGCACGGGCCAAAGAGAAAACAGCAAAGCCTGATCGCCCATGGACGCCCTTTTGCGCTTCTTCAACCGCATGGACGCCCGCGCTTTTCGCGCGGTGTGGATCACGCTCGCTTTGTTCGGGCTGGTCGCGGCGGTGTTTCTGATCGGGCGTTTCGTTCTGGATATCGAGCCCAGCTCGGTTCAGGACTGGTTCTCCACGGCGGCGGAAAGCTGGTACGCGCTGCCGGTCACCATATTGCTGTTCACGCTGCTGGCCTTTGTCGGCGCACCGCAATTCATGCTGATCGGCGCGGCGGTTTTCGCCTTCGGGCCCGCGGAAGGCTTTCTGTATTCCTGGATCGCCACCATGGTCTCCGCGACGGTGAATTTCTGGGTCGGGCGCTTCGCCGGGGCTGATGTCATCAAGCGTTATGGCGGCAAGACGGTGAACCGCATCTCCGCTTTTGTGGGCCGGAACGGCTTTTTCGCCTCCATGATCGTGCGCATCGTGCCCAGCGCGCCCTTCATTGTCGTGAATATGGCGGCGGGCATCTCCCGGATGAGTTATTTCGCCTTCATCGCCGGCGCCGGCGTGGGCGTGATCCCCAAAACCGCCGTGATCGCCTTTTTCGGCGGCACGCTGATGGCGGTGCTGTCCGGCGGCGGCTGGCAGGCCTGGGCGGCGCTGGCGGGCGCGGCGCTGGCCTGGATCGGTCTGATGCTGGGCGCGCGTCACATGCTGCGCGCCGATGAAGGTCCGGCCGTTCCGGAATCGGAAACCATGCCGGGCGCCGAGGCTGAGGCGGACAGCCCTGCACGGGTTGCAAATCCCGACGCACCGTCGCACAACAAACACACCTGAAGAAAACTCCGCTTCGCCGTCCGGCCCGCCGCGGCGCGAAGTGAGTGAGCAAACGGACTGGCGCATGTTTTCAAGCGTGTTCGGGCTGTTGTCTGCGGACATCGCCATCGATCTGGGCACAGCCAACACCCTGGTTTACGTCAAGGGCCGCGGGGTCGTGCTCAATGAGCCGTCCGTGGTCGCCTTCAAGCTGGACAAAGGCCGCAAGCAGGTCCAGGCCGTCGGCGCAGAGGCCAAGCTGATGCTCGGCAAGACGCCGGGCAATGTGGAAGCCATCCGCCCGATGCGTGACGGGGTGATCGCCGACTTCGACGTCGCGGAGGAGATGATCAAGCACTTCATCCGCAAAGTGCATAACCGCCAGCGCGCGGTGAGCCCGCAAGTGGTGATCTGCGTGCCCTCCGGCGCCACGGCCGTCGAACGCCGCGCCATCCATGAAAGCGCCAGCCTCGCCGGCGCGCGCAAGGTCTATCTCATCGACGAGCCGATGGCGGCGGCGGTCGGCGCCGGCCTTCCGATCGATGAACCGACCGGCTCGATGATTGTCGACATTGGCGGCGGCACGACGGAAGTCGCCGTGATGAGCCTGTCCGGAATCGTCTACTCGCGCTCGGTGCGTGTGGGCGGCGACAAGATGGATGAGGCGATCATCAATTATATCCGACGCTCGGCGAATCTTCTGATCGGCGAGACCAGCGCGGAGCGGATCAAGAAGGAAATCGGCTCGGCGACCCCGCCGGCCAAGGGCGAGGGCCTGACGCTGGACATTAAGGGCCGCGACCTCATGAATGGCGTGCCGCGCGAGATCGTGGTCACCGAAGCCATGATCGCCGACGCCCTGTCCGAACCGGTCGAGCAGATCGTCGAGGCGGTCAAGCAGGCGCTGGAGGCCACGCCGCCGGAACTGGCTGCGGACATCGTGGACAAGGGAATCGTGTTGACGGGCGGCGGGGCGCTGCTGCGCAATCTCGACACTGAATTGCGCGACCGCACCGGCCTGCCGGTCAGCCTGGCCGACGAGCCGCTGTCCTGCGTCGTGCTGGGGTGCGGAAAGGCGGTGGAGAATCTCAAGGTCTGGCGTCCGATCCTGGCGGAAGCGATCTGACGCCGCCACGGATTGAGCGGAGGAAGGATTGGTTTCACTGCGATCGGCGCGACGTCGCGATGACGACACGGTCCGCTTTCCCCTCGTGCTCTTTCTGGTGAGCCTGGGGTTGGGACTGGCCGCGCTGTATCTGGACCGCCCCGCCGACCGACCCGAAGCCCTGTCCAGTTTTCGCGCCAACGCGAATGACGTGCTGTTGCCGATCTTCCGCGTGATCGACAGTCCGGTGCGCGGGCTGGAGAATGTCGGGCCCTGGTGGCGGCGCCAGTTCGAGCTGGCGGACGAAAACCGGGCCTTGCGCCAGGAAGTCGCCCAGCTGGAATCCTGGCGCGATGTCGCCCGCTCGCTCCAAGAGACCAATGCGCGCTATCGCGATGCGCTGAATCTGCAAGGTCCGGTGGCGGGCGACCGCATCACCGCCTGGACGGTGGCGGACCAATCCTCTGATTTCGTGCGCTCGCGCCTGCTTGGGGCGGGCCGCCTTCATGGCGTCCGGCCAGGCTATCCGGTGGTCAATGTTTATGGCCTGATCGGGCGGACGGTGGATGTGGGCGAGCGCTCCACGCGGGTCATTCTGCTCACGGATTTCAACAGCCGCATCGCCGTAATGGCTGACCGGTCCAATGCGCGGGCCCTTCTGGTGGGCGACAACAGCGATTTTCCGCGGCTGGAGTATCTGGGCCGCGCGCCCAACCTGCAGCCCGGCGACCGTATCGTCACCTCAGGCGACGACAATGTCATGCCGCGCGGCTTGCCGGTCGGCGAGGCCGTGCAGGACCGCGACGGCCGCTGGCGCGTGGCCCTGTTCAGCCGCGCCGAGCCCGTCGATCTAGTCTGGATTTGGCCCTTTAATCCGGTGGCGGGACCGGAAGCCGCCCCTGGCGCCGGGGTTGAAGACCCGCCGGAGGCGCTGGCCTTGGCCGCCGAAGACGACGCTCAGCCTGACGCGGCCGCCGGCGGCGATGAGACCGGCGCTGAGCCGCCCGCCGCTCCCGAGGGAGACGGCTGATGCGACCTTCCATGGATCGCCAGCCGCCATGGCTGGCCCTGACCGGCTTCGTCCTCAGCCTTCTGGCCGCTCTGGCGCTCCAGGGCGCTATGGCGCGCCTCCTCGGCGGCGCGGGGCTGTTTCCGAATCTGGTGCTGATCGCGCTCTTCATCTGGTCGATTAGGAGGCCCTGGTATCTGGCGCCGCCGGTGCTGCTGTTGGTCGGGCTGATCCAGGATTTGTTCACTGGCGGCCCGCTCGGCGTATGGGCGCTCGCCTATATCGTCGCCTTCGCGGTCGCCAGGGACCGGGAAGCCGATGGGGCAGGCGCGGATGTCGGCCCGCTCCTTGTGCGCTTCGCCGCTCTTGCGGCGATCGCGCAGCTGGGCGCCTGGGCGGCGGGATCAGCAGCGATCGGTGCGCCTGCGCCGCTGGGCGGATTGATCGGCGAGACGATATTGACCATCGTGTTGTTTCCCGCTTTCGCCTGGGCGTTCGCCCGGCGGCGGGAACGGTCCAGCTTCATCTAGGACCATTAGGATTTCATCAGGCGGGGCGGGGTTAAGGAGCGCGCATGCGCCGCGACAAGCAGGAAGCCCAGGCCCAATTCAATCGCCGCGCCTTGTTGCTCGGCGGCGCCGGCGCGCTGGCCTTCGGCGTGCTGGGATCGCGGCTTTATTCGCTGCAGATCCTGGAACAGGAGCGTTTTCGCCTGGCGGCGGCGGACAACCAGTTCAATTATCGCCTCCAGCCACCCGCGCGTGGCCGGCTGCTTGACCGTTTCGGCGATGCGATCGCGGAAAACCGGGACAGTTATCGCCTGCTCATCGTCCCGGAACAGGCCGGTGATCCGCGCGCCGCGCTGGAGCGTCTGTCCGGCTTCATGCCGCTGTCGCCGGAACGCATTGAGCGTCTGGTGCGTCAGATCTCGCGCTCGCCGCGCTTTAAACCCGTCACCATCGCCGAAGACCTCGACTGGGAGACGTTCAGCCGGATCAATCTTCAACTGCCCGAATTGCCGGGCATCACCCCGGATCTGGGCGAGGTGCGCACCTATCCTCACGGGCCGTTGACCGCCCATGTCACCGGCTATGTCCAGGCCGCGCCGCCTGGCCAGGCCGAGGACGATCCGCTGCTCTTGCATCCCGGCTTCAGGGTCGGGCGCACCGGCGTGGAGGCGTCGCTGGAGGACCGGCTGCGCGGCAGCGCGGGCCAGATGAAGGTGGAGGTCAACGCGTTTGGCCGGGTGCTGCGCGAACTGCCCGAAGAATCCAATCCCGCCATCCCGGGCGAAGATGTCCAGCTGACCATCGATGTGCGCGCCCAGCGCACCGCGCTCCAGGCGCTGGACGGTCAGGCGGCGTCGGCGGTCGCCATGGACATGCAGACCGGGGAAATCCTGTCTCTGGTCTCATCGCCCAGCTTTGATCCCAATCCCTTCGTTCTGGGGATCGGCCAGCAGGCGTTCAACGCGCTGAATACAAACCCCTATCGGCCGCTCTTCAACAAGGCGACGACCGGGATTTACGCGCCGGCCTCGACGATCAAGGGCGTGATCGCGCTCGCCGCGCTGGAGCATCGCGTCACCGACCCGGACGAGCGTATTCTGTGTACGGGCTCGGTGGAATTGGGCGACCGGGTCTTCCATTGCTGGGAGCGTCGCGGGCATGGCGGCGTGAATATGCGCGAGGCCATCAAGCGCTCCTGCGACACCTATTTTTATGAAGTCGCCCGGCGCCTGGGCATCGAGCGGATCGCCGAGATGTCGCGACGCTGCGGTTTGGGCGAGCTGCACGAGATTGGAATGAACCTGCCCGACAGCGCGGACGGACTGGTGCCGACGCCTGCTTGGAAGCGCGCCTTCCGCGGCGCCGGCTGGACCACGGGCGACACCTATAATGTCGGTATCGGGCAAGGCTTCATGCTGGCCTCGCCGCTTCAGCTGGCGGTGATGACCACGCGCGTGGCGACGGGCCGTCTGATCACGCCGACCCTGTTGCCGCGCCCGGCGCCGCAATTTGAGCCGCTGGACGTGAATCCTGAACATCTCGCGCTCATCGACGACGCCATGCGCGCAGTGGTTCACGAGCCGGGCGGCACGGCCTATTGGCCGCTCGACGCCGGCCAGGCGCTGGGCCCTGACGGGCCGCAAATGTGCGGCAAGACCGGCACGGCGCAGGTCTATTCGATCAGCGCGGAAGAGCGTGCGCGCGGCGTGCGGGATCAGGAGGACCTGCCCTGGCGCCTGCGCAATCACGGCCTTTTTGTCGGCTATGGACCGGTGGAGCGCCCGCGCTACGCGGTGGCGGTCGTGGTCGAACATGGCGGCGGCGGGTCAACGGCCGCAGCGCGACCGGCGCGTGACATTCTGCGCGATCTGATCCGCCGAGATCCCGCCTCTCGGCGCATCGGTCCGCTGGCGACCTCGACTCGCCGCGCCGGCGCGGAGGGGTAGGGCGATGCCGGTCTTCACCCCTTCCGCACCGCGCGGCGTCCGCGCGAAGCTGTTTGAGATTAATTGGACCTTCGTTCTTCTGGTCGCGCTGATTGGCGTGATCGGCGTCGCCATGCTGTATTCGGTGGAGCGCGGGTCCTGGGATCCCTACGCCGTCCGGCACCTCATCCGCCTGGTCGCGGGGCTGGGCGTCATGGTGGTCGTGGCGATGTTCCCGCCGCGCTTTTGGATGGGCGTCGCCTATCCCGCCTATCTGGGCGCTCTGGTCTTGCTGGTCGGCGTGGAGGTGGCCGGCGTCACCGCGGGCGGCGCCCAGCGCTGGATCGACATCGGCCCGATCCGCATGCAGCCCTCCGAGCTGATGAAGATCGCGCTCGTACTGGCCCTGGCGCGCTATTATCACGATCTGCCTGAAGACAAAGTCTCCAGCCTTGGCGGACTGATCCTTCCCGCCGGCATGATCGCAGCGCCCATGGGTCTGATCATCATGCAGCCGGACCTGGGAACCTCGCTGCTCCTGGCGGCGACCGGCGCCGCGATCGTCTTCATGGCGGGATTGAGCTGGTGGGTGATCCTGGGCGCCGCCGTTTTCGCGATCGCGGGAGCGCTGACTTATCTGAATTTCTTCATCGAGCCCTATCAGCTTGAGCGCATCACCACCTTCCTCAATCCCAGTGAGGATCCGATGGGCGCGGGGTATCAGATCCTGCAGTCCCAGATCGCGCTGGGCTCGGGCGGCGCGACCGGCAAGGGCTATCTGCAGGGCACGCAGGCCTCCCTCGACTTCCTGCCGGAAAAGCAGACCGACTTCATCTTCACGATTCTCGGCGAGGAGTTCGGCTTTTTCGGCGGGCTCGTCGTGCTGGGCCTCTATGCGCTGCTGCTGGCCAATTGCGTGCTGATCGCGGCCTCGTGCCGGTCCACCTTCTTGCGGTTGACGGTGATGGGGGTGGCGACCACGTTCGCGCTTTACGTCTTCATCAACGTCGGCATGGTCATGGGATTGTTGCCGGTCGTCGGCGTGCCGCTGCCGCTGATCTCCTATGGCGGCACGGTGATGCTGACCGTTCTGTTCGGCCTCGGCCTGATCCTGGGCGCGCACGTGCACCGCATGGCGGAACCCCCCAAGGCCGCAGGCCTGTTCGGCTGAAGCTCACCGGCGCCAACCGCTTGACCGGTCTGGTCTGATCGACCACCCTCCCGCGCCAAAGCGCCGCACGTCGTTGGGGATTGCGGCTGATGCATCGAAGCTGACGCGCGAAAGCCGCGCGGCTTCAGGGGAGGGAGACTCATCCATGGCGGCTGCCGCACACGGAACTTGGAATACGCGGTTCGGATTCTTGATGGCCGCGATCGGCTCGTCAGTCGGTCTGGGCAATTTCTGGCGCTTTCCCTACACCGCCGGCGAAAACGGCGGCGCCGCCTTCGTCCTCGTCTACCTGTTGTGCGTGCTGCTGATCGCCTTTCCGATCCTGATCGCTGAATTGTCCGTGGGCCGCCATGCGCGCGCCTCGGCCGTGGGATCGACCCGCAAGATGGCCTTCGACGCCGGCGCGTCCGAGCTCTGGCAGATCGCCGGCTGGGTCGGCATGGCCGGCGGCGTGATGATCCTGTGTTTCTACTCGGTCGTGGCCGGTTGGGTCGCGGCCTTTGTCTGGGAGATGTTCCAGGGCGGCTTTGTCGGCGCGACGGCTGAGGAAGCCGGCGCGGTGTTCGGCGAGCTGACGGCTCCGGAAAACATCAACACGGTTCTCGGCTGGCACACCTTCTTCATGGCCATCACCGTGGGCATCGTCTGTTTCGGCGTGACCAAGGGCATTGAACGGGTGGTGACCATCCTGATGCCGCTTTTCTTCCTGATGCTTGTCGGCATGGTCGTGTATGCGGGCATCGCCGGGGATATGGGCGCGGCGATCGAATATCTGTTCACGCCGGATCTCTCCGTGATCACGCCGAACACCTTCCTGGAGGCGCTGGGACAGGCCTTCTTCTCCATCGGCGTGGGCTCGGCGATCATGATCACCTACGGCTCTTATCTGAAGCGGGAAGATAATCTGCCGCAATCGGCGAGCATCATCGCCGGCGCAGACACGATGGTGGCGATCATCGCGGGTCTGGCGATCTTCCCCTTCGTCTTCGCCTTCGGCTTCAGCGCGGCCGCGGGCCCGGGCCTCTTCTTCCAGACCCTGCCGGCGGCATTCGCGCAGATGCCGGGCGGTCAGGTGCTGGGCACGGCCTTCTTCCTGCTGGCCTTCATCGCGGCGCTGACCAGCTCGATCTCGCTTCTGCAGGTGATTGTCGCCTTCGGCGAAGAGCACACCGATTTCGGCCGCGTCGGCTCGGCGCTCTTCTTCGGCGCGATCATTTTCCTGGTCGGCGTCGGCGCAGCCTTCTCGGGCGGCTTCTTCGATCTGCTCGACACCATCTCGGGCAAATTCCTGCTGCCCATGGGCGGCTTGTTGATCGCGCTGTTCACCGGCTGGGTGGTGTCCAAGGCTTTGATGCAGAAAGAGCTGCCGCACGCCGGCGCACGCATGTTCGCCTTCTGGCGCTTCACCATACGCTGGCTCGCGCCGGTGGCGGTGGGCCTGATCATCGTGACGGGCCTGGCGGACACGTTCAACGTGCCGCTGCCGTTTCTGAATGGCGGGTAGGCTTTGATTGACGCCTTCGTCTAGCTGAACCGCTTGGCGAAGGCGTGGGTCACGCGCACCAATCCGTCCACCGTGCCCGGCTCGCCGGCGGCGTGGCCGGCGTCATGGACGAATTCGATCCGGGAGCCGGGCCAGGCCTTGTGCAGCCGCCAGGCGGTGTGCGGAGGGGTCACCATGTCATAGCGGCCCTGGACGATGACGCCGGGAATGTCAGCCAGGTGGGCGGTGTCCTCCAGCAAGACCCCGTCGCGCTCCAGAAAGCCGTCATTGACGAAATAATGCGTCTCCATGCGCGCCAGCGTGTCGGCGCGCCGCGAATCCGGATTCGCCGTGAAGGGATCGGCGTGCAGGCTGATCAGCGCGCTTTCCCAGCGCGCCCAGGCCAGGGCGTCTTCACGCCGCGCCGCTGGATCTTCAATCATTAGCCGGGCGTGATACGCGCGCAGCACGTCATCGGCTTCATCCGGGCCGAGCCGCCCGGCGAAATGGTCCCAGACGTCCGGGAATAACCGGTTGGCGCCGTCGCGGTAAAACCAATCCAGCTCCGCTTTCGTACAGCCGAACACGCCGCGCAGCACCAGCGCCAGGACATGCTCGGGCGCCTGACGCGCATAGGCGAGCGCCAATGTCGCGCCCCAGCTGCCGCCAAACACCACCCAGCGATCGACGCCGAAGAAATCGCGCAGGCGTTCAATGTCGGCGACGAGGCGCGCGGTGTCGTTATTGCGGACCTCGGAGAAGGGCCGAGAGCGTCCGCAGCCGCGCTGGTCGAAGATCAGAATGCGGTAGCGCGTCGGATCGAAAAAACGGCGCATGGCCGGCGCCGCTCCGCCGCCCGGCCCGCCATGCAAAGCGATCACCGGCACGCCGTCGGGGCGGCCGCATTCCTCCCAATAGACCCGGTGGCCTTCGCCCACGTCCAGCATGCCGGTGCGGGTTGGTTCCAAGGGCGGATAGAGACCCAGCCGTCGCGCGTCGCGGTGCGTGTCCATAATCGCAAAACTATCGCGCAGCGGCGTCCCATGTGAGTTTGAGGTTTGTTTACCCAGACAGTATGCCCTTTTATGCTCGCCCGAAAGCGGTGCTATTGGGGTAGGCGCCGGATTTCCGGTCAAAGGACGAATTGATGGTGAAGAACCGCCGCGGCGTGAAGCCGGTTTTTCTGGGTCTTGGCCTTGCCCTATGCGCCGCGACGATGTCCGGCTGCGCCAGCGCGCCGATCGATATGCGTGGCGTCCAGGAAGGCGGCGCGATCGCCGGCCAGATGGAGCTTCGCAGCGCCGCCAACGCCTTGGCCGATCGGCTTGACCAGGCTGGATGGACCGTCAGCGCGACTCCGGCGGAAGCCACGCGCAGCTTTTTCGACCGTTTGATCGGCGGCGCTGATGCGGATGAAGCCGAGCCTCAGGAAGACCCGGTGGCGCTTTATCTGGCCTTGGCCGAGACAGCTGAAGCGGTCTCCGTCGACATCTCAGATCTCGTGAGTGAGACCAACGCCCTCGCCACGCAGGCGCTTGGCGTGGCCAGCAGCGATCAGGCCCTGGGCGCGCAAACGCTGGCCGATGATTTGGCGGCGGTCGAGCGCAGCCTGGGCGCGGTGCGCCGGGCGACCGGCTTTTTTGAAGCTGTGCTGGCGCAGGGTGATTGGGACGCGGCCGCGCCCTACGCGCTTGAAGCCCGGCTGGAGAGCTTACGGGCCGCGCAGACGCGGCTGGCCGCCTCGGCGGACGTGCTCGCCGAGCGCCGCTGGGCGGCGCGTTCGGGCCTGTTCGGCTAGTCCATGACCCTTGATATTCCCGGCGACCGGCTCGATCCGCAATCGGTGAAGGGCTTTCTCGCGCATGACGAGGGCGAGGCGCTTGCGCGTCACGCGTCAGCGGCGGCCGCCGCCGCGCCTGGCGCCTTCGTCGAAATCGGCAGCTGGTGCGGGCGCTCTTCAGTCTATCTTGGACGCGCGGCCCGGGACGCCGGGCGCTTGTTGTTCGCTGTCGATCACCATCGCGGCTCGGAAGAACATCAGCCTGGAGAAGGCTATCACGATCCGGATCTGTTCGACGCCGAGCTGTCGCGCGTCGACACCTTGCCCGCCCTTCGCCGCACGCTCGCGCTCGCCGATCTGGAATCCCATGTGGTTCCGATGGTCGGGCGCAGCGCGGATATCGGCGCAGCCTTCGGCGGGCCGTTGAGCTTTGTCTTCATTGATGGCGGGCACGCGATGGACACCGCGCTGGCGGATTACCGCGCCTGGTCCGGTCATGTGGCGCGCGGCGGGCTGCTGGCGATCCATGACGTCTTCCCGAACCCGGAAGACGGCGGCCGCCCGCCCTATGAAATCTGGAAGCTGGCCCTCGCCTCCGGCCTCTTCGAGCCGGTTGAGCGGATCAATACGCTCGAGGTTCTGCGCCGGCTCTGAGCCAGGCGTCGGGGCCTGCGTGCCGGATTAATAAATCCGAGCCCGGGCTGATCTGGTAGAGCGCATCCACGGCCAGCACGACGGCGGCCGAGGTCCAGCCGGGCCGCTCCTTGGGCCAGATCATGCCCAGATCATATTGCCAGCCCATCCAGAAACCCTCGCCGCCTTTGGCCAGCGGGCTTAGGTCGGCGATCAGGGCGCGGGCCTGATCCAGACGGCCCAGCGTCAGGCAGGCCATCGCCAGCTCGGCGGTCTCCGCAGCGGTCACCCAGGGTTCCTCCGCAACGCAGCGGCAACCCAGGTCCGCAACCACGAACCGCTCCCAGCCTTGCTCCAATCTGCGATGGGCGGCCTGGCCGCAGATCGCGCCGGTCAGGATCGGATAATACCAGTCCATGGCGTAGTTTGTGCGGTCGACGCCCTTGCGGTCGAAGCGGTGCGGGGATTCGGCGAAGGCCTTGGCGATGCCGCGCCGGGCGAGCGCCCAGTCCGACTTGCGCCGGCCCAGAGCGTCCGCCACCCGCAAGCCCGCCTCAAAGCTTTTATAGAGCGAGGCGTTGCCCGCGCGCAGGGCGTCGACCTCATCAAGATGCTGGCCCGGATCAGGGTCGCGCCAGGCGATATCGCCATGGCCGCTCTGGCGCGCCGCGACCCAGTCGAGCGCCGCAGTGACCATGGGCGCATGGCGCGCGATCAGGCGCGGCTCGTCCAGCGCCAGCGCGCAGCGCAGCACGGTGACCGCCACATAGCCGGTGAAATTGGTGTCGCGCGCGGTGACCGGGATGGCCGGCGGCGCGATGCGCTCGCCGCATTCGGCCATGGGCACGCCGGCGCCCAGCTCGCCGGTCCAGCCGCCATCGGCCTCCTGGCGCTCGGCCAGGGCGTCGAGCGCGGCTTCAACCGCCGTCTGGCGTCCCGCGACGGCCAAAGCCATGGCGCTCTCGCCATGATTCCAGGGATCCCAAACGCCCGCCTCGACCCAGGGAATGGCGCCGTCGCGATGCTGCAGCGCCTCGATGCGATCCGCGCAGGCGGCGATATCCACGCCAAGAGAGAGCGCGTTATGACTCATGCCGCCGCCTTGTCGAAATACAACGCCACCGACTTGCCCATAAGCGGATTGAGCGCGGCTTCGGTCCAGCGGGTCAGGCGGGGCTTTTTAAGAAGATCCCACTCCAGCAGCTTGCGGTAGGCCGCCACGGCGCGGCTCTGCTCCTGGCGCTCCCATTTGGCGCAGCGCAGCCACCAATAGGGGCTGTGCAGGGCGTGCGCCCAATGGCGCTTGAAGGCGGCGAAGCCGTGCGCCTCAACCTGGTTGCGCAGCGCATCGGTCTTAAAGATGCGGACATGGCCGCCAGGCGTGTTTTGATAGCCTTCCGACAGCGCCCAGCAGATCGCCTCCGGCCAGTAGCGCGGGACGGAACAGGCGAATTTACCGCCGGGCTTGGTGATGCGGGCGATCTCGGACAGGGCGGAATCGACGTCGGGCAGATGCTCGAGGACTTCCGAGCAGATCACCACATCGAAGCTGTCCTCGGCGAACGGCAAGCGGCCGGCGTCGCCGACGCACCAGACCGCGCTGCGCGGCGGGTCGTCCGGCGGCGGCGGCAATTCGAAAAAGCCGTCGATCGCGCCTTTCAAATCCTCCAGGCTAAGGTCCAGCATGGTCACATCGAGCGCGCGCTCATGCCAGTAGAGCGCGTGGGAGTGCCGGCCGCGGCCGCAGCCCAGGTCGAGCACGCGCTGACCGTCTTGCAGAGACAGCGCGTCGAGATCCAAGGTGACCATCATGCTGCGATCTCCTTGGATCCGGCGCGCTCGGCGAGCGCTTGGCGGTAAAGCTTGATGGCGGCGTGCGCGTGCGCGTCCCATCGAAACGCCGTGCGCGCACGCATCGCTGAAGCCGTGCTCATTTGCGCGCGCCGGTTCGTGTCGGTCAGCACCGCCGCCAGCGCATGTGCAAGCGCGTCCGCATCTTCCGCAGGGGTCACGACGCCGGCCTCGCCGGCGACCTCCGGCAAGGCGCCGCCATCGGAGACGATGACGGGCGCGCCGCACGCCATGGCTTCCGCAGCCGGCAGGCCGAAGCCTTCAAAGCGCGACGCGCTGATGAACACGGTGGCGCGCCGATAAAGCGCGACGAGAGCTTCCTGGCTCAGGCCGGCGACGAAATGGACCTGGTCCATCAGCCCGTTCCGGATCAGCGCCTGTCGGGTCGGTCCCTCGCGAAGACTGCCGACCACCGTGAGCTTGGGCGTCAAGCCTTGCGGCCTCAAGCGCGCGAGCGCGTCGATGAGAATGTCCAGCCCCTTGATCGGCACATCTGCGCTGGCCAGCGTCACGATGTGGCCGGCGTCCCGCTCGAGCAAGGGGTCGGGATGAAAGACGCCGTGGTCGACGCCGTTGAGGCTGACCGTGACGCGGGCTGGATCAAGCCCGCAGCGCGCGGCGTAGCTGTCGCGCGCCGCTTGGCTGACCGCCAGAAAGCGAGGCAGGGCCCGGGCGGCTTTCGCCTGGGTCTCAACGAAGGAGTGCCAGCGCTTCACCAGCAATCGCTTCCACCACACATCTGCGCCCGCCACTGCGAAATCTCGGTCAATCGCGATGGGGTGATGCAGCGTCGTCAGCACCGGCAAGCGGTGATCCACCGCGATCATGGCGGGCGCCAGCGTCTGATTGTCATGGACGACGTCGAAGCGATCGGCCTCTCGCTCCAGAAACGTATCGAGGCGATGGGCGAAGCTGAACATCTCCGCAAAGGCGCCGGTATTGTGCGCCAGCCATTCCAGCCGGTCGGCCTTCGAGCGCAAATGCCGCAACCGCAGCGCCATCAGCGCATTGTCTTCTGAAAAAAGATCAAGCGAGGGAAGCTCGATCAGCTCGACCCCGGCGTCCAGTTCGGGATAGGGCGGACCGGAGGCGACGCTGACCTGACATCCCGCCTCAGCCAGCGCGCCCGACAGCGCGCGCACATAGATTCCCTGGCCGCCCACGAAGGGGTTGGAGCGATAGCTCGTCACCAGAACGCGCAAGGGCGCGCCGGCGTCGGGCGAGGAGAGGGGCAGGGCGTCTTTCATCGGCGCGCGAAGCTATCGCCAGTGCTGCGCGAAACCAAGAGCAAACACTGTTCACCGGCGCATGGCGGCTCATTTGGCGCTTTGTGTTTCGCAAGAGCGGGCGTACACGTCCGCGCCATGAGACGGCCGCTCGCCCAGACGCCGCGCCCGGCGCGCTTTGCTCTGTTTTATGGGGCCTTCTATCTCGGCTTCGGGGCCTATCTGCCTTACATGCCGGTCTGGTTCGAAGCCCGGGGCCTGAGCCCTGAGATGATCGGCCTCGCCGCCGGCGCCGCCATGGCGGGACGGGTGATCGCCGCGCCGCTTGGGGCGGTCCTGGCCGACAACGCCCGACGCCGGCGCGACGCGGTCGCGGCCTTCATTCTGGCCGCCGTGCTGATCTTTCTCGCGCATATCCCGGCGCAAGAGCCCTGGCTCATCGTGGCGCTGGCCGGCCTTGCCGGCGGCGCCTATACCGGCGTCATCCCGATCATCGACAGCTTCGCCGTCCGGGAGGCCGGCCGCCGGCGCTTCGCCTTCGGCCCGCCGCGTGCGGTCGGGTCGGCGACCTTCGTTTTCGGCAATGTGGCGTGCGGCGTGCTGATCGGCTGGCTGGGCGATGAGACCGCGCTTTACTGGACGCTGACGGGCGCCGGTCTGGCGGTGCTGGCCGCGCTCATGCTCCCGGAAGGCCGGCGCGCCCCGGCTCCGGCGAGACAGGCGGGGCGCGCCATCTCCGACCTCATCGGCGTGCTCAAGGCCAATGGCCTGCCGCTGGCGTTCGCGGTCTCGGCGCTTGTTCAGGGCGCCCATGGTTTCTACTACGCCTTCTCCGCCGTCGCCTGGCGCGCCGACGGCGTGCCGGCCGCGGCCGTCGGGCTGTTATGGGCGACCGGCGTGCTGGCCGAGATCATCTTTTTCTGGGCGAGCGCCAAATGGCTGCGCGGCTGGTCCCCGACCTTGATGCTGACCGTGGGCGCGGGCGTCTCGATCTTGCGCTGGGCGCTGCTCGCCCTCGCGCCGCCGCTCTGGTTGCTGTTTCCGCTGCAATCCCTTCACGCCTTCAGCTTCGGCGCGACGTATCTGGGGTTTCTGAGATTCGCCGCCGAACGGGCGCCGGAACGCTTTTCGGCCACGACGCAGGCGATAAATTCGGCCTTGTCGGGCGGATTGGTCCTCGCCGGGGCGACATACGCATCCGGCTTCGCCTATGCGGCGATTGGAACGGCCGGCTTCGCCATCATGTCGATACCCGCGCTGTTTGGACTGATATGCGCAATGCTGCTCTCGCGAAGAGAAAAAAACTTGCCATAATGCCGCCTTGAGCGGCGGCAAGCCTGCCGCTTGAACAGCGATCTTTGGGGGCTCCTGGTGGCCATCGCATCCGTAGACATCGCCGGCGCGCGCGCCGAGCTGACGACCCGGGACGAGGACGGCAAGATCATTGTCGAGCCGCGCGGGGACTGGGTCGTGGAGACGATCGGCCGCTTCGATGCGCCGTTGCGCCGGATCGAAGAAGGCCATGAACCCGGCGACATCATCATCGATCTGTCCTTTCTGGGCCGGATCGACACCGCAGGCGCCTATCTGCTCGGTCGGACCTTGAGGCGCTGCGGCGATCCGGACGGGGATTGGCACTATTTCGGCGATCACGGGCCCGCCCGCCGCCTCATGGCGGAGATGCGCCGGCGCCTGGCCCATTGCCCGCCCGGCGAAGAGGACACCGGCGGTCTGATCGCCGTGATGGCCCGCATCGGCAAAGGCCTGGAAGACGCCTGGGCGGAGACGGTGGACACCTTCGCCTTTTTCGGCCGGACGGTGACGACCTTTTCCTCCATCGCGTTGATCCCCGCCCGCTTGCGGATCACCGCGACGGTGCACCTGATGGAGACCGCAGGCGTCAACGCCCTGCCGATCATCGCCGTCCTGTCCTTCTTCATCGGGGCGGTGGTCGCCTTCATGGGCGCCAATCTGCTCGAGACTTTCGGCGCTGCGGTGTTCACCGTGGAGCTTGTCGGCATCTCGGTGCTGCGCGAATTCGGCGTGCTCATCACCGCCATTCTGCTGGCGGGGCGATCAGACAGCGCCTTCACCGCAGCGATCGGCTCCATGAAGATGCAGCAGGAAATCGACGCCATGAAGGTGATGGGCCTCGACCCGTACGAGGTCCTGGTCATTCCCCGGGTCATCGCCTGCGTGATCATGGCGCCGCTTCTGACCTTCGCCGCGATGCTGACGGGCATTATCGGCGGCGCGCTGGTGAGCTGGGCGACGCTGGATATCTCGCCGACCTTCTTCATCACGCGCATGCAGGACACGCTGGACTACACCCATTTCATGGTCGGCATGTCCAAGGCGCCGGTCTTCGGCCTGGTCATCGCCATCATCGGCTGCCGCCACGGTCTTCAGGTGGGCGGTGATGTGGAGAGCCTGGGCTCGCGCGTGACCACCTCGGTGGTGCAGTCGATCTTCGCGGTCATCGTCATCGACGCGCTCTTCGCGCTTCTTTATCTGGAGCTCGACATATGAGCGGCGCGGACGTGCTGATCGAAGTGCGCGGCCTGCGGTCGCAATTCGGCAGCCATGTTGTCCATGACGGCCTCGATTTCGAGGTGCGCCGCGGCGAGATTCAAGGGATCGTAGGAGGCTCGGGCTCCGGCAAGTCGGTGCTGCTCAACACGATTTTGGGCCTGAAGGAGCCCGATGGCGGGGAGATTTTCTTCGAGGGCCAGCCCCGATCCAAAATGCGGCGGCGCGAACGCACCGCGCTGGAGCGGCGCTGGGGCGTGCTATTCCAGGCCGGCGCGCTGTTCTCGTCTCTGACCGTGCAGGAAAACGTCATGGCCCCGCTGCGCGAGCATATCGCCATGCCGGTGTCTCTCATGGCCGAAATCGCGGACCTGAAGATCGGCCTGGCCGGCCTGCCGGACCATGCCGGCGCGAAGCTGCCCAGCGAATTGTCCGGCGGCATGAAAAAGCGCGCGGGCCTCGCCCGGGCGCTGGCCATGGACCCGGACATCCTCTTTCTGGACGAGCCGACGGCCGGGCTTGATCCGATCGGGGCGTCGGAATTCGACAATCTGATATTGGAGCTTAGCCAGGCGCTCGGCCTGACCGTGATCATGATCACCCATGATCTCGACAGCCTTCACGCGATCTGCGACCGGGTCGCCGTGATCGCAGACAAGCGCATTGTGGCCAATGAGCCGCTATCGACTCTCACCCAGCACTCACACCCCTGGATTCAGGAGTATTTCGGCGGTCCGCGCGGCCGCGCCGTGCTAAGACAGCCCCATAAGGAGAGGTGAGCCCATGGAGACCAAGGCCCATCACGCTCTGGTCGGTTTTTTCGTCGTCTTCCTCTTGGCGGCCGGATCAGTCTTTCTGCTCTGGCTGGCCAATGTGAGCATCGACCAGGAGTTTGAGGAATACGACGTCGTCTTCGACGGGCCGGTGCGCGGATTGCGCGTCGCGTCGGAAGTGCGATTCAACGGCATTCAGGTCGGCGAAGTCACCGATTTGGGGCTCAACCCGGACAATCCCGGCGAAGTGATCGCACGGGTCCGCGTGGACGCGGCCACCCCGGTGAAAGTCGACAGCGTCGCACAGCTCGAGCCGCAGGGCCTGACCGGATTGTCCTATATCCAGCTCTCATCGGGATCCCCGGAGGCGGCGCTGCTGGAAAGCCGCCCCGGGGACCGCGCGCCGCGCATCTTCGCCGAGACGCCGGAGATCGAGCAATTGCTCGCCGGCGGTGAAACCGCGCTGGAAAGCGCGCAGCTGGCGTTCGCCCGCGCGGCGCTCCTGTTAAGCGATGAAAACCTGGAGAGCCTCACCAATACGCTCAACAATATCGAGGCGCTCACCGGCTCGCTGGCCGAGCAGGATGAGCTGATCACCGATTTGCGCGCCGCCATCGCCAGTTTGAATCAGGCGGGCCAGGACATCTCCGCGGCCGCCGCCGGCATTGAACAGTTCGGCCGCAACGCCGAGCTGTTTCTGACGGATGAGGTCGGGCCCATGGTGGCGGATGTCTCGGCGGCCTCCGTCGCCGTCGACCTGGCCTCTCAAGAAACCTATGACGCGCTCGTCACGCTTCGTCCGGGGCTGGAGGCGTTCGCGGACGATGGTCTCGGCCAGCTCTCCGCCGCGTCCCGCGATCTGCGCTCGCTGATCGCGGCGCTTGAACGGATTGCGCTGGAACTGGAACAGGATCCGGCCGGCTTCATCAGCCAGCCCGCCGGTGAGGAAGTTGAGGTGCCACAATGAGGATCCGTTTTGATCGCCGCCTCGCCGCCGGCATGGCTTTGATTTCGCTCCTCGCCGCGCCCGGCTGCATCTCCGTGCTGCCGGAGGCGGAGCCGGACACGCTCTACCGCCTGGCGACCCCGGATCTGGGCGGCGCGGGGCCTGCGGACGGCGCGGCCACGGTGATCGTCGCACGCATGAGCGCGCCGCGCGGGCTGGCCGGCGACCGCATCGCCATCCAGCGCGGCGATCGGATCGCCTATATGGCCGGCGCCGCCTGGCTGTCGCCTGCGCCGGACTTGCTTCACTCGGCCATCATCGACGCCTTTCACGCGTCCGCGCCGGTCGTCGCCGCCGCTGAAGCGACGGATGGAGTGACCGCGCGCTTCGAACTGGATCTGCAGCTGCGCCATTTCGAGGCGGTCTATGACAGCGGGGAGGGCGCCGCCCCGCTCGCCCGCGTGGGTTATCGCGCCCGGCTGATCGATCGGGATACCCGCGCGCTGGTAGAGGCGCGCTCGATCGCCGTCGACGCGCGCGCCGGCGCCAACCGCCAGGGCGAGATCGTCGCCGCCTTCAGCCGCGCCAGCGCCGGCGCCGCCCGCCAGCTCGCGGAATGGACCGGCGCAGCGGTGTGCGATGTCGAGGATGCGCCGGAGGCATGCGGGTAGGGGCGCCTCACATCTGGTTCGGCAATGTCCGGTCCGGCGCCGTTTCAGCGGCGAGCGGGCGCGCCCGCCCAGGTTCAAATTCCGGCCAAGCAGGCTTTGATCTGTCCCTGCTGACCGAGCCAGAGGCGGGAAACACCGGTCTGGTCTCGGTCATCAGACGCGGGCATTCCGCGCAGGACCGGGCATTGCGCGTCGCCTGGCGCGGATCCGGCCCGGCTTCCCGCCATTCCGCCCTCGCGGCGCAATGACGCAGAACTGCGAATTATACCTTTGGCGCAATTGAAAATGATTTGCATGGGCGTATACCCGCCGGTGACTCATGCCTTTCAAGGACTTCTCCATGCGCCGTGTTCTTTCCGCCCTTCTTGTCTCCAGCGCCCTGACCGCAATCGGGGCGCCCCTCGCCGCGGCGGGGACCGACGCCGCCGTCGACACGGCGATAGACGATGTCATCACGGTCACCGGACGCTATCTCTCGCTGGATCAGGTCAACGCGCTTAAAACGCCGACGCCGATCGTCGACGTGCCGCAAAGCCTGTCCATCGTCTCCGACATCCAGATCGAAAACCAGGCCTTCTCAAGTCTGGCCGACATATTGCGCTACACGCCGGGCCTGGCGGTCAGCCAGGGCGAAGGTCATCGCGACGCCATCATCATCCGCGGCAACCAGACCACGGCGGACTTCTTCCTCAACGGCGTGCGCGACGACGTTCAATACTATCGCCCGCTCTATAATCTCGAGCAGGTCGAAATCCTGCGCGGCGCCAATGCGCTGCTGTTCGGGCGCGGCGGCGGCGGCGGCGTGGTCAACCGCGTCACCAAATCGCCGGAGATCGGCGAACGCTTCACGGGCCTGCGCGCCAGCGCCGACACGTTCGGCGCCTATCAGCTCAGCGCGGACACGAATGTCGAGCTGGGCGAGAACGCGGCGTTCCGCCTGAACGCCTATAGCGAAGAGCTCGCCAGCCACCGCGATGTTTTCGACGGCTCGCGCTACGCCATCAACCCGACCCTGGCGGTTGATCTGGGCGCGGCGACAACCGCGGAGTTTTTCTACGAATACGTCAATGACGATCGCGTGGTGGATCGCGGCGTGCCGTCGGTGTCCGTGGCCAACGGCCCGGACACGCCGCTCACCGGCTTCCGCGACACATTCTTCGGCGACCGGTCAAACTCCACCCAGCTGGAAGCGCATATTCTGGCGGCGCGGATCGATCACGATTTCTCCGACACGCTGCGCGGCTATGTGATCGCCCATTATGCGGACTATGACAAAGCCTATCAGAACATCTATGCGGCCGGCTTCGACGCCGTCTCCAGCCCTCAGCGTCTGACGCTGGACGGTTATCGCGACGCGACCGAACGTGAGAACTTCATCATCCAGGGCAATCTGGTCGGCGAGTTTGAAACCGGGCCCTTCACCCACACCGTGTTGGTGGGCCTTGAATATGGCGACCAATCCACGGCCAACGGCCGTCTGGACAATCGCTTCGCCGCCAGCAATGACGACCAGATCACCATCGATTTCACCGATCCGGTCCAGGTTCCCGCCTTCAGCTTCGGTCCTGCGCTGACCGATCGGGAATCCGAGGTGCAGTTCACCTCGCTGACGCTGCAAAACCAGATCGACGTCACCGACCAGCTCAAAATCGTGCTCGGGGCGCGCTTTGACCGCTTCGACATCGAGGTGCTGGACCTGATCGCCGCGCAGTCCGCGACCGATGACGGCCGCCGGGCCCGGGTTGATGAAGAGGTCTCGCCTCGCGTCGGCCTGATCTACAAACCGGCGGAGAATATGTCTTTCTACGCCAGCTATTCAGAGACCTTCCTGCCTAGCGCCGGGGACCAGTTCCTGACGCTGTCGCTGACCACGGAAGCGATCCAGCCGCAACGCTTCGAGAACACGGAAGTGGGCTTTAAGTGGGACGTGACGGACACGCTCAGCCTGACCAGTGCGATCTTCCAGATCGAGCGCGGCCTGTTCACCACGGTGGACCCCAACAACATGGCCCAGATCATCACCATCCCGGGCAGCGTGACCGAAGGATTTGAGGTCCAGCTGACGGGATATCTGACCGAGCAGTGGTCGGTGAACACGGGCTATAGCTATCTCGACAGCACGGTGGACGGCGGCGGCTTTGATGGAAACCGCACGACCCAGACGCCGGAGCACATGTTTTCGATCTGGAATCAGTTCCAGGCGACCGACGCGCTCTCCCTGGCGCTGGGCGTGACCTATCAGGGCGATTATTTCGTCCGCGAAGACAACGCGGTGCTGGTCCCGGACTTCACCCGCGTGGACGCGGCGCTCTATTACGATCTCTCCGATCAGACCCGGGTGCAGCTCAATATCGAGAACCTGCTCGATGAAGAATACTTCCCGGACGCGCACTCCAATGACAACATCTCCACCGGTAAGCCGCTCAACGCGCGCTTCACGGTGAGCCATCGCTTCTAAGCGCGGGCTAATGCTGGATCGAGAAACGGCGGCCCGCCGGGCCGCCGTTTTTTGTTCGGCTTGGTCGTCATCCCCGCAAAGGCGGGGACCCAGCGGACCTGAAGCGCGTAGTTCTATGAGCCTTGGCCCCCGGCTTCGCGGGGGCGACGAAAAGTTGGCGGCGACGGAGCGCCTATTTGGGTCCCACCATATGCTCCGGACGCACGACGCGGTCGAATTCCTCTTCGGTGACGAAGCCCAGCTTGATCGCTTCTTCGCGCAGCGTCGTGCCGTTCTTGTGAGCGGTCTTGGCGACCGTGGTGGCGTTGTCATAGCCGATGGTCGGCGCCAGCGCGGTGACCAGCATGAGCGAGCGCTCCATGATGTCAGCGATGCGGTCCTCATTGGCTTCGATGCCGACCACGCAATTCTTGGTGAAGCTCACCGCGGCGTCGGAAATCAGCTTGGCGCTGGTCAGCACATTCCAGCTGATCATCGGTTTGAAGACGTTGAGCTGGAAATGGCCCTGGCTGCCCGCGAAGCTGACGCCGGCATTGTTGCCCATCACCTGGGCGCAGACCATGGTCAGCGCTTCACACTGGGTCGGGTTCACCTTGCCCGGCATGATGGACGAGCCCGGCTCGTTGGCGGGCAGCGCGATCTCGCCGATGCCGCAGCGCGGCCCAGAGCCGAGCAGGCGGATATCGTTGGCGATCTTAAACAGCGAGACGGCGGCGGAATTGAGCGCGCCGTGGGCCTCCACCATGGCGTCCTTGGTGGACAGGGCCTCGAACTTGTTCGGCGCCGTCACGAAGGAGAGCCTGGTCAGGCTTGCGACTTCTTCAGCGAAGCGCTCCGCAAAACCGATCTTGGCGTTCAGGCCGGTGCCGACCGCTGTTCCGCCCTGGGCCAGCTCTAAAAGCGCCGGCAGGGCGGCTTCGATGCGGCGGATGGCGTTGTCGACCATATGCACATAAGCGGAAAACTCCTGACCCAGGGTCAGCGGCGTTGCGTCCATCAGGTGCGTGCGGCCGATCTTGATGATGTCTTTGAAGGCCTCGGCCTTGTCATTGAGCGCATTGCGCAGCGTGGTCAGCGCCGGGATGACGTCATGGGTGAAGACCTCCGCCGCCGCGATATGCATGGCGGTCGGGAAGACATCGTTGGAGGATTGGGACCGGTTCACATGGTCATTGGGATGGACCGGGTCCTTGGAGCCGACCTCGCCGCCTAAAAACTGGATGGCGCGATTGGAGACCACCTCGTTTGAATTCATGTTCGACTGGGTGCCCGACCCGGTCTGCCAGACCACCAGCGGGAAGTGATCATTAAGCTTGCCTTCCGCGACTTCCAGAGCGGCGGCGGCGATCGCCTCGCCCAGCTCAGGTTCGATATTGTCCAGCGCCATATTGGCCTTGGCCGCGCAATGCTTGACCACGCCGAGCGCGCGGATCAGCGGCAGAGGCTGGGTTTGACCGCCGATCTTGAAATTCATCAGCGAGCGGGCGGTCTGGGCGCCCCACAGCTTGTCGGCGGGAACCTCCAGCGGGCCAAAGGAATCGGTTTCAACACGCATCTCGGTCATGGAGGTCTCCAGCTTATGAACAGGTCTGGCGTCGCGCGCGCTTGTCGATGACGCGTCGCACGCGGACAATCAGGGCATAACGAATCGGGTGTGTAGCACCGGGCCGCCATGGATCAAGATGATCGTCACAATCCGGCCGCCAATGGCGCTCAAGACTGGCCCGGCGTGAATTGGAATGGTGTGGACTGGATCGGGAGAGGCAAGGTGCAAGCCGCTGACATGAATGGATCGCTGCATGTGCGCGTGGACGCGCTGACCAGCCAGACCCGGCGCTTCAAATCCCTGGTCGGTTCCTTTTTTCGCACCGAGTTCAAGCGGGTTCGCCCAAAATACGGGCCCTATGAAGTCGTGATCGAAATCGAGCGCACGGAAAACAGCCCGGTCCATGATGTCGACAATGTCGCCAAGGCGATCCTGGATGCTCTGACCGGCGTGGTCTTTCACGACGACAGCCAGGTCCAGCGCCTGCACGTGGAAAAAGTGCTCGGCGAGCGCGCGCGGGTGAAGGTGCGCGCAAGGCCGCTGGCCGCTTAGACGCACCGCCAATCAACGGCCGCACTGTCATTATATGTCATGGCCCGGATATTCCGGGCCGCCCAGGCTGGCCGGTCCGTAAGGCCGCAGCATAAGCCCTTTCCGCGACGAGCTGCGGGATGGCTGTGCAGGCTATCCCCGCCCGCCGGCCAGCTTTGTCACTTCAGGCATGCGCGAAAGCTGAATCATCGCCCAAACGCCGACCACCGGACCGATCGCCAGCGGCAGAAAGGCGTAGCGCCAACCGATCGCGTCGGCCCAGATCGGCAGGAGCTGAACGCTGACCGCGGTGAGCGCGAAACCCAGCGCGGTCTGCAGGGTCAGGAGGCTGCCGGCCAGATCCTTCGGCGCTAGCTCGGCGACGGCGGCGGAGAACTGGGCGGAATCGGCGATCACCGCAACGCCGTAAATCAAAAGAAGGACGCCCAGAAGCCAGCCTGGGCCGGACCAGGCCAGCGGGGAGGTCACCGCGCACATTCCGCCGACGGCGAGCGCGATGCCGGCGGTTTTGGATCGGCCGACCCGGTCCGCAATCCATCCTGCGCCCAGCGCCCCCACCGCGCCGACCGCGATGATGGCGAAGGTGAACAGCGCGGCCGCGCCGTCGGGCGGCAATTCTCGGGCGCTGCGCCAGGCGGCGATGAAGACGCCGACCCAGGCCCAGAATGCGTAGAGCTCCCACATATGGCCGAGATAGCCCAGATTGACCGCGCGCAATTCCCGCCGCTTCAGCGCTGCAAAGGCCGCGCCGGGTCTGAAGCGGGCGGCGCGGGCGAAGGCCGGTCCGATCATTGACCGCCCGATCAGACCGGCGGCAAGCAGAGCGGCGAGGCCGGAGCCGATAAAGGGCGCGCGCCAATCAGCGCCCGCCAGAAGGGGGGAGGCGAGATGGGGAAGAGCGGAGCCCAGCGTCAGCGCGCCGACCAAAAGGCCGACCAGAAGACCCGCATCGCCCTTGGCCCAGCTGGCGCAAAGCTTCATGCCGACCGGGTAGACCAGAGCCAGCGCCGCGCCGGACGCTCCTCTCAGGGCGATCATGCTCCAGGCGCCCGGCTCGACCGCGACGGCGGCCAGGCTGGAAAAGCCTGCGGCGATCGCCCCGGCGGCGAACACCGCCCGGGCGTCGAAACGGTCGGGCAGATTCAGCGCCGCGCTGACGAGCGCTCCGGTCACGAAGCCGACCTGCACGGCGCTGGACAGCGCGGCGGCGCGCATCGAAGATAGCTCGGCGACAGAATTGAGCGCTGGCAGCGCTGCGGCGCCGGCGAACCAGACCGATAAGGCCAGCACCTGGCAAAGGGCGATGAGAAAGAGGCTGTGCGCCTTACCCGGCATCGCTGGCGGCGAGCGGGGCCCCTTCCTCCAGCGCGCGTATCGCGGCGGTCGCGCTGGCGGTGGCGCATAACACGCCGTCTTCATTGAACAGCTGGCCTTCAGTAAAGCCCACCGTCTTGCCCAAGCGCACCGTCGCTCCGATGCAGCGCGCGCGGCCCGTCATCAACGGGCGCAAAAAGCTGGTCTTCATCTCCAGCGTCGGAACGGCCGCCTTCAGGCCCGTGGCGATGAAGACGGAAAAACTCATGGCTTCATCCAGAAAGGCGGTCACGATGCCGCCCTGCACCGAGCCGTTGGGGTTGAGGAATTCAGGCTTCGCCGTGAACCAGGCTTCAACCCGCCCGGTGTCCGGATCGGCGTCGATCAGCTCAAATCCCAGATGTTTGGTGCAGGCCGGCACAAAGTCCGGATTGGACATGGCGGCGAGCAGGTCTTCGCGCGTCATCGGCAGCCTGCTCAGTCCTTCTTGCGGAAGGCTTCAAGGCTGACAACCGTGGCGTCGCCGTCGGGCGCCGGCGTGACGGCGCCGTCTGAGGACGCGTCCTCGCCATCGGGTTCGGGCGGCGCGTAGGTGAAGTGCAGCCGGAAATCGACGCTGGGATCATGAAACCGGGTCACGGCGCGCCAGGGCACGAACAGATATTTCGGCACGCCGCCGAATTTCAGCGTGACTTCAAAGCCCTCATCGCTGGTCGACAAGTCCCAGAATTGATGCTCCAGGACGATGGTCATTTCTTCTGGATAGGATTCCTTGAGCGCGTCATCGATATCGCACGCAGGATCGGTCGTGCGAAACATGATGTAGAAATGGTGGGCGCCGGGAAGGCCTTCCGGTCCGGCGGCGCGCTCGATCGACTTGCGCACGACGGAACGCAGCGCTTCCTGCGCCAGCTGGTCATATCCCATCAAATCATTGGCCACGCGCCTTATATCCCCCGGCAGTCGCGATCACAGTCGGCGAAAGCCTATCGCAGGGAAGCGCGCCGTCAATCGGCGTGAGCGGCTGGCGCGGCGCCCGCTTCGGTTTAACTCTGAATCAGTTCAGGCTTGGTTTCCGTCATGTTGACACAATCGCTCGCCCGTCCTGCGGAGACGCTTTTCGTCCCCGCATCCTCGCCGCCGCTGACCCGAATGGTCAGCCTGGTGACCACGGCCAGGCTGATGCGGGACAATCCCATGGCGATCCTGCCTGAGCCGCTGTTTCGCCAGACGCGATTGACCGGCCCTTATCTGGGGCGTTCGGTTCATCAGGTTTCCGGCCCGGCGGAAATGAAATCCATCTTGCAGGACAATTTCAGCGCATGGCGGAAATCACCGCTGATCATGCGCATGCTGACCCCGATTCTGGGTGACGCCATTCTGACCGCCCACGGTGAAAGCTGGCGGCGACAGCGCATGACGCTGCAGCCGGCCTTCCTGAAACGCCGGCTGGACCGCTTCGCGCCGCTCATGGCGGACGCGGCGGACGCGGCGGTGGAGACGCTGAACACGCCGGCGCCGGTGGACGTCCACCATGTCATGAACGACACCACCTTCGCCGTGATTGAGCGCGCGCTCTTCTCCGATGTCGAAGGCTTTGACCGCGGCGAGGTCCGCGCGGCGATCGAAGTGCTGCTCGAGGAGATCGGGCGGGTGCGCTATTCCGATCTGGCGCCGTTTCCCGAATGGGCGCCGCGTCTGATGACGCCTGGCGCGCTGCGCGCGCGCAAGGTGTTCCGGACCGCGGCGGACGGTCAGATCAGGCGACGCCGCGCGCTGGATGATCCGGGCGCCGATTTGCTGGGCCTGCTGTTGAAGGTGCGCGATGAAGAGACCGGGCAAGGCCTGTCGGATGTGGAGATCCGCGACACGCTGATGACATTCGTGGCGGCAGGGCATGAAACCACGGCCATCGCGCTCACCTGGGCGTTCTATCTGGTCGCCAATGACCCGGATATTCAGGCGGCCTTGCGCGCCGAAGCGGACGCCGTATTCGGTCAGGGCGTTCCCAGCGCCGAGGACGCGTCCAGACTGTTGCTGACGCGCCAGGTCATTGAAGAAGCGTTGCGGCTTTATCCGCCGGCGCCGATCCTGGGCCGGCGGGCGGTCGAAGACACTGAGATCTGCGGTCATCCGGTTCGCAAGGGCGATGTCGCGCTGCTGGCCTTTTATGCGCTGCAGCGTCACGAAACGCTATGGGACAATCCGAACGCCTTTGATCCGGACCGATGGAGCGCGTCGCGCCGGCCGGCCGACCGCTATATGTCCATGGCCTTCGGCGGCGGACCCAGGGCCTGTATCGGCGCGCAATTCTCCATGATGGAGGCGGCGATCATACTGTCCGTCGTCCTGTCGCGCCTTACGGTCGAGCCGGCTCACGGCGACGTCGTGCCGGTCATGCAGGTCACTTTGCGTCCGCGGGGCGGAATGCCGCTGCGGTTCAGGCCGCGTCCATGGGACAGACGCGCATCGGGCGCCGCCCAGGCGGTTTGACCGCCGCCGCGCGAAGCCGGGCGGATGCGAACACCATGGTTCACGCCCGATTAGGTCTGATCCAAACGAATCGGTGACTGATTTCAACGAATTGCATACGGTCGACCCGCTGAGTCTGATGGGGTCGGACGGAGTCATGAGTGTTCTAAGCCGATATTGGCCGAGCGCTGCGGGCGGGGATCGCATGGCCGTCGCCGTGTCGCGCGCCCTGTCCGCTTTCGCCGTTCTGGCGGGCGGTGCGGGCGTTGTCGTTACGTTGGTCAATCTTCACTTTTGGCCGGATTATCCAATCTTCGTCAGCGTCGGGGCGCTCGCAGCCCTGATTGCGCTGCTGGCGCCGCTGGTGATCAATGAATCGCCTGATTTCGCGTTGCGGGCCCGGATGCTGGGCTATTTCAACATCGTGCTGCTCGCAGGGCTGTCGATCGCGAACGGCGAGGTGGCGAGCGTCGGGCATGTCTTGCTTCTGCCCACGGTCATGACCTTCACGCTCGTGCTGGGCACGAAAGACGGGCTGATCGCGGCCGCAATCACGCTGGTTTCCGTGTGCACGACATATGCGATGATCCGGCTCGCCGGACCCGCGCCCTCCACACTGCACACCTATTTCGCCGGCATGGTCTGCTCAACGGTGTTCGCCTATGTCGCCGGCGCGGTTTTGCGCACGGAGATGCTCGCGCTGGTGCGGGAGGCCAATGCGCAGCGTGATCGCGCGGAGGCGGCCGGCTTGGCCAAGTCGCGCTTTCTCGCCAGCATGAGCCACGAAGTGAGAACGCCGCTAAACGGCGTGATCGGCATGGCGGAGCTGCTCTCGCGGTCAGACTTGACGCACAAGCAACGCAAGCGCGTCGATGTCATCCGCAAATCCGGCGACCATCTGCACAACACCCTGAATGATATACTTGATCTGTCTCGAATTGAGGCGGGCCGTCTGACCGTCGACCGGCGTCCATTCCGCCTCGACGAGGTGCTGGATTCGATCGAAAGGCTGCATGGCGTCCAGGCTGACGCCAAAGGGCTGGACCTTGTTTGCACGCTCGACCCCGTATTGCGATTGTCCCCGTCCAGGCTTGGCGATCCGACGCGCTTGCTTCAGATCGTCCATAATCTGGTGACCAACGCCATCAAGTTCACCGAAACCGGACAAGTCACCGTCTCCCTTATGCAAGGCGCATCGTCGGAGTCGGTCATGCTCCGCGTTGAGGACACCGGCTGCGGCATGTCCGAGGCGGAGTTGAATCGGGTGTTCGAGCCTTTCACCCAAGCGGAGGACAGTGCGGAACGGTCCTATGACGGGGCCGGTCTGGGCTTGGCGATCGTGCGCCGGCTGGTCGATCTGATGCAGGGCGAGCTCACAGTGGACAGCGCGCCGGGGTCAGGCACGGTGTTCATGGTTCAGCTCGTCCTGCCGCGGGTCGTCGACAGGGAGAATGCCGGTCTCTCCGAGGCGCCGGCGCGGCCGTGCGGCGAACGCCGCCGTCTGCTGATCGTTGATGATGACGCCAATAATCGGGAAGTCGCCGCGGGTTTGCTTGAAGCGCTGAATGCGGACATCACGCATGCCGCGGACGGCGCAGAGGCGGTCGCGATGACGCGAAGCGCCCATTTTGATCTGGTCCTGATGGATATTCGCATGCCTCGCATGAACGGCGTTGACGCCCTCGCCGCGATGCGCGCGCCGGGCGACGGGCCGCCTGTGATCGCCATGACCGCCAACGCGATGACGCATCAGGTCGAGCGCTATGCCGGCCTGGGCTTTGACGCCGTGCTCACCAAGCCCCTGCGCGGCGCCGTCTTGCTGGAGCAGGTCTTGGCGGTGATGGCCCGTTCCAAGGCGGCCCGGTCTGTCTCCGAGGCGCCGCCGGCAGACGCTGAACCCGAGCTGGCGGGCCTTGATCGCGCATGAGGCCGCCCTGACTGCGCCTAGTCGTTGAACGCCCATTCAGATGTCCATGAAGCGTAAACCCTGGCTGTGCTTGCCTGCGGCCGCCGGCGGACGGAGCAGGTGCATGGACCTGAATCTGCGTGATAAATATTGGCCGCAAGCGGATGATCAGGATCGCCTGCGGGTCGCCGGCGCGCGCGCGCTGTCGGCTTTTTGCATCCTCGCCGGTCTCGCCGGCGGCGCGGTGACTTTATTGAACTTGCAATATCTGCCGGATTTCGCAGCGCAAATCGCCAGCGGCGGCGTCGCCGCGCTGGTCTGCGCCGCCGCGCCGATCCTAATTAATGGATCGAACCAGTTCTACTTGCGCAGCCGCGTGCTCGGTTACGGCGTTCTCGCCTTGCTCGCCGCGCTCTCGATCTGGGAGGGCGATCTCTATAATCCGGCCAATTTCCTTTTGATCCCCAGCGTGATGACGTTCACCCTGGTGCTCGGCTTCCGCGACGGTGCGGCGGCCATGCTTGTCGCGCTTGGGTCGATTCTGGCGACCGGCGCCATGGGGTGGGCGGATGCCGACCAGCCGACGGAGGCGGCCGAATACGGCGCGCTGGCCGCGGCCGCGATCTTCGCCTTCGCGGGCGGGATCGTGTTTCGGCGCGAAATGATCTCCGCGCTTGAGGCGCTGTCGGCCCAGAAGGCGGCTGCTGACCGCGCCAATCGCGCGAAGTCCGAATTCCTGGCGAATATGAGCCATGAGCTGCGCACCCCGCTAAACGGCGTGATCGGGATGGCGACCGTCTTGGAAGCAAGCGCCCTGGAACCGGAGCAGCAGCGCGCCGTCGACGCGATCAAGTCGTCAGGGTCCGATTTGCTGTCCAGCCTCAACGATGTGCTCGACATGTCCCGCATTGAGGCGGACGAGCTGGAGTTGGAGCTGGTCGAGTTCATTCCGCGAGCGGTCATCGACCGCGTGAGCGGCCGCCAGGCGCCGGTCGCCGCGAACGCCGGGCTTGCTCTGACGATTTCGCCAGCCCCCGGCGCCGATCTGGACGCGCTCCGGCGCGGTGATCCTGCGCGCCTCGCGCAGCTATTGGACAAGCTGATCGCGAACGCCATCAAGTTCACGCAAAACGGTGGTGTCGAAGTCTCGATAGAGCCCTTGAGCCCAGGCGAGGGCCTGGCCGTGGAGGTCCGGGATACCGGCTGCGGGATAAGCGCCGATAAGCTGGATGAGATTTTCGAGCCCTTCGTCCAAGGGGATAATTCCATGAGCCGGCGATATGGCGGCGCCGGCCTGGGGCTGGCGCTTTCCAAACGGATCGTCGCGGCGATGGGCGGGGTCATGCGTGTGAAGAGTGTTTTGGGCGAGGGCAGCGTGTTTCGCGCCGAAATCCCGTTGCCGCGCGCCGATTGACGGCTATCCGTTCTTTCAACCCGGCGGGTTGCGATGCGGGGCGGCCGCAAACGGAGATCGGCCGCCGGCGCAAGGCCGGAGACCGATCCGTCCGCCTTACGCTACTGGCTGATATTCAGCGTGATATCGCCGGCGGCGCCGTTGAAGCCGTCAACGGCGATCTGATAGGTGACGCCGGCGGTCGGCCGGAAGCGGACCCGGCTCTGCAGGCCTGTGCCGCGACCGTCGTCATTCGTCCGGATCGTGGTCAGGCTGTTCACCGACGCGCCGGTGTAGACACCGAGCAGGGTGTCGTAATTGGAGCCGACCGTGGTGATGGTGACCCGCGCATTCGACGGCGCGGTCCAGCTCCACCAGACCGACGCTCCGCCCGCCTGGGCGTGGTTGGGCTCGCCGGGCTCCTTGTCGGCGCCGACGCTATTGCCGTTCACCGACGTGTTGGTGCCCGGAATGGCGATCCGGTCGGCGAAGTCGTTATTCGCCGGTGCGGTCGGGCCGCCGCCGCCGCCGGCCAGGAAGTTGTAGGCGGCGTCGATCTGGATCCGCGGAATGGTCAGCCCATTGCGCGAGTCGAAGATCGGCACGCCCGTGGATTCCAGGGCGGTCTCGATATCGGTGACCGTCGCTGTGGGGAAGGCGGCGCTCAGCATGGCGAAGGCGCCCGCCACGTGCGGGGTCGCCATCGAGGTGCCGCTGGAGTTGGAATACCAGTGGCAGAAGCCGTCCGGACCCGGCGCGGTCGGCGTGCCCGATGCGATGCAGCTGCCGCCAGGGGCGGGCTGTTCGGACTGCCAGGCGGCGAAGATGGAGCTGCCCGGCGCCATCAAGTCCACCAGGGCGTTCGAGTTGGAGAAGCTGGAGACCGCATCAGATTTGGTGGTCGACCCCACGGTGATGGCCGTGGAGATGCATCCGGGCGTGCTGATTTGGCTCGACGATCCGTTATTGCCGCTGGCGATCACGGTCGCGACGCCCGCGGCGCGCAGATTGTTGATCACCGTGGTGCGGGGATCGCCCGCGTCACAGGCTGACGAATTCAGCCCGCCGCCCAGGCTCATATTGACGGCGGCCAGGTTCAGCGCGCTGCGATTGGCGAACAGCCAGTCGAGCGCCGCGACCTGGTCGGACGTCCAGGACAGCACGCAGCGCGGGGCGCCGCCGCAATTGGCCGGACCGAATTGCGCAAACACATTGACTGCGATGATGTCGGACTGGCGCGCCACGCCGGCGATCGGACCGGAGCTCAGGCTGGTCGTCCGGCCCGAAGACGTGGAGCCCACATGGGTGCCGTGGAAGCAGCCGTCGACCCCGTTGACCGGGTCGATATTGTCCTCAACGCAGCTGTCGCCCGCCGAGCCGGAGGCGAGATCCGTGACCTGCGCGGCGCCGCCCGGACACAAGCTGGTCGAGACGCCGGCGACGATCTGATTGAAGCAGGCCGACGCGGTGACGGCGGAGGCCGTCATCGGGTGCTCCAGCTCCACCCCGGTGTCCAGAATCGCGACAGCGGCGCCGGCACCTTCAGCGCCCAGCGCCCAGGTCGCTTCGGCGCCTGTCAGCAGCGTCGTATCCGTCAGGACCAGCTCGTTGAGCTCGTCCTCGAAAATCGCTGAAACGCCGGGCGTGGTGCGCAGACGCTCAATCTCATTTGCATTGACCATGGCGCTGAAGCCGGGCGTCGCACGGAATTCCCGCATCACACGCGCGCGCGACGGTCCGCCGGGGACGGGACGGCCGATAGTGCGTTGCTGAGCCTGGCCGGCGCGTTCAAATCCATTCACGCCGAAGGCTGCGAGCAGGGCGTTCTCCCGCGCCTGGCCGATCCGCGCGATGCGCGCCTGCATCGCGGCTTGCGACCGCGGCGCAAGACCGGGCGCGGCCTTGGGTTCGTCGAGCATGACGATCACCGGAACTCTTTCGCCGCCAGCCAGTTGCTGGAGCGCGCGGGGCGAGACGGGCCCGGTGATCCCGAAGCGTAAGCTGTCCTGCTGTCCGGCGGCGTCACCCGCGCCGCGCACAGCCTCCTCGATGGCGGGCGGTTCGTCTGCAAAGGCGCCCTGGCTCAGCCCGACGGCCAGAGTGGCGGCGATCATGTGTTTACGCATGCGTTCAGGTCCTTCCTCGGAAGTTTCAATGACGCCATGCCAGCTTGTCTGTATGAATTCAGTGAGGGAATTTGCTGGATTTGGCAGCGCGAATGCTGCCCTCAATTCTTAACAAAAAGCAACCCATGCGCTTAAGCGCATCAATTATAAGAGTTAATGAAATCTTTAAACGATAATATCGAAAAAACTAGAGTTGATTTACGGGCGCAAGGTCCTGAACGCCGACGCAGGAGAAATTCGTTCCGTCTTGCTATGAAAAAGGCGGCCGCCGGCATGACGCCGGCGGCCGGTGAGGGGGGCAGGGATTACTGGGTGATGTTGAGCGTGATGTCGCCGGTCGACGCGAGATAGCCGTCCACGGCGATCTGATAGGTCACGCCTGCGCTGGCGGTGAAGGTCACGCGGCTGAGCAGGCCGATGCCCGACCCGTCATCATTGGTGCCGATGGTGGTCAGCGCGTTGACCGCCGTGCCGGTATAGACGCCGAGCATGGTGTCGTAATTCGACCCGATGGTGTCGACGGTGACCGAGCCGTTAGCCGGCGCCGTCCAGCTCCACCAGACCGACGCGCCGCCGGGACGGGCATGGTTCGGCTCGCCCGGCTCCTTGTCGGCGCCGGTGTTGTTGCCGGTCGCCGTCACGCTGGAGCCGGACACGGTGATGCGGTCGGCGAAATCATTATTCGCAGGCCCGCCGCCCGCCAGAAGGAAGTTATAGGCGGCGTCGATCTGGATCCGCGGAATGGTCAGGCCGTTACGGCTATCGAAAATGCCGACGCCCGTAGATTCCAGCGCGGTCTCGATATCGGTCACCGTGGCGGACGGAAACTCCGCGCGCAGCATCGCGAATGCGCCGGCCACGTGCGGGGTCGCCATCGAGGTGCCGCTGGAATTGGAATACCAGTGGCAGAAGCCGTCCGGCCCCGGCGCGGTGGGCACGCCGGCGGCGATGCAGCTGCCGCCAGGGGCGGGCTGTTCGGACTGCCAGGCGGCGAAGATGGAGCTGCCCGGCGCCATCAGGTCCACCAGCGATGACGAGTTGGAGAAGCTGGACACCGCATCAGACTTGGTGGTCGATCCCACGGTGATCGCCGAGGAGATGCAGCCCGGCGTGCTCACCGAGTTGGACCAGCCGTTATTGCCGCTCGCGATCACGGTCGCGACGCCCGCGGCGCGCAGATTGTTGATCACCGTGGTGCGCGGATCCGAGCTGTCGCAGGCGGAGAAGTTCCGGCCGCCGCCCAGGCTCATATTCACGGCGCCGAGATTCAGGGCGACGCGGTTGACGAACAGCCAGTCGAGCGCCGCGATCTGATCGGACGTCCAGGACAGAACGCAGCGCGCCGCGCCCCCGCAATTGGCCGGGCCGAACTGGGCGAAGACATTGACTGCGATGATGTCGGACTGGCGTGCGACGCCGGAGATCGGACCCGAGCTCAGGCTTACCGTGCGTCCCGAGGAGGTGGAGCCCACATGGGTGCCGTGGAAGCAGCCATCAATCCCGTTGATCGGATCGATATTGTCTTCAACGCAGCTGTCGCCCGCGGATCCCGAGGTCAGATCGGTCACCGATGCGACCCCGCCCGGACACAAGCTGGTCGAGACGCCGGCGACGATCTGGTTGAAGCAGGCCGATGCGGTGACGGCGGAGGCCGTCATGGGATGTTCCAGCTCAACGCCGGTGTCCAGGATCGCAACGGCCGTGCCGGAGCCTTCCACGCCGGACGACCAGAGGGTCTGGGCGCCGGTCAAGAGGGTGGTGTCGTCGAGGACCAGCTCGCTCACCTCGTCTTCGTAAACGGCGACGACGCCGGGCGTCGTGCGCAGGCGCTCGATTTCATTGGCGTTGACCCGCGCGCTAAAGCCGGGCGTCGCTGCAAACTCGCGCAGCACTGTGGCGCGCTCCTGAATGCTGACGCCAGGCCGCCGGTCCCGGCGCAGCTGCGCGGCGTCGGCGCGCTCGAACCCGTTGACGCCGAACGCGGCGACCAATGCGTTTTCGCGAGCCGCTGCGATCCGGCCGATGCGTGACTGAAGCGCTTCTGCGGAGCGCGGGGCGAGCCCCGGCTGCGCTTTGGGCTCCTCGAACATCACGATCACCGGGACCCGCTGGCCGCGGGTCAGCTGTTGCAGCGCGCGCGGCGAAACCTCCCCAGTGAGGCCGAAGCGCAATGTGTCCTGATGAGCGGCGGTCTCCCCGGCGCCGCGCACCGGCTCCTCGATCGCCGGCGGTTCATCGGCATAGGCCGCATGACCCAGACCGGCGGCGAGGGCGGCGACAATCAAATGCTTGTGCATGCTTGTGTTTTCCCGAATCAGAGGTTGCAGTTGCGGCCGCACCAGTGCGTATGTCCTTTTAATCATTATGGTAATTCTCGGATGCGGCCGCTGGCATCGTACATTGAACGCATTCAAAAGCAACCAGAAAGGGTAAGAATGCAATTATAAAGAGGAAATTAACCCTAAGGAATTGTGATGCTGCGTCGATCGGCGAGCTGGCGTTCGTCAGCGCGGCGCCGCCGGACCGGTGCGGTCCGTCCGGGCCGTTCCCGCTCGGCGCGCGAAAGGCGAATGACAACCGCCTCTGCTGAGCCGGAACGAGGGCCGCAATGATCCGTGAAAAGTGGGGGCTTCTGTTGCCAGGCGCCCCCGAACCCCGCCTGATCTTGCTAGAGATCAGGACTTAAAAGCGAGATTACCCGCGCTGCTTACGCAGCGAGAGCGACCTCTTCAGCATAGTTGTCGTTGGCAACTACTAATAACGGGCTGGTAACGAAGCCCATTCGGGCGAAAGCCACGTCTTTAGCCATCCGTCGATCCTATTCGGCCCCAAGACGTCCGCCCAACGAGCGGGGAAGAGATGGTGGAGCCGCCGGGATTCGCACCCGGGTCCGGTCTGGTTATTACACGCGCGTTTATCGCCATAGTCCGCAGAAGCGGACAGGCTCAATATAGGCGATGAGGCGTTAATGCGAAACCAGCAGGCGCTGAGATTCACTCAATAGACAAAAGAACCAGGGCGATCGCCAGGAACAGGAAGGCCAGCAGATACGCAAGAGCGAGCACGGCGATGCGAAGGCTCGCGCCATACCAGCTGCTGGCGTACACCTTGCGATCGCTCCACCAGGCGAGCGCGAGGATTGCGGCCAGGCCGCACGCGCCAAGAACGGCCCCCGCGGCGGTGAACGCCGCGCTGAGATAAACCGCAGCGATGGCGCTGAGCATGGCTAGAGGCAGAAGGGCTGCGTGGAAATACAGGCTGTGGACGGCATGGGTGATCAGCCGTGCGCGCGGATGCAGGACGACGTTGAACAGCGCGAACAGCGCCACCATCGCCAAAATGGCCTGATTGAGCGCCAGATTCGCGCGCCGTTCCGCCGCCAGCGGATCGCGTCCGACAAGCACGGCGAGGGCGACAACGCCGCCTTGCTCCAGCACCTGCTGCTCCGTCAGATCGGCCGCTGAGCTTTCACTCAGTTCCAAGCCCTCGCGTTCCGCGATCGCGGCGCGAAGGCTGTCCCAGTCGATAGGTTGAGGGTCCGGCGTCCACGGCGGTCGAAACGGGTGAAGGCGCACATTGATCGGCCCCGTGCTCACCGCGGCGATCTCGCTCGTGTCGAGGTCAGCCGGTGCGATCAGATCCCCGCCTTCGGTTTCAATCCCGATCAGCGCGATGCCGGAGAGCTGAAACCCCAGCACGAAGACCAGGGCTGAGATCACATAGAGCCGAACGGGCGGGCTCTGACAGGCGCGGCGTCCGTCCAGAAAATTACGCGCGGCCTGGCCGGGGCGGCGATAAAGGCTGATCACGGTGCGCCAGAACTTGCCGTCAAGGCTGAAAAACCCGTCGAGCAGATCGCGCAACAAGGCCAATGCCGGCCGGTTCAGACCGACGGCTTTCTGCCCGCACCGGCCGCAATAGGAGGCGCTGAGCGGTGCGCCGCAATTCTCGCAGGCGCGGCCCGCCCCGCTGGCGTCGCGTGAGGCCGGATCGGATGAAGTGCCAGGCGCCATCGCGGCAAGCTAACCCGAGCCGCAGGCGTAATGGCAAGAGGACCGCGCCAAAAGCAAAACGGCCGGGCTCAATCGAGCCCGGCCGCCTTGCGTCTTCATCCTTGGCGAAAACCGGGCCTACCGGCCGCCGGTTTCGCTGCGGAAATACTCGAAGAAGTCGCTGTCCGGCGGGATCACAATGGGCGTGCCTTCGCGGAGCGCCGTCTCATAGCTGATCATGGTCCGGTAGAATTGGAAGAATTCCAGATCCCGGCCATAGGCTTCGGCGTAAATCCGGTTGCGTTCGGCGTCGCCCGCACCGCGAATGCGCTCGGCGTCCGCGCGAGCCTCGGCCTGGATGACCGCGGCGTTCCGGTCGGCTTCAGCGCGAATGCGCTGGGCCTGTTCATTGCCTTCAGCCCGGATGCCGGCGGCTTCCTGCTGGCGCTCTGATTCCATCCGTTGGAAGACGCGGTTGGCGATCTGCTCGGGAAGGTCGGCGCGCAGGATGCGCACATCGATGACCTCGATGCCCAGCTCCTGATTGGCCACCTGAGCCTCCACGGCGGCCTGCACCCGGTTCATGAGCTCGGCGCGCTGGCCGGAGATCACGTCCTGGGAGGGAATCGAGGCGATCACGCCGCGCAGGCTGTCGTCCATGATAGAGCGAAGACGCGCCTGGGCGCCCAACTCATTGCGGACCGTCAGGAAGAAGCGCAGCGGATCGGACACGCGGTAGCGCAGGAAGGAGTCCACCACCAGGCGTTCCTGGTCGGCGGCCTGAATTTCTTCCGGCGCCATGTCGAATTCGAGATTGCGCTTCTCGATATAGACCACTTCGTCGACGAAGGGGGTCTTGAAGTGAAGGCCGGGATTGTCCTGGCCGGGCTGATTGATCGCCCGAACCGGTTCACCCAGTCGAACCACGAGCGCCTGCTGGGTTTCGCTGACCGTGAAGGTCGCCAGAAAGGCGGCGATTCCGGCCACGATCAGAAGGATGGCGATGATGGGGGTCAATAAACGCATCGTTTAGCCTCCCGAACGGCTTTGGTCGGTTTCAGGCGCAGGTCCGCGCGCCCGTCCGAGCTGATCAAGGGGGAGATAGGGCACCGCGCCATTGCCTTCCTGATCCAGAATGATCAGTTCGGATCGGCCCAGCACAGCCTCCATGGTCTCCAGATACATGCGCCGGCGCGTGACGTCCGGCGCCGTGGCGTATTCGTTGTAAATCGCCACGAAACGGTCGGCCTGACCCTGGGCTTCAGCGATCACCGAGTCCCGATAGGCCTGCGCGTTTTCGCGCAGCCGGGCGGCTTCGCCTCGGGCTTGCGGAACGACCGAGTTCGCATAGGCGGTCGCGTCCAGGCGCGCGCGTTCCGCGTCCTGGGCGGCCGCGTCGACATCGCGGAAGGCGTCGATGACCTGATCGGGCGCCTGAGCGCGCTGCAGGTTGACGTTCAGCACGACCACGCCCGCGGCGTATTCATCCAGGGTGGCCTGCATGAGATCGCGGGTGCGCTGGGACACCTCGACCCGGCCGGCCGTGATGATCGGCTCCAGATCGGTCGTGCCGGCGACTTCCCGCATGGCGCTTTCGGCCACCGCGCGAATGGTGCTCTCGACATCGCGGACATTGAACAGGAAGTCGCGCACGCCGCCTTCCTGCGTGTTCACGCGCCACTGAACGGTGAAACCGATATCGACGATGTTTTCGTCGCGCGTGAGCATCAAGATGCCGCGCTGATTGCTGCCGATCTCAATGGTCTGCGTGTCGGTGACTTCCGGCAGCAGCACCGTCTCGACAGGATAGGGCAGCTTGAAGCGGAAGCCCGGCGTAGTCGTGCGGTCATACTCGCCAAAGCGGAGCACGACCCCGTTTTCGTTCGGCTGCACCACATACCAGCCCGAGCCGGGCCAGGCGATCCAGACGAAGACCAGAGCCGCCAGGATCACGCCGAGGCCGATGCCCCCGCCGCCCCTGCCGCCTTTGGTTCCTCGGCCGCCGCCCATGACGCCGCGCACCCAATCCTGAAGCCGGCGCACCAACTCATCCAGGTCCGGCTCCTGACCGCCGCCGCCAGGGCCGCCGCGGCCGGGACCGCCTTGGCCGCGGCCCCAGGGATTATTCCCGTTATTGTTTGAGCCGCCGCCCGAGCCCCAAGGCCCGCCGCCGCCGCCCGAATTGTCATTCCAGGGCATATGCTCCCCGCTTCTCCAGTGGATTTCGCTCGCGAATGCGATTGTGTCTGTATGTGGCGGGTCCGGCCTTGCGGTTCAAGTAAAACCGGTCTTAAGCCGCAGTGACGCGGTCAAGAATGCGCGCCGTAAAGCCGGCGTCGTCTCCGGGCTGGGGCTCGACCCGTTCAGCGTCGACTTCGCGCCACTGGCCCGGCGCGAGGGCCGGGAAGAGCGCGTCGCCTTGCGGCGCCAGGTCCACTTCGGTGAGATAGATGCGATCGGTCCGGTCCAGCAGATCGGCGTAAAGCCGCGCCCCGCCGATCAGGCAGATCTCGTCGACGCCGGCGTCCTGCGCGGCGCGCTCAGCCGCCGCAAGCGCCGCCTCGGTGCTGGCGAAGACGCGTGCGCCCTCCGCCTCGGCCAGGGTTCGGCTGACGACGATATTCGTCCGCCCGGGCAAGGGCTTGCGCGGCAGGCTGTCCCACGTCTTGCGCCCCATCACCACCGGCTTGTCCAGCGTGACGGCCTTGAATCGCTTCAGGTCGGAGGGAATACGCCAGGGCAGATCGCCGTCGCGTCCGATGACGCCGTTTCTGGCGACCGCGACGACGGCGGCGAGGCGGGGCCGGGTCATGCCGGCGCCTCCGGGCATTCATCTGTGGAGCAACAAGCGTGAAGCGCTTGGTCCCAAACCGCGCCTTCGGCGCTCAAGCAGCGTTCAGTCAGCCAGATGTGCCGCAGGGCGCCAATCACGAAAGTCGAAAGCAGGAGCACCCGGATGATCGCTGCGCCGATCACAACCGGCCTCGGTCGCGCATTCAAACCGCCACCGGCGCCGATATCCGCGGGTGCGGGTCATAACCCTCCAGCGAAATGTCCTCATAATCGAATGCGAAGACGTCGGTCACGTCCGGGTTCAGGCGCAGCGTCGGCAGCGCCCTCGGCGTGCGGGAGAGCTGCTCGCGCACCTGATCCATGTGGTTGGCGTAGATATGCGCATCGCCGAAGGTGTGGACATATTCGCCCGGCTCATAGCCGGTGACCCTCGCGACCATCGCCAAGAGCAGGGCATAGCTGGCGATGTTGAACGGCACCCCCAAAAACATGTCCGCGCTGCGCTGATACAGCTGCAGGTGCAGGCGTCCGCCCAATACTTTGAACTGGAACAGGGTGTGGCAGGGCGGAAGGGCCATCGACGGCACGTCGGCCGGGTTCCAGGCGCTCAAAATCAGGCGCCGGCTGTCCGGCGTGGTCTTGATCTGCTCGATCAGACCCGCCAGCTGGTCGATCTCTTCGCCGTCCGGTCCGGTCCAGCGCCGCCACTGCTTGCCGTAGACCGGGCCCAGCTCGCCATTTTCATCGGCCCATTCATCCCAGATCGAGACCCCGCGCTCCTGCAGCCAGCGCACATTGGTCATCCCCTTGATGAACCATAACAGCTCCACCGCGATGGATTTGAAATGCACCTTTTTGGTGGTCAGCAGCGGAAAGCCCTCGGCCAGATCACAGCGAATCTGGCGTCCGAACACCCCGCGGGCGCCGGTGCCGGTGCGGTCGGCCTGGTCGTCGCCGTGCGAAAGAATATCGCGCAACAGATTCAGATAGGCGCGTTCAATCTGCGAACCGGATCGTGTCTCCAGGGCGGGGGTCGCGTCTGCAAGGGCCATGGCGGGCTCCCGTCTAACCATTCGGCTGGAGAGCTTACCCGTCAATCCGATTCGCGACAGCCGCGGCGTCCAGAAGGCCGTGGACAATTCGCGGCGCGTTTGAGCGAAGCAACTGCAGGTCGACGGCGGATTTCCACTTGCGGACCGGGGTTGGATAAGGGCATGATCAAGCCGGAACATAAGTAGAACATAACCGCGAATATCAACATCGCGAATATCAACAGGGAGTGGGAGGACGCCATGATTGGCTATGTCACGATCGGAACGAATGATTTGGAGCGCGGGGCCGCGTTTTACGACAAGCTGGCGGCGCTGATGGATACGCCGCGCATGATGGAGGAGGAGAGCTTCATCGCGTGGGGCAAGATGGACGGTCCGGCCGGCATCGGATTGACCAAGCCTTTCAATGGCGAGCCGGCCACGGTCGGCAATGGCGTCATGATTGCGCTGCAGGCGCGCGACCCGGAGCATGTGGACGCCCTTTACAACGCCGCGATCGAGGCCGGCGGCGCCGATGAAGGCGCTCCGGGCCCGCGCGGAGGCGGCTTCTACGCGGCTTATTTCCGTGATCTGGACGGCAACAAGCTCAACGCCTTCTGCATGACCGGGTGAGGCGTTCGGAGCGGCGCGTTCGGTGTGCCGGCGATCGGGACGTGGATGGTCCAGGGCGTTAAGGCGGCGGTCGGACCTGCTGTTTGCTTGGCGCGTTTTAATGGTAACAAAGGGCCATGGTTTCGCCTGCGCCCCTTGTGTCCGACGCGGACAAAGACATCCAAGCCTATGTGGAAGGTCTTGCTCGGCGCTCCAAGGCCGCCGGACGACGGCTGGCCGCCGCGTCGACGGATCAGAAAAACGCGGCGCTGGCCGCAGCGGCGAAGGCTTTGCGCGTAAATGCGCCGCGCCTGTTGGACGCCAACGCCATCGATGTGGAGGGCGTGCGCGCGGCGGGCAAGCCTGAGGCTTTCATCGATCGTTTGATCCTGACGCCGGACCGCATATCGGCCATCGCCGAGGCGCTGGAGGAGATCGCGGCGCTGCCGGATCCGGTGGGGCGCGTGCTGCATGCAACGCAGCGTCCGAACGGATTGAGGATTGAACGCGTCGCGACGCCGCTCGGCGTGATCGGCATGATTTACGAAAGCCGGCCCAATGTCGGCGCGGACGCCGGGGCGCTATGCCTGAAGTCGGGCAATACGGTGATCCTGCGCGGCGGCTCGGAAAGCCTCAATTCCACTCGCGTGATTGTCGAGTGCCTGGCTGAGGGCCTGAAGGCGGCGGACCTGCCCGCTGACTGCATCCAGATGATCGAAACGCCGAACCGGGATGCGGTGACTGCGCTTTTAACGGCCGTCGGCCTGGTGGATCTGGTCATTCCGCGCGGCGGCAAGGGGCTGGTCTCGCTGGTGCGCGATCAGGCGCGCGTTCCCACGCTTTTGCACCTTGAGGGCAATTGCCACACCTATGTCCATGAAGGCGCGGAGATCGCTAAGGCCGTGTCCGTGCTGGTCAACGCCAAGCTGCGCCGAACCGGCGTTTGCGGGGCGACCGAAAGCCTTGTTGTGGACCGCAATATCGCCGGACGCTTTCTACCTCTCGCCCTGGATGCGCTGGGCGATTGCGAGGTGCGCGGCGACGCGGACGCGCAGGCGATCGACAGCCGGATCGCGCCCGCCGAAGACGCGGATTTCTATACGGAGTATCTTGACGCTGTTTTGTCGGTGAAGCTGGTCGACGGCCTGGAGGACGCCCTCGCCCACGTGGCGACGCATTCCTCGGGCCATACCGATGCGATCCTCACCGAGGACCCGGCGGCCGCGCGCGCGTTTCTGGCCGCCATCGATTCCGCGGTCGTGATGCATAACGCATCCACCCAGTTTTCCGATGGCGGCGAATTTGGCATGGGCGCTGAGATCGGCATCGCCACAGGCAAGCTGCACGCGCGCGGTCCCGTGGGCCTGGAGCAGCTCACCAGCTTCAAATACCGCGTCCATGGCGATGGTCAGGTGAGGCCCTGATCGGCGCTAATCGAATTCCCGCCGCCAGCGGATGGCGAGTTCGGCGTCTGTGTCTCCGGTCATGCGCGAGAGCACGACGATGTCGGGGGTGATCATCCACTCGATCCGCGCGGCGCCAAGGGCGGCGGCGGTTCCGGTCTCCAGCTCGACAAAGACCGTCTCTCCAATCCGCCGGCCGCCGGCCAGGGAAAGCGCGCCGTCTTCGCCCTCCCGAATGTCCAGCCGGTCGACTCCAATTCGGCGGCCTGCATCGCTCAACGCCCCAAGCCAGTTGCGGCCCGAGAGCTGGGCGGCGAGCTGAGCCGATTGCAGCGGGCTGAGCGCCGCCGTGTCCTGATCGAAAAGCAGCCGCGCCAGCACTTCGTCCTCGGGCAGGCTCGGCACGCTGGTGAAGCTGATATGGGGCTGGGTGATCGGTCCTTCGGCGCGAGCCGTCACCTCAAGGCCGCCGCGCCGGTGACGGCCTGTCAGCAGGATGCGGGTCGCCTCGATCGGACCTGAAAAACCGATGCGGCCCTCGCTCATTTCAAAAATGCGCGTCAACAAGGTCGCCTGGCCGCGTCTCAATCCGGCCTCGCCGTTCAGACGCAGACGGTTCAGCGGCCCTTCGACCCTGACATCCGCGGACCATTCCGAATTGAATGTGCGGCTGGAGACGAAAAGACTGTCATCGGCGCGAATCCCATAGTCCAGCTCGATCAGGATCGGCCGGCGATAGGGCGGGTCGAGCGTATCGGGCCGATTAATCTCCTCCACCTCCATTTGCGCGATGTCGGGGCCGGACGTCTCGATCGGCGTTAAGGACAGGCGCTCCAGGTCCGTCTCGCCGGTCACGCGCAGGCGGCGGCCGCTCAGGGTCAGGTCCGCATATCCTGTGGCCTGTACGAAGAGTTCAGGCCGTGAGACCGCATTGAACCGGTCAAAGCGGACCTCACCTTGTCCGGTCATGCCGTCCGGGGTGAAATCGATCTCGCCGCTTGCCGTCGCCTCGCCGTTCGCACCATCGCCGAGCCGCGCCTCGCGAATATGCAGGGTCTCGCCGCTGAGCTCCGCGTTGAGGAAAAGCGGGCTGAGGCGAACGCCCGCGGTTCGTGAGGCATAGGCGCCGTTCTGGATCTGAAGCTCGCCGGAGACGCCGGCCGTTTCAAAATTCGCATGACCTGCAATCTCGCCGGTCAGCCCTTCGCCCTCCGGCAGATAAAGGCTCGCCAGCGCATCCAGCGGCCCGGCGATCTCAATGCGGCCGAGCCAAACCGGATCGAGCAGAGCGCCCAAGCGGCCAATACGTTCCGGCCGCGTCAGATCCGCGTCGATTTCAAGCCCGCCGGCGACGGCGTCTATGGTCAGGCGGGCGGCGTCCTCCAGGATCAGGCGGCCCATGCCGTTCAAGGCCTCGCCGCCGGCGCGCCCCACAGGACGGACGTCGTGCGTCTCCGCGACAATCTCGCCGCGCCAGGCGCCGTCGGCCTGCTCCAGATCTGCAAACAGCGCCCAGTCGCCGAGAGCGGCGGGCAGTCCGGCCGGCTCCGTCAACAGCTGCGCCGGCGCGTCTGTGACCGTCAACGCCAGCCGCGTGGACTCTGAGCGCGCGGCCTGAAGGCTGATTTCCGCCTCGCCAAGCCGGAGCTGCGCGTCGGCGTCGATCCGGCCTTCGGAGGCGCGCACGGACACGGGCTGGACCGTCTCAATCGCGCGCCCGGCCCAGTCCCCCGCCATCTCGACGGCGAGCCGGGCGCTGTCCGCGTCCAGGCTCAAACGCGCCTGAGAGGTGATCGAGAAAGGCCCCATCATCCGCCCTTGCCCACTGGCGCGCACGGCGAGATCAGAGAGGGGACCGTTCACCTCCAGGCGGCCTTCAGACAACTCGCCATTCGCGAAGGTCTGGCCCGCCGCCTCGAGCATGCCGGTCAATTCGCCGGCCTCCGGCGCATCGAGGACGCCGCGATACTGCATGTTGAGAGCCCAGGCGGCGCCATCGCCTGAGTCCGCAGCGGTCAGGTCCGCCCGCAGCTGGTCGCCTTGCAGCCCGGCAAAGCCGGCGGCGCGCACCGTACGCCAACGGGCGCCCGCCAGATCGACGCGCGCCTGGTCCCCGTCCAGGCTGAAATCGCCTTCGGCGATGATCGGGGCTTCGTCGAGCATAGAGTCGAAACGCCAGTTTCCGTTGAAGACGCTTTGGAAAAGGTCGGTTTCGATGCGCAGCCGCGGCTGGCGGAGCAGGACGCCGCCCGAGGCGATCTCTTCGGCCTCCAGCTGGGCGCGGAGCGCCAGCGTCTCTTCGCCCCAGTCGAGCTCGAACGCGCCGGCGGCCTGTCCTTCAAGGCCGTCGACCGGCAATGCCCCCATGTCCAGCAATACGTCGCCGCTTGCCCGCCAGCCCTGATCGGCCCGCCTCTGCACGGCTTGCGCCTGCAGCGCCAGGGCGTCGGTCTGGACCTGCACCTGCGGCAGGGCGACGCCTTCGGCTGTGATGTCCAGGTGGGCCGCTCCGGTCAGGCGGCCGAGCAGCGGCCCGGCACCGTCTGCGCCCGTCAGGCCTTCGCTCTCGACGGTCAGCGCAAGCCGGTCCCAGCCCGATCCTTCGTCGCGCGTCGACACGCCCAGCGATAGCGGGCCCATAATCCCCAGATTCAAGGCTTCGATCGCTGCAATGTCCAATCGGGCCTGTCCGGAGAGCGAACCCAGATCGGCGCGCCACAGGCCGGCGCCCTCTGCATGCCAGCCATCGCCGGTCAGGCGCGCCTCCTGAAGCGAGAGGCGTTCGCCGCCGTCGTCATGATTGAGCACCGCGCTGAACTCCGCGGTGTCGCCCAGCAATCGCGCCAGGTCCGGATTGGCGGCCGATGCGCCCTCAGCCCGGCCGCTGACGCGAAGCGTGTGGCCGGTCTCCGTGGCTTGGACATCGATCATGGCGCTGACCGTCTCCAGGCCGACGAGGTCGTGAGAGGCGCCCTGCATTTCGAATTGCACCATGTAGGCGGGACTTCGCCGATCGCCGCTGCGGGCGATCCGGGCGCGCGCGCCGTCCAGGGTCAAACCAAATTCGCGCGTCAGCGGCGCCGCAGGCCCGGTCAGCGCGATTTCGGCGCGCCAGCGTTCGGTCAGCAGGTCGGCCGCCTGCAGGCTCAGCCCTGTTGATTGGAGCTCGACGTCATCGATCGTAAAGGGCGCAAGACGTCCCCGGCTCGCAAACTCGGCGTCAGCGGCCAGGCGCGCAGCGACCGGCGGAAGCTCGGGCCACCGATCCAGATTCAGCGCGCCCTGCAGGCTCCAGGCGCCGTCCGCCCAGTTCAGGACGCCTGCGGAGGCGTCCTCATCGGCGATCATAAACCGGTATTCGCCGTCGCCGGCGGTCAGGCTTCCCGCCAGCTCCCCCTCCAGCGTCCATCCTGCGTCACCGAGGCTTAGGAGCTCCGACAAAGGTCCGCCGGGCGGCGCGGCGATCGAAATCGTTCCGGCGACAGGGCCCTCGGTAGACCGGCTGAGCGCGATCCGGGCCCGCTCTCCCAGCGCGTCCGTGCGCTCGGCGTTGACGTCCATGGACAGCGCGCCGCCCGCGCCGCTTTCGAGATGGCCGCTGACGGAAAAGCGGGCGGCGGGGCCCGCCACCCCGTCCGCCAGGGCGAGCCGGCCCAGGGCGAGCCGCCCGATCTCGATCGCCGGGACCGGACCGCCGCCTTCCTCCACCGCGCCGTGTCTGACCGGGCGACGAAGTATGTCGATGGCTTCAATCTCGATCGCGGACACCTCGATCCGTTCGCCCAGAACCGAACCGGCGCGCCACTCGACCCGGGCCTCCGTCAAGACCAGCCATACCCCGTCTTGATCCTCGATCTGGGCGGATCCGATGGAAAATCCGGACAGGATGTTTCCGCCCACGCTCTCGACTGTCAGGACGCCATAGCCGCCCACATCGCGGCCATTGACGGACGCGGCGAACAGGGCGCGGCCAAGCGGGCCGGTCATCGCGAAGGCGAACACCGTCATAGCGGCCGCGAGGACCAGCAGGATGGCCAGGCCGGTGCGGACCCAACGGCGATCGGCGAAGAGATTTTGCGCCATCAGAACGCCTGTCCCAATCCGAGATAGACATGAAGCGAGGCTTCGTCGCTGCGCCGGTCCAGCGGCGCGGCGATATCCAGACGCAAGGGCGCGAAGTCAAAATGATAGCGGAGCCCGGCGCCGACACCGACGCGCATGTCTGCAAGATCCGGCGTGGCGTCCGGCGAGGCGACGCCGGCGTCTGCAAACAGCGCCGCGCCCCAGCGTCCTTCGCCTCGCCATCGCAGCTCAGCGCTGGCTTCGATCACCGATCGGCCGCCGGACGGGCGCCCGTCCGCGGTGGCCGGACCCAGCGACTGAAATTCGAAACCGCGCACCGATCCGCCGCCACCGGCATAAAAGCGCGCATCGGCGGGCACCGAGTCCACGCCGGCGCCGATCAACCCGCCGAGACGAACCCGTCCCGCCGCGATCAATCGGCCGCCAAGCCGTCGGTAGGATTGCAGGCTGGCTTCGCTGATCACATAGCCCGACTGAATGTCGCCGACCGTGATCGCCGGCGAAACCTGAAACACCGCCCGGGCGCCGCGCGTCGGTTCAATGACGCTGTCGCGATTGTCATATACTGCGGACACGCCGGCGGATGTCGTGACCGTGTCTTCCTGCTGACCATTCGTGCGAACACGCGAGACATCAAGGCCGAGCTGGACGCCGCCGCTCCAGGCCGGGCTCAGACGCCGGGTGACGTCGATTTCAGCTTCGATCTCCTGCTGATCAAATGCATCGGTTTCTTCGTTGCGCGCAGCCGCGAGCAGGGTGAGCGTCTGGTCAAGCTTGCGCCAATGCGGCGCGGAAAGCGCGCCTCCGATGGATTGTTCAAGGGTCGACAGCTGCGCGTTCAGCGTCACCGATTCATCACCGCCGAAGACATTCCGCCGGGTCCACGCGCCGTCCACGCCGCCGCCTTCGCTGGTCGAGACGCTGAATCCCGCTTCCAGCACGTTGCGCGCGGACGGCGTGATGTCCACCAGAAGGTCGCGCTGCTCTAAGGGCGCCTCCGCCTCGGCGAGCCGAACCGAGGCGCGGGCGACGCCGTCGAGCGCGGTGAGACGGGACTGGTAATGGCGCAGGGCGCTGAGCTGAACCGGCTCGCCGGGCGGCGTGGGCGCCAGGCGCCGGATGAACTCCGCGCGCCAGTCCGCGGCGCCGACCTGAATCTCGCCATAGCGGGAGAAGGCGCCGGTTTGAAATTTCAGCGTCACAGCCCCTTGCGCCGAGCTGTGGTCGACCGTCACCTGGCGCTCGAGAATGACCGCGTCCGGCCAGCCGTTTTCCTGAAGCGCGGCCAGCGCGCGCGCCTCTCCGGCGATGACGGCCCGGGCGCGCAAGGGCGCGCCAGGCTCCAGCTGCGCGGCGGTCAGCGCAAGGGCGCGGGCGGCGGGTTGGTCTGGCTCCGTTTCAACCTCAAGGTCGCCGATGCCGAAACGCAGGCCAGGCGAGACGTCGTAGATGATCTCATTCTCACGCCATCGCTCGCGCACCACGGCGCCGTAATAGCCTTCCGAGCGAAGCAAGACGAGCAATTGGCGGCGGGTCGCCGCGATTGATCCGCCGTCATTTTCGGAGCCGGCGCCGCGCGCCAATTCAAGAAGCGATTGCTCAACCGGCGCCGCCAGCTGGCCGTCGATCTCCAGCGATTGGCGGGCCAGAACAGGGGCGGTCGCCGCGGCGGCTGCAAGTGCGGCGGCGACGGCCGGCGCCGCCCAGCCGCGCAGGAGCGCGCGAGGCGTGTTGTCCAACAGGAGTGAAATCAGGCGGCCCATGGGCAAGCTTTAGCGATCAACGTCGCTGTGCGCCATCGCCTGACGGAGCGGCCGGCCGGGGCCGGCTCGCCAGCCGGGATTTAAACTCTTCCATTCGTGAACGCGCAGAACGCAGGCGCGGCATGGCCGCACGCGGCGGATTGTTCCATATTGAGCCGGTGTCCGCCTGGAATCTGGAGCCGCCCATGCGAGCGATCGCCGCCGCGCTAGTTGTTTTTGCCGCCGCCCTGTCGGCGCCCGCGCTCGCTCAACCGCGCCAGGACTTCGTCGAGCTGAATGAACGCCTGAGCCCGGCGGTGGTCAATATCGCGACCGCGAACCGGATTGGCGATGAGGACGGGATTCCGGTCTTTCCGCCTGGCTCGCCGCTGGAGCGCTTCAACGACATGCTGGGCGACGGTCCGCGCGTGGAACGCTCGCTCGGATCAGGTTTCATAATCGACGCGGCCGGGCTGGTGGTCACCAACGATCACGTCATCGACGAGGCCGACGAAGTGGAGGTCGTCCTGCAGGATGGCCGCGTGCTCCCGGCGCAGATCATCGGCCGGGACCCGGCGACGGATCTGGCGGTCTTGCGCGTCGAGGCCGGTCAGGCGCTGCCTTTTGTGAGCTTTGGCGACAGCGATGCGTCGCGGGTCGGCGAGTGGGTGGTCGCGATCGGCAATCCGTTCGGCCTCGGCGGGTCGCTGACGGCCGGCGTCATCAGTGCGCTGGGGCGCGATATCGGCGGGCGGTATGACGATTATCTGCAAACCGATGTCGCCATCAACACGGGCAATTCCGGCGGTCCGTTATTCAATATGGCGGGCGAGGTGATCGGGGTGAACACGGCGATTTTTTCGCCCACCGGCGCGAGCGTCGGCATCTCCTTTTCGATTCCCAGCGCCGTGGCTCAGCCGGTCGTTGATCAGCTGATTGAATTCGGGGAGACCCGGCGCGGCTGGCTGGGCGTCAACGTGCAGCCGGTCACGGCCGACATGGCCGAGGCCATGGGGCTCGCCAATGCCCGCGGAGCGGTGGTGACCCGCATCAATCCGGACGGTCCGGCGGCGGACTCTCAGCTCGCCATCGGTGACGTCGTCCTTGCCTTCGCGGGCCGCCCGGTCGCCGATGATCGCGCGCTGCCGCGCATCGTGGCGGAGACCGAACCCGGCTCGACGGTGGAGGTCGAGGTGTTTCGCCGCGGCCAGGCGGTCACGCTGGAAGTGACTATCGAGCGTCTGGAGGAAAGCGGCGCACCGCAACGGCCGGTCGGGGCGACGGGACCGGAAGGCGAGGGGCTCGCGGCCGCGCCGGACGCGGCCTTGTTCGGGCTGACGCTCGAGCCGCTGACCGACGCGCTCCGGCGCCGCTACCGCGTGCATCCGGACGCGGACGGCCTGGTGGTCACCGAGATCGATCCCGACAGCGATGCGGCCGGCAAGGTCCGCGTCGGCGATGTCGTCGAAGAAATCGCCTGGACCGATGTGGAGGACCTCGATCAGGCGCGCGGGCTGGCTGAAACGGCCGGCGCGGATGGAAGTCCTGTCCTGTTCAGCCTGAACCGTCAGGGCCAATATGTTCTCCAGACGCTGCGAGCGACCGCAAGCTAGGCCCCTTAGGAGCTAACATGAAACTACGTCTCACCGCGCTGGCCGCCGTGCTGGTGCTGACCGCGTGCGGTGAAAGCCGCGACGCCGGCCAGATCGAACGGCTCGAATCCGGCGTGTTGTTCCGCAATGACGGCCCGGAGATCGACGCGGTCGATCCGCATAAGGCGGGCGGCGCCTGGGTCCAGACGGTGACGGGCGATTTATTCGTCGGCTTGATGCGGCGCGGGCCGGATGGGCAGCCGCAGCTGGCGTTGGCGGACAGCTTCACGCAGTCCGAAGACGGGCTGACATGGACCTTCACCATGCGGGATGCGGTCTGGTCGGATGGCCGGGCCATCACGGCGCAGGACGTGGTCTATAGCTTCCGCCGCGCCGTCGATCCGGCCACGGCCGCCGCCTATGTGGAAGTGTTCGGCCCCGTGGTGAACGCAGAAGCGATCTTGAACGGCGAGGCGGCGCCGGAAACGCTCGGCGTCTCGGCGCTGGATGACCGCACGGTCGAGATTCGTCTGGTCCATCCCATGCCCTTCCTGCCGCAATTGCTGGCGGACGGACGCGGCGCCGTATTGCCCGGCCATGTCATCGAGGTGCATGGCGACGCCTGGGTTCAGCCGGAAAACATCGTCGTCAACGGCGCCTATACGCTGGTGGAGCGCACGGTGGGCGCGCAGACCGTGCTGCGGCGCAATCCGCTTTTTTACGACGCCGGGAATGTCTGCTTTGACGAGGTGTTCAATTTCCCGATCAACGCGCCGGAAACCGCCGCCCGGCGGGCGCGGGCGGGCGAGTTGGACATCGCCGCCTCGGTCCCCGCCTCCATGGTCGAGCGGGTGCGCGAAGACCTGCCGGGCCATGTGCGCAAGGTTCAGCCTCCAAACACGTTTTACTTCACCGTCAACACGCAAAGAGCGCCGTTCGGCGACCGCCGGGTCCGCGAAGCGCTCGGCATCGCGCTGGATCGGGAATTCGCTTTCACAGAGGTGATCCCGACCGGCCTGCTTGTGGCCGACCGCCTGGTCCCGGAGCTTCTGGCCGACCCTTACCCCACCGGTGAGGTGAATTGGGCGGACCAGCCGCTCGACGCCCGTCGCGCGCGTGCGTTGGACCTGCTCTCCGAAGCGGGTTTCGGGCCGGATAATCCGCTCAGCTTCGAATTCGCCTATCCGTCAGGGGGAAATGGCGATCGCTTCGCGCCGGCGCTGCAAAGTGACTGGAATGAGCTGGCCGAGTGGATGGATGTCGAGATTTTCAGCACCGAAGCTGCGGTGCACTACCAAAATCTGCGCGCGGGCGAGTTCGACGCCGCGCTTGGAGGCTGGGTCGCCTCGGTTCGCGACGTGTCCTACATGCTCGACGTCATCGCCGACAGAGCGGCGGGCAATTTCTCCGGCTGGAGCAATAATGACGTTGAAGCGCTGCTCGTCGCCGCACAGGACGAACAGGACCCGGCCGCCCGCGCCGCCCTGTTTCAACAGGCCGAGCAGATCGCGCTGGATGATTTCGCCATCTCGCCGCTCTTCCACCTTGAGCGCTATTGGATCGTGCATCCGCGCATCGAAGGCTGGATCGGCGGCTCCCATGAATACACGCCGTCAACGCATCTGTGCTTCAGCGCGGCGGCGGAGTAGGGGCGCAACGCGTCGTTTCGGCCCGGCCCGTCCGGGTGATATATGCCGGTGGGATGAAACATCACGCTAGAGGCGTCCCCGGACAGTCCGGAGGAGGGCTGACGGATGCGTCTTGCGTGAGCGCCTATTCCGCCACGTGGGCTTCAGGTTCTCCGGCCATCAGAGCCGGCATCCAGTTTTCATAGCCTTGTTTGAGGCGGATCAGGTCCACGGCGTGGCCGCCATTGATCGAGACGAAGCGCCCCCCCGCCAGCCCGATGACGGCGGCGGGAATTTTCGCTTCCCGCGCCTCACTGAGCAGAGCGCCGGCGGCCTGCGCGTCCGCTGCGATCAGATAGCGGGCCTGATCTTCTCCGAACATCCAGGCGAACAGCGGCAGGGGGCCTTCATAGGCCAGTTTGACGCCGACGCCGGAGGCCATGGCCATGTCCGCCGCTGCACAGGCGAGGCCGCCGTCCGACAGGTCGTGCACTGCGCTGACGCGGCCTTCGCGGATCTGCGCGCGGACGAAATCGCCGTTGCGTTTTTCGGCCCTCAGATCGACCCGCGGCGGGGCGCCGGTCTCCTTGCCTTCGACATGGCGCATGAAGAGCGAGGCGCCCAGGGCGCCTGTGGTCTCGCCGACGAGCACCAACACATCGTCGGCCTGCATGCAGCCAAATCCGGCGCGGTTCGCCAGGTCCGGAATCAGGCCCAGCCCGCCCACCGCCGGGGTCGGCGGGATCGCCTGGCCGTCGGTCTCGTTATAGAGCGAGACATTGCCGGATACGACCGGGAAGTCGAGCTGTTTGCAGGCCTCCGCCATGCCTTCCACGCAGCCCACGAACTGGCCCATGATTTCAGGGCGTTCGGGATTGCCGAAATTGAGGCAGTCGGTGATCGCGATGGGATCGGCGCCGACAGCGGTGAGATTGCGCCAGGCTTCGGCGACCACCTGTTTGCCGCCCTCGAACGGGTCGGCATAGCAATAGCGCGGCGTGCAGTCGGTGGTGATGGCGAGCGCCTTGTTCGTGCCGTGCACGCGCACGATGGCGGCGTCGGCCGGGTCTTCCGACGAGGCCGCCGTGTCGGCCATCACATGACGGTCATACTGGCTCCAGATCCAGCGCTTTGACGCCATGTCCGGGCTGGCCATCAGGTCGGCCAGCACCTCGCCGAGATGCTCCGGCTGATGAATCTCCGCCGGATCGACTTGCGCGCGCGCCTCGGCCGGGAAGTGAGGACGGTCGTATTTCGGGGCGTTCTCGCCGATCGGATCGAGCGGCAGATCGCAGACCACTTCGCCTTTGTGACGCAGCACGAGGCGACCGTGCTCGGCGGTCTGACCGATGGTGGCGACGTCAAGGTCCCACTTCTTGAAAACCCGCTCGGCGACCGGCTCGCGGCCGGGCTTGACGATCATGAGCATGCGCTCCTGGCTTTCCGAGAGCATCATCTCATACGCCGTCATCGCTTCTTCGCGCTGGGGCACGTGATCGAGGTCAAGTTCGATGCCCAGCCCGCCGGACGAGGCCATCTCGACCGAGGAGGAGGTGAGGCCCGCAGCCCCCATGTCCTGGATCGAGCTGATGGCGTCCTCGGCCATGAGCTCCAGACAGGCTTCGATCAGCTTTTTCTCGGTGAAGGGATCGCCGACCTGGACCGTCGGGCGCTTTTCTTCACTGCCTTCGCCGAATTCGGCGCTGGCCATGGTGGCGCCGTGAATGCCGTCCCGGCCGGTCTTCGCGCCCACATATAGCACCGGAAAGCCCGGTTCGCGTGCGGCTGCGGTGAAGATTTTGTCGGCGTCCGCCAGGCCGACGGCCATGGCGTTGACCAGAATATTATTATTGTACCCGGCGTCGAAATTGGTCTCCCCGCCCACGGTCGGCACGCCGACGCAATTGCCGTAGCCGCCGATGCCGGCGGTCACCCCGGCGACCAGCTGGCGGGTCTTGGGATGATCCGGCGCGCCGAAACGCAGCGCATTCATGAGGGCCACCGGCCGCGCGCCCATGGTGAAGACGTCGCGCAAAATGCCGCCGACCCCGGTCGCCGCGCCTTGATAGGGCTCGATATAGCTGGGGTGGTTATGGCTCTCCATTTTGAAGATCGCCGCCTGCCCGTCGCCGATATCGACGACGCCGGCGTTTTCACCGGGGCCGTAGATGACTTTCTCGCCGTCGGTCGGGAATTTCGCCAGGTGCAGGCGCGAGGATTTGTAGGAGCAATGCTCCGACCACATCACCGAGAAAATGCCCAGCTCCACCAGATTCGGCGCCCGGCCGAGCTCTTTGAGGATGATCTCATACTCATCCGCCGTGACGTGCTCGAGCGCGATCTCTTCGGTGATCCCGTCGGCGTATCGGGGCGTGTCAGTCTCGGTCATTGCACGCTCCCCATCACGCTTTCAAACAGCTTCACGCCGTCCGTGCCGCCATGGTCGCGGTCCACCGCACGTTCGGGGTGGGGCATCATGCCCAGCACGTTGCCGGCGGCGTTGGTGATCCCGGCGATGTCGCGCGCCGAGCCGTTGGGATTGGCGCCGTAGCGAAACGCCACCTGACCCTCGCCTTCCAGCCGGTCCAGCGTCTCGGCGTCGGCGAAATAATTGCCGTCATGGTGAGCGATCGGGATGATCAGCGCTTTCTCGTCGCCATAGGCCGACGTGAAACGGGTATTCGCCGTCTCCACCAGAAGCGGCGCGCGTTCGCAGACGAAATGCAGGCCCTCATTGCGCATCAAGGCCCCGGGCAGAAGGCCCGCCTCGATCAAAATCTGAAAGCCGTTGCACACGCCGAGAATCGGCACGCCGGCTTCAGCCTGATTGACGAGGTCCGCGGTGATCGGCGAGCGCGCCGCGATGGCGCCGCAGCGCAGATAGTCGCCATAGGAAAACCCGCCCGGCACCATAATGAAATCAAGGCCTTCGGGCAGGGCCGTATCACCGTGCCAGACCATGGCCGGCGCGGTTCCGGTGACGCGCTCAATCGCTACGGCCGCATCGCGGTCGCAGTTTGAGCCGGGGTAGACAATGACAGCGCTTTTCATGGGCCGCGCTTTAGCAGGGTGAGGCCCGCTTGGCGAGATCGGTTAACGCCTCAAGCGCTCAGCTCGATGTCGTAATTTTCGATCACCGGATTGGCGAGCAGCTTATCGCACATCTCCGCGACCCGCTTATGGGCCTCTTCGGCGTCGGCGGTGTCGAGATCCAGCTCGATATATTTGCCCTGACGGGCCGCGCTGACCTCGTCAAATCCGAGATGATTGAGCGAGGTGGCGACCGCCTGACCCTGGGGGTCGAGAACGCCGGGTTTGAGATAGACGTGGACGCGCGCTTTCATGACTTGGCCTCATCGAGATTGACCACAGCCGCCTCTTTAATGATTCCCAGCCGGCGCGCCACCTCTGCATAGGCTTCGGTGACATGACCCAGATCGCTGCGGAAGCGGTCCTTGTCCATTTTTTCGTTGGACTCCATGTCCCAGAGCCGGCAGCTGTCCGGGCTGATTTCGTCCGCCAGGATGATCCGCATCATCTCGTTTTGATCATAGATGCGGCCGAATTCCAGCTTGAAGTCGACCAGGCGGATATTCGCGGCCGCGAACAGGCCGGAAACGAAATCATTGACCCGCAGGGCCAGGGCGATCATGTCGTCGATGTCCTGGGTGGTCGCCCAGTTGAACGCCGTGATGTGTTCCTCGCCCACGAGCGGGTCCTGCAGCGCGTCATTCTTGTAGTAAAACTCGACGATGGAGCGGGGCAGGGCGTCGCCCTCGGTCAGGCCGAAGCGCTTGACGATCGAGCCGGCGGCGACATTGCGGACCACCACTTCCAGCGGGATGATCTCCGCTTCGCGCACCAGCTGCTCGCGCATGTTCAGGCGCTTGATGAAATGGGTCGGCACGCCCATGCGGTTGAGGTGCGCCATGATGTATTCGCTGATGCGATTATTCAGAACGCCCTTGCCCTCCAGCACTGCTTTCTTCTGGGCGTTGAAGGCGGTGGCGTCGTCCTTGAAATAGGCGACCAGGGTGCCGGGCTCGGGACCCTCGTAGAGAATCTTGGCCTTGCCTTCGTACAGCTTTTTGCGGCGGGACATATCGGTTTCAATCACGGAAGCGGGGCGAAGCGCCCAAAAACAACGATGCGGCCCGTGACCACGAGCCGCGCATCGATAATACGCCGCCTGCGCAGGCTGCGGCAACCGGCAGGGTGCGCCGCTTATTCACATTGAACCAAGGCCCGGGCTTCGCTACTTGGAATAGGACAGGCATATCAACTGCACGAGGATTTCATGTCCGGCTTCGATGATCGTGAAAACGCTTTTGAGGGCCAGTACGCCCACGACCAGGAAATGGAATTCAAGGCCGTCGCGCGCCGCAACAAGCTGTTAGGGCTCTGGGCGGCCGAGCTGATGGGCATTTCCGGCGATGAGGCGGACGCCTACGCCAAGGAAGTGGTCCTCGCGGACTTTGAAGAAGCCGGCCATGAAGACGTCTTCCGCAAAATTCGCGGCGATCTGGACGCGCGCGGCGTTGAACAGTCCGATCACCAGATCCGCCATCGGATGGATCAGCTGCTGGAAGACGCCCGCACCCAGGTTCGCAACGAGGCCTGACGCTGCCTGATCCGGCCGCGCCAGCGCCAACAACGCATCGGGAAGCTATCGTCCTGGTGATGGATGGCGAGTGCGCGCTGTGCAGCTGGGGCGCGCGCACCATCGCGCACCATGACCGGCACGACGTCTTCCGCATCGCGACAATTCAGTCGGCGACCGGCGCTGCGCTGCTTGAGCGCCATGGCCTGGATCCCGGCGATCCCTGGAGCTGGTTGCTGATTGACGGCGAAGACACGCTGACCGGATCCGACGCGATCATCCGCGCGGGCCGTCATCTCTCAGCGCCCTGGGGACCGCTGACGCGGATCGGTCAGCTGATTCCACGCGTCCTGCGCGAGCCGCTCTACAGATTGGTCGCAAGTCATCGGATCGCCTGGTTCGGTCGGCGGGATATGTGCGGGATTCCCGATTCAAAGCTGCGCGCCAAGCTATTGCCGTGAACCGGCGCGCCCAGCCCGCCGGTCAGCTCCAACGTCCGAGGCGGCGCCGCCGGCAGCTGAATTCGCCAGCGCCTTCGATTGAGACCGCCTGTGTGACCGGATCGATCTCAATGCGGGCGTGCTGCAGGATATCGGCGCCGATTATCATGGCCGGCTCCCGGTCCCATCCCTGCGTCTCAAAGGCGTAAAGGTCGGCGATCGAGATCCAGAACGCTTCCAGACACAGATCGCCTAAACTCAGACCGCGCACATAACGCCGTCGGTTGGCCCGATCCGGCCAGTCGCCCGACACGCCGTAGATGACCAGGCTATCGCGAGCGGTCCGGCCTCGGGCGAGCCGCGCGAGCGACGGATTGATGACCGAGGCCGATGCGCCGGAATCAATCAGCACGTTCACCGGGCGCCGGACGCCGGGAATGCGCGCGAAACCGCGGATGAGATCAAGATGCGGATCAATCTCGAGGTGCCGGGCGATCTCGCCCCGGCCGCCGATCCGCAATTGCGCATTCGGAAAATCGATCTCGACACGTTCGCCCTTTAAGGCGTTGAGCCCGAGCACGCCGGTGGCGCCCAGGACGGAATCGATGCCTTCAGGCAGCACTGCGGCTTCAACCGTGCGCGGACCCAATCCGTAATCGAAACCTTCCACGAAAAAGCGATTGGTCGGGAAGGGGCTGGTCAGCGCGTGGCCTGTAAGATCCGGCGCCAGATGCTCCGCAGGCGTGAGTTGAGCGGCGATCTGATGGGGCAGAGCGGAGACGTTTGCGCCGGTGTCCAATAAAAACGGCACCGTCTCGCTCGCCGAACCGTCGCCCAATCGGACCGCTCGTCCCAGCGAGACCGGCAGAGTGAATTGTCCGAATTCGCCATGACCAAGCGCAATCGTGGTCACGGCGCCGCTGGATTGCGGCGTCAGGAGAGGGGAGGCGTCTGGCTCACCTTGCGGTTCGGGCGTGCCGGCGATGGCCGCCAAGGCGAGCAAGGCCCCAATTCCAGCTGACAGGATCATGGGCGGCCCGCAAATGACGCGAGCCTTGAGTATACGCTGATCAGCTCAATCGCTCAAATTGACCGGCGTTCGCGCCTCAGTTTTCGCCAAACACCCGCGCGAAGATCGTATCGACATGTTTGAGGTGATAGCCCTCATTGAAACAGGCTTCGATCTCGGCTTCCGAAAGGAGTTCGCGCACTTCCGGATCAGCCTTCAGGTGCCCGGCCAGCAGGCCGCCTTCATCCCAGGTCTTCATGCCGTTGCGCTGGACCAGGCGGTATCCATCTTCGCGGCTGGCGCCGGCCTGGGTCAGGGCGAGCAGAACCCGCTGGGAGTTGTGGATGCCGCCATAGGCCTCGAGATTCTGCCGGCAGCGGTCCGCATGCACGATCAGACCTTCGATCATCGACGCGGTGCGGTGCAGGGCGAAATCCAGGTGGACGCAGGCGTCCGGCCCGATGCCGCGCTCGACCGAGGAATGCGAGATATCCCGCTCGTGCCAGAGCGCCACATTCTCCATGGCCGGGGTCACCGCCGACCGCACCAGACGAGCCAGCCCCGTCAGGTTTTCGGTCAGGATCGGGTTGCGCTTATGGGGCATGGCGGAGGAGCCTTTTTGCCCTTTGGAGAAATATTCCTGCGCCTCGCGCACCTCGGAGCGCTGCAGATGACGCACCTCGACGGCCAGGTTTTCAATCGCTGACGCGATCAGCCCCAGCGCGGCGAAGAAGGCCGCATGGCGGTCCCGGGGAATGACCTGGGTGGAGACCGGCTCCACCGTCAATCCCAGCTGCCGGGCGACATGGGCCTCCACGCTGGGGTCGACATTGGCGAAGGTTCCAACCGCGCCGGAGATGGCGCAGGTGGCGATTTCGGACCGCGCCTGGACCAGCCGCTCTCGATTGCGGGCGAATTCGGCGTAAAAGCGCGCGAATTTCAATCCCATCGTCGTCGGTTCGGCATGGATGCCGTGGGACCGGCCGATGCAGGTCGTCGTCTTATGCTCGAAGGCGCGCGTCTTGAGCGCGGCGAGCACGCGGTCGAGGCCGTCCAAGAGCAGGTCCGTGCTGCGGGTGAGCTGGACCGCCAGGCAGGTGTCCAACACGTCTGAACTGGTCAGGCCCTGGTGGACGAAGCGCGCATCCTCTCCGACCAGTTCGGCGAGATGTGTGAGAAAGGCGATGACATCGTGTTTGACCTCGCGCTCGATCTCGTCGATCCGGGCGACGTCGAAACGCATGTCTCTGGCTTTCCAGACCGCTTTCGCCGCGGCCTCCGGGACCACGCCCAGCTCCGCGAGCTTGTCGGTGGCGTGCGCCTCAATTTCAAACCAGATGCGATATTTGGAGTCCGGCGACCAGATTTCGGCCATTTGCGGACGGGTATAGCGCGGGATCATGGGCGCAGCCTTATTGGGTCGGATGGATGGCGCGCAGGTGGCGCGCCGGGCCCGGACCTGTCAAGCCTGCGACATGCGCTCGAGATCGCGCTTCAAGGTGAAAGCGGCTGCGGCGAACAGCCCGGCGGCGAGCAGGAAGACGGCGACCCCGCAGGCCAGCGCGACCCGGAGCGCTTCACCCGCGCCCAGGCTCGGGGTCAGCGTGTCGGAGATCGCGCCGATGAAGAGCGGGCCCAGCCCGATGCCGATCAGATTGTTGAAAAAGCCGATGACCGCGGCGACCGTGGCCCGCATGGCCGGTCGCGTCAGGGTTTGAGCCGCCGCCAGTCCCGGGCCGAGCCAGGCGTATCCAAGCATGATCGGAACCGCCAGGAGGACCAGACTCAGGCGACCGTCGGTGACGAGCATGGCGGCGAGAAAAAGCGGCGCGCCGGCGGCGATCGTGATGGCGGGCACCAAGGCGTATGCCGCAGGATGCTTGCGTCCGAAACGATCGGCGACCCAGCCGCCCCCGATGGCGCCGATGATGCCCAGCAGGAAGAGCGGGCTCAGCAGCGTTCGCACCTCGTCCAGGCCCAATCCCTGGCTGCGCTGCAGAAATGACGGAATCCACTGGTACAGCCCATAGCCTGCGAACGAGGTCGCGGCGGCGCCGAAGGTCAGCAGCATCAGGCTGGGGGACGCAAGGACCGCCCGGATCGCTTCAAGCGGCTTCGGCGCCGGCGCGGTCGCCTGGTTTGGCGTATCGAAGCGGCCTCGAACCGGCTCGCGCACCACCGCGATCAACGCCAGCGACAACACGACCCCCGGCAGACCGAGCAGAATGAAGGCCCAGCGCCAGGACAACGCATCCGCGATCCAGGCTCCCAGAAAGGTTCCGGCCATCAATCCCAAGGGGGCGCCGACCGTGAAGATGCCGATGGCCAGACCCCGGCGCGCCGGCGGAAAATAGTCCGAAAGAACTGAATAGGACGGCGCCACGCCGCCGGCTTCGCCGGTCGCGACGCCGATCCGGGCCAACGCCATTTGAAGGAAATTGGAGGCGAGTCCGGAAAGCGCGGTGAACAGGCTCCAGACGCTGCAGGCGATGGCGATCAAGCGGATTCGATTGGTCCGATCCGCCAGCCAGGCGATGGGCAGACCCATCGTGGCGTAGAAGATCGCGAACATGGTGCCGCCCAGCAGCGCCAGCTGCCGATCATTCAAGTTCAGATCCGCGCGGATCGACTCCTGCAGGACGGCGAACAACTGCCGGTCCATGAAATTGACCAGATAGACGATCAGAAGGACGCCCAGGGCCGACCAGGCTGTCGCGCCGACGCGGGGCGCTTGGTTTGAAGACGCGGCCTGATCCATGACAGGAACCCTGCGCGAGGGGAGCGGGTTAATCCCTGTAGCCGCGTTCGCGGCCCGTGTAGAGGGAGGAAGCCACTTTTGCTCAGTCAGCGAGCAGGTTTGCAGTTATAGGTTGTGTGCGATCCAACCATTTCGAGGTGTCGGGCAGGGGGTATTTCAATCCGGAGCCGCAATTGAAAAGCATGACGCGCGCGTCTTTCTCGATCTGTCCGTCCGCCAGCGCCTGTTGCGCCGCCGCCAGGGTCGCCGCGCCTTCCGGGCAAAGCAGCAAGCCGTCTTCATGGGCGCAAAGGTCGCGCGCCGCTTCGATCCGGGCGTCGCTGACGGCGATCGCGGCGCCCCCGCTGTCCCGGACGGCGCGCAGGATCAGGAAGTCGCCGATCGCTTTGGGGACCCGGATCCCCGCGGCGAAGGTATGGGCGCCGACCCACTCCGGCGCATGCTCCTCGCCGGCCTCAAAGGCCTTGACGATGGGCGCGCAGCCATCCGCCTGGACGGCGAACATCTTCGGACGCTCCGGCCCGATCCATCCCAGGCGCTCCATCTCATCGAACGCCTTCCACATGCCGATCAGGCCCGTGCCGCCGCCGGTGGGATAGAAGATCGCGTCAGGCAGGGTCCAGCCCAGCTGACAGGCCAGCTCGATCCCCATCGTTTTCTTGCCTTCGATCCGATAGGGCTCTTTGAGCGTCGAGACGTCGAACCAGCCCATCTCCTCCTTCAGGGCGCCGACAATGGCGCCGCATTCATGGATCAATCCATTGACGCGGAACACCTTGCCGCCCTGGGCGGAGATCTCGCGGACATTCACATCCGGGGTGTCTTCCGGGCAGAAGGCATAGGTCTCCATGCCCGCCGCCGCGCCATAGGCGGACAAGGCGGCGCCCGCATTGCCGTTGGTCGGCATCGCCATCCGTGTCACGCCGAAGGACCGCGCCATGGACACCGCCATGCCCAGCCCCCGGGCCTTGAAGCTGCCGGTGGGCAGGCGGCCTTCATCCTTGACCAAGAGCGCGCCCTTCAGGCCGATCTTGTCCGCCGTCGCGCGGGTCAGGATGAGCGGCGTGTCGACTTCGCCAAGGGTGGTGACATGGGCGTCGTCCTTCACCGGCAACAGCTCGCGCCACTTCCAGAAACCTGGAAAGCAAACACCGTCTCGCGCAGCGATCGCGTCGCGGTCGGCGCTCGCCTTCATCGAGTCCAGATCATAACGGGCCAGGAGCGGCCAGCCTTCCGGCGACAGATTCTGTGCGCGGTCATTGGGCAAAACGGCGCCGGTCATTGAGCATTCAAGATGAGTGAAATGATTGGACGGCGCGTCGCTCATGGGTGACCCTAATTTGAGTGTGGAGATATGGAGGCGGAATATGGCGGTGTTAGGTGTCGGCGGGGTGTTCATCAAGTGTGAAGACCCGCAGGCCTCAAAAGCCTGGTACAAGGACGTTTTGGGCCTGGAGCCCAATCAACATGGCGGCTTCGATTTTCTGCATACGGCGTCTTCGGACGCCTTCGGCCCCGGCGGCCGGACGATTTTCGCCCATTTCGACAAAGATGTTGAGTATTTCGGGCCGTCGGAAAAATCATTCATGATCAACCTGATGGTCGATGATCTGGATGCGATGCTTGTCCGGCTCGCCGACAAGGGCGTGCCTCTGGCCAATGAGCCGGAGACCTATGACTACGGCAAATTCGCATGGGTCATGGACCCGAACGGCATCAAGGTCGAGCTTTGGCAACCGCTGGCGGATCCGACCGCCTAGAGCAATCCCAGAGCCTTGAAACTCGCCGTGCGTTCGCGCCCGACGACGATATGGTCGTGGACGACGATGTCGAACGGGCGGCCCGCCTCGATCACGCGCCGGGTCATCTCGATGTCGGCGTTGGAGGGCGTTGGATCTCCGCTGGGGTGATTGTGCACCAGGATCAGCGCGCTGGCGTCCAGGGCGATGGCGCGTTTGACGACTTCGCGCGGATAGACCGGCGCATGATCCACGGTGCCGGTCGCCTGGAATTCGTCTTTCACCAAGCGGTTCTTCTTGTCCAGGAACAGCACCCGGAACTCTTCCGTGCCGGCGTGCTGCAACGCGGTTCGCAGATAGTCCAGCAGAGCGGACCATGACGAGATCACGGTGCGGCCGACCACCTGCTCGCGCGCGATCCGCACGGCGACGGCTTGCAGAAGCTTCAAGTCCAACGCCGCCTTGTCCGAGACGCCGGCCACGGACGCCAGCTGATCCACGGGCGCCGCGCACACGCGGCCCAAATCCCCGAAGCGGGCGATCAGGGCTTTCGCCAGCGGTTTCACGTCCCGGCGGGGAATGGCGCGGAACAGCGCCAGCTCCAGCAACTCATAGTCCGCGAGCGCCTCTCCGCCGGCCTCGGCGAATCGCGCCCGGAGCCGGTCGCGATGGCCGTGAAAGTGCGGGGTCGGCTTGCGGGAGTGCGCCATGAAAATCTCCTTACAGGAGAAATAGTGTCGCCGGTCTTTTGTGTCAGCTGAATTTTGAAGCCGGCCCGATCTCGCTGGCGGCGCCTGAAGTGCGGGCGCCGGTGCCTCATGATGCGGCGCCGCAGCCATGCTGCGCTGCAAAATAAACGCCGTGCGCTGACAGCGCGTCGAACTCCGGCAAGGCTCGACGCGATTTGAATAAAGGAGCGCCCGATGGAGGCAGAAGGCCCGGTATTCGCAGCCGGCGACGTCGCCTGGATACTCACCGCCTGCGCGCTGGTGTTGATGATGACGCTGCCGGGCCTGGCGCTGTTTTATGGCGGCATGGTGCGCCGGCAGAATGTCTTGGCGACCCTGATGACGGCGGTCGGCGCTGCGGGCCTGGTGACCGTCTTCTGGGTCGTGGCGGGCTATTCCTTCGCGTTCGGGGGCGGCGGCACCGGCGTGTTCGGCGGCTTTGACCGATTGCTGCTCAGCGGATTGTCCCTGGACAGTGAAGCGGCGGGCCTGCCCGAGGCCATCTTCATCCTGTTTCAGATGACTTTCGCCATCATCACGGTGGCGATCATCGCCGGCGCCGTGGCCGAGCGCATGAGCTTCAAAGCCTGGATGATCTTCATTCCCGCCTGGCTTCTGGTGGTCTATGCGCCGATCGCCCATTGGGTCTGGGGCGGGGGATTTCTGGCCGAGGCGGGGGTGCTCGATTTCGCCGGCGGCGCGGTGGTGCACATCAGCTCCGGCGTGGCCGGCCTGGTGCTCGCGCTGAAGCTCGGGCCGCGCCGCGGATATCCAGGCGAGGGCCATCCGCCGCACAACATGGTTCTGACCGTGATCGGCGCAGGGCTCCTCTGGGTGGGCTGGTTCGGTTTTAACGGCGGATCGGCGCTCGCCGCCAATGCGCTCGCCGCCCACGCCGCCCTGGTCACTCAGATCGCCGCCGCCACGGCCGCGCTGGTGTGGGCGTTGATTGAATGGATCACCCGCGGCAAGCCGAGCGTCCTCGGCGCCGCCTCAGGCGCGGTGGCGGGCCTGGTGGGCATCACGCCGGCGGCTGGTTTCGTGGAGCCCTATGCGGCCTTCATCATCGGCGCAGTCGCGGCGACCGCCTGCTATTACGCGGTTACGCTGCTGAAGGCCGCCCTGAAATTCGACGACAGCCTGGACGCCTTCGGTCTCCACGGCGTCGGCGGCTTTGTGGGGGCGATCCTGACCGGCGTTTTCGCCGCCCAGGCGGTCGGGGGAACCTCCGGCGCCGTGGAAGGCGATGTGATGTTGATCTGGACCCAGACCTGGGGCGCGCTCGCGGCGGCGGCCTGGTGCGCTGTTGCGACCTTCGCCATCGCCTGGCTGCTGGAGCGTGCGATCAAGTTGCGCGTCGATGAGGAAGATGAAGTCACAGGGCTGGATGTCGCGCTGCACGGGGAGAGCGCCTGACACTCAGCTTGCGGGCGCTTCGAAGGGGAAGCGCCCGCCCCCCTTTCCTCCCTGACTGGCCCTGCCTTGCGTCTGCTCGGCAGGGCCTTTTTTTATGTCGCCATCAAGGTGCGTGCGAAGGCCAGGACCGCCCGCGGCGTTGTGGATTCATGGCGGGTATGGTGATCGAAGGTCGGCAATTGAAGCGTCGCGCCCGCATAGGCCCCTTTGGACAGGGAAGTCAGGCGTCCCAGCTCCGTCTCGCCCATGGATTTCGGCGATTCTCCGCGCCGGGCGCGAGCGTCGTTCTCGCGCTCGATGAAACTGTCTTTGAAGATTATCGGCGCCCCGGCCGCGTTGGCCGCGCGCTCCAATCGCGAGACCTGGTCGGCATGAAAGCTCGCCGAGGCGTCGCGGCGGCGCAGGATCACGGTTCCGGCCAGAGACGCGGCGGCGTCGTCAAAGGGGCTGGTGTCGCACACGATCAGGTCCTGCGTCGGCGCAAGACCGCCGCCGCCCGCCCACTCCAGCATGTGGCCGGCGGACCGGCCGCATTCTTCTTCCGCGGTGATGATGATGCGGCCGCCAAGGCCGAACTCGGCGCAGACCCTGAGGGCGGCCAGCGTCAGCGCATTGTCGATCTGCCCGGCGATGAAGCCGCGCTGATTGCGCTCAAGCCTGCGAGCAAGCGCCAAGGGCGTGCCCTTGGGCAGGGCCGGCAGATCGGCGATCACAAGCATCGCCCGGCCGTGTTCATCGAGCGCGGCGGCGCCGACCTCGCCATAGGCGATGCGCCCGCCGCTTTCACGCTCATAGGCGAAGACTTCTTCGCCCCCATAGCGGTCGGTCAGCTGCGCCAGAAAAGCGTCGGCGCCGCCGCTGATGTCACCGCGCGCCGCATCGTCCAAGCTGGCGTGAGCTGCGTAGACGAAACCGCCGAGACCATCGCTCACGGCGCCATGGCGGTCGCAATGGGCGAGGAATACCGGACCATCTCGGCCGGTTTCGATCACGGCGAGCTTGTTCGGGCGCGCAACCGCGCAACCAAGCGTTTGAAAATCGCGCGCGATGTGGTCCAGGAGCGGCGCTTCATGTCCGACCACCCCCGGCACGTCGAGATATTCGCTGGTCTTGGCGAGAATGCGCGCCAAAAGCTCGGTGTCGGGCGGCAAGCTCACCCTTGCAGCTTCTCGACGAAGACCGTCCCGGCCGAATAGCCCGCGCCGAAGGAGCAGATCACGCCCTTGTCGCCGGCGTTCAGGTCGTCGGAATGCTTGTGGAAGGCGATGATCGACCCGGCGGAGGACGTGTTGGCGTATTCATCCAGGATTGTCGGCGCATCTTCGCCGCCTGCATCGCGCCCGAAGACTTTCTTCGCGATCATCAGATTCATGTTGATGTTCGCCTGGTGCAGCCAGACCCGGCGCATGTCGTCAGCCGACAAGCCCAGTTCGGCCATGTGGCCGCGGATCATGTCGGACACCATGGGCACGACTTCCTTGAAGACCTTGCGGCCCTCCTGGACGAATAACTTGTCGTCGTCCGGCGCGCCGTTGGGCGCCGGCTTGTTGTCGCCGGTCACGCGCTCGGTGCGATTGAGGAAGCCGAAATTATTCCGGATATTGTTGGAGAATTTCGTCTTCAGCTTGGTGCCGATGATCTTCCAGCCGCCTTCGCCCAGGTCTTCGCGTTCCAGCAAAATGGCCGTGGCGACGTCGCCGAAAATGAAATGGCTGTCGCGGTCGCGCCAGTTCAGATGCCCCGAGCAGATCTCGGGATTCACCACCAGGATGGCGCGCGCATGGCCGGCCGCGATCTGGTCGGCGGCGGCCTGAATGCCGAATGTGGCCGACGAGCAGGCGACATTCATATCATAGCCAAAGCCGTCCTCGATCCCGAGGGCGTCCTGGATTTCGATCGCCATGGCGGGATAGCCGCGCTGCATGTTGGAGGCGGCGACGATCACCGCGTCGACGTCGGCGGCGGTGCGGCCGGCGCGGGCCAGGGCGTCCCTGCAGGCCTTCACGCCGATTTCGGCCAGCACCGAGATATCCTCGTTGGGGCGCTGGGGCAGTTGCGGCGTCATGCGCTCGACATCCAGCACGCCCGACTTGTTCACGACATAGCGCGCTTTGATGCCGGAGGCTTTCTCGATGAATTCAACCGAGGACGGTGAAAGCGGCTCGATGTCGCCGGCTTCAATTTCACTGGCGTTCGCTTGGTTGTAGCGCTCCACATAAGCGTTGAAGCTATCGACAAGCTCGGCGTTGGTGATGGACTCCTCTGGCGTCCAAAGTCCGGTGGACCGGATGACGGCGGCGGTCATCAATTCTCTCCAGAACGGGAATCTCTTGTGTTTCGCGGCGGCAACTTAACCGTCACGTCCTGCTGCGCCAACAGCTGGCTCAAAGCGGGTGCAGCGCGGCCTCAGCGGCCCTCATCCCGATCTTCCTCGATCGGCGCGCCTTCAATGACCTCGTGAAGTGACCGCGGACGCAGCCGCTCCTCGCCGTCGCCGTCGACACAGCGCCAGTCCATCACGCCGGAAGGACCGTGCCGCCCGCCCGTGTCGCAACGCACATCCAGCGCCGCCTGCGGCGGCCGTTCCGTTCCGGCGCAGGCCGTCAGCATGGCTGCTGCGGCGGCGAACGTTATGGCGCGCACAATCCTCATCACCGATCTCCCATCGCCGCTACGCTCGAGTATCGCGGGCATCCGGTCAAATGATCATTGACCATGCCGGTGGCCTGCATGAAGGCGTAGACGATCACCGGTCCGCAGAATTTAAACCCGCGCGCCTTCAGCGCCTTCGACATGGCTTGCGAGATTTCGGTCTGCGCCGGCGCCTCCGCCATGCTGGCGAAACGGTTCTGAATCGGCCGCCCCCCGACGAAATCCCACAAAAAGGGGGTGAAGCCCGCACCGCTCTCCTCAAGCTCGAGGAAGGCGCGGGCGTTGCCGATGGTCGCCTCGATCTTGGCGCGCGACCGGATGATCCCCGGATTGGCGAGCAAGCGGTCGATCTCGTTGTCGCCGTATCCGGCGACGCGTTCGGGATCAAAGCCGTCAAACGCGTCTCGGAAATTGTCACGCTTTCTCAGGATCGTGATCCAGGACAAGCCGGCCTGAAATCCATCCAGGATCAGTTTCTCCCACAGGGCGCGGGGATCATATTCCGGCACGCCCCATTCGGTGTCGTGATAATCCACGTATAGCGGGTCGTCGCCCGGCCAGGGGCAGCGTTCGGACATAACAAAGCCTTCGCGTTCGCAGCACCGCACATTCAGCCAGCTCGACGCCGGCGGCAAGCGCTAGAGGGCGCCGATATCAGTGATCAGCCGCGCCGGCGCGCCGCCGCATTTCAGCGCGCCGCCCGCTTCAAGGCCTTTCGACAATCGGTCGACGCGCGCGAGCGCAAGCGCATATCCGTGCATTGCGGAGCTCACGGCGCCGATCTCCACGTCCGCGAGCGTCAACGGCGCGCCGGATTCAACCGGCCGGTCGACGGCGACCAATATCGTGCGCTTTCGAACGCCGCCCTTGCGGTGCATGCGGCTGGCGACTTCCTGGCCGACGAAACAGCCCTTCTTATAATCGATGCCCTCGATCAAATCGTGGTTCACATCGGTGGAGAAGACCTGCGCCGGCCCGTAATCGGCGCCGAATTCGGCGATGCCGGCCTGAATGCGGGCGGCGTGATAGCCGCCGACCTCCGCGCTCGGCCCACCGGCCGGCACGACGGCGCGCAAGCCCAGCGCCGAGCTGCGCGGATCCGGCGCCGCGGCGAGGGCGACGGTCTTCAGTTCGGCCTCGCCCGCGCCCCGCGCCGCCGCCACCTCCAGATCGTCACGCGCTTCGATCTGCGCATCGCTCCGCAAGCGGTAAAGCGTTAAGCGCTTCAGCAGCGCAGCCGTCTCGGAGGCCGGAGCGTCAAGGAAGAGGCCGCCTGATCCGTCGTCGAATAAAATGAAGTCCGCCAGGACCTTGCCCTGCGGCGTCAGCAAGGCGCTGAATTCGGCGCCGCCATCGGCCAGGTCGTCCGGGCCGCGCGTGATCACGCGCTGCAGAAAGCTCTTCGCCTCCGGGCCGGTGATGGCGATCACGCTGCGGTCGGGCAGGGCGGTGAGGAAGTCGTGTGTGTCGCTCATGGCGCCAGATGTGGGGCAAGCCGCCTGCGTTGATCAAGGGGCGGCGGCTGGTCAGGGCGCAGATATGAGGCTAAGCCGACGCCGAAATGACGCGTATACTGTTCATCACCGCCACGCGCATCGGCGATGCGGTCCTGTTTTCCGGGCCCCTGGACCATCTGATCCGCACCTATCGCGACGCCGAGTTCACGGTCGCCTGCGGCCCGCTGGCCGCGCCGCTGTTTCGCGCGGCGCCGCGGGTCAGCGAAATCATCGTGATGACCAAAAAGAAAGGCGGCGGGCACTGGTTTGACCTTTGGCGCCGGACCGTCAGCCGGCGCTGGGATTTGGTCGTCGACATGCGCGCGTCGCTGATCAGCTGGGGGCTCATGGCGGGTCAAAGGCGGGTCAATCGCCGGCGTCCCGGCCAGGCGCACCGCCACCGGGTCGCGGAGGCGGCGGACGTTCTGGGTCTGACGCCCCCGCCTGCGCCCCGGGTCTGGATCGACGCCGCCGCGCGCGACAAAGCCGACGGCGTACTGCCGCCGGACCGCCCGGTGCTCGCCCTGTCGCCGGCGGCCGCGGCGCCGTTCAAGGAATGGCCTGCGGCGCGTTTCGCCGAGGCCGCCGCCGCCCTCACGCGCGACGGGGCGCCGCTGGCGGGGGCCGCGATCGTCCTGTTCGGCGGACCGGGCGATGAGGCCATCACCGGGGCTGTGGCGCACGCCCTGCCTGGCCGCGAGGTCATTGATCTCGCCGGCAGGCTGGATCTGGTCGAGGCGGCGGCGTGTCTGGAGCGCGCAGCGCTTTTCATCGGCAATGACAGCGGATTGATGCATCTGGCGGCCGCTGCGGGCGCGCCGACGCTTGGACTGTTTGGCCCCACCGATGAGCGAATCTATGGGCCCTGGGGCGATCACGCCGCCAGCGTTCGCGCCGGCGGCCCCGCCCGGGAACAGGACCGGGGACGGCTGCGATTCGCCCAAGAAAGCCTGATGGGAGATCTTGAGGTCGGCGCGGTGTCTCGGGCGGCGAGCGCGCTGTTGTAGCTTCGGGCCTGGTGACGCGGTCAGATCAGGATTGAAGAGTCTTCGCGGTTAAGCTGGCTTTCAATGCACAAGCGCGGATTGGCCTCATATCGGCTCATCCGGCGCAGCAGGTCGTTCGAGCTGATCTTGCGCAGCCGGTCATAGGACAGGGATTCATACGCGAAGCGGCTCTCCAGCGTCGGCGCCGCCATTGACCAGGCGCCGGTGACGCGCCGGTCGATCATCTGAAAGTCCACGATCCGGATCCCGCCATGGCGCGGGTCGCTATAGAGCCGTCCCAGCAGATCGGAGAGGGCGGCGCGGGGGCCTTCCAGCAACTGAATGAAGGCGTCGTCAGAGGTCGCCAGCACGCCCGTGATCGAATGCGCCGCGTTATTGCGCGCGGCTTGGCGCACCACCTCGCCGACCGCCGGCATGTCGCTCATATCGATCTGGGCGCGGCTGAAATAGAGAAGGCGGGAGAGGGGCATGAGTGTCGTTCTGACCGCTAGAAACCGAATTGAACGCGAAGGCCGAGGGAGCGGCTGTCCGGCATGGCGCCGCGTCCATGCTCCTCTTCGAAACGCGCCATGACGCGCACATTCTCCCGGGGCGTCCAGGTGACGCCCAGCCCGAACGCCGTGCTGTCGCCATCGACCAGCGGCGAGAGGTCGAGATGATCGATCCGGCCGGTCAGCTCAACGGCGCCGAGGCCGCCATCGCCCAACGCCCGGGCCGGTTTGACCGGCTTGAACACCCCTTTTTTGGGATCATAAATGCGGCTCTCGCCGGTCAGCGCGACCGAAACTTGAAGCGCGCCGCCGTGCACGGCTTCATCACCGGCGGGCAAGTCCGTCTGGAAGCGGGCCGCTTCGGCGGATGCAAACCAGCGTCCGGCGCTGAAGCCCGCTTCGCCGCCGAGCAGTATCGAGCGCTCAGCCTCGCGCCCGTAAGAGGCGGTCAGGCTGGCGGACACGGTTTTGGCGGCCAGCGCCGAGTGCGCGCCCGCGCCGATCTTCACGCCGGCGCCGTCATAGTCCAGCCAGCGGGCGTATCCGCCCAGATGCAGCACGCGGTGTTCCGCCTCAATCGCCGTGGAGGCGCGCAGGGAAAGGGCGGTCTGACCCGCGCCGCGTCCGGTGGCGTCTCCGGCGTCCAGCGAGCCGTTTGTGACGGCGGCCTGGAACAGGACGGCGTCAGCGCGCCAGGCTGCGTGCAGCCCAAGCCGGCGCCCCATGCCGAAAGCGGATGTGAAGCGCGGGGCTTCCAGGCCCAGCGTGCCGCCCTGAGGGCCGAATTTCTCCAGCGAGGCCGGCTCCTTGAATTGGCCGAAGCCGATGAAGCCGCCCTCGAAGCGGGCGGTCAGCCCGAGATCGCGCCATTCTCCGTCGCGGGCGAAATCATAACCGGCGACGGCGCCGAATCTGTCGCTCTCATAGCGCACGCTGAATTCAGCAAGGCGGAAATCCTGAAGGCTTTCATCGCCGCTCCAGCCCTCGCCCTCGCCTTCAACGGCGTCGGCGAAGATCAGGCCGGACACGCGGATCGGGCTGTCTTCACCGGACGCGTATTCGGCATAGGCCGCGTCCGCCGCCGCCGGCGCCGTCCCTGTCAGGACGGCGCCGGTTGCGATGAGGGCGCGGGACGGCATCACGCAGCCCGCACGGTCTTCAGGAAGCCCTCGACCTGTTCAGACAGGGAGCGAGAACGGCTCTCCAGATCGGCGGCGGCGTTGTCCACCACGCCGGCGACCTGGGCTGAGTCGTTGACCGCTTGCTGCACGCCGGTGATGTCGGACGTCACCGTGCGGGCGCCTTCCGCGGCCTGCTGCGCGGACGAGGAGATCTCCGCCGTGGCCGAGCTCTGCTCCTCCACAGCGGCGGACAGCGCCGCGCTTGTGGAGTCGATTTCGCCGATCTGGTCGATGATCGAACGGGTCGCCTCGATCGCTTCGCCTGATGCGCTGGTGATGTCGCTCAGGCGGCCGGCGATCTGCTCTGTCAGCTTCTGGGTTTGACCGGCCAGCTGCTTGACCTCTTCGGCCACGACCGCGAAGCCCTTGCCGGCTTCGCCGGCGCGCGCGGCTTCGATGGTGGCGTTCAGAGCCAGCAGATTGGTCTGCTCGGCGACGCCATTGATCGCCTGGACGATTTCATCGACGCCGGCGACCGCCGCGTTGAGACGGTCGAGCCCTTCAGCGCCGACGGCGGCGCGTTCGCTGGACGCCCGCGCCGCGGCGGCGCTGGAGGCGACCTGCTGGGCCACTTCGCGGATCGAGGCGGACAATTCCTCAGACGCGGACGCCATGGCTTCCACGCTGCCGGAGGCCTGCTCGGCGGCGGTGGCGACCGAGCTTGAACGCTCGCCCGCGCCGGCGACCGAGGTGCTCAATTCGCGCGAACGGGCCTGAAGATCGGTTGCGGCTTCGCCCAGTGCGGAGACGATTTGGCCGACTTCGGCTTCAAACCGGCCGGCCATCTCCATCATGGCGGCCCGGCGCTGTTCTTCCGCGTTTTGCTTTTCGGCCGCCTGTTCGGCCTCCAGGCGCTCCATCTCGCGGGCGTTGTCCTGGAAGACCTTCAGCGCCGAGGCCATGTCGCCGATCTCGTCCTGACGCTCGGCGCCTTTGATCTCGACATCCTTGTCGCCGTCCGCCAGACGGCGCATGGCGTCGGTGATCATGCCGATCGCGCTGGGGATGCGGTGACCGAAGAAAACGCCGAGCCCGGCCGCGACGGCCAGCGCCACGACGACGGCGACGACCACCTGAAGGCGCGTGGCCCCCGTGTCGGCGATTGTCTGCGCCGTGATCCCCGCCTGGCGGTCGATGACTTCCTCACGGGCCTCATCGGTCGCCCCATTCATGATCGGCCCAAGCTGGTCCATGCCGCCGAGGGCGGAATTTCGCGCGTTGATGGCCGCCGCGGCGTCGTTGAACGCCGAACGGTATTCTCCCAAGCCTGCGGTCGCCGCCTGGGTCAATTCGCGGCGCAGCGGATTTTGCAGCAGGGGAAGGAGGGTGGCGAGGGCCTGTTCGGACGCACTGAGTTCAGCCAGCGACCGATCGGCGGAGCTCTGCTGGTTATCGACCAGGAAGCGCTCGGCATAGAAGCGCCCCAGCAAGAGTTTTTCCTGCGCCCGCGCGGCGTAGAACGCGGCCTCGGGATCGCCGTCGGCGTACGCGCTCTCCATGATCTCAGTCAGATGCCGGCGGACTTCAGGACCCGCCTCATGGAGCCGTTCGACCGCGATGTTGCGATCAGCCTGATGAGATACGGCTTGATCGAAGAAGCCGCGATAATCGCTCACGCTCGCTGACACTTCGTCCAGGTTCAAGCGTGCGGCGTCGGCGGCGAGGCGGTCGGCATATTGAAAAAACGCCTCGCGTTGGGTTTCGGCGCCGCTGGCGCGCCAGTTGAAGGCGGCGAGCCGCGCTTCGACGAGTTCAATCTTGATGTCGTTGATCGACAAGCTTTCAACGGCGCTGGATTCAAGAGCGTTCACGCCTCGGCTGAGACCTTGAACACCGAGAATACCGACCCCGCCGACGGCGAGCACCAGGACGGCCAGGGCCGCGAAGGCGCTTATCAGTTGAACCTTGATAGTCAGACGCATGAGTTCTACCCCCGAATTGAGATGTAAAAACCGCGACTTGCGCCGCTTGCCTGAAGCCTTCCGTCGGCTGTGGTTAATGGCGAATTACACGCTCGGTGCGCCCAAAGGGGCGTAAAATCGGGATAGAAAAAACACGTATTCAATGAGTGTATTCAATTAATGCAATACACCCAAATATTTCAGGGATTCATTGAGGAAAACGCATTCAATTAGACCAAAGTCGTAGGCGCGGGTATCGAAAAAATTAATAGCAGTATTGTTGCGCTATTCGATATAGGTGCGGCGCAGTTGCTCGCTTAAAGTGCGGCCCTGTCTCGCTAAACGTGCGCGCTCAAGCTCTGATTCTGCACCGCACCGGATGCGGCGGCGCTCCTGGCGGCGAAACCCTGTATTGAAATTTTCAATCAGGCGTTGCCGATATCCGCCGCGCGTGGGGGCCTCATGCTCCAATAATTCGACCATGGCCTGACGCCAGGTCTGTGATCCGCGGCCCTCGCAGGCGAAGGCGATATAGTGCAGCTCGCCCAGGACATGGGCCAGGCTCTCGACCGGATACGGATCGGGCGCCGGCTGCGCACGGCTTGGCCCCGAAGCGGAGATCACCATGCCTGCGGCAAGGACCAGAATGACGAAGATGCGCCGGCTCATGGACGCGGCCTATCGACCGAACGCGGCGGGATTGCGGCGGGCCAGCACGTCGAGCGAGTCCGACAGGGCCTTGCGGGCCGTATCCCACTGCAAATGCGCCACCGCCGCCTCAAAGGTGAAAAAGCGCGCGTCGACCGCATCGTCTCCGGCGACCGGTTCGCCG
>LYSW01000003.1 GCA_001657295.1 Oceanicaulis sp. BBD 1991-10 | reverse complement strand
GTCGACCTCGCCGGCGCGGGCCAGCACATAGAGCGCATAGGAGGAGCTGCGGTCCTGAATGCGCTCCATCGTGTCCTCGCTCCAGCGCGGGTTCGGCGTGCGGTCGTCATAGCCCGCCGCCCGCCACAACTCGCCCTGACTGATCGGTTGCAAAGCCGCCAGCGCCCGGGTCAGCGCCGCATCAGGCACGGCATGGCCGGCCTGATGCGCGCGGTATAGGAAGTCCGCCGCATAGCCGCCGATCCAGGGCGAGGCGTCGCCGTCGCCGATCCGCCACAGGCCGAAGGCGCCGTCCGCGCTCTGCCGCGACAATAAGGTTTCGATCGCGTTCTGGATCTCGGCGCTCGCTCCGTCCGGCGCCTCAGCGTTCGCCAGCGCCGCCAGATTATCCGTATACAGAATCGTCATCACCCGGCTGACCAGTTGCTCGGTGCAGGCATAGGGATAGCGGTATAGCGACCGATATAGCGCCATGGTGTCGATCGGGCTGGCCGAGCTGGTGACCTGAAGGCTTGCTGTCCCGGGCGTGTAGCCGGCCAGCAGACCCGGGTCCGGGGTGAAGCTCTGTCCGGCGCGCAGAATGCGGCGTTCCAGGCGGGCCTCCGGGAGGAAGGCGGACCGCACCTGGATCGGATAACGGCTCTCCGCCGCGAATCCAGATGGTCCGTTTACGGATAGTGTAAGATCTGCGATGCCCTCGTCCGCCGCCGCCAGAAAGCTCGCCGCGTCCTCGCGTTCGCCCCGAGCCAGGCCCATGGAGACCGCGCCGCCGTCCACCGAGACGGGTCCGGCGGCGCTCACCGAGACGGCGTATTCGCCCTCCGGACCCTCAATATTGTCGAGCGTGACGGTGGCCTGCGCGCGATCACCCGGCGCCAGAAAGCGCGGCAGGATCAATTCGGCCGGAACCGCGTCCCGGACCGTTAGCGGGCGGTCTCCGGCGCCCAGGCCGGTCGCGGACCAGGCCACCGCCATAAGGCGCAATTCGCCGTTAAAGTCCGGCAAATCCAGCGGCACGGAGCCCCGGCCGTCACGGCCCAGCTCCACCAGACCCGAGAACAGGGCGACGGTTTTTGTCGGGACCACCGACAGACCTGCGCCGCCGATCTGGTCGCCGCCCGAGCGCAGCGCCGCCGCCGCGCCCTGATTGGGATCCAGGACCCGGCCATAATCGTCCAGCAAATCCACCCCCAACGCTTCCTTGCCCCATAGCGCGTCCACGGGATCAGGCGAGGCGTGGCGGGTGAGCAGGAGCACGCCCTCATCCACGGCGGCGAGGGTCAGATAGACCCGCTCATTGGGGCCGCCCTCCGCGACGACGCCGATTTCGATCAGCTGGTTGGGCTCGACGATCTCGGGCGCCTCCAGCGCCACATCGAAGACGCGCGCGCCGATATCGGCGGCGATATAGGTCACGCCCACCGCGCGGCGCGGCAAGGGTTGATCGACAGGGTCGCGCGGGGTGTGGACGGTCACCATCACATAGGCGCCCTGGCCCCAATCATCCGTAACCGGAATTTCGATCTCCTGCCCGCCCGCCTCCAGCTCGATCTGTTGCAGGCTGAGCACCCGGTCAGTGGCGACCACCACATCCGCAAGGCCGGCATAAGGCGCCTGGATCAACACCAGCGCGCGCTCGCCGACGGCCAGCGGCCGTTCGGGGCCGGCGACATCGACCTGGTCGGGCGCGGGCTCACCGGACTGCGTCCGGCCGCCCCAGCCGACCCAGAATCCCTGCGAGGCGACATCGTCTCCATTGACAGAGACGATCAGGCGGTAGCCGCCCCAATCCAGCGGTGGGGTCGCGATCTGACCAGGTTGGCCGTTTTCAGAGCGCGCAACGCCTTCCGTGATCGGAACGATGCGTTCGGAGCGCCGCCAGCGCCAATCGCCGCCATCGGTGCGGTACCAGTCATACTCAAAGTCGCGGCGCACCAGGCGCCAGTCGAAAACGGCGTCGCGCGCGTCGCCGGCGGCGTTGACGCCGATGACCTCGAACACGGCCTCCTGATTGCGCCGGATACGGCTTTCAAAGGCCGCGCGCAGGCCGGCATAGACCGGGCGCGGGCGATAGGGGATGCGCACATCGTCCGCCACGGCCCGGCCGCCCGGCTCCTGCACGCGCACCACGGCGCGCACGCGCAGCGGAAGGCTGGACTGCACGCCGCTGCGGCCCAGCGAGACCGGTATCTGCGCCTGGCCCGCGCCGTCGGCGGAGACCGGCGGAAGATCGATGATGGATTCCGCAAATTGCTCGTCATGGCGGCCGAAGCGATAGCCGCGCCAATCCGGGAAAGGATTGGGATCGCGCTGCACGCGCGCCTCGCCCTCCAGCGGCAGCCCGGCGCCGGGCGCGCCGTAAAGAAAACGGACATCGGCGTTGATGAAGCGGGTCTCGCCAAGGCCGATGGGCGTTTCGGTGTCCGCATCGAGTTCGAGCGCCACCCGTTGAGGCACGAAATCCTCCACCTGGAAGCGCGCCGAACCGACCGCGCCCAGCCCATCCAATTCGGCCGTCAGCCGCCAGGCGCCGCGGGCGGCGGCCTGCGGCAAATCGAAGGCCGCCACAACGCCGCCGGCGTCCTGGGCGCTGTCAAACCGGACGCGCGCCTGCTCCAGCCCGTTGGGCTGATAGAGCACCAGCGCGCCCGCGCGATCGTCGACGGCGTCGCCGGACGGGCCGCGGATCAGCGCGCTCGCCTGCACCGTCTCCGCCGGCCGGTAGATGCCGCGATCGAGATAGACATAGGCTTCCGCCACGCCGGGAGGGCGCCGGCCCGTGATCGGCTCGTCGCTCAGATCGACAGGCGCGCGCGCCAGATCCAGCACGGCGAAATCGCCCTGCGGTCCGTATCCGGTGAGCAGGCGCGGCGCATCGCCTTCGGTTCCGGCCAGAAGCGGCGCCTCAAACCGCACCCGTCCGTCACGGGCGGTCCGGCGGGTCGCCAGCACCTCGTTGGCGCGTGAGACAAGCTGCACCTCCACATCGGCGGCCGGCCGCGCAGTGTCGAGCGAGCGCGCCACGACATCCAGCCCGGTTTCGCCGCGATAGGCGGTGAAGGCCAGGTCGGTGACGATCAACCAGCGCGCCGCCCGCGCCGGGTCCTGCCGGTCATTGCGGTCCCGCGCGGCCGCATCGGCGAGCGCGACATAATACGCCCCCGGCGCCAGGGTTCCGAGCATGTCGGCGATGGGCAGCACGGTGACATTGCGGGCGTTCACCTCGCCCTGGGCGCCGACCCGGCCTTCAAACACGGTGACGCCCAGCTCGCCGGGGCGCTCGTCCCGGTCGCGCCAATACCATTCGCCGCGACCGGCGCTGAATCCTTCGCCAATCCGGCGGAACACCAAGGCCCGGTCATTGACCCGTGTGACAGTGATTTCGATCTCGTCGACATTGACGGTTTCGATCGCCAGCCCGTCCGCATCAATGCGCGGCAGGATCACGCCATTGCCTGAGAATCCCACCCGTGGCGGGCGGTCCTCAAACCCAATGACGGCCTCGACATCGCGCGCCAGCGTCCGCCCGTCCGCGGCGGGCAAGCCCTCGCGCAAGGTGACCGTGCGCGTCTGGCCATAGCTCAGACCGCCCAGGCACAGGCGCGCGCCGCTGACCGAGACGGAGACGACCTCCTCGATCGCGACATAGGGGCTGTAATCCACCGCCGGATTCAGCGGGCCGGAAAAGGTCAGGCAAAGCTCCGGGGTCGCGGCCTCGGCGTCGACGCTGAATCGCAGATATTCGAACGCCGCGCCGATCTCCGCTTCGGCGCGCGGCGCGTCGGCGGGCCGCGCCTCCAGGGCCGGACCTTGCGGCGGCGGACCATCCGGCCCTTCCTGCCCGCACGCGCAAAGCATGAGCGCGGCCATCGCCGCCCCCGCCAAACCTGCGAAAATGCGCATCGATGCCGCTCCTAGCCTGCCGTTGACGTCCCCAAGTCCCCAAGAATGGCATGGAATTCGGCGAAGGGAAGGCGCTGATTGGGCGCAGGCGTGGGGGCGGGCGGTCCGCCCGGCTTTGTAACCTTTGCAATTGCATTCGGTTGGACGAGCCGCCCGCGCCATCCGTCATCGCCGCCGGGCGCCAGGCCGAGCGGGATTTGGCGTGGGCGCAAAGCCGTTCGTGCCCCGGCCGGGCCCGCGGACGCCCGGCGAGACTGCTAGAAGCCCGGAAGCGCGACCTCGCCCTCCAGCTCCACCGGGCCGGACAGGTGAACATGGCCGGCCTGATCCCAGCGCACGGGCAGCCGGCCGCCATCGGCGATGACGACGGCCTCCCGATCCGCAAGGCCCCGCCGATGCGCCGCGACCAGGGCGGCCGCCGCGCCGGTGCCGCAGGCCAGGGTCAGGCCCGCGCCGCGCTCGAAGACGCGCAGGCGAAGGCTCGAGCGATCCAGAATTTGCGCGAAACCGGCGTTCACCCGTTCGGGAAACAGCGGATCATGTTCCACGCGCGGACCGATTTCTTCGAGCGGCAGGGCTTCGACCGCATCGACGAAGAACACCGCGTGCGGATTACCCATCGACACCGCGCCGGGACCCTCCAGGCGGCCGCCATCCGGCAGGTCGACGGCGAAATCCAGTCGAACCGTATCCATCTCCCGGGCGAGCGGAATCTCGCGCCAATCCAGCCGCGCGGGTCCCAGATCCACCTCGGTTGAGCCGTCCGCCCGGCGCCGCGCCGCCATCGGCCCGCCTAGGCTGTTCAGCGTCAGCGCCTCGCCGGGACGGTCCTCAAACATCAGCCAGGACGCCGCCCGTGTGCCGTTGCCGCACGCGCCGACCTCGCCGCCGTCTCTATTCCAGACCCGCAGCCGCGCGTCCGACGACGCGTCCGGCTCCAGCGCCAGAAGCTGGTCGAAAGGGAGGTCGGCGGCGAGCCCTTCAATCCATGCCGGAGGCAAGTCGAGCGGGCGTTTCCGATCGCGCGCGTCGATCAGAATGAAGGCGTTGCCCGCCCCGTTCATGCGATAGGCTTTCATGAAGCGCTATGTAAGTGCGCGAAGGCCGGCGCGCAAAGCTTACACGCTCGTAATGTGATCTTCTTTGACGCACCGGAGCGCTCGGGCTTTTATGCGCGCCAAATCACCATTCGGGGAGACTGCCCATGCGCCGTTATGGCCTTGCCTGCACCGCCGCGATCGCCGCGCTGGCGATCGCCGCCTGCTCGCCCGCCGGCGAGAGCGAAGGAGACACCGAAGCGATGACCGACGCCGGCGCCGCCGCCGACACTGAAGCGCCTGGCGCGGCTGAAGCCGCCCCCGGGGCCGAGCTGAACGCGGCGATCCAGGCCGAGACCGAAAGCCTGGAATGGCTTGAAGAGGTCGAGGGCGAAGACGCTCTGGCCTTCGCGACCGCCATGAATGAACCGACCCTGGCCCGGCTTCAGGCCGACGCCCGCTATCAGGGTCTTTATGATTCGGCTCTCGAAGTGCTTCAGAGCGCGGACCGCATCCCGTATGTGAGCGTGCGCGGCGGCGAATTGTGGAATTTCTGGCGCGATGCGACAAACACTCACGGCCTCTGGCGCAAGACGTCGGTGGACAGCTACGCCGCCGACAATCCGGAATGGGACGTGGTCCTTGACGTCGATGCGCTGGCGGAGGCCGAAGACGCCAACTGGGTCTGGCGCGGCGCGTCCTGCCTGGCGCCGGACTATCGCCACTGCATCATCACCCTGTCCGACGGCGGCTCCGACGCTGCGGTGCGCCGCGAGTGGGACATGGAGACCCGCAGCTTCGTCGAGGGCGGCTTCCGGATCGAAGAGACCAAAGGCGCCACCGCCTGGATTGATGAGAACACCCTTTTGATCGGCACGGCGCTGGATGAAGCGGAAGCCACCACGTCCGGCTATCCCTTCGTCGTCAAGCGCTGGGAACGCGGCACGCCGATCGAGGATGCGACGCCGGTCCTGACCGGCGCCGTGGATGATGTCGGCGTCTGGCCGGTCCGCTTTGAAACCGCTGACGGCACGGCCTACATGGCCGCCGTCCAGTCCGAGAGCTTCTTCGAGCAGGTCTATTGGCATCTGCCCGAAGGCGCGCCCGGCGAGCCGGTCGCCTTTCCGCTGCCGCGCCGCGTCTCGCCCTACGGCTTGTTCGGCGACCAGCTCGTTTTCGCGGTGGACCAGGACTGGACCCCTGTCGAAGGCGGCACGACCTATCCGGCCGGCGCCGTCCTGTCCTATTCCATGAGCGAATTCGCCGCGACGGGTGAATTGCCGGCGATCTCCGAGGTCTTCACGCCGAATGAGCGCCAGTCGGTCGGCTCGGTGGCGCCGACGGCGGACAATCTGCTGGTGGTGATCAACGACAATGTCGTGGGCACGCTGCACGCCTTCCAGTTCGGCGAGGATGGCTGGACCAGCCAGCCGATCGAGGCGCCGGAAAACGCCTCCATCTCCATCGTCACCGCCGACGACCAGGGTGATCTGGCCTATGTGAACGTGGAAGGCTTTTTGACGCCGGAGACGCTATACCGCGTCACGCCGGAGCTGAGCCTTCAAGCGGCGAAATCCTCGCCCTCCTGGTTCAACACCGAAGGCATGGTGGTCGAGCAGCGCCAGGCCACGAGCGCGGACGGCACCCAGGTGCCTTACTTCATCGTGCGCGCCGAAGGCGCCAGCGAGGCCGGCCCGACGTTGCTTTACGCCTACGGCGGTTTTCAGGTCTCCTTGAACCCCAACTATTCCGGCACGCTGGGCCGCATGTGGCTGGAGCAGGGCGGAACCTATGTGCTCGCCAATATCCGGGGCGGCGGCGAGTTCGGCCCGGCCTGGCACCAGGCGGGCCTGCGCACCGACCGCCAGCGCATCTATGACGATCTGATCGCGGTGGCCGAAGCCCTGATCGCGGACGGCGTGACCACGCCGGGCCAGCTGGGCGTTGAAGGCGGCTCGAACGGCGGTCTCCTGACCGGCGTGATGTATACCCAGCGCCCCGATCTGTTCGGCGCGGTGATCAGTCAGGTCCCGCTTCTGGACATGATGCGCTTCCACCTTCTGCTGGCGGGCGCGAGCTGGCAGGACGAGTACGGCTTCCCGGACGACAATGCGGACGAGCGCGCTTTCCTGCGCTCCATTTCGCCGCTCCATAACGTGGAGACCGGGGCCGACTATCCGCCGCTCTTCCTTCTGACCTCGACCAAGGATGACCGGGTCCATCCCGGGCATGCGCGGAAGATGGCCTATCTCCTCAACGAGCTGGGCGAAGAGGTGCTCTACTACGAGAATATGGAAGGCGGCCACTCCGCGGCGGCCAATCTGGAGGAGACCGCCAAGCGTCTGTCTTTGGAATTCACCTTCCTGATGCAGGAATTGATGGACGAGTAAGCGTCGCCGTCACACCGCGAATTGAAGCCCCGGAGCCATAAGGCCCGGGGCTTCGTCTTTCCGCCGGCAGGCCGCGATAGCCCCCTGCCCAGGGGGCGGCGAATGGCTTAAGTTCACAGCCGATGCGACCCAACGCTCTTCCCGCCTCGCTTGACGGCCTGCGCCTGCGCGCCGAGCTGGCCGCCGCCACGCGGGAAGGCTGGGACAGGCCGGCTGCGCGCCAGGCGGCGCTGACCAAGCTGAAAAGCTATCTCGCGCGCGCCCGCAGCCATGCTGAAAGCCGGCTCAGCGGGGCGGGCGGCGGATTGGAGGCGGCGCGGGCCCTGTCCTCGGCGATGACCGCCGCGATGCGCGCGCTGTATGATTCCATCGCGGGCGATTTGCACCCGGAGGGCGCCCAGGCGCCCGGCGTGGTGCTTTGCGCGCTGGGCGGCTTCGGGGCCGGCGAACTGGCGCCGCACTCCGATGTCGATCTGGTCTTCCTGGTGGAGGATCCAGCGCCGGATTACGCGGCGGTTCTGATTGAGCGCATCCTTTATGCGCTTTGGGATTCGGGTGTCACCGTGGGCGGCGGCGCCGTGCGGAGCCTGGATGAGGCCATGGTGCTGGCGCGCGCGGACATCGCCGAACGGACGGCTCTGCTGGACCTGCGCCCGGTGTCGGGCGACGAGACGCTGGTCCGCCGCCTGCTGGCGCGGTTTGAGAAAAGCGCGCTCGGCGTTCACGCCCGCGCCTTCACCAGCGCCAAGCTCGCCGAGCGGGACGCGCGCGTCGAAGAGCAGGGCGACAGCCGCTACCAGGTCGAGCCGCATTTGAAGGACGGCAAGGGCGGGCTTCGCGATCTTCAGACTCTGCGCTGGCTGGCGCTGATCCTCTACGGCGCCGACGCCATGGAGCGCTGGGTCGGCTCGGAGCTTTTCCAGGTCGAGGATGTCGACCGCTATCTGGCGGCCGCAGATTTTTACTGGACCGTGCGCTTTCACCTGCACGCCCTGTCCGGGACCAAGGATGACCGGCTGACCTTCGACGTCCAGCCGGAAATCGCACGGCGGATGGGCTTCGAGGACGATGACCAACAGCTGGGCGTCGAAGCCTTCATGCGCGCCTATTTTTTACGGTCCATTGATGTCGGCGCGCTCACCCGCCTGATCTGCGCCAAGCTCGAAGCGGACGAGCTCAAGGACGCGCCGATCGCGGAAGGCCGCTTCCTGCCCGCCGCCGGCAAGGTGGATGAGCAAGATTTGTCGGACACCGGTTTCAAGATGAATGCCGGCCGGCTCGATTTCTGCGACCCGGCCGCGATCGACGCCGATCCGGTCCTCATGCTGCGCCTGTTCGAGATCGCCGCGGCCCGCCATGTCGATCTGCATCCCGGCGCGGTGGCTGCGGTGGGACGGCATCTGCGCCTCGTCGACGACGCCTTCCGCACCGATCCGCGCGCGGCGCGCAGCTTCTTTGCGGTCCTGCTGGACGCCGACGATCCGCGGATGACCCTGAGAGCGATGACCGAGGCCGGCCTGCTGGGCGCCTATATTCCAGAATTCGGCGACATCGTCGCGCGCACCCAGTTCAACATGTATCACCGCTTCACGGTGGACGAGCACACGCTCAACGCGCTTGGGCTGATGCGCGAGATCGAACGGGGCAAGCATGCCGGCGAGCACCCGCTGGTGACCGGCTTCGCGCCGGAGATCCAGCATCGCCGGGCGCTGCACTTGGCGCTATTGCTCCACGACACCGGCAAGGGCAAGGGCGACCAGTGCATCGAGGGCGCTGAGAACGCCCGGGCCGCCTGCGCGCGGTTCGGACTCGACGAGGATGAGATCGAGCTGATCGCCTGGCTGATCGAGCATCATCTGGAGATGAGCGACACCGCTCAACGCCGCGATATCGCCGATCCCCGCACCGTGCTGGATTTCGCGGAGATGGTCGGCTCGCTGGAGCGCTTGCGCCTATTGTCCTTCCTTACAGTCGTGGACATCCGGGCGGTGGGCCCTGGCGTTTGGAATGGATGGAAAGCCCAGCTATTGCGGGATCTTTACGTCGCCACGGCGTCCGCGCTGGAGGAGACCGGCCCCAAGGACGAGATGGGCGCCCGCGCCCGCCTGGTCGAGCGCGCCGACGCCGCCAGAACCCGCTTTCTTGCGGTCACCGCCCGGATTGATGCGGACCTGTCCGACCAGTGGGCGGACAGTCTGGACGCGGCGTATTGGCTCGCCTTTTCCGAAAGCGACCGTCTGCGCCATGCCGCGCTCGCCCGGTCCGCGGCGCGCGCCGGCAAACCGGTCGCCGTCGGCGTGCGCGTCGACCGCCGCCGCTCGGCGACCGAAGTCATGGTGCTCGCGCCGGACCGCCATGGGCTGTTCGCCGACATCGCCGGCGCGATCGCCTCGGAAGGCGCCAATGTGGTCGGCGCGCAAGTGACCACCACCGCCGACGGCCGCGCGTTCGACGTCTTTTTCGTGCAGGAGCCCGGCGGCCGGTCCTTTGGCTGGTGCGACCCGCTGGCGAGAGACCGGCTCAAGGCGGCGGTGGAGGCGGCGGCGGCCGGCCAAGTGAGCCCGGCGGGCTTTGGCGTTCCGCGCATTCGCCGCCGCGAAGCGGCCTTCGCCATCGATCCGGACGTGAAATTCGACGCGGAAGCGGCCGACCAGGCGCTGGTGATCGAAGCCTCCGGCCGCGATCGGCCCGGATTGCTCCATGATCTCGCCCAAACCCTCGCCGACAAGGAGCTTTCGCTGATCGCCGCGCGGATCGACGGTTATGGGGAGCGGGCCGTGGACACGTTTTACGTCACCGAGCTGGGGGCCAAACCCAGCGATCCCGACCGCTTGGCGGATGTCGAAGCCGCTTTGATGGCCGTGCTCGGCGAAGCAGAGGCCGCCGCATCGCGCGGGCGCGAAACCTCGGGCCTCGCTCACGCGCCCATGAGCTTGGGGCGCTGACGCGATGCGCTTGCTGAGATCTTCAGCCGTCGTCGGCGGCTTCACGATGGTCAGCCGGGTCCTGGGTCTGGTGCGCGACATGTTGCTGGCCGCGCGCCTGGGCGCCGGGCCGGTCGCCGACGCCTTCTTCGTCGCCCTTCAATTTCCCAATCTCTTCCGCCGCATTTTCGCCGAAGGGGCGTTCAACGCCGCCTTCGTGCCGCTTTACGCGGGCCGGCTGGAGGAGCATGGCGCAGATGAGGCGGGCCGGTTCGCGCGCGAGGTGCTCAGCGTCCTGACAACCAGCGTGCTGTTGATCGTCGTCATCGCTCAGCTGGTCATGCCCTGGCTGATGTTCGCCCTCGGCCCCGGCTTCATCGAAGACCCGGACCTGTTCGCTTTCGCCGTCCTGCTCACGCAGATCACCATGCCTTATCTATTATGCATGTCGATCGCGGCGATGCTGTCAGGGGCGTTGAATTCCCATGAGCGCTTCGCCGCCGCCGCCGCCGCGCCGATCCTGCTCAACATCGTGCTGATCTCGCTGCTGACCTGGGGGCAGGGCCCCTATGGCACGCTCGCCTGGCTGTTATGCATCGGCGTGACCTTCGCCGGCGTCCTCCAGGTGATCTGGCTCGTTCTCGCGGCGCGCCGGGCGGGTGTGAAGCTGGGCTTCGCCGCGCCGCGCCTGACCCCGGCGGTGAAGCGGCTGCTGGTGCTGGGCGTGCCGGGCGCCGCGGCGGCCGGCGTCACCCATATCAATCAGCTGGTCGCCAGCTCCATCGCGACTTTGCAGGAAGGCGCGCGGTCCTGGATTTATTACGCCGACCGGCTCTACCAGCTGCCCCTGGGCGTGATCGGCATCGCCATGGGCGTGGCGCTCCTGCCCGCGCTCACCAAACGCCTGCGCGCCGGCGCGCCGGAGGAGGCCAACGCCGGCGTGAACCGGGCGCTGGAGATTTCTTTCGCGCTGACCTTGCCGGCCGCCGCTGCGCTGATCGTCATCGCCGAGCTGATCGTGGCGGGTTTGTTCGAACGCGGCGCCTTCGGGCCGGAGGATCGCGTCAACACCTCGATCGCGGTGATGCTTTATGCCGCCGGCCTGCCGGCTTTCGTCATGATCAAAGTCTTTTCGCCGGGTTTCTTCGCCCGCGAAGACACGGTGACGCCGATGAAATTCGCCGCGATTTCAGTGGCGGTGAATCTGGTCGTGGGGGTCGTGTTGTTCTTCGGACCCATGAAATTCGCCGGTCTGGCGTTGGCGACCTCGCTGGCCGGCTGGCTGAACGCCATCTTGCTGGCGGGAACGCTGATGCGCCGCGGCCAGTATCAGATCGACCGCCGCCTGGCGGACCGGCTGCCGCGGATTCTCGGCGCAGTCGCCGTGATGGCGGCATGCATCTGGGCGCTGGACCAGAATGCACGGCCGGGGCTTGAGCACGTCGCATCGACGCTCTTGCCCGGGCTCCTGGCCACGCCCGCCGCGCTGGTCGTCGTCGTTTCGGCCGGCGTGGGCGTTTACGGCGCCGCCGCCCTGGCGCTCGGCGCCCTGCGCCCCTCGGAGCTTGTCGCCGCTCTGCGCCGCCCGCCGCCGCCCGCGCCCGCCTCCCAGGCTTCCGACTGAAGCGGCTTGAGCCTGCGCGCCCGCCCGGCTATCACCGCGGACCCAACAGCCTCCAGCTAGGAACGCGATCATGAGCGAGACCCCGACCGATTACACCGGTCCAGAGCGCATTCTGTCCGGCATGCAGCCCACGGGCGGCCTGCATCTCGGCAATTATCTCGGCGCTCTGAAATGGTGGGTCGCGCTGCAGAACTCCGGCGCGGAATGCTTCTATTGCGTGGTCGATCTTCATGCGATCACGGTGGCCGGCGACCCGGCCCGATTGCCAGGGCGCGTGCGCTCGGCGGCGGCGGCCTATATGGCCGCGGGGGTCGATCCGTCCAAAAGCGCGATCTTCGCCCAATCGGCGGTCCCCGCCCATGCCGAACTGGCCTGGATTTTCCAGTGCGTGGCGCGTCTGGGCTGGCTCGAGCGCATGACCCAGTTCAAAGACAAGGCGGGCAAGGACGCCGAACGCGCCAGCGTCGGCCTGTTCACCTATCCGGTCCTGCAGGCGGCCGACATCCTTGTCTACAAGGCGACCCATGTCCCCGTGGGCGAAGACCAGAAACAGCATCTGGAGCTGTCCCGGGACATCGCCGCGCGCTTCAACCGCGATTTCGGAAACGGCGACGCGGTGTTTCCGCTGCCCGAGCCGGTGATTCAGGATCACGGCGCGCGCATCATGAGCCTGAAGGACGGTGCGGCGAAAATGTCCAAATCCGACCCCAGCGACAATTCGCGGATCAATCTGGACGATGACGCCGACACCATCGCCCGCAAGATCAAGAAGGCGAAGACCGATCCCGAACCGCTGCCGGAATCCGAAGCCGAGCTCAATAGCCGGCCCGAGGCGCGCAATCTGGTCGGCATCTACGCGGCCTTGACCGGAACCAGCGTCGAGGCGGTGCTGGACGAATTCGCCGGCCAGGGCTTCGGAGCCTTCAAGCCGAAGCTGGCTGACGCCGCGGTCGAGTTCATCGCGCCGATCAGCGGAGAGTATGCCCGCCTGATCGCCGACCGCGCCGAAATCGACCGCGTGCTCCGCCTGGGCGCCGAGCGCGCGAATGCGGCCGCCGAGCCTGTGATCGCGGAAGCCAAGCGACTGGTGGGCTACTGGCGGGGTTGAGGCGCCTCGGCCCGAGTCCAGGTCAAGGCGCTGGCCAGCCCGCCCTGGTGGATCTCGCCGCTGATCTGGTCGTCGCCCGCCAGCGCGCCTTCAAATCGAAGCGCGCCGAGCGGTGTTGCAAAGCCGACCCAGGACCCGTCCATCCGCACTTGTTCAAACGCAATGACGGCGCCGCCCTGATCGGGCGCGGTCAGGACGACAGAGGGCTCAAGGCCGGACAGGTCGATCTCAAGGTCCAGCGGGCGGGGCGCCGCCGATGTGGTCAGAACGGCGATCCACCGCCCTTCAAGCCGCGGGTCCGGCGGGGCGGCCGGTTCGCCGGCGCCGGACAGGCTTGAGACCGGTTCATTCATCGCGCGATCGCCCCCGGGTCCGCAGGCGGCGAGCAGACCGGCGAGGATGAGAACAATCAGTCGAAAAACAGGGCGCAAGACGTGCATCCGCTATGGCTGGCGACGGTCTGGCATATAGGAAGCGCAGCATCGGCGCGCGAGCATCTGGACGATGCGGCGCGCAGCGCTTACCTAAACAGTCATGAGCGAGAACTCCGACACTTCAAAAACCGATCCCGGCGGCGTTGACCCGAAGCTGCTGGAGATTCTGGTCTGCCCCGTCACCCGCGAACCGCTGGAGTATGACCGGGAGGCCGGCGAGCTGATCTCCAAGGCGGCCGGCCTCGCCTATCCGATCCGCGAAGGCGTGCCGATCATGCTGCCTGAAGAAGCCCGCGAACTGGACGCTTAAGGCCGGTGAGCAGGATCTGGCCGACCCAGCTGACGTTCAAGCGCGGCGCAAAACAGCTCGATATCTCGTTCGAGGACGGAGAGCGGTTTTCGATTCCCTTCGAGCTCTTGCGTGTCGAAAGCCCGTCCGCTGAAGTCCAGGGCCACCATGCCAGCCAGAAGCAGCTTGTGGCCGGCAAGTCCGATGTCGGGATCGACGACGCCGAACCCGTCGGACGCTATGCCGTACGCCTCAAATTCGACGACGGGCATAGCTCCGGCATCTTCTCCTGGGACTATCTTTACGAGCTGGGCGAGAACGCCGAAGCGATGATGGCGGATTACGCCGCCAGGATGGCTGAGGCGGGCCTCGCGCGCTGAAGGCCTACGCCTTCTCTTCCAGCAATCGGCGCGGATGCATGCCGTTGACATGGCCCATGAAGGGCGGGTGGATCTGATAGCCCAGGAGCGAGGGCAGGGGATCGGCCAGCGTCGCGACGGTTTTGGGCGGCACGGACAGGCTCATATTCTCCTGGGTGCGCAGCCAGGGCGCGCAATATTGCGCGGTCACCGCCAGCCGAAACTGATCCGTCGTCGTGTTCGCGCCGCCGGCATGCCAGAGCGCACCATTGAAGACGATGGCGTCGCCCGCCTCCATCACCGCCTGGATCGACGCATCGGCGTCGCCGGGTTCGCGGCCGTTAGGCCAAAGATGGCTGCCCGGCCAGACCCGGGTCGCGCCGTTTTCGATGCTGAAGGGATCGAGCGCCCAGATCACCGACAGGCCCTGCACCGGGCCGGGCCGCGGGGCGTTGTAGAACCCGTCGTCATAATGGGGAATCTGCTGGTCTTCGCCCGGCCGGATATTGATCGCCAGAAAGGCCGACAGCAACGGCTCCGAGTGCAGCCGGGCTTTCAAGAAGCCCAGGATTTGCGGATGCGCCGCCAGGATGTCGAGATCGCGGGATTTCGCCAGCAAGGCATAGGCGCGCTGGGTCCTGAAACCTTCAAAGCTGTTGCGCCCGGTCGGCCCCAGGCAGGCTCGGGTCGCGGCGACGACGCGCCGTAGCCGATCCGGATCGAGCAGGCCCTTCAGGACGACATATCCGTCCCGGTCAAACACAGCCAGGGCGTCCGCCTGCGGCGCGACGCCGTCGATCGCTTTTTTCTTGTAGGTGCTGGCGATGTCACCGCTCAGCGCGTCCTGATTCTCCAGCACAAGGCCTTCAGCGTCAGCCATTCGGCGTCCTCCTGTCAGATGTTCGCGCCCAGGGCGTGGGCGATATGCCGCCAGGCCATGCCGGCCAGCGCGCGCCGGTCGGGCTGCGCGTCGGCGGCCAGCGCGCGCCGGTCGGGCTGCGCGTCGGCGGCCAGGGCGACCGCCAGGCATTGGCGCACGCCGCCGAGCACGAAAGCGCCGGCCAGCATCGGGTCCATGTCCGGATCGAGTTCGCCGGAGGCCTGCCCGGATGCGATATTGCGCGCGCTCAGATCGATCATGGCGGCCATACACCCGGCTTCGGCGTTGACTACGTCGGGCGAGCGGCCCAGCGGGCCCAACAGGGTCCGGGCGAACGGTTCGTCGAGGAAGAAATCCACCAGCGCCTGTGTGCGCTTAAACTCGCGCTCAGACCAGCTCGGACCCTCAAAGCGGGCGTTCACCGTGTCCGTATAGCGGGCGTAGAAATCTTCAACCACGGCGGCGATCAGGCCGGCCTTGGAGCCGAAATGATGATAGGCGAGCCCCACCGACACGCCGGCGCGCTCGGCGATCGCCGCCATCTCCGCCTCGCCCTGACCCGCCATCAGCTCGGCCGTGGCGGCGTCCAGCAGCGCCAGACGGGTCTTGCCGCCCCGGCGCTGGGATTTGCGCGGTTTCATCGCCGCGGATCGGGTTTTCACTTCACTCATCGGCCGATCCTTCCATCTCGCGGCCCTTTGATCCTGTGCGCCGCCCTTCCGCCTTGAATCACCCGGCGCCTGGCGCCGCGCTGCGGAGGTTCTAGCGACCAGGCCGGCGCGCTTCGCGCGTCGCTTCAGGCCATTCGACACTCATCGCCGCGCCGCCATTCCGCTCGCAAAGCGCTTCCCTCATAAACTTGAATTGAATTCAATTCAAGTTTATGAGGCTGAATTCAGCAGGTCGTTATTCGCCGGGTCTCGGGTTCCGGGCGCGCTATTGGCGGTCCAGGCGCTCATCCCGCCCGAGGCGCCGCCCAAGGCGCCATTGCGCCCGCCGCGCCTCAAGGCCCGCCAGGAGAGGAATGCGGAGCTGGCGGGGCCCGGATCGCCGGCGGCGCCGGTTAATGCGCCGACCCCGCCGGCACGATATCGAAGACCTGGCCGTCATAGTCGACAAAGTCCCGGTGGCGGGTCACGCGCCCGTCGATCACGGTGATGATCGCCACCGCACGCGCGCGCCAGCGCCGCCATTCGGCGGGATTATCGGTCGGGTAATAGATCGTCGCCTGACCGCTAAACACGACTCGGCCATTGGATTCGAAGATGCGGTCCCAGTCCTGGCGCGCCGAGATCGGCTGATGCGTCTCGGCATATTCGGCCATCAGGCCGAGAAACGCTTCGGCGTCCGCGTAGACGAAAGCGCCGTCGCCGTTCGCGTCGACAAGCGTCTCGTCTGCGAACATGAAGTCTTCTGATTGCAGGCTGCGCACCGTCTCAAGATCAATCGCGACATAGGCGTCCAGATAGGCGCGTGCAATCGCTTCGGGGTCGGTCAGCGGCTCCGACGGGGCTGCGGCGGTCAAGGCGATGGATGCGATCATGGCGCAAATCATCGGGCGCGCTCCTTTGCGCAACCTCGACATCATACCGCAAAGCCGGACGCCGCGGCGCGGCGCTGATGTCGCACGCCGGGCCGACTTGCGAAGGAAGGCCCGTCGCCGCCCGGTCCGTCCGCCGGCGTCCGATCGGCGCTCCGGCCGGCTATCGAGCCGGCAGGATTTGCTCGTCGGGCGCTTCCCAATTCGCAAAATCGCGATGCTCGACCACCTGGCCGTCCCGCACCGTCAAGATGGTGACCTGCCGGGCGCGCCACTGGAAAACCTCATCGGGATTTTCGGTCGGATAGCGCGCATTGACCCATCCCGAGAACACCACCCGGTCATTGCTCTCGAAGACGAAGTCCCATTCAAAATTGAGCCCGATCGGATTGAGCTCGGCGACGAAGTTTTCGAGCAGCGCGATTACCGCGTCTTCGCCGTTCAGGATATGCGGGCCGGGATCGCCGTCTTCGGCGTAGGTCTCATCGACAAACACCGTGTCTTCATTGAGCCAGGCGCGCATCGCGTCCAGGTCGAGTTCGGAATAAGCCGCCATATAGGCGCGGGCATGATCTTCAGCAGTCAGGTCCGCAGACGCAGGTTGGACGGCGAGGCTGGCGGAGGCGGCGCAAAGGCTCAAAAACATGGCGATCGTCCCGATTGATCATCGCTCAGCCTGGGAACACCGCTTCGCCGCTTGCAAATGAAATGTCGGACAGGTACATCCCCGCCTCCCGACCGCGCCGGTCCAATCCCGGCCGCTCGAAACCAAGAAGGCATCCCATGAAAGCCCAATCCCAACGCCAATTGCGCGCCGGCGAGCTGGTTCGCCGGGCGGTCGCCGACATCATTCGCGAAGGCCATTTGCGCGAAGCCGCGCTGTCCAGCGCGTCCATCACCGTGTCCGAAGCGCGCATGAGCCCGGATCTGCGCCACGCCACCGTCTTCGTGTCCGCATTGGGCCAGTCCAATCCCGAAGCGGTCGCTGACGCGCTCAACCGCGCCTCCGGCTATCTGCAAAAAGAGCTCGGCCGTCAGATCGATCTGAAATTCACGCCGAAGCTGAAATTCCTCGCCGACGACCGCTTTGACGAAGCCACCCATATCGACGAGGTGCTCGACCGGCCGGGCGTGAAGCGCGATCTGGACGACGGAGCTTAAGGCATGGGCCGGCGTAAGAAGGGCGATCCGATCCATGGCTGGCTGGTTCTGGACAAGCCGCTGGAGATGACCTCCACCCACGCGGTGTCGCGCTGCCGCCGCCTGTTCAACGCGAAAAAGGCCGGCCATGCCGGCACGCTGGATCCGCTGGCGTCGGGCGTTTTGCCGATCGCGTTCGGCGAAGCGACCAAGACGGTGCCTTTCGCCCAGGAGGCCGGGAAAACCTACCGCTTCACGATCCGCTGGGGCGCCTCGACGACGACGCAGGATGCGGAAGGCGACGTGATCGCAAAGAGCGATGTGCGTCCGGACCCCGCCGACATCAAAGACGCGCTGGAAGGCTTTGTCGGTGATATTGAGCAAATCCCGCCGAAATACTCCGCCATCAAGGTGGATGGCGAACGCGCCTATGATCTGGCGCGGGCCGGTGAAGCGGTGGAGCTTCAAGCCCGGCCGGTGCGCATCGACGCGCTCAGCCTGTTGGATACGCCCTCGCCGGACTTGAGCGTGATTGAAATGCGCTGCGGCAAGGGCGCCTATGTGCGCGCGCTGGCCCGCGACCTGGCGGCCGCGCTGGGTGCGGAAGGCCATGTGGCGGCGCTGCGCCGGACCCAGGTGGGGCCCTTCGGCGTTGACGATGCCATTTCGCTAGACGCGCTTGAAGATTTGGTCCATAAGGCGCGCGCGCTGGAAGCCCTTCTCCCGGTCGAGACCGCGCTGGACGACATCCCGGCCCTGGCCGTGACCGATGGAGAGGCTTTTCAGTTGAGGCAAGGACGGTCGATCGTGCTGCCTCCCCGGCAAGCTTCAAAGCTTCGCGACCTCCGACGTCCCCGCACCATAGCGGACAAGGATTATTCGAAGGCCGCGTTGGCGATGGGCGAAGACCGGGCGGTGGCGATCGGCGAAGCGCGGGCCGGGAAATTCTCGCCGCTCCGCGTGTTTCAATGGGATTAGGAGCCCTTTAGACGATGTCGATTACAGCCGAGCGCAAAGCTGAGCTGATCAAAGAATATGCCCGGGGCGAAAACGACACCGGGTCGGCCGAAGTTCAGATCGCCGTGCTCTCCGAGCGCATTGCGAATCTCACCGAGCACTTCAAAGGCCATAAGAAAGACAACCACTCCCGTCGCGGCCTTCTCAAGATGGTGTCGCAACGCCGCCGCCTTCTCGATTATCTCAAGGGCGTCGACGAAGGCCGGTACACGGCCATCGTGAAAAGCTTAGGACTTCGCCGTTAGGGCGGGTCCGCGACGAGACGCCGGCCGCCACGGGGCGCGCCGGCGTTTTGCTTATCTGGCGTCCGCAATCCGGCGGCGCTGAAGACAAGACGAAAAGAAAGACATGTTCGATATCCAAACCGAAACGATTGAATGGGCCGGCCGCACGCTGACCCTTGAAACCGGCCGCATGGCGCGCCAGGCCGACGGCGCGGTGCTCGCCACCTATGGCGAAACCACCGTTCTTGCGACGGCGGTCGCGATGAAGGACGTCAAGCCGGGGGTCGATTTCTTCCCGCTGACGGTCAACTACCAGGAAAAATACTTCGCCGCCGGCAAGATCCCGGGCGGCTATTTCAAGCGCGAAGGCCGTCCGACCGAGAAAGAGACGCTGACCTCGCGTCTGATCGACCGGCCGATCCGCCCGCTCTTCCCCAAGGGCTTTAAGAACGACACCCAGGTCATGATCACCGTGTTGAGCCATGATCTGGAAAACGATCCCGACATTGTCGGCATGGTCGGCGCCTCGGCCGCCCTGTGCCTGTCCGGTCTGCCCTTCCTGGGCCCGATCGGCGCGGCGCGCGTCGGCTATAAGGATGGCGAATACGTCATCAATCCGAGCGTCGCGGACGTCGAAGACAGCGCGCTCGACCTTGTCGTCGCCGGCACGTCCGATGCGGTGATGATGGTGGAGTCCGAAGCCCAGGAGCTGTCCGAAGAGGTCATGCTCGGCGCGGTCATGGCCGGCCACGAGGCCTTCCAGCCGGTGATCGACATGATCATCCGCCTGGCGGAGAAAGCCGCCAAGGAGCCGTGGGATTTCACGCCGGAAGACAATTCCGAGCTGGAGGCCAAGGCGCGCGAGCTGGTCGGCGAAGACATCGCCGCTGCTTACACCATCACCAACAAGACCGAGCGTCAGGCCGCCGTCGCCGCCGCCAAGGACAAGGCTGTCGAAGCGCTCGCAGCGACCGAAGACAATCCCGACGGCGCCGACATCGTCACGCTCAAGGATGTCCTCAAGGGCGTGGAAGCCGGCGTGGTTCGCGGCGGCATCATCAAGACCGGCAAGCGGATCGACGGCCGAGCGCTGGACGAGGTGCGCCCGATCGTGTCGGAAGCCACCGTGCTGCCGCGCACCCATGGTTCGGCCCTGTTCACCCGCGGCGAAACCCAGGCTCTGGCGGTGGTCACGCTGGGCACCGGCGAAGATGAGCAATTCATCGACGCCCTGACCGGCACCTATAAAGAGCGCTTCCTGCTCCACTATAACTTCCCGCCCTATTCGGTCGGCGAAACCAGCTTCCGCCTGGCGCCGGGCCGCCGCGAAATCGGCCACGGCAAGCTCGCCTGGCGCGCGCTCAACGCCGTGATGCCGGGTGCGGAGGAGTTTCCCTACACCGTGCGTCTGGTCTCCGAGATCACCGAGTCCAACGGCTCGTCCTCCATGGCGACCGTGTGCGGCGGCGCGCTGGCGCTGATGGATGCGGGCGTTCCGATCACCCGTCCGGTCTCCGGCATCGCCATGGGCCTGATCAAGGATCCCGACGGCGTCGCGGTGCTCTCCGACATCCTGGGCGACGAGGACCATCTCGGCGATATGGACTTTAAAGTCGCCGGCACCGAGGAGGGCGTGACCTCCCTGCAGATGGACATCAAGATCGCCGGCATCACCCAGGACATCATGCAGACCGCCCTGGATCAGGCCAAAGGCGGACGCATGCACATCCTGGGCGAGATGAACAAGGCGCTCGACAGCTCGCGCTCCGGCCTCGCCGAGCACGCGCCGAAAATCGAGACCATGCAGATTCCGACCGACAAGATCCGCGACGTGATCGGCTCGGGCGGCAAGGTGATCCGCCAGATCGTCGAAGAAACCGGCGCCAAGGTCGACGTCAACGACGATGGTCTGATCAAGCTGTCCGCGGTCGACGCCGAGGCGATCAAGAAGGCCCATGACTGGATCCACTCCCTCACGGCCGAGCCGGAAGAGGGCAAGGTCTATAAGGGCAAGGTCGTCAAAGTCGTCGATTTCGGCGCCTTCGTGAACTTCTTCGGTCCCAAGGACGGCCTGGTGCACGTCTCGCAGATGAAGAATGAGCGCGTGGGCCATCCGTCCGACGTGGTCTCCGAAGGCCAGGAAGTCTGGGTCAAGCTCCTGGGCTTCGACGATCGCGGCAAGGTCAAGCTGTCGATGAAAGTCGTCGACCAGGACAGCGGCGAAGAGATCAAGAAGGAAGAAGCGGCGGACTAAATCTGACGTTCATCCTGCAGCGCCCTAGGCGTTGCGTGATCGAAAGAAAGCCCCGTCGGAGACATCCGGCGGGGTTTTTTGATTGGGCCGACTCGATATGGAGGAACTGTCACGGCTCACGCAGAATCAAGCACGCAGGTCAGGCGCCCAATTCGTACCCCTGTAATCGTCGCAGCAACGAGAAGGAGGCGATTATGGGAAACGGTGGAAACAGAACCGACAACGGTGACGCGAAGAATAGGGCCCCTGGAAGCGGCCCTGCGAACGTCGGGCGCCGTGCGGTGATTGCCGGCGGAGCCGTCGCGGCAGCCATAGCCGCGCCAGCGGCGTTGGGCGTGGCGGGTGCGGCCGCGCAGCCGATGAATAGTGAAGGCGCAGACAAAGAGTTCGCCGGGAAGTCGGTCTTCATCACCGGAGGGGCCCGTGGGATCGGGTTGGCCACCGCGAAGGCATTTGCCGAGGCGGGTGCAGATATCGCCCTGTTCGATGTTGCAACGCCCAGTCTTGCGCATGTTCAGTATCCGCTCGCGTCAGAGCAGGACCTTGAACGGGCGAGATCAGAAATCGAGAGCCTCGGTGTTCGCTGCCTGACCTTTAAGGGCGACGTTCGGGACTTGAGCGCCCAGCGCACCGCAATGGAGGCCGTTGCGGCTCGTTTCGGCGGTCTTGATGTGGTCGTTGTGAACGCGGGCATCTCGCAGATTGGGCGGATGGAGGAGTTCTCGTCCGAGGAGATCAGTACGGTTTTTGAGATCAATGTCTCGGGCGCCGTGAAAACCACCCAGGCCGCCGTATCGATCATGCAGCCACAAAACGCGGGCCGCATTATCTATATCTCGTCTGCGCTGGGACGGATGGGGAATGAGCTTTTTCCCGTGTATACGTCTACGAAATGGGCCCTGATCGGCATCGCGAAATCCGCTGCTCTTTCATACGGGCGATCAAATATATTGTGCAACGTCGTCGCCCCGGGCCTTGCCGATACGCCGCTCGCCAACAACCCGGTCGTGCTTGGGCGCATGATGCCGAATGTCGAAAACCCGACATTCCAGATGGTGTCTGAGATGCTGGAACCCGGAAATCCCATTCCTGTCGGCCATGTTGAACCCGAAGACGTGGCCAACGCAGTCAAGTTTTTCGCGAGTGAAAGCACCAGCAAGGTGACCGGAGAGGTCTTTGACGTGAGCTACGGCTCTCTCGCGCGAAGCATCGCTTGAGTGATCCTGCCGCCGCACCCGCCGCAAGCGCCCCTCAGCCGAGGGGCGCTTGGTCTGCGCTAGCCCGCATGTCTACGAGCATCCTTTGGCGGAAAGCCAAAGCGCTTGGAGAAATCGCGGCTAAAATGGTTTGGGCTCTCATAACCAACCGCAAAGGCTGCAGACGTCACGGTCGTATTGTCCAAAATCAGCATGTTGTGCGCTTCGAATAGGCGCAGAGACTTCAGATATTGAAGTGGTGTCGTGCCAGTCACGGCGCGAAATTTCTGGTGGAATGAGGACTCGCTCATACCGACCCGCGACGCGATGTCTACCACGGAGACTTGGTTGGAATAGTTCAGTCGAATGTAGTCGATCGCACGTGAAATGGCTGATGCGGCGCTATCGCGCGCAGCGAGCTCACGCAGCATGACCGCATGTGGGGCCTGGAGTAGGCGGAGGTGCATTTCTTGATGCACGCTGTCCAAGAGAAGAGCAGAATCGACAGGATCGGCGAGCACGCGAAGGAGCCTGTCAATCACGAGGAGGAGGGACCGGTCCGCTTCAGTGGCGCAGACTGCATAGGCTCGCTCCGCTTTCGGCCCCAGATGCTTTATTCGAGCGTGGAGACCGCGGATTATCGCCATATCGATTTTGAGTATCAACGCCAGATAAGGCGCTTGAGTAATTCGAGCGTGCACGGGTACGTGGTGACTTATAAGCACAGAGTCGCCCGGGCGCAGTTCTAGTGTGCGGCCATCAATAATCGTCTGCTTCGCGCCACCAAGGATCAAACACAAAGCAGGCTCGTACATGGTCTCATGGAGATCGGTAGTCTTGGAGACTGCGAAACTGTGGACATTCTCTGAAAATTCCACCCGATCTTTGGGTGCGGACGCGGCATGAGCTGCATTCACATGCTGACATATTGATTCAAGCACGATGCGTCTCTCCGCTTTTCAAAGCTGTGTTCGGTGATCGCGCAGCTGCCTGCACGGTTCCAATGAGAATTTTGTGATCAAGCTCGGTTCCGGTCCACCCCTTACCGAACTTTCACACCCAATTGCGGCCCGACCCTTTATCCTCCCTGCCGACGACAAACCGGGGAGGTGATATGTCGGTTTTCCATAAAGTTTCAGTGGGTTTTGCGCTCGGCGCGCTGATCGCCGGCGCCGCCAGCGCCCAGGACGGCTATCGTCTGCCGCCGCAGGATATCGTGGATATCGTCGATGCGCCCAATGCGCCGGCCACGACGCTGTCGCCGGACCGGCGCCATCTGCTTCTCTTACATCGTGAAAATCTGCCGCCGGTCTCCGAGCTGGCGCGTCCGATGGAGCGTCTGGCCGGCATGCGCCTGGATGCGGAGACCAATGGCCGTCACGGCCCGCGCTCGATCATCGGATTGTCGGTGATCGATCTGGAGACCGGGCGGGAACGCCGGATCGAGACGCCGGACGATGTCGGACTGTCCGGATTCACCTGGTCGCCGGACGGCTCCAAAGCGGCCTTTCTGGTCACTTATGAAGACACGATCGGGCTCTGGGTGGCGGATATGCGCCGGGCCCGCGCCCGTGAAGTGATCGCGTCGGGCGTCAATGCGGTCTTCGACGCCGTCGACTGGATGCCGGACAGCGAATATCTGCTGGTCAACACCGTGCCGGATGCGCGCGGCGACCAGCCGCAGCGTCCGCGCGTGCCGTCCGGGCCGGTGATTCAGGAAGCCTCCGGCGTGGAAGCGCCGGTGCGCACCTATCAGGACTTGCTGGAGGACGAGCATGACGCCGCCTTGTTCGCCTGGCTGGCGGAGACGCAGGTCGTGCGCGTGCGCCATGACGGCCGCCGCGCCCGCGATATCGGCGAGCCGGGCCTTTACTGGAATGTCGAACCGGCGCCCGGCGGCGATTATATTCTGATCGGCGAACTGGAAGCCCCCTTCTCCTATGATGTGCCCTGGTCGCGCTTCGCCGATCGCACCGAAGTCTGGACCGCCGAAGGCGAGCCGGTGGCCGAGCTGGGGTTCCAGCCGATCGCGGACGATGTGCCGATCGGCGGCGTGGTGGACGGCCGCCGGGCGTTCGACTGGCAGGCCTCCCATCCCGCCCAGGTGATCTGGCGCGAAGCGCTCGATGGCGGCGATCCCCGGGTGGAGACCGATGAGCGCGACAGCGCCTGGGCGCTCGCCGCGCCCTTCGACGGCGAGCCGGCGGAGGTCGCGCGCTTCGAGGACCGCTATTTCGGCGTCGGCTTCACCAGCGAAGGCGAGCTCGGCATCGCGGTCGAATATGATCGCGACACCCGCGTGCTGCGCCGCTGGGTCGTCGATTTCGCGGATCCGGGCGCCGCGCCGCGCCTGGCGGAAGAGCGCAATCTTCAAGACGCGTACGCCGATCCGGGCAACCCGCTCTCCACGGTGAATGAATACGGCCAAACCGTCGCGGCGGTCATTGACGGCCACATGTATTTCACCGGAAACGGCGCAACGCCGGAGGGCGACCGTCCCTTCCTGTCCCGGGTGAATTTCGACACCTTCGAAAGCGAAGAGCTGTGGCGCAATTCCGGGGAGAATTATGAGCGGGTCATCGACATATTGTCGGACGACGGCTCGGTCTTCCTGACCAGTTACGAAGATCCGGTCACGCCGCCGAATGTGCGCCGCCGTTCGGGCGATGAGGTGGAAGCCATCACCAACTTCCCCAACCCGCACCCGCAGCTCAATGAAATCACGCGCGAGCTGATCACCTATGAGCGCGAGGACGGCGTGCCGCTGTCTGCGACGCTCTACCTGCCTGCGGGCTATGACGCGGAACGGGACGGGCCTTTGCCGCTTCTGGTCTGGGCCTATCCGCGGGAGTTCAACGACGCCCGCACCGCCGGCCAGGTGCGCGGCTCGCCGCACCGCTTCGCCCGCGTCGCCGGCACCAGCCCGCGCTTCATGGTGACCCAGGGCTATGCGCTGCTTGAAAACGCCACCATGCCCATCGTCGGCGATGATCCGGAAACGGTGAATGACACATTCATCGAGCAGCTGGTGCTGTCGGCGGAAGCCGCCATCCACTTGAGCGTCGAGCGCGGCGTCGGCGACGGCGAACGCACCGCCATCGCCGGTCACTCCTATGGCGCCTTCATGACCGCGCACCTGTTGGCGCAAAGCGATCTGTTCCGCGCCGGCATCGCGCGCTCGGGCGCCTATAACCGCACGCTCACCCCGTTCGGTTTCCAGGCGGAGCGCCGCACCTTCTGGGCGGCGCCGGAAGTGTATTTCGAGCTCTCGCCCTTCATGGCGGCCGATCAGATCGATGAGCCGATGCTGATGATCCACGGCCAGATCGACAATAATTCCGGCACCTTCCCGATGCAGTCCGAGCGCATGTTCGCGGCGGTCAAAGGCAATGCCGGCACTGCGCGCCTGGTCATGCTACCCTATGAAAGCCATGGCTATCGGGCCCGCGAAAGCGTGCTTCATGTGCTCGCCGAGTCGATCGAATGGCTCGACACTTATGTGAAGCCGGACGAGCAGGTGGTGCCGCATCGCGAGGACGAGCCGGCCGCCGCCGAGGAAGGCGACGCCGCGATCGAGTAGGGGCGGCGCGATCCCATGAAAAGGCCCCGCCGGCGGGATCCGGCGGGGCCTTCTTTTTTGACGGGCTCAGCTGGTCCTAGAACGCGGCCTGCGCGCCCAGCACGATGGCGTTGGTTTCCGCGTCGAACTCCGACCAGGTCGCGCCGTTGGGCTGATTGCCGCCGGACAGGAAGTTCAGCGGCACCCAGCCGCGGGCATGGATCACCTCGCCGAAGAAATTGACGCTGTCGGTGACGAAGTAGGATCCGCCCAGCACCCACTGGTCCTGGCGCTCCCAGGGCGCGCCGTCATCGCCGGAGACATAGCGGCTGTATTCCAGGGAGACCGCCAGGTCGTCGGCGCGCCGATGGTCGAACCAGTAGCGGCCGCCCAGCGTCCAGGCGAAGGGCGCGACCGCCTCAAATTGCGCAAATTGCGGGGCGGGCGAGGCCGTGCCCGGCCAGTCCTCCGTGGTCTCGGCATATTCGCCCAGAAACTCCAAGGCGCCCAAACGGCCCTGCGCATACACCGCCCAGGCGGGGTTGTTGTCGTCGCACGGATTGAAGTGGAAGACCGGATAATCCTGGCAATAGGGGCTGCCATGGGTGTAGCTGGCGCCGGCCAGCACATGGCCGTCCTGGCCCAGCGGCAGGGTGTAGTTGGCGTCGATGGCGAAATTGTTCAGGCGCGAGGGCACCGCCGTGCCTTCCACCGGCACATTGTGCGAGCGGAACTGGGCCCCGCCCTGGATCGCCATGGCGCGCAGGTGGAAACCGTTGTCGTAAAACCCGACCATGCCGCCATAGGCCAGGCCGGCGAAGGCGTGCCAGCTGGTGGAGTTGGTGAAGGGGCTGACCGTGTTTTGAAGCCCGAAGGGCGTGTCCATCTTGCCCAGCGCCGCATAGATCGGGCGCTCATCCAGATCGCCCCATAAGACGAAGGCTTTGCGGACCTGGACCTGGTTGCGATTAAGATCGGTGATCGTGCCCGAGCCGAAGCTCTGCTGCGGATTATAGAGAAACTCCACATAGGTGGTGATGTCGTCGGCGAGCCGGGCGGTCGTGGCCAGCTGGGCGGAATGCACGACCGCTTCCGAGACTTCCTCGCCGATCTGATTGCTTGAAGTCGGATGCCGCATCAGCCAGCTGAATTTCGTGTCCGAGTTGCTTTGCTGATAATCCGCAAGCACTGTAATCGCGCCGCTCAGCGTGACGCGGCGGTCCAGCTCGCCGTCCTGAATGGCGCGCAGGATCGTCAATTCGCGCGTATTCACCCCTTCGGCGTGGTCGAGCACCCGATAGCCGTAGGACGGGCTGACGCCGACCAGGTTGTGATGCCATTCGTCATCGCGGCCGCCGTGGTGCGGATGCGCGGCGGCGGCCGGCGCCGGTTCGGCGGAGGTCGTGTGGACCGGCGGGGATTGCGGCGCCGGCGCCGGGGCGCCGCCTGTTGCGGGCAGCAAGCCCTGCGCCCGCAGGATTTCGATCAGCTGGGCGTTGGCGGCCTCCAGCTGCGCGATGCGCGCCTCGAGGTCCTCGATGCGTTCCGGCCCGTGTTCGTCCGCCAGCGCCGGCGTCGCCGCCGCCACGGCCAGCAGGCTCGCGCCCGCAATCCAATGAGATTTCATGATAGGCTCGCCCTGGTGAGTGAACGGCCGCGCCTGTCTGCGGCCCTGCCCGCATGAATACCCGCACCGATTAACAGGACTTAAACACGCGCTCTGCGCGTCCTGGCCGCAATGTAATTCGCTTAGGCCGCGAGATTGTCGCGAAATCTGCGCGAGCCGGGCAGGGTGTCGCCATTGGTCAGCCGAATGGTCACATCGCCTTCACCCGTGGGCGTGATCTCCGCGACGCTGTGTTTGTTGACCAGCCAGGATCGGTGCACCCGCACCGCGTCGACGCCGGCATCGCGCAATTGCCGCTCCAATTCCGCCAGGGTCAAGCGCGCCAGCCGGGTCCCGGCCGCCAAGCGTATCTCGACATAATTGCCGGCGGCTTTGGCGGCCTGGAAGTCGGCTGCGGCCACGAATAATGTCCGGCCGCCGCATTTCAACGTCAGGCGCCGGCTGGTGCGGGCCTCCATCCGGGCCGCCTCCAGTTCAAGCTTGGTGAATTCCAGCTGGCGGATGAAATAGATCAGCACCAGCGGGCCCAGATAGCCGGGCAGCAATTTGCGGAATTCGTAGAAATAGACCTGGACGGGCGCGTCGCCGAACAGGACGTAGCTTTCGCCGAACAGGGGCGGCCAGACCGCGGCGCGGAAAATCGCCATCCAGGCGATCACCAGGCTGCAGAACAGGGCCGCTCCGGCCATGTGAATGGGAATGGCGCGCGTCCAGTTCGACGCGCCGATCTGCGCCTGGCGCTCAAACCAGCGCACCAGGAAGAAGAGCGGAATGGTCACCAGCGGGCTCGTGCCTTCCAGCAGCCAGGGCTCCAACCAGGGACCGTCGATATGTTCGATGTCCCGGCGGATCAGGATCGAGGTGGCGCTGACCACCCAGATGCCCAGAACGATGACGGCGTTGGCGATGAAGGCGCTGCGCCCGACGCGGGCTTCGGCGGCCTGCTCACGCTGGAGATCGGAGGATTTCATGGCCGCAAGAGTGCCAGACCGTCTTGAAGAGGCAATGGAAAGGCGCCGCCGCCCGTCCCTTGGCGCCGCCGCTCGCCCCCGCACCGCAGCGCCTTGTCCCGGGGACCCGCCGGAGCGCCCTTCGGCGTAGAGCCGCCCGGCGTCCTGCGGTGCAATGGCTGCAATATCGATTGGAGCCTTGAATGTCGTCCTCCCCGGTCAATCCCAACGCCGTCTTCACCCGCCGCCACGATCTCGACTGGCTGCGGATCATCGCCTTCGGCCTGCTCATTTTTTACCATGTCGGCATGTTCTACGTGCCATGGGGCTGGCATGTGAAAAGCGTCCATGCGGGCGAGGGGCTCGAGCCTCTGATGAGGCTGCTCAACCCGTGGCGATTATCCCTGCTCTTCTTCATCTCCGGCGTGGCGTTCAGCTATCTCTATGACAAGCTGGGCGGCTGGCGGTTCGCCCGCGAGCGTGCGCTGCGCCTGCTTCCGGTCATCGTGTTCGGCATGCTCGTCGTGGTCATGCCGCAGACCTATTTCCAGCTGCGCGAGATGGGCGAGATCGAGCCGGGCATTCTGGCCTTCTGGCCGGACTACATCACCAGCTGGGAGATCGCCGGCATCACCGTGCCGACCTGGAATCATCTTTGGTATGTGGTCTATCTCTTCGTCTACGCCCTGCTGCTGGCGCCCATGATGGTCGCGCTCAAAGCGTTCGCAAACGGGCCGGGCGCGTGGCTGGCGCGGCTCTGGGAGGGCCGGCTCGGCCCGCTTTGGCTGATCCTTCTGCCCTTCCTGCCGCTGATGGCCTACCGCATATTTCTGACGCCCCATTGGGAGACGACGCATAATCTCACCAGCGACTGGGCCAACCACGCCATCAGCTTCACCTTCGTGCTTTACGGCGTGTTCGCCGCGCGCAGCGAGCGTTTCTGGACCGGCGTCGACCGGGCGCTGCCCTATGCGCTGTCGCTCGCGGCCGGGCTCGGCGCGATCCTGACGCCGGTCTGGATCTATTGGGACGCCTTCGCCGACCAGCCCGTGGCGCTTTGGATCGCAAGGGCGGGCCGCGTGCTCTATGCGTGGACCGTGATCCTCGCCCTGCTCGGCCTGGCGCGGCGCTTCTTGACCGGCGACGGTCCCATGCGCCGCTATCTCACCGAGGCGATCTTCCCGGTCTACATCCTGCATCAGACAGTCACGGTCGCCGCCGGGTATGCGCTCACCCGTATGGGTTTCGGCGTCGGCGCGGAATTCGTCCTGGTCGTGCTGGCGACCCTCGCCGGGTCGTTCCTGGGCTTTGAGCTGATCCGCCGGATCAAGCCGCTCCGGCCGGTATTCGGGCTGAAGCTCGAGGCGGCGCGCAAGGCCCCCGCCGCACGCTCGGCGGAGGCTTAGGGCCTGACGGCTGTCCGCCCCCGGCTCTCCGGGGGGCACGCCGCCAGGATCGGGCGAAACGGCCGATATCTGGAATGGGTGGCCCGGATAAGCCGGGCCATGACAGCCCGTCGGGCCTTACTCCTCGATGTCCGGCACCGCCACCGCGTGGAATCCGGCGTCCACGTGCAGGACTTCACCGGTGCAGGACTTGCCCAGATCGGAAAGCAGGTAGAGGGCCGAACCCGCCACGCCTTCCATGGTGGTGTCTTCTTTGAGCATGGACCAGTCCTTGCCGGTCTTCATCAGGGTGCGGCCGCCGGAAATGCCCGCCATGGCCAGCGTGCGCATCGGACCGGCCGAGATGGCGTTGACCCGGATGCCCTGCGGGCCCAGGTCTCGGGCGATATAGCGCGTGGAGGCTTCCAGCGCCGCCTTGGCGACGCCCATGACATTATAATTCGGGACCACGCGTTCAGAGCCCAGATAGGTCAAAGACACCATGGCTCCGCCGCCGTCTTCCTTGGACGGCATCAATTCGCTGGCCCGGCGCGCGGCGTCGACGAAGGAATAGGCGGAGATGTCCATGGCGCGCTGAAAGCCCAGGCGCGTGGTGTTGTGCGTGAAGCTGCCCACCAGCTCGTCCTTGCCGGCGAAGGCGATGGCGTGGACCAGGAAATCAATGCCGCCCCATTTCGCCTTCAGGGCGGCGAAGCAGGCGTCCATGCTCTCGTCATCGGTCACGTCGGCGGTCACCAGGAAGGGCGCGTCACCCAGGGATTCCACCAGCGGCCGGACGCGTTTCTCCAGCGCTTCATCCTGATAGGAAAAGGCCAGTTCGGCGCCCTGGGCGTGCAGCTGACGGGCGATCCCCCAGGCGATGGAGTTTTTGTTCGCCACGCCCATGACAAGTCCGCGCTTGCCCTTCATCAGCTCGCCTGCCGGGAATTCGGTGTCGGCCATCGCCACGCCCTTTCATTGGTCAGCGCGTCGCCGGGACCCGGCGCGCGGCAAGAAGTTCAACGGCTTCGCGAAGCCTCGCGCGCCTCTTGTGACCGGTGCAATAGCGCAGCTGAGCCATGGCGTCGAGCATCGCGCGGATGTGATGAAACATGCGGCCTTTTGCGTTTGGAGTTCCGGCGCGGCGCATGGCAGTGTGCGCACCATCTTGGGAGGGGCAAGCGCCAAGTCTATCTTGCGCCATGACATAGCGACGTGAGAATCACATCCATGAAAAGACAGCCGCTGCCGCGGTCGCTCGCGATTACGAAAAGCTGGTCGACCTTTGATTGGCCGAGCGCATTTTCCGCCATCATCTATCCGGCTTTGGGGCTGATCGGCCTGACCCTGGCGATCATCCTGGGCCTCGCCCTGCAAAGCCTCACCCTGCATTGGTGGTACGCGCTGGCCGCGCTGTTCACCGGCGCCGTCACATTGGTGATCTGCAATACCGGGATCGGCGTCCTGCATCGGATCTGGCAGCACAAGGCCGGCGAGCTTTGGGGGCCGGCCAAGGTCATCACGGCGATCAACTGCACCATCGCCATGCAGGGCAATATCAAGGACTGGGTGAATTATCACAGCCAGCATCACCGCCTGTCCGACAAGCCGGGCGATCCCCATAACCCGGCCGAAGGCAAGCTATGGGCCTGGGTCGGCTGGCTGCTCTTTCGCGATCCCAACGATCTTCAGCGCCCATTGGCGATGTGGCTGCGCGACAGCAAGACCGTGCGGGTCTTCGACCGGCACTACAATCTGATCACGGTCGCCGTGCACCTCTTCCTGCCGGCGCTGGTATATCTCGCGGTCTGGATGGCGGGCGGATCCCTGATCCTGACCTTGATGCTGCACGCCTCCGCGATCATCGCGCGCGGCGTTCAGTTCCACGCGACGATCCTGGGCGTGAATGTCTTCGGACATCTTAAGACGCCGGTCTGGTTCGACTATGTGCTCGCCATGCTGACCGGCGGCGAAGCCTTTCACGATCATCACCATGACGAGCCGTCGAGCGCGCTGCACCTGCCGCGGCGCGGGCTGATCAACCGGCTGGTGGACTATAACGGCACGGCGATCCTGATCTTTGAAAAGCTGCGCTGGGCGCGCGACTTGAAGATCGCCGACCAGTTCCAGCCGCAGCCGGCCCTGATCCGGCGCTGACGCCTTTACCCGCGATCAACCGCAAGAGCGGAACCGGGCTTTGCGATGAGATGCGGTCATGCCAGCGTGCAGGCTAGGAGGCCTGCGCCATGACGATCCGCCAGGTGAGCGTCTTGTTTGTCTGCACCGGGAATATCTGCCGTTCTCCGCTGGCGGAGGCGGTGGCGCGCGCGAAGGCCGCCGCGCTCGGCAAGCAAGTCCTGGTCGACAGCGCCGGCACCGGCGACTGGCATGCCGGCGAACGGCCGGACCGGCGCGCCGTCACGGCCGGCGAAGCGCGCGGCTATGACCTGTCCGATCAATCGGCCCGCGCGGTGGAGGACGAGGATTTTCGCCGCTTCGACCATCTGGTCGCGCTGGATTCCGGCCATTTGCGCTGGCTTTCAGCGCGGCGGGCGGCCTTGCGCCTTCCGGAGCGCTCGATCACCAAGCTCATGGACTGGTCCGTCGGTCTCGCCGGCCGGGACGTGCCTGACCCTTATTATGGCGACGCGGCCGAATTCGAAGCCGCGCTGGACTTGATCGAGCGTGGGGTCGAGGGGCTGGTCGCGCGGGTTTAGCCGGGCGTTGCCTGCACCGCGTCATCTCCCTCCATCGCCAGCACCTCGCCGGCCAGATAGAGCGAGCCGCAAATCACGAGGCGCGGGCGTTCATAGTCCTCCAGCGCATCATGAACGGCTTCGGTCAGGCCCGCTGCGGTCTGCGCCGGAAGGTCGACGCTGCGGGCGGCGACGGCCACGGCGTGCGCGGTCTGAGCGCCTTCTCGCCCGCCGCCGAATTCAATCGCGATCACCCGCGCCGCGAGCCCGGTGAAGAAGCGCAGATAGGCGGCTGCATCCTTGTTCACGGAAAAGGCTGCGATCAACACCAGGGGCCGTTCGCCGGCGCCGGGCATTTGCCCCAGGCTGGCCGCCAGCGCTTCACCGGCGGCGGCGTTGTGTCCTCCGTCGAGCCAGACATCCGCGCCGCGCGCGCTGGCGATCTCGGAGAGCGGCCCGGTGGTCAGACGCTGGAGCCGGGCAGGCCAGCGCGCCGACGCAAGCCCCTGGGCGACAGCCGTTTCGTCATAGCCGCACAGGCGCGCGGCCGCGATCGCCATGCCGGCGTTGACGATCTGGTGCGGACCGATAAGCGCGGGCGCGGGCAAATCCCACAGCAGCGCATCTTCCTCATAGACCAGCCGGTCGCGCTCCGGATAGGCGCGAAACTGCTCGCCCCAGGCCGTGACCGGCGCGCCCAACCGCTCGGCTGCGGTCTGAATGACGCGCCGGGCCGCGTCGCGTTGCGGGCCCAGCACCAGCGGCGCGCCTGGCTTGAGGATGCCGGCTTTTTCCCCCGCGATGGCCTCCACCGTGTCGCCGAGGAAGGCTTGGTGATCGAGGCTGACCGGCGTGATGACGGTGCATTGCGGCGCAGCGATCACATTGGTCGCGTCCAGCCGGCCGCCCAGCCCGGTCTCCAGGATCAACCGGTCCGCCGGCGTCTCTGCGAACAGCAGGAAGGCGGCGGCCGTCGTCGCTTCAAAGAAAGACAGCGGGGCGTCGCCATTGGCGGCCTCGACCCGGTCGAAGGCGGCTTTCAGGCGCGCGTCGTCGACAATCTCGCCCGCCAGCCGGATCCGCTCGTTGAAGCGGACGAGGTGCGGCGAAGAATAGACATGCACCGTGTCGCCGGCCGCCTCGGCGATGGCGCGCAGGAAGGCCGCGGTGGAGCCTTTGCCGTTGGTGCCGGCCAGATGGATGGCGGGCGGCAGCCGGTCCTGCGGCCGGCCGAGCTTGTCCAGCAGGGTCTCGATCCGGTCGAGCGACAGATCGATGGATTTCGGGTGCAGCTTGGCGAGGCGCTCCAGGGCGGCGTCGATGGTCTCAGGGCCAGGGATTTGGGCGGTCATCTCGTCAAGCGGGGCGAGCGGGACAGCTCAGCCCTCAACCGGCTCCACCGGCGCGGGCGCATTGGCGCCGGGCGCCGGGCGCTTCATCATCACGCGCATCAGATTGCCCAACGTTTCCGGCAAGTCGCGGCGATCGACGACTTTGTCGACCATGCCCTTGTCCAGAAGATATTCGGAGCGCTGGAAGCCTTCGGGCAGTTTTTCGCGAATGGTCTGTTCGATCACGCGCGGGCCGGCGAAACCGATCAGCGCGCCGGGCTCGGCCAGATGGACATCGCCCAGCATGGCGTAGCTGGCGGTCACCCCGCCCGTGGTCGGGTCGCATAAGACGACGATATAGGGCAGGCCCGCGTCCTTTAAGAGCTCCACCCCCAGCGTGGTGCGCGGCATCTGCATCAGCGACAAGGCGCCTTCCTGCATGCGCGCGCCGCCCGCGGCCGTGAAGGCGACCAGGGGCGTACGCTTTTCCAGGGCGATATCACACGCCTTGATGAAGGATTCGCCCGCGCCCATGCCCAGCGAGCCGCCCATGAAGGCGAAGTCCTGAACGATGACGGTGGTTTCAATGCCTTTGATCGAGCCCGTGGCGATCGCCATGGCGTCGGATCGGCCGGTCTTCTTGCGGGCGGCGGCCAGGCGTGTCGTGTAAGGCTTGTCGTCCTTGAATTTCAGCGGGTCCTTGGCCACTTCGGGCAGCTCGACTTCGGTGAAAGCGGCGTCGAAGAGATATTTGAAGCGCAGGTCCGGTCCGATGCGCATGTGATGGCCCGCGGGCGTGACGTGCTGGCCGGCTTCCAGGTCCTTGTTAAAGACCATCTCGCCGGAGATCGGGCATTTGACCCAGAGGTTCTCCGGCGTGTCCCGCTTCTCAAACATGCGCTGCACGCCTGGCGGAGTGATGCGTTGAAGCCAGCTCATTTAAAGCCTCATCTCTTTGTGTTCAGCCGCGCGCCGCATGGGCGGCGTCGGCCAGAGCGCCCGCCAGCGTGATCGCGGCGTCCGCCCCTTCCTTGTCCAGCGCATCGACGATCGCCGATCCGACGACGACCGCGTCTGCGACTTTGGCGATCTCGGCGGCGCGCGCTGCAGTCTTCACGCCAAAACCCACCGCCACCGGCAATCCGGACGCCGTCTTCACCCGCGCGACCGCTTCGGCGATGTCGGCGGTTTCACCCGCCCCGGCGCCGGTCACGCCGGTCGTGGAGACGTAATAGACGAAACCGGAGGCGTGCGTCACCACTTGAGGCAGGCGCTGGTCCGAGGTGGTCGGCGCCGCCAGGCGTACAAAGCTCAGCCCATGGGCGTCCAAAGCCCCGCGCAGGCCCGCGTCCTCCTCCGGCGGAATGTCCACGCAGATCAGTCCGTCCGCGCCCGCCTCCGCCATCGCCGCCGCCGCCTGGGCGTAGCCGAAGGCGTGAAACGGATTGGCGTAGCCCATCAGGACGACGGGCGTGTCGGCATGGGACGTGCGAAACTGGCGCACCAGCGCCAGCACGCCTTTCAAGGTCATGCCGCCGTCCAGCGCCCGGATCGCCGCGCGCTGAATCGTCGGCCCGTCCGCCATGGGATCGGTGAAAGGCACGCCGAGCTCGATCACGTCCGCGCCCGCATCCGCCAGGCCGCGCATGGTCTTAAGCGTGGTTTCGGCGTCCGGGTCGCCCGCCATGACATAGGCGATGAAGCCGGCGGCGTTCGACGCCTTCAGGCGTTCGAAAGTGGGCGTGAGGCGGGTCATCTAAAGCTCCACCCCCAGCGCGCCGGCGACGGAGAACACATCCTTGTCGCCGCGCCCGCACATATTCATCAGGATGGTTTTGTCCGGACCGAGCTCCTGGGCGAGGTCGCGCACGCGGGCGAGCGCGTGAGCGGGCTCGAGCGCCGGGATGATGCCTTCCAGCTTCGAGCAGAGCTGGAACATCTCCAGCGCTTCCTCGTCGGTCGCTGAGCGGTATTCCGCCCGGCCCATGTCATGAAGGAAGGCGTGCTCGGGACCGATACCGGGATAATCCAGGCCCGCCGAGATGGAGTGACCTTCGGTGATCTGGCCGTCCTCGTCCTGCAGGAGATAGGTCTTGTTGCCGTGCAAAATGCCCGGCTTGCCGCCATTGAGGCTCGCGGCGTGATCGGGCGTGTCCAGCCCCTTGCCGGCCGCTTCCACGCCGATCAGGCGGACGTCCTCGTCTTCCAGGAAGGGATGAAACAGGCCCATGGCGTTCGATCCGCCGCCGATGCAGGCGACCGCTGCGTCCGGCAGTTTGCCGATCCGTTCCAGCAACTGCGCGCGCGCTTCGCGGCCGATCACGCTTTGAAAATCGCGCACCATCATCGGATAGGGGTGCGGGCCGGCGACCGTGCCGATGACGTAGAAGGTCTCGTCGGGATAGGTCACCCAGTCGCGCAACGCCTCATTCATGGCGTCTTTCAGCGTGCCGCGGCCGCTGGTCACGGCGTGGACCTCGGCGCCCAGGAGCTTCATGCGGAAGACGTTGGGCTTTTGACGTTCCACATCGGTCGCGCCCATGAAGACTTCGCACGGCAGGCCGAAGCGGGCGGCCACCGTCGCCGTCGCCACGCCATGCTGGCCGGCGCCGGTTTCCGCGATGATGCGGGTTTTGCCCATGCGCTTGGCGAGCAGGACCTGGCCTAAACAATTATTGATCTTGTGCGCGCCGGTATGATTGAGCTCGTCGCGCTTGAACCAGATTTGCGCGCCGCCGAAGGCTTCGGTCAGGCGCTCGGCGAAATAAAGCGGGCTGGGCCGGCCGACGAAATCGCGGCTGAACAGATCGAACTCCGCGATGAAGTCCGCGTCGGTCTTATAGCGCTCATAGGCCTCCTCCAGCGCCAAAATATTCGGCATCAAGGTTTCGGCGACATAGCGCCCGCCAAAGTCGCCGAAGCGTCCGGCGGCGTCGGGAAACTGGGAAAAGGCGTTGGGCTGGGTCATGCGTAGACGTCCTGCTGGCCGCGATGAGCCGGGATGGGCGGGCGGCGCACCTAACCATGCCCCGAACGCCTCAAGGTTCAAGGCTCAGGCGGCTTTCGCCGCTGCAATAAAGGCTTTGATCTTGCCGATATCCTTCACGCCGGGCGCGGATTCGACGCCGGAGACCACGTCGACGGCGGTCGCGCCGCTTTCCCGGATCGCCTTTGCGACCGTGTCCGGCGTCAATCCGCCAGCCAGGAGCCAGGGCGCGCCCGCGTCGAAGCCCTTAAGAAGGCGGTAGTCCCAGGCCCGCCCCAGCCCGCCGGGCCGGTCGGCCTGTTTCGGCGGTTTGGCGTCGAAGACGAAACCGTCCGCATGACCGGCGTAAGGCGCGGCCCGCGCGAGATCCGCTGCAGTCGACACGCCCATCGCCTTCCAGACCGCGTCGCCGGCATAGTGCCGGGCGTCCAGGCAGCGCGCCGGGCTCTCTCCGCCATGAAGCTGGATGATGTCCGGCTGCATGTCGCGCAACACCGCGCCCAGCTGCGGTTCGGTCGGGTCCACCAGCACCGCCACCGATTTCGCTGCGCCCTTGCGCCGGGCCAGCGCGCCTGCATCAGCCGGACTGACATGGCGCGGGCTTTTGGGAAAGATCACAAAGCCCAGATAATCCGCGCCCGCCGAGACCGCGGCGTCGACGGCGGCGGCGTCATTAAGGCCGCAGATTTTGACGGAGACGGTCATTATCGGTCCACGGGCGCTAAGCCGACGCCCCTGACAGCTCAATGCAGGGGCGGCCCACGCTCATCATCGGCGAAGGGGGGATTGCGAGCGCCTCGATGCAGGTGGCGCGCCGGGCGACCGCGTCCAGCAGGATCTCCAGTCCTCGCCGGCTGCTTTCGGGATCCGCGGCGCCCAGGAATCGGCGCCGGAAGCTCTCGGCCTCCAGGCGCTGGTCGAATTCACGGAATTCGGCGCGGACCCAGATCGTAACGCCCTGATAGGTGTAGCGGCCGAACAGGCGTCTGGAGCCGTCGGCTTCATCCTCGATGAGACGCAGATCCACGGCGCTGACGCCGTCCTGCTGCTCCAAATCGGCGACCAGCGGCTCGACGGGTTCGAGATCGAGCTCACCCTCCATCACCAGCGCGTCGCCCATGGGCACGAATTCGCGCGCAAAGCCGAAGACCAGCAGCCCGATGATGGCGATCAGGGCCGCCGCCAAACCATATTTGGTCATGAGACATCCTGTTGCCGCGCAGAGGCCGCGGGCGGAGGCCGGGCGCTCGGCGCGGCGTCAGCTCTTGCCGTCGACCCGCTCGCGCAATTCCTTGCCGGTCTTGAAGAAGGGCACATGCTTTTCCTTCACCGCCACCGGTTCGCCGGTCCGCGGATTGCGGCCTTGCCGCGGCGGGCGGTTGCGCACGGAAAAGGCGCCGAAGCCGCGCAGCTCCACGCGGTCGCCGCGTTCCAGCGCCTGCGTGATCTCTTCCAGCACGCAATTGACCACTCGCTCCAAATCCTTCTGGAACAGGTGGGGATGGTCTTCAGCCAGCTTTTCGATGAGTTCAGATTTGATCATGGCCGCACCCCGCTGTGAGGACGAAAAGATTAAGGACTGCGGCGAAGCGCCGTCAATCACAGAAACGCTTTAGGGGTAAAGAAAATCCCCCGGGGCGGGCGCCCCGGGGGATGATCTTGGTCCGGATGGACGAAAAGTGAAGGCTGATCGCCTTATTCCTTGTCGCCGTCCTGTTCTTTGAGGGCCGCGCCCAGAATGTCGCCGAGCGAAGCGCCGGAGTCCGACGACCCGTACTGCTCGACGGCTTCTTTCTCTTCGGCCACTTCCAGCGCCTTAATCGACACCGACACGCGGCGCGAGGCCTTGTCGATATTGGTGACGCGGGCGTCGACCTTGTCGCCGACGGCGAAGCGCTCAGGACGCTGTTCCGCGCGGTCGCGGGACAGGTCGGATTTGCGGATGAAGGCTTTGACCAGGTCATCCGGCCCGATCGAGACTTCGATGCCGCCGGAGGTCACTTCGGTGACGGTGCAGGTCACCGTCTCGCCGCGCTTCAGGCCGCCCTCGTCCATCGGGTCGCCGCCCAGCTGCTTGACGCCCAGGGAGACGCGCTCCTTGTCGATATCCACGTCCAGGACCTTGGCGCGAACCACATCGCCCTTCTTATAATCCTGGATGGCGTCTTCGCCCGAGCGGTCCCAATCCAGGTCGGAGAGGTGGACCATGCCGTCAATGTCTTCGTCGACACCGATGAACAGGCCGAATTCGGTGATGTTTTTAACTTCACCTTCCACTTCCGCGCCGACCGGATGGGCTTCAGCGAACAGCTCCCACGGATTGCGCTGGGTCTGTTTGATGCCCAGCGAGACGCGGCGCTTGTCCGGATCGACGTCCAGGACCATCACGTCGACTTCCTGAGAGGTCGAAACGATCTTGCCCGGATGGACATTCTTCTTGGTCCAGCTCATTTCCGAGACGTGAACGAGGCCTTCAACGCCGGCTTCCAGCTCCACGAAGGCGCCGTATTCGGCGATATTCGTCACCCGGCCCTTGAAGGTGGCGCCGACCGGATATTTCACGCCCACGCCGTCCCAGGGATCAGACTGCAGCTGCTTCATGCCCAGCGAGATGCGCTGGGTTTCCTTGTTGATCTTGACGATCTGGACCTGAACGGTCTGGCCGACTTCGACCACTTCGCTCGGATGGCCGACGCGCGACCAGCTCATGTCGGTGACGTGCAGCAGGCCGTCAATGCCGCCCAGATCCACGAAGGCGCCGTAATCGGTGATGTTTTTCACCACGCCTTCGCGCATTTCGCCTTCAGCCAGCTGGCCGACCAGCTCGGCGCGCTGTTCGGCGCGGCTTTCTTCCAGCACGGCGCGGCGGGAGACCACGATATTGCCGCGCGGGCGGTCCATTTTGAGGATCGCGAACGGCTGTTCCTTGTTCATCAGCGGGGTCACGTCGCGCACCGGGCGGATATCGACCTGAGAGCCCGGCAGGAAGGCCGAGGCGCCGCCGAGATCCACGGTGAAGCCGCCTTTGACGCGGCCCACGATGGCGCCGTTGACCGGCTCTTTGGCTTCGAACTGCTTTTCCAGGCGATCCCAGGCTTCTTCGCGGCGGGCTTTGTCGCGCGAAAGAACCGCTTCGCCGAGCGCGTTTTCAATGCGCTCCAGATAAACCTCGACCTCATCGCCGACGCTGGGGGCTTCAGAGCCCGGGCCGGTGAATTCGCGCATCGCGACGCGGCCTTCGGTCTTCAGGCCGACATCAATGACCACGGCGTCGTTTTCGATGGCGGTGACCTGGCCTTTGACCACGCTGCCTTCCATCATGTCGCGGCCGGCCATGCTGGCTTCGAGCATCTGCGCAAAATCGTCGACGGTGGGGGTGGAGGTTTGTGTTTCAGTCATGGGTTGGAGGAACTCCGAAGGGTGAAAATCGTTTCCGGCCGGCCGGTTGTATCCGGCGGTCTTGCCGCTTGCGGCGGCGGGGACGGTCCTTCTTGCTGCCGCGAGCGGCCGGAATACGCATTGTGTTTGAACGCGTTAAGTCGAAGGGCGGCTGGCGCGCCAGATCGATGTCGCGGCGAAAGGCTGGCGATATCGAAAAAGGCGGGCCGTCTTGCCGCGCTGAAACCAGGCGCGTCCGGCGAAACGCCGATCACAGCGCCCGGTTTCCCGAGCCCTGATCTCGACGCGCGCGTACCTACTCCATAAGCCAAAAAAGGGCAAGGCTGCGCAGGGTTTCGGGAGTCAGCTCAAGGCCCTAGACGATCCCGACGCCAGGGGCGCGGACGGCGACGGCGGGCGTGGAGACCGGGACCGGCGGACCCGGCGGTCAGAACTTTCCGTTGTCATGCGCCATCTCCGCCGGGATGGGGGAGACCACATCCCAGTGCTCGACGATCCGGCCGTTTTCGACCCGCCAAAGATCAAAGAACGCCCAAGGCTCGCCGCCCATCACGGCGTCCGAGGCCACGAAGACGAAATTGCCCTCGGCGACGACGATCCGCGGCTCGAACTGGGTGATCACCTGGCCTTGCGCCGCATACGCCTCGATCGCCGCCATCAGTCCGGCCAGGCCGTCCGCGATATTGGGATTGTGCTGGATGTAGATCTCCGGATCCATGTAGCGAGGCGCGGCCTCCGGACCCGCCCCGCCCAACACGTCACGGACAAATCCCAGGACCAGCTGCTTATTCTCTTCGGTGCGGTGAAGATCGGTGATTTGCGTCGGGCCGTCGGTCATGCCGCGCCCGGATACGGTCGTCTCGGGTATGGGCTGCAGATTGTCCCAATGCTCCACCACGCGGCCTTCTTGAACTCGAAACACGTCAAAGGCCGCCAGTTGCGGGGCGCCGAAGGCGTGCGCATTGTCATAGCTGTTGTGGAGCACCACCAGATCGCCCTCCGCGAGGATGCGGTGGGTCGTGACCGTCACGCCGGTCTGTTCGAGCACCGGGATCAGATTGATCAGGCCGTCCGCGCCGGTTTCGATCTGCGGATTGTGCTGAATATAGTCCGGAGCGATCAATCCGCGCGCCGCTTCCGGATCATGGTCCATGAAGACGGCGGTGAACAAGGCGATGACGAGCTCTTTGGGGGCCATGGCGTAATCCTTTCCATTCAGGTGGGACATATTGGTATTCAATCCGCACCAAGGATCAATTACGCACTTTTATATCGCCTGGTATCCTCAGGCATACCCGTGGACGCGCTGCGAATTAGACAGGCGGTCTCAGGTCCGGTAATGAACCTGGTATTCAATTCGGACTGGAGACCGCGATGCTGCCTGTCGGCGTAGAGAGCAAGGCTGAGGCCTCGAATTGTCCCATTCGATCGGTATTGTCGAACGTGACCGGCAAATGGCGCATGATCATCGTGCTCGCGCTTGAGGACGGCCCGATGCGGTTTGGCGAGATCAAGCGCTGCATCGGCGATGTCACCCAGCGCGTGCTCACCGAGAATCTCCGCGGTCTTCAGCGCGACGGCTATTTGACGCGCACCGTGAATCCCGGTCCGCCGGTCGCGGTGTCCTATGGCTTGACGCCGCTGGGCGAGGGATTGGTTGCGACGCTGAAACCCTTGATCTACTGGTCCAACGACCAGATGGATGCGGTCAAGGCGGCGCGCCTGGATTATGACCGGGCGCAACGCGATCAGTGAGCGGGCCCGCCGGACTTAGCGGATTGCCGCGCCCAGCGCCGCCATGTCGTCGAAAAAGCCTGGATAGCTGGTGGCGATCATCGCGACATCATCGACCTGGACCGGCTCACGCGCGGCCAGTCCCATCACCAGGCCGCTCATGGCGAGGCGATGGTCGTGACGGGTCGCCACCAGGCCGCCGCCAGGCACGCCGCCCTCGCCGCAGCCCTCGACCGTCAAATCGTCTTCGCCGAGCTGAAGCCGGACGCCGTTGGCGTCAAGCAGCGCCGCGGAGGCCGCCAGGCGGTCGCTTTCCTTGGCGCGCAATTCGGCGAGGCCGCGCATTTCGGTGCGCCCTTCCGCATTCGCGGCGATCACCGACAGGATGGGGTATTCATCAATCATGGACGGCGCGCGTTCGGGCGGGATCACGACGCCGCGCAGCGCGCTCGATTTCGCCCGGATGTCCACCAGGGATTCGCCGGCGCGCGAGCCCGCATCGGTCAGGGTGATCTCCGCACCCATCTCGACAAGCGTTTGATAAAGACCGGAGCGCGCCGGATTGGTCATCACGCCTTTGATGGTGATGTCGCTGTCCGGCGTGATCAGAGCGGCGGCGACCAGAAAGGCCGCCGAGCTGGGGTCGCCGGGAATGCTCAGATCATGGGCCTTGAGCGCCGCGCCTCCGGCGACCCGGATGATCGCGCCTCCGCCGTCGGTCTCCACGTGAAACTGCGCGCCGTAAAGCGGGCCCATGGTTTCGGTATGAGCCCGCGTCAGCCGCGGCTCGCGCACGATGGTCTCACCCTCCGCCCCCAGGCCCGCCAGAAGAATGGCGCTCTTCACCTGGGCCGAAGCCACGGGCGGCGTGTAATCGATCGCCTTCAGGTCCGAACGCCCATGCAGGGTGACCGGCAGGCGGCCGGTCCTGACGGCGTCGCTGCGAACGCCCATCAGCGCCAGCGGGTCGAGCACCCGCGCCATAGGCCGGGACGACAGGCTCTCATCGCCGGTGAACACGGCCTCAAGGTCGAACCGCGCGGCCGCGCCCATCAGCAGCCGCACGCCGGTCCCGGAATTGCCCAGATCCAGCGGGCGGTCCGGCGTGCGCCAGGGCGCGCCGCGGATCGACCAGACGCCATCGTCATCGCGCGTGATCTCGGCGCCCAGAGCGGAGACCGCTCGCGCGGTCGCCAGCACGTCATCGCTTTCCAGCAGGCCGTCGACACGGCTGATCCCCTCAGCCAGGCCCGAGAATATGACCGCCCGGTGGGAAATGGATTTGTCGGGCGCGGCGCGCCGCTCGCCGCTCAATCCTTTCGAATAATGCGCCGTTCGGGGGCCCGCAGGCCGTTGGCCAGCGCCGGTGTCGGCGAGTGTCATGTCAGGCTCCAGGAGAGGAAAATGATCGCGATGCGGATTCCGGTTTTGACAGCGCGCGGAGAACGTGGCAACTGGCGCGCCGCTTTCGATCCATTCTTCGACCTGATGAGGACGACCGGCCATGCCCAAAACCGATCTCGGCGTGAAGCGCGTCTGCCCGGAAACCGGCAAGAAATTCTACGACCTGAATAAGGACCCGATCGTCTCGCCGTTCACGGGGCAGGAATATCCGTTGTCCTTCTTCGAGGAAGTGACCGCCAAGGCGCCCAAACCCTCCAAGCCCGAACCGGAGGATGAGGAGAAGAAGGACGCTGAGGACGAGGCCGAAACGAGCGAGGACCAAGAGGACGCCGACGCGCCCGAATTGGATGAGGAGCCGCTGGATCTCGGCGATAACGACGAGGACGACGATGGCGATGCGCCGGGCGCCGCGTCGAAGACCGCGGCTGACGCCGGCGATGAGCTGGAAGGGTTTTCCGACGAGGAATCCGATCTGGACGATGATGACGATGACGGCCTGCTGCTCGACGACGAGGCGGATGACGGCCTCGGCGACGACATCGCGATCGGCGATGACGACGAGGACAGCTAGGGCGTGATTAAGCGGCGCTGCAGCTGGGCTGACAGCGCGCTTGATCGGGCCGATGCGGATGATTATGGTCCGCGCTCTCGAATTCGGCGGGGCCCCAATCCTCGCCGCACAGGACTGATTTCGGGGCCATAGCTCAGTTGGGAGAGCGCTTGAATGGCATTCAAGAGGTCGGCGGTTCGATTCCGCCTGGCTCCACCATCAAAGACCCCCGCGCGATGATCCGCGCGGGGGTTTTTCTTTGCGCCGGGCGTCGATGATCGCCCCGGACGCCGCGCGCGCCCGCCATGCTTATCCCAGCGCCCGCTCTTGAAGCGCCCGCCTCGCGCGACCAAATCATTCCTTGAAAGCAGGAATGTAGTTGAGGTCGAAATCCGATGACCCATAGCGAAAACGAGCCCGTTGAAACGCCGATCGTTTATGTCCGCCCGGTTCCGGCGTCTGAATTGAAAGCCGAAGCGGCGCAGCGCGATATCGAGCTTCCAGACGACGCCACGCTGTACGCCGTCCACACCGAAGAGGGCGTGCGCATGGCGGTGTTTTCCGACCGCCGCGCCGCCTTCGCCGCCGCCGTCGATCACGGCGCCCAGCCGGTCAGCGTGCACTAGCGGCGGGCGGCGCGTTCATCCGGGCATTTGCCTGACCGTCCGGTCGCGGCTATCCGTCGGGCATGAAAGGCTATTTCGCAGTCGGCGTGGAGGGCGTCTCCAAGGCGCGCAATCTGGGCGCGGTGATGCGCACCGCCCACGCCTTCGGCGCCAGCTTCATCTTCTCGATCAAGGCTGAAGACCGCGCGCGGGAGCTGTTCCAGACCGACACCGCGAAGACCGCGATCAATCTGCCTTACTACGCCTGGGACAGCCTCGACGAGATGGTCCTGCCGCGCGACTGTCAGCTGGTCGGTGTCGAGCTGACGGATGAGGCGATCGCGCTGCCCAGCTTCCGCCACCCGCGCGCCGCGGCCTATGTGTTCGGTCCGGAACGCGGCAGCCTGTCGCCCGCGCTTTTGGAGCGGTGCGCCCATGTCGTGCAGATTCCGACGAAATTCTGCGTGAATCTGTCAGTGGCCGCCGCGATCACGCTGTATGACCGCACCGTCAATCTGGGCGGTTTCCCGGAGCGCCCGGTCCGTCCCGGCGCGCCCCACGAGAGCAAGGATCATGTCTGGGGGCCGCCGAAGAAGCGGACTTAAAGGCTTAGGCGTTCGCCCCTGAGAAGCGCCGGCAAGTCGCCGGTCGCACCGCCGGCCGTGCGCATGAAGAAACGGCGCGCGGCGGGGATTTTGTCCACGATGGACAGGCCCAGGCCGCGTCCGAGCCGGACCAGGCTGTGATCGTTGGAGAACAGCGTGTTGAAGAAGTCCGTGCCCAGCGACAAGGCCACGGAATCCGTCTTGCGCCAGCGCTCATAGGGCTGGAGAGAGGCGCGGGCGCCCAGGTCCAGGCCGGCGCGCTTGGCGTCGACCAGCACTTCAGCGAGCGCGGCGGTGTCGCGAATGCCCAGATTGAAGCCTTGACCCGCGATCGGATGAATGGCCCGCGCCGCATCGCCGACCAGCGCCAGGCGGTCTGAAATGAACGTCTCGGCCGCCTTCAGGCCCAGCGGATAGCTCCAGCGCGGGCTGTCCGGCTTCACCGCGCCCAGAAAATCGCCGAAACGCGCCTCCAGGGCCTCCTGGAAGCCCGTTTCGTCCATGGTTTTCAGCGCGTCGGCCGCTGCCGCGCGCTCCGTCCACACCAGGCTCGAGCGATTGCCGGGCAAAGGCAGGATGGCGAAGGGCCCGCCGGGCATGAAGAATTCATAGGCGACGCCGTCATGGGGCTTTTCATGGGCGACGCTGAGGACGACGCCCTTCTGGCCGTATTCGCGGCCCACCGTGCGGATGCCCGCATGTTCGCGCAGGCGGGAGAATTTGCCGTCGCACGCCACGATCAGCTGGGCGTCCACCGCCTTGCCGCTTTCCAGCGTCAGGCGCGCGCGTCCGGGTCGGCCGTCCTCCATGCCCGAGACCCGTTCCGGCGCGAAGACCGGCAGACCCGCCGCTTCCGCCGCCTTGGCCAGTGCGATCCGGGTCCAGCGATTCTCCGCCATCCAGCCCAGAGGTTCGCCATCGGGCTCGGGCGAGATTTCGCGGCGATCGAAATGCAGCTGGTCCCGGCCTGGCCCCCCGGGCTTCAAGCCGTCATAGGGGCGGCCGTCGACGACCAATATGTCTTCGATGCGCTGGACCTTGCCGTCCATATGCGCCGCCGCGCCCACCGTCTCCAACAGCCGCCAGCTGGAATAGGACAGGGCGGAGGCGCGGCCGTCGAAGGCCGGCGCCGTCTGGCTTTCCAGCGGCAGCGCGTCGATGACGCAGACCGAAAGGCCCGCCTGGTGCAGCGCCATACCCAGGGTCAATCCGGCCAGACCGCCGCCTGCAATGGCGACATCGCCGTCGAAAATCAGATCATCAGCCATAGGGCGGAGCATAGGGCGCCGGCGCACAGAAGAAAGCGGCGCGGCGCCGCAGCGTCAGCGGTTCAGCGCGCGCTGAACCCAGCCGAGCGGCCCGGTGAAGGCCAGCGGACCGTCGGTCACCGCCAAAGCGATGCACACCTCGCCATACTCGGCCGTCGGCTTGTGCTCGGTCGCCGGATCGGCGGCGCACAGCTCGCCCTTGCCGTAGCGGGCCCGGCCATCCTGAAACGCGCCGGTCAGCACAAGGGTGAATTCGCGGCAGTCATGGCCGTGATGGGGCACGCCGCAGCCCGGCTCCAGGCGGATCAGCTGGGCTTTCGCCGCGCCGTCCTGGATCAAATCCATCGTGCGCACGCCCGGGCCGGCGAAATTCCACTGGGCGGTCTCCAGCGCCAGGTCGCGGACCGGTTCGGGCAGGTCGAGCAATTCCTTGATCGCATTGCCGGCGGCCGCCGCAGCCTTCTGGGCGGCGAGGTCGGCATGGGCGCCCGGCGCCCGGCCCGCCTCGCCAAGCGCGGCCTCTTCAGCGTCGATCGCCGCTGCGACTTCAGCCAGCGCACTGCCGGACAACGCCGCGGGTTCGATGGTTTCCAGCATCAGGCCGGCGGCTGCGTCCGCTTCGTCGCGGCTGCGCGCGACCTCGGTGTCGACTGCGGCTTGGGCGTCGATCAGCAGGCGCATCGGACCGGACAGCGCGCCGGAGGAGTAAGCCGCATAGAGCTCGTCTCCTAACGGGTGGTTGGTCATCGCGTCTGCTCGTTCGTCCAGTTTTCCACAGGCTGCACGCCTGCTCCAGCGGCCGGATATGCTTCACATGGCCCCGCCTTCAAGGCCACCGGGTCAAAATGGCGCACATGAATTGCACTCTTCATATCAATTCATCATCGAGCACGCGTCTAAGCTTATCAAAAGCAAGGCGTAATCGCGACTTGACCGTGCCCAGCGGCGCGCCGATGCGGTCTGCGATATCGCGATGCGACAACCCGTCGAAGAAGGCCAGACGCAACAGGGCGACCTGTTCGTCCGGCAAAGTCTTCAGCGCCTCGCGCACCTTCGCCTCGCGGCCAGAGGCATGGGCGGCGTCGTCCGGCGCGGTCAGCTCCGGCGGCCGCAGGGCGGGGTCCTCCCCGTCCAGCTCCGGCTTGGCGGCGCGGCGCGCGGCGTCGATGCGCCGATTGCGGGCGATCCGGAAAATCCAGGTGGAGGCGGAGGCCTGCCTGCAGTCAAAAGTGTCGGCCTTGCGCCAGACCGCCAGCATCACCTCCTGGGTGAGCTCCTCGGCCAGGCTGTCAGGCGCATTCAGCCGTAAGAGATAAGCCTTGATCCGCGGCGCGTAGAAATTGAACAGCACGGCGAATGCGTCCCGGTCCCGACGACCGGTCGCTTCGACAAGTCTGTCGAGCTGATCCCGGTCCAGCGCCGAGTCAGGGCCTGCGGGCGCGTCAGGCACGATCGCCCCTTTCTCATTCGCCTTGGTGGTCACATTCTCACAGTTTTTGTGCGGTTAAATCAAGGCGTCTCGCCACAACTTCGCCTCAGCTGGGCATTTAGTCTTCCCAAAGACGACGCACCAGTGCGACATGCCGCCCAGCCGCCCGCGGGCGGCGGGACTTCAGGAGGCGGAAGTGAAGCGATTGCTGACGAGACTGGCCGGCCTTGCGGCGGTTTGCGCGACGGCGCCTGCGTGGGCGCAAACGGCGGAACCGGTCTTCCACGGCGCTGAGCGCGACTGGCGGGTCTTCACCCGCGGCGATGGCGCGGACCGTATTTGCTATGTTCAAAGCACGCCGCGCGAATCCAACCCGGAAAACACCGACCATGGCGACGTCTTCTTTCTGGTCGCCAGCTGGGCCAATGGCGATGCGCGCGAACAACCCAGCTTTCTGGCCGGCCAGATGCTGCGCCCGGATAATCCGCCGGGCGTGCGGATCGGTTCGGATCGCTACCGGATGTTCGTCTCCGAGCGTGAGGGATTTGTCGAAGATCCCGGCGATGAAGCCGAGCTGGTGGAGGATATGCGCCGGGGATCGGTCATGCGTGTCGAAGCCACGCACGCCGACGGAACGCTCGTGGCTTATGAATTTTCACTGTCCGGGGTGACGGCGGCCCTGCAACAGGCTGGGCGCCTGTGCCGCTAATCGCGTGGCTTGACGCCGCTCGCCAGCTGCGCGACAGAGCGCGGCCATGGCGACTCTCCTGAGAGACAGCGGCGCCCGGGCTCAGCTGATTGACGGCAAGGCCGGCGGGCAAATCGTGGACGAGGCGGCCCGCGCGGCGGCTTCGGCTTTGACCCTTGATCTGGGCCGCGCGCCCGCGCTCGCGGTTGTTCTGGTGGGCGAGGACCCCGCCAGCCAGGTTTATGTGCGCAACAAGGTGCGGCGGACGACGGCGGCCGGATTGACCTCCATCGAGCATCGGCTGGCCGCCGACACCTCTCGCGAAGCGCTGCTGGCGCTGGTGGACCAGCTCAATCGGGACGATGCGATCGACGGCATTCTGGTCCAGCTGCCCTTGCCCGATCATCTCGATGCGACCGAGGTCGTGGAGGCGATCGATCCGCATAAGGATGTCGACGGGCTGACCGCGCGCAGCGCCGGCGCCCTGGTGCAGGGCGCGCCGGGCCTGCGGCCGTGCACGCCGTCCGGCTGCGTCTGGCTGGCCCGCCAGGCGCTGGGCGATCTAACGGGCAAATCGGTTGTCGTGATCGGCCGCTCGATTTTGGTGGGCAAGCCGGCCGCGCTGCTCTTCCTGCAGGAAAACTGCACGGTGACGCTGGCCCATTCCAGGACGCGGGACCTGCCGGCGGTGTGCGCTGAGGCCGATATCCTCATTCCCGCCGTGGGGCGTCCGGAAATGGTGCGCGGGGACTGGATCAAGCCGGGCGCGACGGTGATCGATGTCGGGATCAACCGGATCGACGGAGCCGGCGGGAAACCGCGCCTGGTGGGCGACGCCTGCCTGTCTGAAGCGATTGAAGTGGCCGACTTCGTAACCCCGGTGCCCGGCGGAGTGGGGCCGATGACCATCGCCATGCTGCTGGCCAATTGCTGCGCCGCGGCGGCGGCGCGCGCGGGGCGCTCCCGCCCGGAGGCGCTCGCTGAAATCCTGCCGGCTTAAGAAACTCGAAACCGTGTGCGCCTAGCGTCTGGAGGTTCTCTAGGGAGCCAGACCATGGCCAGCGCCCACGCTGTTTTGCACGTTGAAGACGATTTCGCCGACGCCATGCTCTTGCAGCACGCCCTGTGCGACGCGGGCGCGCTGGACCTGGAACTGGAAGTCGTGCGCACTCTGATTGACGCGCGCTACAAGCTTTCGAAAAAGAATTACGACCTGATCATCGCCGATTTGCGCCTGCCCGATTCCACCGACCCGAACGCCACCGTGTCCCATATCCGCAAACATGCGGACGGCGCGCCGATCCTTGTTCTGACGGGATCAGCCGGCGTGGACGCGGAGAAGATCGGTCCCTCGGTCAAGGTGCTCGACAAGAACGCCTTCTTCCACAAGCGCGACGATCAAAAAAGCCAGGCTCTGCTCGCCCAGGTGCGCGACGCCATGGACGCGGAAGATGATCCCGACGCGCTGATCTTGTAGCGTCCGCGCACTGGTCGCGGGCCCGATCCGGGCTAGCTGCCCGGACATGGGCCCTACTCTGACATCCCTGCCGGATCGATACCGCGCCGTGGTTTTCGGGGCGACCGGCGGCATCGGCTCGGCCTTGGTTGACCATCTCCGCAAGGACCCGCGTTGCGGCGCGGTCTTCGCCGCCTCGCGCCAGGGCGCGGACGTGCATGGCGCGACTGGGCTGCGCTTTGATCTCGACGTTCCGGACAGCGTTGACGGCGCGGTTGCGAAGGCGGCTGAAACCGGGCCGCTGCATCTGGTGATCGCGGCGACGGGCGGCCTGCATTCCGAAGGCGCGATGGCGCCGGAAAAGAGCTGGACGCAGCTTGGCCATGACCGCTTCATGGACGCGCTGCGGGTCAACACCGTGCTGCCCAGCCTGATCGCCGGCGCGGCGCTGAGCCGGCTGTCGCAGGGAAGCCGATCCGCGCCGGAAAAGGCCGTCTTCGCGGCGCTTTCGGCCCGGGTGGGATCGATCTCGGACAATCGGCTGGGCGGCTGGCACGCCTATCGCGCCGCCAAGGCGGCGCTCAATCAGGTGATCCGCACCTGTTCGATCGAGCTGGCGCGCAAGGCGCCGCACGCGCTTTGCGTCGGCTTGCATCCGGGCACCGTGGACACCGCCCTGTCCAAACCGTTTCAGCGCGGCGTGCCGGAGGGCAAGCTGTTCACGCCGGCCTTTTCGGCTGAGCAGCTCTTGCGCGTGCTCGATGGGCTGGATGCAAGCGCAAGCGGACGCGTCTTTGACTGGGCCGGTCAGGAGATCGCGCCTTAAGGGCCAGGGCCTTGACCGGCGGACGCAGCTGGCGTGCTCTGACCGCCCGCCACACAAGGAAGTCCCATGTCCGGCCATATCGATCCCACGCGCGACGCCTTTGACGCCTTCAAGGCGCTGCCGCGCGACGAGCCGCTTGAAATGCTCAATCTGATCCGGCTCCGTGACCAGGCGCGCTATCCCGACGGCCGCTCGGCGACGGGGCAAGAGGCCTATAAAGCCTATGGCCGCCACTCCGCGCCGATCTTTCAACGTGTCGGGGGCGGCGTTTTATGGCGCGGCGCGCCTCGCACCGTGCTGATCGGGCCGCAAGATGAGCATTGGCATATCAGCTTCATCGCGCGCTATCCCAGCGCCGGCGCCTTCCTCGAAATGGTGACCGACCCGGTCTATCAGTCGGACGCCGTGCCGCACCGCCAGGCGGCGGTCTTGGACAGCCGTCTGATCCGCCATGCGCCGCTTTCCGGCGGAGACATGTTCGGCTAGGCGCTGGCGGCGCCGGCGTCAGGCGTCGCGCGTCCCTCGCGCAGCAGCGCCACGCAGGTGCGAATCAGACGGTCCTTATCGACCGGCTTGGGCACATAGGCGTCCATGCCCGCGGCGAGATATTTAGCTTCGTCCGACGCCAGCGCGTCGGCGGTGATCGCGACAACCGGAATCTCCGGTCCGCCCGGCAGCGCGCGCAGGCGCGACAATGTCTGGATTCCGTCCATGTGCGGCATGTGCGCGTCCAGGAGGACCAAGTCGAATTCCTGACTTTCAAACGCGGTCAGCGCGTCCGCGCCGCTCGCCACCTCCGTCACCTCGGCGCCGGACGGCTCGATGAAGCAGCGCGCCACCATGCGATTGATCTCATTGTCGTCGACCAGCAGGATGCGAGCGCCGTTCAATACGTCGTCATCGGCGTGTTCGACCGCGTCGCCGCGCGCGGCCTCCGCAGGGAGCGCCGTGACGCTGAGCGTGAAGCAGGAGCCTTCGCCCAGGCGGCTTTCAAGATGAATATCGCCGCCCATCCGCTGCGCCAGCTCGCGGGCGATCACCAGCCCCAGGCCGGCCCCGCCAAGGCGGCGCGCGTCGGAATCGTCGGCCTGACTGAAGCGCCGGAACAAGCGGGCTTGACCGTCTTCGCTGATTCCGCAGCCGGTATCGGCGACGGAGATCGAAATGCGGTCCGGAGCGCCGGGCGCCGCAAACGGCCGCGCCGTGACGGTGATTGAGCCGGCGTCGGTGAATTTCACCGCATTCGCGATCAGATTGAACAGGATCTGGCGAAGACGGACCGGGTCCATCTGGACCGGGGCGGTCAGGGCGCGGATATCGATTGCGAAGTTCAGACCTTTTTTGCGCGCCGCCGGCCGGAATAACGCGCAGCTTTCCCGAATGATGGCGGCGACATCGGTCGCCTCCGGCCGGATCTCCAGCTGGCCCGCTTCGATCTTGGAGAGATCCAGCACGTCATTGAGCACGGCCAGAAGCTGACGCCCGGACCCGATCATGGTCGTTGCGGCCTCGGCCTGGGCGGGGTTGGCGGCGTCCTGGGCCATCATTTCGGCCATGCCCAGCATGCCGTTGAGCGGCGTGCGCAATTCATGACTCATATTGGCCAGAAAAGCGGTCTTGGACGCGCTCGCGGATTCAGCGGCGTCGAGGGCGTTTTTCAGCTCCTCGGTCAGGAAGGTGACGGCCATATATTGCGCGACGGAGGTCGCCAGAGACACCTCTTCCGGCGTCCAGACCCGGCGTCCGCCCACATGTTCGCAACACACCACGCCACGCACGCCGTCGCCGGCTCGGATCGGCGCATCCAGCATCGCGCCGATATTCAACGGCGTCAGATAGGCCGGGCCGAAGTCCCGGGTCACCGGATCGGCGGGGGCGTCGCCGACGCAGACCGTCGCGCCGCGTTCGATCGCCTCGAAATAGGCGGGGTTTTCAGCGCGCTCGATCACCGCGCCGCTCTCAAACACGCCGCGGGCGCGATCGAATAACGTCACGCAGCGAAGCGAGGCCCCGTCCGGCGCGCGCACCCAGACGCTCACACGGGTCACGCCCATCAGGTCCGCAATACGCTGGACCGCGGCTTCGATCAGCTCGGTCTGGGTCCAGCCGTTCTGAATATGGTCCTGGCCCAGCGATTCAAGGCCGGCGTTGAACAGCCGTTCCCGATCCAGGGCGCGGTTCAGTTCCGCTTCGGCGCGTGCGCGGCCTGCGACTTCGGCGTCCAGGCGCTTGAGCAACGGCAGCCAGCGCGTGAATCCGAACACCAGCATGATCGCAGCGGCGGAATAGCCCGCATAGGCCAGACCTTCGGTGAAGTCGGTGCCGAGCCAGGGCAGGACGCCGAGCGGGCCGATCAGCTCGGATGCGTCCAGCGCGGCGGAGGCGGCGATCAGATACAGTCCGACGCTGATCAGGCGGGTGCCCTCATGGGCCCGGCCCATATCCCGGCTGGTCGCCCAGAATGTGACCGCCATGAACAGCCCGGCCGCCAGGATCGCCAGATCGCCGATCACATTCATCCACCAATTCCCCATTCACGCGGCATGCAGTCAACCACAAGCGTGTGAAGGAAGGGTTAGGGCGGTCCAGATGGGACGCTTAGAGCGCTTCAGCGCGGAAGGGCCGGCTTAAAAGCGCTTCGATCGCGGTGTTCAGGTCGTGACGGCCTGACAGGACATCGTTCACCGCCTGGCAAATCGGCAAGTCCACGCCATACTTTTCGCCCAGCGCGACGACCGCGGGAGCGCTGGCGACGCCTTCTGTCACCGCCTTGCGGGCGCCCAGAATGCGGTCCAGCGATTCGCCGCGGCCCAACGCCAGCCCGCACGACATGTTGCGCGATTGCGGAGACGAGCAGGTCAGCACCAGATCACCCAGGCCGCACAGGCCCGCCAGGGTCTCGCGCCGCCCGCCGAGCGCCTCGCCGAGACGGGTCATCTCCGCAAATCCCCGTGCGATCAACGCGGCATGAGCCGATTTGCCGAGCCCCTTGCCCTCGACCACCCCGGCGGCGATGGCGAGCACATTCTTCATTGCGCCGCCGGCTTCCGCGCCGATCAGATCATCGGTCCAGTAGGGTCTGAAGCTGGAGGAGCCGATCGCCGCCATCAAGGCGTCGCCCAATTCCGCATCGGCGCAGGCCAGCGTCACCGCCGTCGGCAATCCCTTGACCACATCCGCCGCAAAGCTGGGGCCGGACAACACCGCCGGGACCGCGCCCGGCAGGGTTTCGGTCAGCACTTCGGTCATCAGGGCGAGCGAGCCGCGCTCAAAGCCCTTCGAGCAGAGCAGAACCGGCGCGCCGCCGCCGATGACGTCCGCGAACAGCGTCAGGGTGGCGCGCGCATGCTGCGCCGGGCTGACCAAAAGGAAGGCGTCGCACCCGGCCAAATCGGCCGGATTTGCAGTGGCGGTGATGTGGTCATGCAGCGGCGCGCCGAGCAGGAAGACGGTGTTTTCCCGCTGCGTGTTGATCGCGTCGGCGACCTCGGCTTCGAACGCCCATAGGCGCACCTGGCGGCCAAGCTGGGCGCAGGTCTGCGCCAGGGCCGTGCCCCAGGCGCCGGCGCCGATCACGCCGATGGTGTTGAACTGGGTCATTGCGCTCTTCCTCAAGCCTTCGGGCCCTTGCGCCCGGCGCCGGAGGCGGGGGCGGCGCGCGCCGCGGCCTCGTCCAACGGCCAACGCGCCCGGGCCGGCGCATCCAGCCCGTCCACCTGACCCAGCGCCAGACGCTCAGCGCCCGCCAGCGCGATCATCGCCGCGTTATCGGTGCAATATTTCAATGGCGGGGCAACCCATCTGAAGCCGTGCTTGTCCGCTTCGGCCCGAAGCGCCGCGCGGACCGCCTGATTGGCCGCGACGCCGCCCGCGACGACCACGGTTCGGGCGTCCAGACACTCAAATCTGTCCTTGAACCGCTCCATGGCGCGGCCGGTCCGCTCTCCCAGATGACGCGCGATCGCCGATTGCACGGCGGCCGCCAAATCCGCACGGTCCTGGTCGTTGGGCGCGTCGATCGCCTCCCAGGCCCGCCGGGCCGCGGTTTTCAAACCGGCGAAGGAGAAGTCGCAGCTCTTGTCCCGCGCCAGCATCCTTGGCAGCGCAAAGCGGCCGGGGTCAGACGCGGTCGTCGCGGCGCGTTCCACCGCGGGCCCGCCCGGGAAGCCCAGGCCCATCACCTTGGCGGTTTTGTCGAAGGCTTCGCCGGCCGCGTCGTCGATGGTGGAGCCCAGGCGCGTCATCTGTCCGACGCCTTCCACGATCTGCAACTGGGTGTGCCCGCCCGAGACCAGCAAGAGCAGATAGGGAAAGTCCAGCCGCTCCGTCAGGCGCGGCGACAGGGCGTGGCCCTCCAGATGATTGACGGCGATGAGCGGCGCGCCGGCGCCCAGGGCCAAACCCTTCGCCGTCATCAACGCCGCCATCACCCCGCCGATCAGGCCGGGACCGGCCGTGGCGGCGACGCCGTCCAGCTGGGTTGGATCAACGCCGGCCTTGACCATCACGTCGCGCGCAAGGCTGTCGATCTTCTCGGCATGGGCGCGGGCGGCGATCTCCGGCACCACCCCGCCATAGGGCGCATGGGCGGCGTTTTGCCCGGCGACCGCTTCGGCGAGCACTTCAATCGTCCCGTCCGGGAGGCGGCGCAGAACCGCCGCCGCGGTGTCGTCGCAGCTGGACTCCAGACCCAGCACCGTCAGCGCCTGCGGCGTCGCGGCAGCTTGCCCGCCTGGTCGTGCTTGGGATATCGCCATATTCATATCCGTTAGCGCCGGGACCGCGTGCGCACAACTGCTCCGGTCAGGCGGGGCGCTGAAAATATAAAGGTTTCACCCTTTGACCCTATTTCCCATGGCGATCGCCACCCGCACCTCGCCCCTGGCTCTCGCCCAGTCCCGCATGGTCCAGGCGCTGCTGACCCAGGCGGCGGGTGAAGACGACGCCGAGCAGGCTTTCCCGATCATGGGGATGACCACGACCGGCGATAAGATCACCGATCGCGCTTTGCTCGCGGCCGGCGGAAAGGGCCTGTTCACCAAGGAGCTGGAGCGGGCTCTGCTCGCCGGCGAGGCGCGGTTTGCGGTCCATTCCATGAAAGATGTGCCGACCAGGCTGCCCGACGGGCTGGAGATCGCGGCCATCCTGCCGCGCGAAGACGCCCGAGACGTATTGCTGACCCGGGACGGAACCAGCCGCATCGAGGATCTCCCGCAAGGCGCGGTATTGGGCACCGCCTCCATCCGCCGCCAGGCGCAGGCGCTGGCGTTGCGTCCGGATCTGAAGGTGGTGCTGTTGCGCGGCAATGTGGACACCCGGCTCAATAAGCTGAAGTCCGGCGAGGTCGACGCCACCTTCCTGGCCCGCGCCGGCCTGCGCCGGCTGGGGCGGGAGGAAGCCGGCCGCGATCCCATCGAGATCTCTTCCATGCTGCCCGCGCCGGCTCAGGGCTGCGTCGGCATTGAGATCCGCACCGACGACGAGCAGGCGCGCGCGGCGCTTAAAGCCCTCGACCACGCCGAAAGCCATGTCAGCGCAGCGGCGGAGCGGGGTTTTCTGGCGGCGTTGGATGGATCCTGCCGGACGCCCATCGCGGCTTTTGCGACCCTTGACGGCGCCCGCCTGCATCTGCGCGGCGAAGCCCTGACGCCCGACGGCGCGCATCGCTGGTCCGAAGAGGTCCACGCGACGCTGCCCGAAGTCGAGCCCGCCGTGGCCGCGGAGCTCGGCCGCGAGCTGGGCGCTGCGGTGCGGCGCTCCGGCGGCGACGCGCTGGAGCGGGTGATCGCCGATCCATGACCCGCCCGGTCCTGGTCACGCGGGCCGAGCCCGGCTTGGCCGGCACGCTCGCCCGGCTTGAGAGGTCGGGGTATGCGGCCATCGCGGCGCCGACGGCCCGGATCAAGGCGCTGCCGGTCGATCCGCCGCCGCGCGCCGCCGCGTTGGCGGTGACCAGCCGCAATGGCGCTTCGCGCGCCGCAGACCTGTTTTCAGATCGCAGTCTTCCGGTGTTCGCGGTCGGCGACGCCAGCGCCGAGGCGGCCCGGGCGCACGGATTTGTCCAGGTCGGCAGCGCGGGCGGCGATGGGAAGGCGCTGGCGGAGCTGATCGCGAAGGATCACCCGGCCGGGTTGCTGGTCCACGTCCGCGGCCGAGACCAGGCCTTTGACCTGGTTGCTGATCTAAAGGCGCGCGGGGTCACCGCCGCCAGCCTCGTCGCCTATGCCGCCGAGACCGCGCAGGCGCTTCCCGCGCCCGCAAAGGCCGCCTTGCGCGAGGGCGCGACGGTCTTGATCCATTCCGCCAGGGGCGCAGAACGTTTTCTGGCGCTTATGGAGGCGGACGGGCGGCTGGGCTCAGCGCCGCTGCACCGCATCGTGGCGATTTCTCGCCAGGCCGCCGCACCCTGCATCGACGCCGGCTTCGCCCGCGTCGACATCGCCGCCAACCCGAATGAGGACAGCCTGTTGCAGGCGCTTGGAGCGGCGCCGGAGTGAGGCATGTTGAGCGCTGGCGCGCGCGCGCGACGCAGCCTAGACTCGCGCTCCTGGAATGAAACAAAGGCCGCTGGCGACCTGCCATGAGCGACGCGCAAAGCCCCAATGACGCCGAAGCCGAACCGGTCGACGCCGAGTTCGAACCCGCGCCCGGTGCGGCGCGCAAATCCGCCAGGCTCAAGCCGGGCCGGCCGACCCCGTGGCTGACCATTGTCCTGGTGACCGTGCTGGCCGGCGTGATCGGCGGCGGTTCGGGCTGGTTGATCGGGCGCTACGGGCCCGATCCGGCGCGGGCTGCGCTCGACGGACGGATCACGGCCCTGGAGGCCGGGGGCGTCGAAGCTGGCGAGACCGGCTTGATCGACGCGTTTCAGGCGCGGTTGACGGCCGTCGAGGCGGAGATCGCGGGCGCCCAATTGCGCGCCGAGGGCGTCGAGCAGCTGGTCCGAGACGTCGCCAGCCTGCGCGCCGAGGTCGAGGCGTTGACGGCCGCACCGGCCGTCGGTGAGGCGTCAACTGGAACCGCTGACCCGGCGTTGGAGGCGCGCCTGGATGCGGCGCTGGCCGCGCTGGCTGATCGGCTCACGCTGGCTGAGGCGGCGGTGGAGACCAGCCGTGCGCAAGCCGAACAGGCGCAATCGGCGGTGCAGCAGGCGCTGAGCTTGATGGCGCAGTCCGGCGCCGCGGCGCTGCCGGAAGACGGAATGGCCGCCGCGCCCGGATCGGACCCGGCGATCGTGGCCGCGCTGGCGCAGACCGACGCCCGCGTGTCGGCGCTGGAGACCGCGCAGGCGCAAGCCCGTGAGCAGGCCGCGCGCCTTGGCGATGTCGAAACCACGCTGGCTGCGCTTGAGGCGGCCCTGGCGGCGCCGCAAGACGACGCCGAGCTGCCCGCCCGTATGGCGGCGCTGGAGCATGCGGTGGCCGCCCTTCAGGCGGACATCGCGCGCGAGGCGCCGCAGGAGGCGGAGCGGGCGGTCGCCTTTGCGGCCCTGAGCCGGGCGGCGGCGAGTGATGAGCCCTTCCCGGTCGCTCTGGCCGATCTGCGCCGCATCTGGCCGGGCGCGCCGGGCGCGGACGCGCTGGCGCCCATCGCCCGCACAGGGGCGCCGACCATAGATCAATTGGTCGCCGGCTTTCCGGCCGCCGCGGTGCGCGCCGCGACGGGGGAAGCGCAATTGCTGTTCGGCGTGATCCGGCTCGAGCGCGAGGATGAGATTGGTCCGACCGACGCCATCGAGGCGGCGTTGGCGGAGGAAGACCTGGCCGCCGCCGTAAATGCGGCCAGAGCGTTGGAGGCCGCCGCCCGCGACGCGTCGGCCGCATGGTTGCTCGGTGCGGAAGCCCGCTTGGCCGTCGATCGCGCCCTGGCGCAAATGTCCGACGCGCTGGCCGATGGTGCGGGAGCGGGCCGATGATCCGACTCATCCTCACCGTCGTGCTGTGCGTCGTCACGGCGGCGCTGGCGGTCTTTTTCACGCTCAATCCAGGCACCATGACCATCCAGTTTCTGGGCGTGAACGCGGAAATGCCGTTCATCTTGGGCGCGGCGGCGCTTCTGGTGACGACCTTCTTGCTGGTGGTGTTGTGGTGGGTGATCGCCAAGGTCTGGGCGGCGCCGGACGCCTTTCGCAATTACCGTAAGCGCCAGCGCCGCGAACAGGGTTTTGACGCGCTGGAGCGGGCTTTGATCGCCTCGGCCTCCGGGCAAGGCGCGCTGGCGGTCCGGCAGGCTTCGCGCGCGGAAGCGTTGCTGGATCGGCCCGCCCTGTCCCGCCTGCTGGCGGCCCGCGCGGCCGAAGCGGCCGGCGATCTGGACAGCGCGCAGCTGCACTATGAAGCGATGCTGGAGGACGCCAAGACCCGCCTGGTCGCCCGCCGGGGGCTCGCCTCCATCGCCGAGACGCGCGGGGATGATCTGGCCGCGCTGACCCACGCCCGCGACGCCTTCGACCAGGCCGGTCAGGCACGCTGGGCTTATGAAGCGCTGTTCGCCGCCCAGCTGCGCCAGGGGCGCTGGGCCGAAGCCGAACGCAGCCTCGCCGAGGGCGAACGCCGCGATCATGTGGCCAAGGACGTCGCCGGGCGCATGCGCGCAGTGCTTTTGACCGCCGAGGGCCGGCGAATCGAAGACAGCGAGCCGGACGCCGCCGCCCGGCTGGCGGACAAGGCGTGCGACGCCTCACCCGGTTTCGCCCCCGCCGCCGAGCTGGCCGGCCGCCTGCTCGCCGACCAGCGCCGTCACCGGCGCGCGGCGGAGGTGATCGAGAACGCCTGGCGCCACGAGCCGCACCCGGCGCTGGCCAAAGTCTATGCCGGCCTGCGCAAGTCCGACAGCAAGACCAAACGGGCCGAGCGCCTGCGCGGCCTCGCGGCGCTCAATCCCGACCATCGCGAAAGCCGGCTTCTGCTCGCCGAAGTCGCACTGGAGCAGTCCAATCTGGAGGCCGCGCGCGCCGCGCTCGCTCCGCTGCTCGATCAGCCGCCGGTCTCTGCGCGGCTATCGACGCTGGCGGCCGGCATGGAGCAGCTGGCCGGCGATGACGGCGCCGCGCGCCGCCATATGGCCCGGGCCGCCCACGCGCCCGGGGAGGCGGACTGGTCGGACATCGACGAAGGCGGCCGGGCCTTCGCCTACACCGACGCCGACTGGGCGCGCATGGTGGAGGTCTGGGGCCGCGAAGCCCGGTTGATCCACCCGCGCCATGAACGCTATGAAATTCCAGCGGCCGCAGCCCCGGAATCCATCCTGATCGAAGGCCCCAAAGCCGGGCCGGGCGCCAAGACCGAGACAAAGTCAGACTCCGGGGCGGACAAGACGGCGCCAAGCTATTATGAACCCTCCCGCGCGCCGGACGATCCCGGCGTGGACCAGGCGGAGGCCGCCAAGCGCGACTAGTCCGCATTGCGAGGGAGGCCCGCCATGGCCGAGGACAAGCCGCGCCTGTTGATCGGCGTGACCGGGGGCTCAGCCTCGGGCAAGACCGAAATCGCCCGCGCCGCCGCGCGCGCCGCCTCGCCGCTGTCCGCCATCGTCCTGGCGGAGGATGATTATTACGGCGACCACGGCGCGCGGCCCGATTTCGACGCGGCCGCGTTCAATTTCGACCACCCCGAAAGCCGCGATCACGGCCTTCTGGCCGAGCATCTCGCGGCGCTGAAGGCGGGAAAGGCGGTTGAAGCGCCGATCTATGACTTCACCATCCATCGCCGCCGCGACGACACCCGGGTCATCGACAGCGCCGACGTGATCGTGGTGGAGGGCATTCATCTGTTCTGCGACCAGACGGTCTGCGAGCTGTTCGACCTGCGCGTCTTCGTGGAGGCGCCCGACGATGTGCGCCTGGCGCGCCGCCTGCTGCGCGATGTCGAGGAGCGGGGCCGGACCGCCTACACGGTGGTGCAGCAATATCTGCGCACGGTGCGGCCCATGCACCATGAATGGACCCAGCCGACCCGCAGCGAAGCCGATCTGGTGATCACCAACGCCGAAGCCGCCGCCCGCCCGGCCGATCATTTGACGGAATTCTTCGAGGGCCTGGCGAAGCCGGTGGCGGCGCAGATCGGAGCGTTCAAGGCGGCGAGGCGGGGTTGACCGACCGCTCGGTTCGAAAACCGCTTCATAACCGTCTTGCGATATGACTGCGCCGCGGTTAGGTTCCGCGCCCTGTCCGGCAAGGCTTCAGGCCTTTCCCGCAGCGCCGCTTTAGCTCAGCTGGTAGAGCAACGCATTCGTAATGCGTAGGTCGCGTGTTCGAGTCACGCAAGCGGCACCACTCTTTTCCAATCCTCCCTCACCTCCGTTCGGTCGGGCGCGATGTCGGCCCCTCAGCCATCATCAACCGATCGAGACCATCGCTAAGCTCCCGCGGCGTGGGGTGCTGGTTTCCTCCCCTGCTTGCGGGGGAGGTGCTCCCGAAGGGAGCGGAGGGGGCATGCGGCGGTTCGAGATTGGTCCGCAGAGACGCGCCACTCTTTTCCAGTCCTCCCTCACCTCTGTTCGGTCGGGCGCGATGTCGGCCTCCTCGCCAGGCGGCGGCCGCTCGAGACCATCGCTTGGCGCCTGGAGCGTAGGAGCGCGGGTGTCCTCCATTGCTTGAGGGGGGCGGTGTCCGCGGAGCGGACGGAGGGGCGTTGAGCGGTTCGGATTTGGTCCGCCGCGCCAGGCTGGACTGTAGGATTGGCTCAACGCCGCAGGAGCTGGCGCGCTTCGTGCATGGTCAAGCGCTCCAGAGCCGGAGCGTTCGCCATGTCCTGCCTGTTGATCATCGACCACAACCGCGCCACCCATGCCGTCGCGCGCGCCTTTCACGGGCTCGGGTTCAAGGTCATCGCCGGTGTTGCGGGATATTGCGAATACGCCTTTCTGTCCCGCTTCGTTTCCGAGACCGTCGAGATCGCGGATCTGGTGGATCAGCCCGAGCAGGTCCTGCGCGATGTCATCGCGTTGAGCCAGGCCCGGCCGGAGCTGTCCGGCATCCTGTCCGTCGACGAGACGGGCACGCGCTGGCTGGCGGAGCGGCATCACCGGCTGCCCGCGTCGCTGACCCGCTACGCCGCGCGCCCGCAGGATATCCTCAATTCCTTCAACAAGGCCGAGACCACCGCCCTGGCGGTCGAGCTGGGCGTGCCGGCCGCGCCGCATATCGTGGTCGACCGGCTGGATGATCTTCACGCGGCCGCGCGGGAGATCGGGCCGCCCCTCGTAGTGCGGGCGGTGGAGTCCAATCATGATCTTTACGGCGAGAAGGTCCTGGTCTGTCACACCTGGGAGGCATTTGCGCGGACCGCGACGCACTGGCCGACGGAAGGCCATCGCCAGCTGATGGTTCAGCGCTTCAACGCGGGCTTTCGCCACAATGTGTGCTGGAACGCGATCGGCGGCGTGATCCACTCCGCCGTGGAGATGAAGGTGCTGCAGACGACGACCGGGACCCGCAGCGGCTACGGCACATATGTCGAGACCGTCGCGCCGCACCCGCAGCTCAAGCGCTATGCCAGCCAGTTCGCCGAAGCGCTGGGATACCACGGCGCCGGCTCACCGCAATTTCTTGTCGACCCGGCCAGTGGCGCGATCAGCTTTCTGGAGATCAATCCCCGGCTGGACGCCAATATCCGGCTGGCCCAGGCCGTTTCGCCCTATATCGAAAACGCCGCTCGAATCGTGGAGGGGCGCCTGACCTCGCCCCTGGCCGATCCCTGGGCCTATCAGACGGGCCGGCGGCTGTTTTGGCTGAAAGGCGAAAACCAGACGCTCAAGACGCTGATGTCAAAAAGGGAATATGGCCGATTGGCGGCGCGCGCCGCCTTGATGGCCCCGCGCAGCCTGACCTCGATCGACCCGGTGTTCAGCTGGGACGATCCGCTGCCAGCGACGGCCGGATGGCTCCATCCGGTGCTGAAATATCTGCCCGAGCCGCGATTTCGGCCGCCGGAGGCTTTACGCGCCGCCGTCTAACGTCCGATCGCGCCGTCAATTCGTGGTATTGAAGTCCGTCCAAGCGGCCAGCGACAAGGGGCGCCGATGATGGTCACGATATTCGCGATCCTGGTCATCCTTCTCGGGCTGATCTGCTGGCTGGGCCAGACTCTGGTGGTGATCGCACCTTCGATCGCGGAGACGCTGGGGGTCGGCGAGCCCGAAGCTGAAATCGACCGGTCCATGTATCTGTTCGAGCGCTACGCGCAGGGCGTTCCCGACATTTTGTTGACGTGGACCCTGCCGGCCTCGGCGTTGATGCTGCTGCTGGACCTGGCGTACTGGCCGCTGCTCGCGCTGCTGGGCGCCGGCGTTTACCTCTATTTCCCAGCCGTCTTCATCCTGACGCGCATCGTCTTGCGACGCGAAGGCTTGAAGGTCGGACGGCCACGCGCCGTCTTCACCGCTTTCGGGCTTGGGGCGCTGTGGATTCTCGCCGCCATTGGCATGGCGGCCTTGGCGGTGATCGAACTCGACGTGCTCGTCTAACCGGCCTTGCGCGGTGTCGCCGCCTGCAAAGCCGCCGCCAGGTCGGCCCATAAATCCTCCACGTCTTCCAGCCCCACCGAGAGCCGCACCAGGCCGTCGCTGACGCCGGCCTCCTCGCGCGCCTGCGGCGACATGGCGGCATGGGTCATGGTCGCCGGGATGTTGGACAGGCTTTCAACGCCGCCCAGGGACTGGGCGAGGGTGAACAGCTTGAGCGCACGAACGAAAGATCGCGCTGAATCCGCCCCGCCCTGAAGTTCAAGGCTGAGCAGGCACCCAAAGGCGGATTGCTGGCGCGCCGCGAGGCTGTGGCCGGGATGGGCGCGCAGGCCGGGATAATCCACGCGCGCGACCTGTCTGTGGGCGGCCAGGCGATGCGCCAGGTCCAGCGCGGCCTGGCTTTGCGCCTTGGCCCGGAGCGCAAGGGTGCGCAGCCCCCTTAACGCCAGAAAGACGTCAAATCCGCCGGCCACCGCGCCGGATGCATTGGCCCACCAGCTCAAAGTCTCCAAATGGGCGGAGTCTCTGGCGCAGACCGCGCCGCCGACCATGTCGGAATGGCCGTTGAGCATCTTGGTGACGGAGTTGACCGTGATATCCGCGCCCAGCGCCAGGGGAGTCTGGAGCGCGGGGGAGAGCACGGTGTTGTCCACCACGCTGATCGCGCCGGCCGACCGCGCAAGCGTGCAGGCGGCTTGAATGTCGGTGATGCGAAGGCGCGGATTGGATGGCGTCTCCAAAAGGACCAGGTCGGCGCCGTCTTCAAGCGCCGCCGCCAGGACCGCCAAATCGGTGCAGTCGACATAGCGGAGCCGCCAGCCGCGCTGAGCTCCGCGGGCGTCGAGCAGCCGGCGCGTCCCGCCGTACGCGTCATGGGCGCACACGATCCGTCCTTCATTGGGGACAAGATTCAGCGCCAGATCGATCGCCGCCATGCCGGAGCTGGTCACCACGCCGCCCGATGCGCCCTCCAGGTCGGCGATGGCGTCAGCCAGGAGGCCGCGACCCGGCGTCGCCGTGCGGGCGTAGTCGAAGCTCTGAGCCGTCGCCGGATCGGTTCGGCCGTAAGCGCTGGACACGCTGATCGGCGCAATCACCGCGCCGTGACCGGGATCGCAATTCACCCCGGCCCGGACCGCTCGGGTTTGCGGCGAGCTGGCGGGCGCATCTCTCATCGGTCCGCCTTCAGGAAGGCGTTGACGGCCTCGACTTCCTTGAGGAAACCGTCATGGCCGTAAAGGCTTTCGATCTCCGCCACTTCAACCTCTTTGATGCGCGCGGCGGCGCGGTGAATATCGCGCGGCGGGACAAGCTGGTCGGATGTGACGGCGAGGAAGCGGACCGGCGCCGTGATGGCTTCGACCCTAGGATCGGCGCTGTCCATGGACCGGGACAGAGCCAGGAAACGCTCAGGCGGGGTGAATTTCGCATAGCGCTCGCCGGCCGCGGCGAGATAGGCCTCCACGCCGCTTGCGTCCCGGCTGTCTGGATCCGGGGCCGTGAAGCGATGATCGAATTCCTCGCCGCTTCTATAGGTGGTCATGGCGAGCTGGCGCGCGATCTTCACGCCGGCGGGGCCGCGCCCGGCCTGACGTGCGAACTCGACGATATTGCGCTGCACGCTCCGCCAGGCGGTCGCCATGGGATTGGGCCGGGCGGCGGCGCACAATGCGGCGACGCGGCGCACGCGCTCCGGCGCCCGGGCGGCGATGTCCAGGGCGATCACGCCGCCGAAACTGGCGCCGATCAGCGAGAAGCGGTCCACGCCCGCTGCGTCGCACACGGCGAGCCCCGCCGCGGCTTGGTCTGCGAGGCTGGGAAAGGGCGCCGCCTCTTCGCCGATGAAGTCGAAGCTGATCAGCTGACGCCGGGACGGGTCCAGCGCGCCGCCGGCGCCCGCCACGCCGGGCCACCAGCCCTGGCCGGCCTCGTCCGCGACAAGCCGCCGGCCGGCGGAAACGCCGCCGATCACCAGGCTGGCCGGCGCCTCCGATGGGCCGACCACGCGGCCTTTCACCTCCAGCCAGCCGCCTCCGGGGCGGTCGAATCCGCAGACCAGCTCGCGGGTCGGCCATCGGGTCAGCGTGGAGGTTCGGCTCATTGCACGCGCCCCTGACACAGGCGCGCGAGATCGCCGACCAGGCTGGCGGCCGTCGGCACGCGGCCCGCGCCCTTGCCGCACACGAGCGTCGCGTCACCGTCTTCGGCGGCGAAAAGGACGCAATTGCCTTCATTCCGGGTGCGCGCGAGCGCATCCGCCCGGCTGAGCGCTTCCAGGCGCACCGTGGCGCGCACACCTGTCGCCGTCCGGGTCAGCCGGCCGACCTGGCGCAGCACCTCGCCGCCGCGCGCCACCGCGGCCGCCGCGCCGTCCGGCAGGTTCGAGATCGACTCGGTCTTGACCGCATCGACATCAAGGTCTTCACCCCAGAGCGTGCGCGCGATCAGCACCAGCTTGTGAGCGGCGTCCACCCCGTCCAGATCGGCGCTGGGATCCGCCTCGGCGAAACCGGCGGCCTGCGCTGCGGCGACCGCCTCGGCCAGCGCTTCACCCTTGGCGAGGCGGTCGAGCACGTAATTCGAGGTGCCGTTCAACACCCCGCGAACACGAGTGGTCTTGCGCCCGAGGGCGACCAGTTTCGCGGCGGTCTCAAGAACCGGTGCGCCGCCGCCGACGGCGGAGGAACAGGCGAAGGTCTTGCCATTGGCTTTTGCGAGCTTCGCCAGATCCGGGCGCCGCGCCGCGGTGCGTTTGTTGGCGGTGACCACATGGCGGCCTTCGGCCACGGCGCGCGCGACGATGATTTCGGCGGTTTCATCTCCGGGCAGGGCGTCGATCACCAGGTCGGGATCAAGCGCGAAGACCGCTTCGGGATCGGTGAAGACCGGAATTCCGGAAAGGCCGGCGGGCCGCGGCGTACGGGCCAGGACCGCGTCAATGCGAACCCCGGCCGGCGCCAGATCCAGCACCCCGCCGCCGACGACGCCGCAGCCCAGAAGCACCGCCCGCATCGGCGGGCTTTGATCCGGAGCGAAAGGCGCGGCGGGTCGGGCGAAGACGGGTAGGGCGGTCATGGGTCTCTCCACTCGGATTGTGGAGCGCGAAACGAGCGCCGCCGGCCGCCGGCGCTTGGATGGCACGCACGCCAGAAGCCGCGCCATCCCCGCCGTTCGCCCCGCTTTAGCCGCACTTATTCCGCGCCCGCAAGCTGAAGCTCAAATCGGCGCGCATCAGGATATAAAGATGTCTTTATGTCATGTCCACTCCGAATCGGCTGCGACCTTCGCCGTATTGATGAAAGGGCCGTTGCGGTCATCCATCAAAAGGCTGTCCGCCGCGATCCAAGTGACGACGCTGAACAGCGCAATCGTGGTGACCAGCGATACGCCGCCGGCGAGACCGACGGGCTTTGGGCGCGCGGTTTCATGTCTTGCCTGTCTCATCCTCTCAGGCTCCCGGGTCGTGATGATGAAACAGGTCTACCGGGTGCTGGAGCCGATGGATTGACGGCGCGCGCCAAATCCTTGTCGCCGCGCGCCAATACGCCGGGCGTTCAGGATCCGGGGATCGTGCTTTGGCCGAGCCGGTAGGAGCGCGGGGTCTGTCCGGCCCAGCGCTTGAAGGCGCGGGTGAAGCCGCTCTGTTCGGAGAAACCGGTCAGGAAGGCGATTTCCGCGAGGCTGTAATCGGTCTCTTCAAGCAGGTGCTGCGCGAGCTCGCGGCGCGCCAGATCGACCAGGGTTTGAAACGACTCCCCCGTGTCCGCTAAGCGCCGCTGCAAGGTGCGCGCGCTCATGCCCAGGCTGGAGGCGATTTCCGACAGGGTCGGCACGCCTTCGCTGAGCGTCTTCGCGACGGCGATCCGAACCCGCTGTTCGAGCCCGGCATCCTCCACCAGAGCGGCGAGTTCCTGTTCCAGATGCCGGTCGAAAAACCGGGCGATGGTCTCATCGCCCAGCGTGTTCGGAGCCGCCAATAAATCGTCGCCGACCAAGAGGGCGTCCCGGCCGCTCCCAAAGTGCACCGGACATCTGAAATGGGCCTCGTAGGCTTCGACCGGGCCCCGGGGGGCGTGTTTGAAATACACCGCGCGGGGCAGGAAATCGGCCGTCGTCACCTGGTTGCTGATTTCGGTCACCGCGGACAGGCTGGCCTCGTTCGACAGCTGCATGCCGCGACCGCCGTCGCCTTCTTTCAGCAGCGTGTAGAACGCCCCGCCGTCGGCGGGTTCGAGGACATACGCCTCGACGCTGGAGAGAACGCGCGCATAGCGTTCGGCGCGATTATAGGACCCGCGAAGATTCGGAGCCGATTTCCACGCCAGGCCGAAAGCGCCGTATTCATCGCTCTGCATCGAGGCGCCGATGCGAAGCGGCAGATTGAGCCCGTCCGGATCGCGGGCCTCCAGATCGGCGAAGAAGCGGTAATAGTCCGGCGAGGACACCATCTGGGCGGGATCGACGGGGCCGTCCGGATTCAGGCCTAGACCCTCGACCAGGTCCCGCGTCTCGACGCCAGGACTGGCCTGGCTGACGACCTTGTAGACGTAAAGCGATGTGATTTGCCCCATGGCGGGGAGCTTAGCGCGGTCTCGCGGTCTGACCAGACGGCGCCGGGGGCGAGCCGGAAAGACCTGGACGCGTCAGAGCGCGCCCAGACCCGAGATCAGGATGGAGATCAATATGATCAATATCTTGACGATGACGGATAGAAGGATGTGCATCGCTTTTACACCTGGCCCGACGCCATCAGCGTCACGGCGGCGACGAGATAGATGACGGCGGTGAGAACGCCGCCAAGCGAGCGGATATGGTTCAGACGGGTCCAGCGCCGACCATACAGCGCCCAATAGGCGGTCCCTTCCTCGGTGGTGTGGTCGAGCGCCGCCAGCCGATTATTCATCGGCACATTGCCCGCCAGCGTCATGAAGAACACGCTCGTCACGAAAACCAGAGCCGCGAGAAGAATTGCGAACAGCGGCAGGCCTGAGACCGAGCCCCAGGCATGGACCGCCAGGCCGATCGACAGCACCGGGATCAGCAGGATGCCTGCGACGAATTGAGTGCCGATCACCGTCTTATTGATCTGCTGCATGGCTTCGATGCCGGCGGCGGGCTGCGCGCGGGTCAGCGCCTTCATGATGAACTCGGAAAAAGCCCAGAAGACGCCGCCGATGATCGCGCTCCACAGCGCCAGAAACAGGACGGCGACGAGGATCCAGTGATAGGACATGGGGTGCTCCTTTGCTCGTTTCAGGGACGCGGCCGCCGCGATCAGAGGCGATCGCGGCGGCTGGGGACGCCGCCGTCAGATCAGGCCGCCGCGTTCCAAACGCCGGTTCTGGCGGTCTCGCGGGCGTAGTCGGCGAAATCCTTCGGCGGGCGTCCAAGGGCGCGCTCGACGCCGTCGGTCAGGTGCGCGTTGCGCCCGTCCAGGACAGTGGCGAAGAGATAATCCAGCATCCAGGCGACCTCCCTGGGCGCGCCGGACTTGGAGATCTCGGCCACGAACTGGGCATGGGGAACGCCGACATAGGCGATCTCGCGGCCGGTCGCCCTGGAAAGCTCCGCAGCGATGTCGGCGAATGTCATCAGGCGTGGGCCGGTGACCTCATAGATCTCGCCGGCATGGCGGTCTTCGGTGAGGGCGGCGACGGCGATCTGCGCGATATCGTCGATGTCGACAAAGGGCTCCGGCGTGTCGCCGGCCGGCAGGGTGATCGCGCCGTTGACGACCATGTCGATGAAGGCGCCTTCGGAGAAATTCTGGTTGAACCAGCTGGCGCGGATGATCGTCCATTCCAGACCGGAGGCTTGAACGATGCGCTCGCAGGCCTGGGCTTCTTCTTCGCCGCGGCCCGACAACAGCACCAGACGCGTCACGCCGTGGCGCTTGGCTTTTTGGACAAAGGCCTTAATGGCGTCCGCGGCGCCGGGAATGGCGAGATCGGGCGCATAGGTGACATAGACGGCGGTGACGCCGTCCAGGCTGGCGTCCCAGCTCGCTTCATTGTCCCAGTCGAAGAACGGCACGGCGGACCGCGATCCGACGCGGACGGCCTGGCCGCCGGCCTTCAGGCCGTCGACGACCCGGCGGCCGGTCTTGCCGGCGCCGCCGAGAACGAGGGTGAGGTCTTGGTTGGGGGTCATGGGCTTGCTCCTTTCAAAGGGTTTGCAAGCCGATGTTTAGGGAGTAGGCGTGCATCGCTCTTGCCCGCCCGCGCCAAAATTTTGACCGATGACGCCAAGGGCGATTGGGTCGCCTGTTGTGGCGACGCTGAAGCGATGTTGACGATCTAATCGCCGCGGCGGGCGCGATTCGCCGCTTAGGGAGCGCCGCATCCGGTTAGGTAGATATCCGCCCGGTTACCGTTGAGGTCGTCAACGACATAGTTGCGGTCCCGGCCTTCAAACACCAGACGGCCATCGCGCGTGAAGGCTTCAGCCAGCAGTTCGGCCTGGTTCGTGACCCGGCCACCGTCAAAGGCTTGGGAAAGCAGCCGGGATCGGCCGGTCTGGCGGTCGAACAAGAAGACCTGTCGACCGTTTGAGCGAGGCGCGCTGACGGCGTTCCGGCCTTCCGTGGTGAACGCGACATACCGGCCCGTCGACGAAATCGACGCCGTGAAAACGCGATCGTTGATTGGATCGCCGTCTGCATTGCGGGAGGCCAGGATGATCTCGCCTGTGACGAGGTCCTTGACGTAGGCGTTGAAGTCCCGGTCGACTTCGTCGTCGACGAGATTGGTCGACTGGGACAGGAAAAGCACGGAGTTTCCGTCATCGGAGAAGACCGGGTTGTCTGTGGCGCTATGGGCGAAGACGCCGTCCGGGGTTACGGAGATGATCTCGGCGAGGTCAGTGTCGAGGTCATGGACCACGGTCGGCGCGCCGCCTGGCAGCCCGCTGCTGAGTTGTTGAATATAGGTGACTTGGTTGCTGGCGCCGGAAAAACTCGGCTCCCGCGCCTGGGTCAGTTCGATGCCGTCGGGAAGGTTTGTGATCGCGGCCGGCTCCACCAGCGAGAGCACGCCAGTGGTGAAGTCATGGAGGAAGACATTGGTGAAATGGTCGGTGTCGTCGGGATGAAGATTGTCGGCCCGGCTGGCGAAAACAAGCCGGTCGCCATTGGGTGAAAATCCCAACTCAAGATCAGCACTGTGATTTCCGGGATCGCTGTCTGGGCTGGCGCTGATGAGCTCGACCTGACCGCTCAAGCGGTCAAATACAAACACGTTGCGAGACATGCTCCGCAGCCCGTCCGTCACCGGCACGAGATCGGTCGCAAAACTCACGAAGGCGACCCGCCGTCCGTCATGGGACAGGACAGGGTTATAGCTCTGATTTTCTGACGGCCCTCCTCGAAAGCTCGGGCTGGCCAACGTCAGCTCGCCGGTGTGCAAATCCTTCAGATAGATTTGCTCCCGCGGATGGGTGCTGGTCCTTGCGAAAAAGCGGGATCGGCTCCGAAACGCCACCCAGCGTCCGTCGGCGGAGAGGGATGCGTCGGCGGCATGTTGGCGTGGAGCCTGCTGGCCGTTGCTGTCTCGGGAAACAATTTGTAGCGCAGGCCAGGTGCACGCGCTGTCGGTCGCGGGATCGCAGATGCAGGATTCCGAAGCCGGAAGCGGCGGCGTGGCTTCAAGCGTGACGGCGAGCAGAGCAATAAGCGGTGACATCTAACGCTCCAAGGGAGGGGTCTCAGGGTTGGAGCGATACAACTTATAATAAAACGGACTTCGCGTTAATTGCTAATTTCGATCTTTCCGGCTTATTCCGGCGCACGCCGCTAGCGGCCGATCACCGTCACCACCGCCAACGCCAGAAGCGCCGCCGCCGCCAGCGCTTTGAGCGGGACGTTCGAGGCCAGCCCCGCAAGCCCGCCCGCCGTGGCGCCGGCCAGGGTCAGCCCCGGTATGGTGCCCAGGCCGAAGCCCGCCATCACAAGCCCGCCCTGCAGCGCTGAGCCGGTCAGGCCGGCGTAGAAGGTCGCCAGATACACCATCGCGCAAGGCATCAGGCCCCAGGCGGCGCCCAGCCCGATCGGTCCGAATCGGTGCAGATGGTGCAGGCGTCTGAACACCGGGCCGGCCAGCTTGGCGCCCCAGCGCCCCGCCGCCCCGCCGAAAAGCGGAATCTCGGCCACGGTGTAGGCGGCCGCGACCAGGGCGAGGGCGGCGAGCCAGCGGGTCACCTGATGAAGATCGCCCGCCAACGGCGCGTCGTGCAGGCCCCAACCGATCACGCCGGCGAGGACGCCCAGCGCGATATAGACGCCCGCGCGGGCGAGCTGCGCCTGAATCAAGATGCTGGTGCGTTGCATCACGGCCGCGCCGCGGCCGCGCGCGCCATGGGCGCTGATCGCGGCTGCGACCCCGCCGCACATGGCCAGGCAATGCAGGCTTGAAGCGAATCCCGCGATCAGGCCGGCCAGAAAGTCCAGCTCCGTGCGCCCGCCCAGGAAGGGCGAAATGTCGAGGCCCGGGTGTGTCAACGTGTCGCCTAGCTTGGGGTGTGTTCAGTGAGGCCCGCCCAAGACTTGCGAAAACCCCTTGAAATGCAAGCTGATTGGGCTGCCGGGGACGCTGTGGCGCACCTACGACCTTCGGCGCTGAGGCATATTGCCATACTCCCGCTGCGGACATTTATCCGCAATAGCGGTCCGGACATTTCGAATTCCTCATATGGGAGGGGCGGATGGCCGTTGCGGCTAGTACGAAAACAGGTTTTGACACCCAGGCGATGATCGTGATGGGGATCTGCGCCGTCGGATTCCTTTGGGCGCTGATTTCGGCGGCGGCCGGCGCCGACGCGGCGATCCGAATCCACGCCTGGGTGATTGGGGCGGGCTTCTTGGCCGGGATGTTCGGCATGGCCGGCGTCTATTCCGGCGGCGGCATCGAGACCGACAAGACCCAGTACGCGGAGAACGTCATTAAATACGGCGTCATCGCATCGATGTTCTGGGGAGTGGTCGGCTTGCTGGTCGGCGTGGTGATCGCGTTCCAGCTGGCCTTCCCCGAGCTTCTCTCTTTCCCGGCCATCCCGGAACTGAATTTCGGCCGCCTGCGCCCGCTGCACACCAGCGCGGTGATCTTCGCTTTCGGCGGCAATGTGCTGATCGCCACCAGCTTCTACGTGGTGCAGCGCACCTCGCGGACGCGTCTGGCCGGCGGAGTTTGGCCCTGGTTCGTCTTCTGGGGTTATCAATTCTTCATCGTGGTCGCGGCCACCGGCTATCTGCTGGGCATCACCCAGGGCAAGGAATACGCCGAGCCGGAATGGTATGCCGATCTGTGGCTGACGATCGTCTGGGTCGCCTATCTCTTCGTCTTCATGGCGACGCTGATGCGGCGCAAGGAACCCCACATCTACGTGGCCAACTGGTTCTTCCTGGCCTTCATCGTCACCATCGCGATGCTGCACGTGGTCAACAATCTGGCCGTTCCGGTCTCGATCATCGGCGCGCGCAGCTATGGCGCCTTCGCAGGCGTTCAGGACGCCCTGACCCAGTGGTGGTACGGCCACAACGCGGTCGGCTTCTTCCTGACCGCCGGCTTTTTGGCGATCATGTACTACTTCATCCCCAAGCGGGCTGAGCGGCCGGTCTTCTCCTACCGCCTGTCGATCATCCACTTCTGGGCGCTGATCTTCATCTATATCTGGGCCGGTCCGCATCACCTGCACTACACGGCGCTGCCGGAATGGGCGCAGACGCTGGGCATGACCTTCTCGATCATGCTGTGGATGCCCAGCTGGGGCGGCATGATCAACGGCCTGATGACGCTGTCGGGCGCCTGGGACAAGCTGCGCACCGACCCGGTGATCCGCATGCTCGTGGTCTCCGTGGCGTTTTACGGCATGTCGACCTTTGAAGGCCCGGTGATGTCGGTGCGGGCGGTGAACTCGCTGTCTCACTATACCGACTGGACCATCGGCCACGTGCACTCCGGCGCGTTGGGCTGGGTCGGCTTCATCAGCTTCGGGGCGATCTACTGCCTGGTGCCCTGGCTGTGGAAGCGCGCCGGCATGTACTCCAAGGCCTTGATCGAGTGGCATTTCTGGATCGCGACCCTGGGCATCATTCTCTACATCACCTCCATGTGGGTGTCGGGGATCATGCAGGGCCTGATGTGGCGCGCCTATGACAGCCTGGGCTTTTTGGAGTTCAGCTTCATTCAGACCGTCGAGGCCATGAAGCCCTACTACATCATCCGTGGCCTGGGCGGCGTGCTCTACCTCGCCGGCGCCGTTCTGATGGCCTGGAATGTCTACAAAACCATCAAGGGTGATGTGCGTGAGAAGGACGCGTCGGTGAAGCCGCAGTCCGCCGCCATCGCATCCCCGGCCGAATAGGAAAGGACGGATCATGGCTGACAAGACCAATCCGATCTGGGCCTGGCACAAAAAGGTCCTTGAGAAGAACTCGATCCTCCTGACCGCGGGCGTTCTGGTCGTGGTGTCCATCGGCGGCCTGGTGGAGATCGCCCCGCTCTTCTATCTCGACGAGACCATCGAAGAGGTCGAAGGCGTGCGGCCCTATTCTCCGCTCGCGCTGATGGGCCGGGACATCTATATCCGGGAAGGCTGCTATGTCTGCCATTCTCAGATGGTCCGCCCGCTGCGCGACGAGGTCGAACGCTACGGCCACTACTCGCTGGCGGCCGAGAGCATGTATGACCGCCCCTTCCAGTGGGGCTCCAAGCGGACCGGACCCGATCTCGCCCGGGTCGGCGGCAAATTCTCTGACGAATGGCATCGCGACCATATGCGCGACCCGCGCTCTGTGGTCCCGGAGTCGATCATGCCGCCCTACGCCCATCTGGAGACGACGCCGCTGGAGGTCGACGTGGTCGCCGGTCGCATGCGGGCGCTGACCATCCTGGGCACGCCCTATGACGAGCTCGAACGGCTCGAGAACGCGGTCAACGACATCTACACCCAGCTCGACCCGTTCGCGGCGGATTATGACGGGTTTGCGGCCCGCTATCCCGGCGCGCCGATCCGGGACTTTGACGGCAATCCGGAGATGGTCTCCGAACTGGACGCCCTGATCGCCTATCTGCAGGTGCTCGGCACCATGGTGGACTTCTCCACCTATGAAGCCGACGCCGACGAGAATCTGAGGTAGCCGGCCATGTATGAGATGCTCGCCAGCTTCGCGCAGACTTGGGGGATGCTCTTGTTCATCGCCCTGTTCATCGGCGGTTCGATCTACGCCTTCTGGCCGAAAAACCAGGAATCGTTCGACGCCGCCGCACGCGCGCCCCTGATGGATAATGACCGGCCCGCCGCGGCCGACCAGCCCGCCTCAAACAAGGACAAATCCGATGGCTGAGGAAGAACATCGCGAAGTCGACGCCTATTCCGGGGTCGGCACAACCGGCCACGAATGGGACGGGATTAAGGAACTCGACAATCCGCTGCCGCGCTGGTGGCTGTGGATTTTCTACGCGACCATCGCCTGGTCGGTCGTCTACATGATCTTCATGCCGGCCCTGCCGGCGCCGCCCGGGATGGACGGCCACACCCGCGGCCTGCGCAATCATTCCGAGCGCGCCAACGTCGCCGTGGCCATGGCCGAGCTGGAAGCGCTGCGCGGCGCAGACTTCGCGCGGCTCCAGGCGGCGGCGGATAGCGGCGGAATCGATGCGGTCGAAAATGACGCCCAGCTTCTGAACTTCGCGCTGGCGGCGGGCGACTCCGCTTTCGGCGATAATTGCGCCACCTGCCATGGCGCGGGCGGCCAGGGCTTTGTCGGCTATCCCAATCTCAATGACGATGACTGGCTGTGGGGCGGCTCGTTCGACGATATCCGCCACACCATCCGCCATGGGGTGCGCTGGGATACTGATTTCGACACGCGCTTCTCGCAAATGCCGGCCTATGGCCGCGACGAGCTCCTGAGCCGCGATGAGATCGCCGCGGTCGCCGATTATGTTCTGACCCTGTCCGGCATGATCGAGCCGACCGAAGCGGGCCGGACGACGGGCGCTGAGATTTACGACGCCCAATGCTCGATCTGCCACATGGCCGACGGATCCGGCGATCAAAGCCAGGGCGCGCCCAACCTGTCGGACGCCATCTGGCTTTACGGCTCCAGCCCGGAGCAGGTGCGCGACATCATCTGGCGCGGGCCCTACGGCGTCATGCCGGCCTGGCAGGAGCGACTGGACGAGCAGACCATCACGGCGCTCGCCGCCTATGTCTATCTGCGCGGCGCGCGGGAAGGGGAGAGCTTCGCGGAGGCGGGCGCCCAGGAGGATGTCACCGAAGCCGGCCGTTAGGCCGGCGGGGTGCAATGGAGCAGCCGGGGCGCATAGCCCCGGCTGATAAGGACGATGCAATTGATCGTGAACCGCCCGGAGGCGTCATCCGCCCCGCGCGAAGCCGCAGCCGGCGTTGCTGAACACGACGCGATTGCGGTGAACGATCCGACGCGCCGGGATCTTTATAAAAAGCGCGAGCAAATCTATCCCAAGCTGGTCCACGGCAAATTCCGCTTCGCCAAGTGGGTCTTCATGATATTCGCGCTGGGCGTCTATTATCTGCTGCCCTTCGTGCGCTGGGACCGCGGCCCGGAATCGCCGTCCCAGGCCGTGCTCGTCGATTTCGCCAATGCGCGCTTTTATTTCTTCTTCATCGAGCTGTGGCCCCAGGAGGTGTATTATATCACCGGGCTTTTGATTCTGGCGTCGCTGGCGCTGTTTCTGGTGACGGCGCTGTTTGGCCGGGTCTGGTGCGGTTACGCCTGTCCGCAGACGGTCTGGACCGATCTTTTCATCGCCGTGGAACGCCTGTTTGAGGGCGACCGCAACAGGCGCATGAAGCTGGATAAACAGCCCTGGTCCTTCAACAAGGCCTGGCGCAAGGGCGGCAAGCACACGGTTTGGCTGCTCATCGCGGCGGCCACCGGCGGCGCCTGGATCCTGTACTTCCACGACGCCTTTGAGGTGGTGAATAACTTCGTCACCGGCCAGGCTGCTCTGACCAGCTATATCTTTTTCGGCGTCCTGACCTTCACGACCTACTCGCTCGCCGGCACGCTGCGCGAACAGGTCTGCACCTATATGTGTCCGTGGCCGCGCATTCAGGGCGCCTTGACCGATAAGGATGCGCTCAACGTCACCTATCGCACCGACCGCGGCGAGCCGCGCGGCCGGCATAAGAAGGGTGAAAGCTGGGAGGGACGGGGCGATTGCATCGATTGCAAGGCGTGCGTCGCGGCCTGCCCCATGGGCATCGATATCCGCCAGGGCGCCCAGCTGGAGTGCATCGGCTGCGCGCTGTGCATCGATGCGTGCGACGACATCATGGCGAAGATCGACCGGCCCAAGGGTCTGATCGCCTACGACACCGACCTGAATATCGAGCGCCGGGAGCGGGGCGAGACAGCGCGCTTCGACTTCATCCGGCCGCGCACGGTCCTCTACGCCGTCCTGATCGTCGTGGTCTCCGGCATCATGCTGTTCGGGCTGATCAATCGGACCGAACTGTCCTTGGACGCCTATCGCGATCGCGCGCCCAACTATGTGATCCTGTCCGACGGCACGGTGCGCAACGGCTATACCCTCACCGTGGTCAACAAGGCCAATGAGTCGCGGGTGCTGGACCTTGAACTGGAGGGCGATCCCGCCTTCGGTGTCCGGGTGCTGGGCGCGGACGGGCTGCAGCTGGAGGTCGGGCCTGACCAGACCCGCGATTTCCGCATCTTCCTGGCCCTGCCGCGCGACGCCGTGGATGCGCCGTCTGAGACCATCGCCTTCCTGGTGACCGATCCGGCCACCGGGGAAACCGCCCGAACCGCGTCCGCCTTCCAGACCGGAGAATTAAGATGATGACCGAGGCTCAACCCCGCTTCACGATCAAAGGCTGGCATGTCTTGGTGATCATGATCGCGTTTTTCGGGATCATCTTCACGGTCAACGCCATCTTCATCACCACGGCGCTGGACACCTTCCCCGGTGAAGAGACGCGCCGGTCTTATGTGCAGGGCCGCGATTATAATCAGGTGGTCGAAGCCCGCCGCGCTCAGGAAGCCCTGGGTTGGAGCGCGACGGCCAACCTCGCCGAAGAACGCGTGCTGGTTGAAGTTCTCGACGCTGACGGCGCGCCGGTGACCGGCCTGCGCCTGGAAGGCCAGCTGCAGCATCCCGCCAATATGAGCTATGACCGCGACCTGGTGTTCACCGAGGTGCGTGACGGCGTTTACGCCGCCGGGGCGGGCGATCTGCCCGAAGGGCGCTGGACCCTGACCGCAGAAGCCGCCGGCGATCAACCCTTCGCGCTGGAAACCCGGTTGTGGCGCCGTTAGACGCCGCGGCGTCCAGCCTTGATCCCGTCGCCTTTGTGCGCGGCGGGGGCGATGACAAGCGCCTTGATCTGGCTGTTCAGAACGCCCGCTGCGCCGCCTGCATCGCCCGCATTGAAGACGGCGTGCGCCAGCTGCCCGGCATCAGATCCGTCCGGTTGAACCTTTCGACTGGCCGCCTCGCGGTGAAATTTGCGGGCGACGACAGTCTCGCGGTCTCCATCATCCAAACCCTTGAAAAGCTCGGCTATCCCGCGGCGCCGTTTGCGCCGGAGAGCGGCGATGATCCGCGCTCCGCCGAGGAAAAGCGCTTGGTGCGCGCGCTGGCGGTCGCGGGCTTCGCCAGCGCCAATGTGATGCTGCTCTCGATCTCTGTCTGGGCCGGCGAAGGCGAAATGGACATCGCCACAAAGACCTTGATGCACTGGCTGTCCGGCCTGATCGCCTTGCCGGCGGTCGCCTATGCGGGCTGGCCCTTCTTTGAAAGCGGCTGGAACAGCTTGAAAGCGCGCAGCGTCAATATGGACGTACCGATCTCGCTGGCGGTGCTGCTGGCCTGCGTGTTGTCGATCTATGAGACCGCCATGGGGCATGGCGCGGCCTATTTCGACGCCGCGGTCATGCTGCTCTTCTTCCTTTTGATCGGCCGCTATCTGGATGTGCGCCTGCGCGCCAAGGCCGGACAGGCGGCGCGCGATCTCGCCGCGCTTCAGGCGACCATCGCTCATCGCCTTCTGCCCGACGGCACGATGAAAGCCGTGCCCGCCGGCGATATCGCGCCCGGCGACCGCATCATCGTGCCGCCCGGCGAGCGCATTCCGGTGGACGGCCGCGTGATCGACGGCGAAGGCGAGGTCGACGCCTCGCTGGTCACCGGCGAAACGGCGCCCCAGCCGCTCAGGCTGGGCGATGAAGCCTGGTCCGGGATGGTCAATCTGGATGCGCCGCTGACGCTCACCGCCACCGCCGCCAGCCAGGATTCTCTTTTGGCCGAGATCGCGCGACTGGTGGAGGCGGGCGAACAATCCCGCTCACGCTATGTGCGCTATGCCGACCGCGCCGCGCGCGCCTATGTGCCCGCCGTCTTCGCCATGGCGGGCGCGACCTTGCTGGGATGGCTGGCCTTTGGCGGGACGGTTCACGATTCCCTGATGAATGCGATCGCGGTGTTGATCATCACCTGCCCCTGCGCCATGGCGCTGGTCGGGTCGTGCCGGCCGTGCAGGTCGTCGCCACCGGACGGCTGTTCAAAGACGGCGTGCTGGTCAAATCCGGTGACGCGCTGGAGCGGCTCGCGACCGCGCGCACCGCGGTCTTCGACAAAACCGGCACGCTGACCGAAGGCCGCGCCCGGCTGCTCAATGGCGGCGGCGTCTCCGCTGACGCGCTGGAGACCGCCGCGCAGCTCGCCCGCCTGTCGCGCCACCCGCTTTCGCGCGCCGTGGCGGATGCGGCCGGCGACGGCCCGGTCTGCGAGGCGTTTAAGGACAGCGCCGGCGGCGGCCTGTCCGGCGTCGTGGACGGCCGGCCGGTCCGCTTTGGGTCCGCCGACTGGCTTGGCCTGCCGCCCAGCGACGGCGACGCGGCTCAGGAAGCCTGGTTGCTGGTTGCGGGCGACGCCCCTGTGCGCTTCATCTTCGCCGACACGTTGCGCCGTGATGCGGCGGACGCGGTTTCCGGGTTGAAGGCGCAAGGGTTTGACGCGGAATTGCTGTCCGGAGACCGGGAGGGACCGGTGAAGGCCGCCGCGCAGGCGCTGGGTCTGGATCGCTGGCGCGCGGGCTTGAAGCCGCAGGAGAAGATCGCCCGAATTGAAGCGCTCAAAGCCCAGGGCGCGGCGCCGCTTATGGTCGGCGACGGCGTCAACGACGCCCCCGCCCTGGCGGCGGCCCATGTCTCCGTCTCCATGGGTTCGGCGGCGGAAATCTCCCGCTCGGCGGCGGACCTGGTGATCCAGGGCGACCGCTTGTCGGCCTTGCCCCGCGCCTTTGACGTCGCGCGCCAGGCCAAGGCCCGGGTGATGGAGAATTTTGCTCTGGCCAATATCTACAACATCATCGCCGTGCCGCTGGCGGTGTTCGGCCTGGTGACACCTTTGGTGGCGGCGCTGTGCATGTCGGCGAGCTCAATCGTCGTAATGCTCAATGCATTAAGGCTGGCGCGCGCATGACCGCCTTGCTCTGGCTCATTCCCGCGGCATTGCTGCTCGGCGCGCTTGGTCTCTGGGCGTTCTTCTGGACCACGCGCGCGGGTCAATATGACGATCTGCAAGGCGCGGCCGAGCGCATTCTCATCGATGATGACGGGCCGATCGTGGAGGAGGAGGAGCGCTAGCCCTCTTCGCCCGCGCGCATCTGCCCGGCGTAGGCCTGCAAATCCCAGATGATCTGCAAGGCCTGGCGTCCGCGCCAGGCGCCGGCATGAATATGCGGCGCGCGGGAAAACCCGTTATTGCCGACCTGCGCGACCGGCTGACCCGCGTCGACGCGATCGCCGCGCGCAACAAGCGGCTCAGTGATGTGCGCGTATATCGCCATCAACCCGTCTTCGCGGCGAAACACGATGACCGAGGCGGGCGGCGCGCTCGGCGAGCCCGGCTCGGCGTTCTCCGGCTGCTCGGCGACATGGACAACCCGCCCGTCGAAGGGCGCCAGAACCCGCGCCCCGAAGCTGAACCAGTCCGAATTCGCAGAGCCGTCGCCGCGATACGGCGACATGAAGAAGCCGCCATTGTCGGTTTCGACCGGCCCGATCACCATGCAGTCGGTCCCCAGCGCGTCGCCGAGCATGGCCAGTTGGCCGACCCAGTGTTCAGAGCAGGCGAACGCCGCCTCAAAGAGCGGATGGAGCACGATCTGCTCTACGACGTCTTGATCAGCCGGCCCCGGCTGCGCGGCCGCCGGCGCCGCCATCGGGGCCGCAAAAACGCCCAGGCAGGCGAGTCCCAGGGCGGTCAGGCGAGACGGAGGAGCTCTGACTGGCATGGCGTGTCTGTCCTTTCATGTCCGGGCGCGGCGCCGGCTTGAATTCAGATTCGACTTGCTTAATTGTAAATGTATATTCGCATTTACATAAATGGGCGAGACATGATCGGTCAAGGCGAAATCCCGGCGCGTCAGGCGCGATCGCGCAAGACGCGCGAGAACCTGGTGAAAGCGTTGGAGGCGCTGTTGCATGAAAAGACGTTTGATCAGATCAGCATCACCGAGCTGGCGGACCACGCCGGCGTTTCGGTGGGAACCGTCTACCGGCGCTTCAGCAATAAAGACGCCATGGTGTCGATCCTCTTCGACTTGTACGATCAGCGCGTTCGAGAGTTTGGCGCATCGCAGAATGGACGCGTCATCACCGATCCAAAGCGGGGTCTCGCCGCAAACCTGCGGGAGCTGGTGCGGCTGACCGCGCTTTTCCTGGCGCAGAACCGGCATATCGCGCGGGCCGCCTTCATCCAGGCGCGCGAGCGGCCGGATTTGTTCGCTGAGAAATGGACCGCCATCGTCCGCGAGGGCGTCGCCGCGCTGCACCGATTCCTGGAGCTGTTTGAGCAGGAGGTGCGCCAGGATGACCGCGCGGAGGCGGCGCAATATCTATTCTACGCGCTCAACACCTTGATCTTTGACCGCGGCCTTTACCCGGCCTGCGGCGCCGGCGTCGCCTGCCAGCTCTCCGATCAGCGCTTCCAGGACGCGGTGACCGCCAGCCTATATGGCTATCTGAGCGCGCCGCCGGCCGGAGCGCCGCATTCAAACTAGGCCAAAGCTGCGGCTTGCCCGGGTCTGCGATCGCGCCTAACACACCGCCCCAACGGGCAGGAAGGATCGCCATGGCCTATCTCGTCACCGGCAGTTCGGGTCATCTGGGCGAAGCGTTGATGCGCACCTTCCGCGCGAACGGGATCGAATCCGTCGGGATCGACATCAAGCCGGGACCGTTCACGGATCATGTCGGCTCCATCGCCGATCCAGGTTTCGTCAACGCCCACGCGCGTGACGCCGAGATCATCCTGAACGCGGCGACGCTGCACAAGCCGCACGTGGCGACCCACAGCCGCCAGGCCTTCGTGGACACCAATATCACCGGCACGCTCAACCTGCTTGAGGCCGCCCATGCCGGCGCCGCGCGCGCCTTCATCTTCACCAGCACGACCAGCGTTTTCGGGCACGCCATGACGCCGGCGCCCGATGAGCCCGCGGTGTGGATCGACGAAGGCGTCGTCCCGATCCCGAAGAATATCTACGGCGTCACCAAGCTGGCGGCGGAAAATCTCTGCGAATTATTTCACCGGCTCTATGAGATGCCGGCCCTGGTGCTGCGCACCTCGCGCTTTTTTCCCGAGGACGACGATAACCGGCACGTGCGCGACGCGTTCGACCAAGACAATGTGAAGACGGTGGAGCTCACCCACCGGCGCCTGGATGTCGAGGATGCGGTCAGCGCGCATCTGTGCGCCATCGAGCGGGCCGAAGCGATCGGTTTTGATCGCTTCATCATCTCTGCGACCACGCCGTTTACGCGCGAGGATCTGACGGACCTGCATCGCGACGCGCCCAGCGTGGTGGCGCGCCATGTCGACTACGCCAAGGCCTTCGCAGACAAGGGCTGGCGCATCCCCGACAAGATTGGCCGCGTTTATGACAACGCCCGCGCACGCGCGCGTCTGGGCTGGGCGCCGAAGTTGGATTTCGCCGAGGCGGTGGCGCGGATCGAGCGCGGCGCGCCGGTGTTCAGCGCGCTGACCGATCAGGTCGGTTCCAAGGGCTATCATGACGAGGCGTTCGAGGACGGGCCCTTCCCCGTCGATCATGTGGGCTGAGACCTGACTGCGCCGCGCGGCGCCATTGACGGTTCAAACCTTGCCCCCGCCGCCCCCCTCGCGCCATATCCGGGCCATGGCCGCTCCGCTCCTCACCCTCGACGCCATCGCGCTGACCTTCGGCGCCGCGCCGCTGCTCACCAGCGCCGACCTGATCGTGCGCGACGGCGAGCGGATCGGCCTTGTCGGCCGAAACGGGTCGGGCAAGAGCTCCTTTCTGAAGATCGCCGCGGGCTTGGTTGAGGCGGACGGCGGCCGACGCTTCATTCATCCGGGCTCCACCGTGCGCTATCTGCCCCAGGAACCCGACCTGACCGGATTTGACAGCGTGATCGATTATGTCCGCGCAGGCCTGGCGCCGGGCGATGACGCCTATCGCGCAGACTATCTGTTGGAGCATCTGGGCGTGCCGGGCGACGCCGATCCTGCAAGCCTGTCCGGCGGCGAGGCGCGCCGGGCGGCGCTCGCGCGCACCTTGGCGCCGGATCCTGACATCTTGTTGCTGGACGAGCCGACCAATCATCTCGACCTGCCCGCAATCGAATGGCTGGAAAGCGAGCTTAAGGCCCGCAAGGGCGCCATGGTGTTGATCAGCCACGACCGGCGCTTTCTGGAAAACCTCACCCGGCAGACCGTTTGGATCGACCGAGGAGAGACGCGGCGGCTGGACAAGGGGTTCGCGCATTTCGAGGCCTGGCGGGATCAAGTCTTCGAGGAAGAGCAGGCCGAACGCCACAAGCTGGCCCGTCAGATTGCGCGGGAGGAAGACTGGATGCGCTATGGCGTCACCGCCCGGCGCAAACGCAATGTCCGCCGTGTCGGCGAGCTGGCGGATCTTAAATCCCAGCTGAAGAATTGGCGCGGGCCCCAGGGTGCGGCGGTGCTCACCGTCAGCGAGGCGGATCGGTCCGGCAAGCAGGTGATCGAGGCCCGTTCGATCTCCAAATCATTTGGTGAGCGCGTCATCGTGTCGGGCTTGACGCTGAAGGTGGCGCGCGGCGATCGGATCGCGCTGGCCGGTCCCAATGGCGCGGGCAAGACCACGCTGATCAAGCTTTTGACCGGGGAGCTCGAGCCGGACGAAGGCTCGGTCAGGCTGGGCGCCCAGCTGGAAATCGCCAGCCTTGATCAGCGCCGCGCAGCTCTGAGGCCCGACTGGACGGTGACCGAAGCCATTGCGCCGGGCGGCGGCGAGCGCATCACGGTGGGCGGATCGGTCAAACATGTCGCCGCCTATATGAAGGATTTCCTGTTCGCGCCCGAGCAGGCGCGTACGCCGGTTCACGCGCTGTCCGGCGGAGAGCGGGCCCGCCTGATGCTGGCGAGAGCGCTCGCCCTGCCGTCCAATCTTCTGGTGCTGGACGAGCCGACCAATGATCTGGATCTGGAAACGCTCGATTTGCTGGAGGAATTGATCTCGGATTATGCCGGCACGGTCCTGCTGGTCAGTCACGACCGAGACTTCATCGATCGCACGGCCACGGCGACCATCGCCTGGGAAGGCGATGGCGACTGGCAGGTTTATGCGGGCGGCTATACCGACATGGTCGCACAGCGGGGCGCCGGGGTGTCCGCCCGGATGATCGGACCGGCCGGCGCTGCGCAGAAATCCGACGCGGCGCCCAAGGCGGCGAAACCGCGTCAGCGTTCGGCCAAGCTGAGCTTTAAAGACAAGCACGCGCTGGAGACCCTGCCGGGCGAGATTGAAGCGATCGCTTCCCGCGTCGGCGAGATCGAGGCCGCCCTCGCCGATCCCGAACTGTTTTCCAAGCAAGCCGACCGCTTCGCCGCGTTGACCCAGGAGCTTGGGGCGCTTCAATCCGACAAGGACGCCAAGGAAGAGCGCTGGCTCGAATTGGAGATGAAGCGCGAGGCCCTTGAAGCGGGCGAGCCTTGATCGCGGCGCCCGCGCGGCCGATCTGAAAGTCATGCTCTACTACGCCATCGCAGATATTCACGGTTGCTCGGCCGCGCTGGACGCCTTGCTGGACCAGGTCGCGGCGCACGCTCAATCCGTGCATGGCGGTCGCGACTTCAAAATCGTCCTCCTGGGCGATTATGTCGATCGCGGCCCGGACAGCGCCGGGGTGCTGGACCGCGCCATCGCATTGGAGGCCGCAGGCCATGTGGTGCTGCCGGGCAATCATGAGCAGATGATGTGGGCCGCGCTGACCGGCCAGGACGCGGGCTATGACGCCTGGGCGCGCTGGCGGCGCAACGGCGCTGAGACGGCGCTGCGCAGCTATGGCCTGGACGACGAGGACGGTGTGGATGCGAGCCGGATCTCGCCGCTGCATGTCGCATTTCTCAATCGGCTCTTCGACGGCCGCCCGGTTCATTATCTGGATCGAACAGACGCGCTGCTCTTCGTGCATGCGGGCGTGACGGCCGAGGCGCCTCTCGCAGACCAGCGCACGGAGATTCTGCTCTGGCAGCGCCTGGCGCCCGATGACGACCGGAAATGGGTTGAAGGCCTGCACGTGGTCCATGGCCACACGCCAAGGCCGCGCCCGATCCGGAACACGCATCGCACCGGCCTGGACACCGGCGCGGTTTATGGCGGCGTGTTGAGCGCGGGCGTTTTTGTGGACGGCGCGCTGAGCGAGATATTGTCCGCCCCGGGTTTGACGGCCGGATCAATCGCGCCGCCCTGGGGCTAGCGGCCGGCCGCCCAGTCCCTCGCCGCGTCAATCTCCTCAAATCCGCGCACGCGCACGGCATAGGGCACGCAGGCGGTTTCAATCAGGGTGACGGTGTCTTCGCGCAATGCGTTGCTGACGAAGGCGCAGCGTTGCGGCGAAGCTTGCTCCAGACAGGCTTCCAGGGCCGCCAGCAATTGTCCGGGCGTGTAATCGGGCCGCGATTCGCGCGCGTCGAGCACCAGACCGGCCGGCAGCTTGCCGTCAAGGCGGGCGCTGAGCGTCTCATGAGCCTTCTCAAGATCGTCGGCCGTGATCAGCCCCTCGAATCGGACCAGCACCAGCGACCGGCCGGCCTCAATGGTGATGTCAACGCGGGACTGGGGATTTGCGGGGCGGTCCATGGCGCATATTCGATTGTCGCGGGGCGTGTATCCGGCGCTATTACGCATCGCGATGCACGCATAAAGCCTTAATGGCAGTGGGGCTGATGCGCCTGTGGCGCCGAGGCGTTGACCGAAGCTGGATAAAGCCTGATACGGTGGTGTGTTTTTCAGGTTAAGGCGGCGTTAGCGCTGACTGCAATTCATGGCGATACATCTTCATCGCGGGGACCTTCCCGCAGATCTTGATCTGGGCGCGGCCGTGGCCGTCGACACCGAAACCCAGGGCCTGTCCCTGGTGCGCGACAGGCTCTGCCTCGTCCAGCTGTCTGCCGGCGACGGCGACGCGCACATCGTCCAGCCGGACCGGTCGCATTATGATTGTCCCAATCTCAAGCGTCTGCTCGCCGATGCCGGCGTCGAGAAAATCCTGCATTTCGCACGTTTCGATCTGGCGGTGGTCGAGCGCGATCTCGGCGTCACCATGACGCCGGTCTTCTGCACGAAGATCGCATCGAAACTCACGCGCACCTATACCGACCGGCATGGCCTGAAAGATGTCGCGCGCGAGATCGCCGGCGTGGAGCTGTCCAAGCAGCAGCAAAGCTCGGATTGGGCGGCGAAGGACCTCAGCGAGGCCCAGCTGGCCTACGCCGCGTCCGACGTCTTGCACCTGCACGCGATCCGGGACGGACTGAAAACCATGCTGCAGCGCGAAAATCGCCTTGAAATGGCCCAAGCCTGCTTTGATTTTCTGCCCATGCGCGCGCGGCTGGATCTGGCCGGTTGGCCGGATAACGACATTTTCGCGCACGCCTGAGCCATGGACCGGAGCTGATGCATGACCGCGGCGACGTTTGAGACGGCAGGAACCGGGCTCGGCGCTCGGCGTTCCCGGTCGCTCGCCGCCGCGCGGCGACGCAGCCGGGTGGTGCAGGCGCTGCGCGTGGTCCTTTTGACCCTGATCGCCATCGCCATCGCCAACGCCGTCGTCCAGCTCGTGATGCAAAGCCTGGCGGGCGGAAACGAGCCGGGCTTCGCGCCGGCGGCCGGCGCCCAGCGCATCGTCAATCCGCGCTTTGTCGGGCGAGATGAGACGGGCGCGCCGTTTACGGTGACCGCGATCAGCGCGGTCCGGCGCGAAGGCGGACTCTCCGGGATCGCCGACCTGGAAAGCCCGGCGCTTGACTATTTCCTGGTCGAAGCCGGAGACGCCTCTCAGGTCCTGGCTGAAACGGGCGTGTTCGACGACGCCGCCCAGGCCCTGCAGCTGAGCGGCGAGGTTCGGCTGACCACGCGCTCCGGTTATTCCTTCCGGACCGAGGCCGCGATGATCCGCCTTCGCGATGGTGAAATCAGCGGCGATGTGCCGGTTTTCGGGGCCGCGCCCTGGGGGGCGGTGCGCGCAGACCGGTTTGAAGTGTATGATGAGGGCCGCCATATCGTCCTGTCCGGCGATGTGCGCACCCGGTTCAATATGGATGAGCGTGAGGAGAGCCAGCCATGACCTGCATTCTGCTCGCCGCCGCGGCGGCCCTGGCGCTGGGCGGGCTCGCTGCGGCTCAGCCCGCGCCCGGTCAAGGTCCGCTCGACATCAGCGCGGACGACGGTGAAGTCTTCGACGCCGAGGGCCGTCTTGTGTACACCGGCGACGTCAATGTGGTTCGAGGCGATACGCGCCTGCGCGCTGACCGAATCGAGGCCTTTTTCGACCGGTCCGAAGGCGGCGGCCGCGACTTGCAGCGCATCGTCGCGTTCGGAGAGGTGTATTACATCACGCCGACGGAGATCGCGCGCGGGGATCGCGGCGTCTACGATCTGGTGACCGAGCAGATCGAGCTGACCGGGTCCGTCGTCCTCACGCAAGGCTGCAACGTCTCGACCGGCGAACGGCTCACGGCCGATCTCAACGGCGGCTCGGCCCGGCTCAGCGGCGGCGACGGCGAAGGCGAAGATGGCCGTGTGCGCTCGCTCTTCTTCGATGAACCTGAAGGCGAAGCCGCGCAGCCGCGCGATTGTCCGCCCCCCGTCATTCCCGGGCGCGGCCCGCGTCCCTTTCCCGGCTGAAGCGGCTAAATCCCACTATCGCTTCACACATTTTTAGGTGTGCAGGAGTTAATCATGGCCGAAGCGGCGATCAGGGCGTCCGAGCCCATGCCGGTCAGTCAAGGCGATGGCGTCCAGGTTGAAAACCTCGCCAAATCCTACGGCCGGCGCACCGTGGTGAAGAATGTCTCGCTCGGCCTGAAACGGGGCGAAGTGGCGGGGCTTTTGGGGCCGAACGGGGCGGGCAAGACGACCTGTTTTTATATGATCACCGGCCTGATCAAGGCCGACCATGGACGGATTATGCTCGACGGCGAGGACATCACCGGCTTTCCCATGTACCAGCGCGCCAGGCTGGGCATTGGGTATTTGCCGCAGGAAGCCTCGATCTTCAGAGGGCTGACCGTTCACGATAATGTCGCGGCGGTCGCCGAGATCGTCGAACCCAATAAAAAGCGCCGGGCGGCGCTGGTCGACGAGCTCCTGGAGGAGCTCCATATCGACCATCTCAAAGACAGTCCGGCCATGGCGCTGTCGGGCGGTGAGCGCCGCCGCGCGGAAATCGCCCGGGCGCTGGCCACCCAGCCCAGCTTCATGTTGCTGGACGAGCCCTTCGCGGGCATCGATCCGTTGGCGATCGCCGATATTCGCGACCTGATCAATTATCTCAAAGGGCGCGGGATCGGCATTTTGATCACCGATCATAATGTCCGCGAGACGCTGGAGATCTGCGACCGCGCGACGATCATCCATGACGGCGAAGTATTGTTCGAAGGCTCGCCGGACGCGGTGCGCGGCGACGAGAATGTGCGCCGATATTATCTCGGCGAGCGGTTCAACTAGGAGTGGGAATGGCGGGACTCGGTCAGAAACTCGAGGCGCGTCAAGGCCAGGGGCTCGTCATGACCCCCCAGCTGCAGCAGGCGATCAAGCTGCTGCAGCTCAACAATATGGAATTGACCGAATTCGTTGAAGAAGAGCTGGAGCGCAATCCGCTGCTGGAGCGCGACGAGCGATCCGAGCCGGGCGAGGCGGACCGCGCCGAGCCGGCGGAGGCTGCATCGGCTCAGTCCGACGAACTCAGCTTCGACGCGCCGGGCAAGGCGGAGGACGCGATCGACGCCGACAGCGAGACGATGTATTCGGACTCCAAGGCGGATATGGCGGGAGCGGAGACCAACACCGGCTCGGTGGACTGGTCGCGGGCCGGGACCGGCGGTCGGTCTTCCTTCGACAGCGAAGAGTTCGACGCCGCCGCCAACGCCACGCGCGACAAGACGCTGCGTGAGCATCTCCACGACCAGCTGGCCGAGTTGAGCCTGCAGGCGGCGGACCGGATGATCGCGGCCCACCTGATCGATCTCGCGGACGAGGACGGCTATTTCCGCGCCGATCTGATTGAGACGGCGCAGCGCCTCGGCGTCACCCGCTCGGAAGTGGAAGCCATGCTGGCCTGCGTTCAAGGCTTTGAGCCGGCCGGCGTGATGGCGCGCTCGCTCCAGGACTGTCTGGCGCTGCAATTGAAGGACCGGGACCGTCTTGATCCGGCCATGGCGGCGCTGATCGACAATCTGCCCTTGCTCGCCAAGCATGATTATGCGGGCCTGAAAGCGGCCTGCGAAGTCGACGCCGATGACCTGGCCGACATGATTGAGGAGCTCAAGCGGCTCACGCCCAAGCCAGGCCTGGGCTTTGGCGCGGACAATACCCGCAGCGTCGAGCCGGATGTGGTGGTCAAAGAGCGCCCGGACGGCAGCTGGGCGGTCGAGCTCAACACCGACACCCTGCCGCGCGTGCTGATGAATAACCGCTATGCGGCTCAGATATCCAAAGCGGCGCGTTCGGATGAAGAAAAAGTCTTCATCACCGAATGTGCGCAGAACGCCAGCTGGCTGGTGAAAAGCCTCGATCAGCGCGCGCGCACCATCTTGAAGGTCGCCAGCGAAATCGTGCGCCAGCAGGACGCCTTTTTCGCCCGCGGCGTCGCCTGGCTGCGTCCGCTGAACCTTAAGACCGTCGCCGATGCGGTGGGCCTTCACGAAAGCACCGTCAGCCGGGTGACCTCGAATAAATATGTCGCCACGCCGCGCGGCATCTTCGAATTGAAATATTTCTTCACCTCCGCCATCGCCTCCTCGGACGGCGGCGAAGCCTATTCGGCCGAGGCCGTGCGCTTTCGAATCAAGGCGATGATTGACGGCGAAACGCTCGATGAGGTGATGAGCGACGACAAGATCGTGGACCGGCTGCACGCAGACGGCGTCGACATCGCACGCCGCACTGTGGCGAAATACCGCGAGGCGATGAATATCCCCTCCTCGGTTCAACGCCGCCGCATCATGAAGGGCATGGGCTAGGCGCGGCGCGCGGCGTCCGCTCACTTCGCCTTCACCCTTGCCGCGCTGCATGATTGACGCCTGAACCCTCCCGCCCGTACCGTGAACTCCCGTGACCGATTGTGGATTGCGGGCCGCGCGGCTGGCGCGGGTTGGGCTGTCCTCCCGTGCGCGCCGCGCCAATACGGCAAAGGCCAAGGGAGCTCCCATGCACATCCAATTCGTTTCCAAGGGCATCGATGTCTCGCCGGCTCTGCGCGAGCGGATCGACACACGGATCAGCGAAGCGGCGTCGAAATATTTCAGTCGACCGGCCGAAGCCTTCGTCGTGGCGTCCAAGGAAGGATTTGGGTTCAAGGTCGATATCTCGCTCCACCTGCCTTCCGGCGCCTTTCTTCAGGCCTCCGGCGAAGGCGGCGAGGCCCATGGCGCGGCCGAGGACGCGGCGGTGCATCTGGAAAAGCGGCTGCGCCGCTATAAGCGCCGACTCAAGGACCATCACGCCGACAACAAGGCGGATCTGCCGGTCATGGTGCTGAAATCGGAAAACCGGGATCAGGACGGATGATGAGGACGGCGGCGCGGAAGGCGGGGATGAACCGGTCATCATCGCGGAACAGCTGGCCGAATTGAAAACATTGACGGTTTCCATGGCGGTCCTGGAAATGGACCTCGCCGACGCCCCGTTTCTGATGTTCAAGAACGCGGCCAATGACGCGCTCAACATCGTTTATCGACGGCCAGATGGTCATGTGGGCTGGATTGATCCGGCGCGAAGCGCTAAAGGGAGCGCGAAAGTTTCCGTCGGCTAAGCCGGAGGGAGCTGCGGGGCGGCTGCGCCGCCTCGCCGTGCCTGCGCCTTGATGGCGCGCCGACAATGTATTGAGACATGCCTTTATCGAACCTGATTCCGTCCGGGGGAGTTGCGGCTGATCTGGCTGCGACGACCCGCAAACAGGCGCTGCAAGCGCTGGCCGATCTGGCGCAGCGCAGCCTGGACATTCCCGCAAGGCCCGTGCTTGACGCTGTGGTGGAGCGTGAAAAGCTCGGCTCCACCGGCGTGGGCCATGGCGTGGCGATCCCGCACGCGCGGACCCCTCTTGTCGATCAAGTCTGCGGCGTGTTCGGCCGTTTGAAGCAGCCGGTGGATTTTGACGCGGTCGACGGCCGTCCCGCGGACCTGATCTTCCTTCTGCTTGCACCGGAAGACGCCGGCGCGGAACATCTCAAGGCGCTGGCGCAGGTGTCGCGTCTGTTTCGCCGTGAGGATATCCGCCGCAGCCTGCGCGCCGCTCCGGACGCACAGGCCATGACGCATATCCTGTTCAGCGCAGAAGCCGCGACCGCGGCTTAGGGCGGCGGCCTAGTAGCGACGGGTCAGACGAATCTGCCAGTCATGATCGTTGGCGCGCTCTGACACGCCCAGCTGAAGGCCGGCATACCAGCCCCACTCATCGCTCACCGATCCGGCGATCATCGGGCCGACGGAGTGCCGCTGCTCGTCAAAGCGCCCGAAACCCGCGTCGCTATTGCCCAGATTTGAAAACTGCTCGACGCCGACCCGCAGGCCGTTGTCCAGACGCCGCGTCAGGCTGGAGCGGAGGCCCAGATTGACGCCGTCGCGAGACCGGGCGCCGACATCGATATTGGCCAGAATGATGCCGCGCGCGCGCCAGCCCTCGCCGAAATTGAGATCATGGATCCAGTTCGCGCCCAGCTTGCTGGCGCCGTCATCACCTTCGCTCAGGCGCGCGTCGAAGCGAATGCCGGAGACATAGCCGCTTTCGGTGCGCTCGACGGTCTGCCATAGCAGTTCGACCTGGAAATGCTTGAGCTCCAGGTCGCCATTGGCCGGGTCGGCGTATTGCACGACCCCGCGCAAGCGAACCGTGTCGTTGAGCGCATGCTGATAGTGAAGGCGCGCCACCGCGCCCCAGTCGTCATTGGCGTCGGGCGCCATGCCGAGCCGGAATTCCAATTGCCGGTCGTCCGCATTCACCGCCGGGCCGAAGACGCCGCCGACATTTTGCGCCATCGCCGTAGACGCCATCGCGCCGAAGAGCCAGGCGCAGATTCCGCCCATCACAGATTTAAAGGTCATCGCTTTCATCCCACCCTGAAGGCTTGTTCTGACCTCAGAGAACACCGGACAGGGTGAAAATCGCGTTATCCATAAGGACCGGAGACGGCGGTTGGCGGCGTCAGGCCTGTTTGACCGCCACTTCGATCAGGCCGTCGGGGTGGACCAGGGCGCGCTTCATGCCCGGGGAATTGAACTGCGCGGACACGGCGCCTGAGGCGTCGACGGCGATGATGCCGCCTTCCCCGCCCAGATGCGCGACATCGTCCAGCGCGCCCTTCACCGCATGGGCCAGGCTCTGACCGTGATAGCGCACGCGGGCGGAGACGTCGGCGGCGGCATTGGCGCGCATGAAATACTCGCCCTGGCCCGTGCAGCTCACCGCCGCGCGTTCGTCCGCCCAGGTGCCGGAGCCGATGATCGGGGTGTCGCCGACGCGGCCCCAGACCTTGTTCAACGTGCCGCCGGTGGAGGTCGCCGCCGCCAGCCGCCCGTTCGCGTCCAGCGCCACCGCGCCGACGGTGCCGGTCGGGATGGCGCGATCATCGGGCGCTGCGGCCGGCGTGTAATAGCTCGGCGCGTCGCTGACCTGTTTGAGGCCTTGCTCCAGGGCGAACCGCGCGGCGCCCGCGCCCGCCAGCAGCACATGGGGCGTGTGTTCCATGACGGCGCGCGCCGCATCGACCGGCGAGATGAAGCCCTCCAGCGTCGCAACCGCGCCGGCCTTGCGCGAGGGCCCGTCCATCACCGAGGCGTCGAGCTCATAGCGGCCGGCCTGGTTCGGCGAGGCGCCCTTGCCGGCGACGTATAGGCCGGAGGTCTCAAGGCTTCGCACCGCTGCGCACACCACGTCCAGCGCGCTGGCGCCGGCGCTGAGCGAGGCGCGGGCGGTTTCGGCCAATTCCGCCATATGCGCTTCTTCGCGATCATAGGAGCGCTCGGCGAGCACGCCGGCGCCGCCGTGGAGGATGAAAGCTGTGGGTTGCGGCATGAGTTCGGCCCCGTTCTGAAATCGCGCGTTTATCACCTGCGTGCGCGGTGTTGGCTAGACTCCTTGGGTGTCTCCCCCTGCTTGCGGGGGGAGTGGC
>LYSW01000080.1 GCA_001657295.1 Oceanicaulis sp. BBD 1991-10 | reverse complement strand
CATTACCTGACGCTGGCCGCGATCCTGTTCACGATCGGCGTGTTCGGGATTTTCGCGAACCGGAAAAATGTCATCATCCTGCTGATGTGCATCGAGCTGATGTTGCTGGCGGTGAACATCAATCTGGTCGCGTTCTCCGCTCATCTTGGCGACCTGGTCGGTCAGGTCTTCGCCATGTTCATCCTCACCGTTGCGGCGGCCGAAGCCGCGGTGGGTCTCGCCATTCTCGTCGTCTTCTTCAGAAACCGCGGTGATATCGCGGTCGAAGGCGTCAACCTGATGAAAGGCTAGAGGCGACCATGGCCTATCTCGTCGTCTTCGGACCCCTGCTCGCGGCAATCATCGCCGGGCTGCTCCAAAAACAGATGGGTGATCGCGCCGCCCAGCTGATCACGACCGGCGCGACCATCGCGGCGGCGCTCGCGTCGGCCTGGTTGCTCTACGATGTCGCCTATGCGGGCAATGCGCGCACCTATGAGCTGGCCAGCTGGATGGCGGTCGGCGCGTTTGAAGTCAGCTGGGCGATCCGCCTCGACACCTTGTCGGCGGTCATGCTGGTGGTGATCACCAGCGTCTCCAGCCTCGTGCATGTCTATTCCTGGGGCTATATGTCCCACGATCCGCACCGGGCGCGCTTCTTCGCTTATCTCTCGCTCTTCACCTTCGCCATGTTGTCGCTGGTGACGGCGGACAATTTCATCCAGATGTTCTTTGGCTGGGAAGGCGTCGGTCTCGCGTCCTATCTGCTGATCGGCTTCTGGTACAAAAAGGAAAGCGCCAACGCGGCGGCGATCAAGGCGTTCGTGACGAACCGGGTCGGCGACTTTGGTTTCGCGCTTGGAATCATGGCGGTTTTCGCCGTGTTCGGCACAGTGAAGTTCGACGAGGTCTTCGCTCAGATTCCGCAAATGCAGGACGCGATCCTCACCGTCTTCGGGATGAATTTCCAGGCGCTGGAACTGATCGCCTTCCTTCTCTTCATCGGCGCGATGGGCAAGTCGGCGCAATTCTTCCTGCATGTCTGGCTGCCCGACGCCATGGAAGGCCCGACCCCGGTCTCCGCGCTTATTCACGCGGCGACCATGGTGACCGCCGGCGTCTTCCTGGTGTGCCGTTGCTTCCCGATTTACGAGGTTGCGCCGGACACCAGCGCCTTCATCACCTTCATCGGCGCGGTCACCGCGATCTTCGCCGCGACGGTCGGACTGGCGCAGAACGACATCAAGCGGGTGATCGCCTATTCGACCTGCTCCCAGCTGGGCTACATGTTTTTTGCGGCGGGCCTGGGGCTTTATTCGGCGGCGATGTTCCACCTGTTCACGCACGCTTTCTTCAAGGCGCTGCTGTTCCTGGGCGCGGGCTCGGTCATCCATGGCCTGCATGACGAGCAGGACATGCGCAATATGGGCGGCATCTACAAGCTGCTGCCGGCGACCTGGATTTTGATGATCATCGGCACCCTGGCGCTGACCGGCGTGGGGATTCCGATCCTGCTGGGCGGCCTGGGCTTCGCGGGTTTCTACTCCAAGGACATGATCCTCGAAGAGGCTTTCGCCATGGGTCAGGAGGGCGTGACCTTCGGCATGCTCGCCTTCTGGATCGGCGTTGCGGCCGCGGCTCTGACCAGCTTCTATTCCTGGCGCCTCATCTTCATGACCTTCCATGGCAAGCATCGCGGCGATCCGGAAACCCTGAAGCATGCGCATGAAAGCGCTCCGATCATGCTGATCCCGCTGGTCCTTCTGGCGGTCGGCGCTCTGTTCGCCGGCGGGGTGTTCAAGTCCGATTTCGTCGCCAAAGGCGCTCAGACCTTCTGGGGTGAATCCCTGCCGGCCGGCGCCTACTCGGATTACAAATACGGCGATTACGCCTCAGGCGCCGATTACGCGGAAGCGCACGGCGTCGAGCTGAGCGAGAGCGAAGCCGCCTCGCTTGAAGCGGCCGTATCCGAAGGCGACCCTGTGCAGGTTGCGGCCGGCCAGGAAGGCTATGGCGACGATCATGGCATGCGTCATCCGACCTGGGTCTTGATCTTGCCGGTCGGCGTCTCCGCCTTGGGTTTCGTGCTGGCTTGGTATTTCTACATGGCCAATCCGCATCTTCCCGGCCGCATCGCCGCGGCGCGCGGACCTTTGCACCGCTTCCTGCAGAATAAGTGGTATTTCGACGAGATTTACGACTTCATCTTTGTTCGCGGCACGCGCGGCCTCGGCGACTTCTTCTGGAAGGTCGGGGATCAACGGATCATCGACGGGGGCGGCCCCAATGGCGTCGCCGCCGCCGTCATGGCCGGCGCGCGCCGTATCGCCCGCATGCAGAGCGGTTTTGTCTATCACTACGCCTTTGTGATGCTGATCGGGGTGCTGTTCCTGGCGCTGCTCCTGATCGCCGGCGCTGGAGCCTGACGGTCCGATGCTCGAACAGCTTCCCATTCTTTCCGCGATCACCTTCCTGCCGGCGCTTGGCGCGGTGGCGATCCTCGTCCTGCGGGCGCTGATGCGCGGCGAGGACGCGGCGCTGCTGGACCGCAACGCCAAATGGGTCGCGCTCTTCGTCACCCTGGTGGTGCTGGGCCTTGCGGGCTATCTGGTCGTTGAATTCGACGCCGGCCAGGCCGGATATCAATTCGTCGAGAATGCGCCCTGGCTTGCGGATCTGGGCATCAGCTACAAGATGGGCGTGGACGGCCTGTCTGTGCTTTTCGTGCTGCTGACCGCCTTCCTGATGCCGATCTGCATTCTGGCCAGCTGGAATATCGACAAGCGCGTCGCCGACTATATGGCGGCGTTCCTGATCCTGGAGACCTTGGTGATCGGCGTGTTCTGCGCGCTCGACCTGGTGCTCTTCTACATCTTTTTCGAAGGCTCGCTGATCCCGATGTTTCTGATCATCGGGGTGTGGGGCGGCGCGAACCGCATCTATGCGGCCTTCAAATTCTTCCTCTACACCTTCCTGGGCTCAGTTCTGATGCTGGCGGCGATGATCGTCATGTTCGTCCAGGCCGGCACCACCGACATCGAAGCGCTGCAGCAATTTGGGTTCGCGGAAAGCCTTCAGACCTGGCTCTGGCTCGGCTTCTTCGCCAGCTTTGCGGTGAAGATGCCCATGTGGCCGGTGCACACCTGGTTGCCGGACGCGCACGTTCAGGCGCCGACCGCCGGTTCGGTGATCCTGGCCGGCATTCTTCTGAAGCTGGGCGGGTATGGCTTCCTGCGCTTTTCTTTGCCCATGTTCCCGGATGCCAGCGCCTATTTCGCGCCTCTGGTCTTCGTGCTGTCGATCATCGCCATCGTCTACACCTCGCTGGTGGCGTTCCGGCAGACCGACATCAAGAAGCTGATCGCGTATTCCTCTGTTGCTCACATGGGCTTTGTGACCATGGGCCTGTTCGCCATGAACGAGCTGGGCGTGCAGGGCGCGATCTTCCAGATGATCTCCCACGGCTTCATCTCCGGCGCGCTCTTCCTGTGCGTCGGGGTGATTTATGACCGCTTCCACACCCGCGACATCGCCTTCTATGG
>LYSW01000079.1 GCA_001657295.1 Oceanicaulis sp. BBD 1991-10 | reverse complement strand
CGCGGGTGTCGCGCGCGCGCGAGATCCGGCCGGTTGCGTCATATTCGATCTCCACCGTGTCGGGACCGAGCTGCTTGCGGCGCAGATTGTTCAACAGGTCATAGGTGAAGGCGCCCGCGCCCCACTCGCCCGAGGCGGAGATCACACGGCCCAGACCGTCATAGCTGTAGGCGTGATCGCGGCTGGGATCGCTCCAGATCTGATTGTCGATCAGGCTGACCCGCCCGTTGGCGTCATAGCTGTAGGCGTAATCGAGCGCCTCAACCGCACCCTTGGCCACCCGCATCGCGCTGACCTGCTGGCGGGCGTTGACCGTCGCGGTCATCACAAAGCCGTTGCCATAGCTCAGCGAAGTCAGCTGGCCGGAGGGGTGATAGACCGCCGCGGAGGCCAGCTGGTCGCTCCAGCTTTGCAGCTGGCGCGGCCGGCCATGGCCGTCGGGCGCGAACCACATATCCCGCCCGCTCGGCGTGCTGCGCGTGTTTAAAAAGCCTTCGCTGGTATAGGTGTAGCCGGTCGCATAGCTGCGCGCGTCGATGACCAGCGTCTCGGCGGTGAGCTGGTCCATGACGTCGTGGGCGTAGGTCCACACCGCGCTCCCGCGCGCGGCCCGGGTCAGATTGGAGTTGGCGTCGTAATCATAATCGATGTCGGGGCTGGCGCCGGGATAATCGATCGTGTCGATCCGGCCCAGAAGATCATAGCTGTAGACCACCTCCTGGCTCGCCGGGGCGGAGCCGCAGGCCGCGCCCGCGCTCTGGCCGCGCGCGACGGCGATGCGCTGACCGGCCGCGTCATGGCGATACAGCGTCGCGGCGGTCTGCGGCGTGACATGGCGGCACAGCCGCTGCTGGGCGTCATAAGTCCAGGTCTGGGTCTCATCGACAAAAAAGCCGGAATGGGAGCCGAACTGGCGCGCCGAGATGAGATGGCCCCAGGCGTCATAGCTCATCTGGGTGGTCAGCCCGAGCGGATGATCGATCGTGACCGCCTCGCCGTCCTCCGGCGAGCCCCAGCCGGAGCGCCAGGTCGTGGTGACATGCCCTAACGGATCGGTGACGCGCACGCGATTGTCGGACAGATAGGCGGTCACGGTCGCCGCGAAGGGGGAGACATTTTCCTCCACCCGCACCACCCGGCCGAGCGCGTCATAGCGCGTCTCCACCCCGGTGGCCGGGTTGGAGCCGGTGGAGGGAAAGCTTGTAAACACCGTGCGGCCCAGCCCGTCATAGTCAAAGCGGGTGAAGATCGAGCCGCCGCCGCGCGAGATCGCCCGGCGCTCCACCCGGGTGGGCCGGTTAAACCCGTCATGCTCGCTCACCGTGCGCAGCGCGCCGCGCGTGGCGGTCATCACGATGCCCGCGCCCAGCCCGGAATAGCTGATCGTGGTGTCGTCAAAGCCCGCCGGCCGGTCGATCAGGGTCAGCCGCCCGGCGGCGTCATGGCTGTAGCTGAACGCCGTGCCGCGCGCGTCGGTGACGCCGGTCACCCAGCCGTTATCATCCACCGTCATGGACACGGTGGTGCTGTCCGGACGGGTGATCAGGCGCGGCTCGCCGCGGTGATAGTTGGAAAAGCTGGTGCGCCGGCCAAGCGCATCCTCCGCCCAGGCCAGACGGCCCGAGCCGTGATAGCCGAACCGGCTCTGCAGCGCGCCGTAACGGTCATGGCGCGTCACCTGGCCGACCGTGTTGTAATAATACCGCTCGGTGAGCCGCCCGGACTGCGTCACCGTCTCGGTCTGGGCCAAAATCCAGTCCGGCTTGTCGTGGCGATAGGTCAGATCGGTGGTGCGCGATCCGGCCTGCAGCGTGGAGCTGCGCACCACCTGAGCGGGCCGGTTATAAGCAAAATCGCCGGCCGCCGGATCGGTCTGGAAGCTGGTCGTCGTGGTGTAGACGTCCGATCCGCGCGTGATCACGCTCTGGGTCTGATAAAGGCGGGTTGACGATGCGAAATTCGTCATCCCGCCATGGTCGCGCCCGCGCAGCTCGATCCCGACATTATTGCCGGTCTGATAGCTGTATTCGGTGACCTGGACCGGGCTGGAGGCGCCGGCGGGGATCACCTCCTGGCGCATCAGGCTGCCTTCCAGCGGCCCGAAGCGGCGGTTGAGATGAAAGACGGTGCGATGGCCCTCCGGGTCGGTGAGGGTGCGCGACTTGGTGTCCGCCAGGCCGCCCGGATTATTCGAATAGGACCCGGCGTCCTGCTCATAGCTGCGCGTCCAGCTATAGACCGGCCCGCCGCCCGGCAGGGTGATCTCCTTTTCCGTCACCGCGAAGGAGTAAAAGCCCGACGCCGTCTTCGAGCCGTGATCGCCGATGAAGCACTCGGTGATGTCCGGCGGCGCCTGGCCCAGATCGCGCTGGGCGTAATCCATCCGGGCGCGCCCGTTCATGATCACGGTGGAGCGGTAGCGGATCTGCGCCCCGTCGGGGTGGCGCACCAGGATGTCCGGCACGGTTGTCGCATTGTGATAAACGCAGATGCCGTCCAGCTGGCCGTCCAGCGAGAGCATGTAAGGCGTAAACGTCCAATACCGCCCGTCGGGCAGGTCCACCCGGGTCAGTTGGCCGCCGCCGTCATAGCTGTAATCCCAGTGGCGCCCGTTGGCGCTGACCCGGGTGATGCGCCCGCCGGACCGGGTGAAGCTGATCTCCCGGCCGTCATTGGAATGGATGCGCGACAGCCCGCTGGCGTCGTAATCATAACGCACCCAGTTGCCGCGCACGTCGGTGATCTCGGTGACGTAGAGCACTTCCTCCCAGATGTCGTAGCCGGCCTGGGCGCCGTATTCCAGATCGCGCTCGTAATAGGTCTCCCGGTGCGCGAAGGTGTAGGCGTCCCCGTTCGGCGCGGTCGCCACGAAGCCCTCCCCGCCGCCGGGAATGGAGCCCAGACAGGTGACGACCCAGTTATTCCTGGTCATCATCCGCCCGCCCGTGCCGGAAAACTCCGGGCTCGGAGCGCCGGATAAGACCTGCGTCAGCGCGCCGGGGTTGCGGCCCGGCACGTTCAGGCTATGGCCGCGATAATAGGACGGCGCCTCGATATCATGGGGAAAGCTGCCGCCGATCCCGATCGTCGCGGGATAAAGCGGGCCGCTGCACCGGTTCGCGCCGGGCGGATATTGCTGCACATAATGGCGCGAGATATGCGCGATGGCCGGCGTCCAGTTGCCCAGCCAGGTCCCGGCGAAGCTGGCGCGCGACTTCATCCTGCCGAACGCCACCGGCAGTCCGGTATTGCCCGGGATCGAGACATCCATCTGGACAAAGGACAGCGCGCCGGTGTCCAGATCGATATGATCGCCCGCCAGCCCGTCGTCGAGCACGTCCAGCGCATAGCTGTTATAGCGCGCCTGAATATCGCCCTGGGGCAGCGCCGGCAAAGACCCGCCGCCAATCCCGCCCGCGCCGCTCATCATCGCCGCGTCCGGCGCCTCCAGCGGCGTCTGAGCCGGCGGCTCGGACGGCGCCGGATCGTCCAGCGCCCCCGACGCCCCCGCACAGCCCAGACCCAAAACCGCCGCCGCGCAAACCCAACGCCAAGCCAATCCCATCCCAGACCCCCATCATGGATCGCGCAAACATCACATGCGCGGCGGCGA
>LYSW01000078.1 GCA_001657295.1 Oceanicaulis sp. BBD 1991-10 | reverse complement strand
GCGGGATTTGCAGAGCGCGGCAAAAAAGGCGGGCCGTCCCTGGGACATGGCGAAGGGGTTTGACGCCTCCGCCCCCGTCGGTCCCATAGCCGCCGGCGCGCAGGTGGGGCGCGGCGTGATCGCTCTCAGCGTCAATGGCGTCCTTCGTCAGTCGGGCGATCTGAGCGAGATGATCTGGAATCCCGCCGAGACCATCAGCCACCTCTCCACCCTGGTCCGGCTAGAGCCGGGCGATCTGATCTTCACCGGCACGCCCGCCGGCGTCGGCCGGCTGGAGCCCGGTGACGTCGTGGACGCACGGATCGAGGGGCTGCCTTCGCTCGCCTTCACCCTGGGAGACGCGGCATGACCGAACCGATCCGCACCGCTGTGAGCCTGGACGGCGAAGACATCCATTGGGACCCGTCCGACGATCTTTCCTATGGCCGTTATCTCGGCCTTGATCAGGTCTTGAGCGCCCAGACGCTGCGCACGCAAGAGCATGACGAGATGATGTTCATCATCATCCACCAGGCCAGCGAACTCTGGCTCAAGCTGTGCCTGCATGAGCTTGAGGCCGCGATCGGATTGCTGCAGCGCGATGAGACCCGGCCGGCGATGAAGATGCTGGCGCGCATCGCGCGCGTCCAGGAGCAGCTGACCCAGTCCTGGGCCGTGCTGGCGACCATGACGCCGTCCGATTATCTCAAATTTCGCGACAGCCTGGGCCAGAGCTCCGGCTTTCAGTCCTGGCAGTATCGCTGTCTGGAATACCGCCTCGGCAACAAGAATGCGCGCATGGCCCGGGTGTTCGCACGCGAACCCGATGTCCAGGCCAAGGTGATGGCGGCGCTCAATGCGCCGAGCCTTTATGATGAAACCCTGCGCATGGCGTCGCGCCGAGGCCTTGAGGTGCCCGCCGCGGCGCTGGACCGGGACTGGTCGAAAGCCTATGAGCCGACCGAGGCGGTCGAGGCGGTCTGGCGCGAGGTGTATCTAAACACCGAGCGCTGGTGGGAAATTTATGAATTCGCCGAGAAGCTCGTCGACCTGGAACAGAAATTCCAGCAATGGCGCTTCAACCACATGAAGACCGTGGAGCGCATCATCGGATTCCGGCGCGGCACCGGAGGTTCCTCTGGCGTCGCCTATCTGGTCAAAGCCCTGGAATTGCGCCTATTCCCGGAGCTCTGGACGGTTCGAACCGCGCTTTAGCCGCAAAAACGACATAGGGAGAGCGCCGATGCGCCAGTTTTACATCTTCATCAAGTGCGAGCTTGGCCGCACCTATGACGTCGCCTCCGCCATCGTCGACGAGGTCGAGGAATCCCGGCAGGTCCATTCAGTATCCGGCGCTTTTGATTTGCTGGCCCAGTTCGCCATACCGCTGGAGGCTGATATCGGCCGCTTCGTGAACCAGAAGATCCAGACCATCGGGGGCGTGAAGGACACCCAGACCATTATTTGCTTCAACGCCTTCACTTCTGATCGCGGGCTGGGTGAGACCTGATGCATTTCGGCGTTTTCGACCTGTTCAAGCTCGGGGTCGGGCCCTCCAGCTCTCACACTGTGGGACCGATGAAGGCCGCGCGCCTGTTTCTGGAAAAGGTCGATGCCGAGCATGGGCTGGAGGCGATCGCACGCGTGGAGGCGGAAGCCTATGGATCTCTGGCGCTGACAGGGTCGGGGCACGCCACAGACAAGGCGATCCTATGGGGCCTTGAAGGCGTGGCGCCGGAAACCGCCGACCCCGACGCCCTTCCGGAGCGGATTGACCGCATCACAGCGCACAAAACGATCTGTCTTCTGGACCGGCACGAGATCGGGTTCGACCCGGACCAAGATCTCAGATTTGAAGGCGGCACGCGCCTTCCATTTCACTCAAATGCCATGAAATTCATGGCCTTTGATAAACATAATGATGTTTTACTTCAAGAAATTTGGTATTCGATCGGCGGCGGTTTCGTCATCAGCGAAGCAGACGCGGGACGCAATTCGGCCGCCGAAGCCCACACCGGAGAGCCCTACCCCTTCAACTCCTGCGACGAGCTTCTGGCCATTGGAGACCGGGAGGGGCTGACGATTCCGGAAATCATGATGGCCAATGAGACCGCATTCCGGACCGAAGATGCGGTGCGCGCCCGGGTGGACGAAGTCGCGGCCGCCATGGAGGCCTGCATTGAGCGCGGCACGCGCATCGACGGTCAATTGCCCGGCGGGCTGAACGTCAAGCGACGCGCGCCCGCCTTGCGCCGCAAGCTGATCGCGGAAGCCGCGCGGGCCGAGACCGATCCTCTCGCCTCGATGGAGTGGGTCAATCTTTGGGCGATGGCGGTCAATGAGGAAAACGCCGCCGGCGGCTGCGTGGTGACCGCCCCGACCAATGGCGCAGCAGGCATTATTCCAGCCGTGGCGCGCTATTTCGAACGTCATCATCGTCGCAGCCAGGACCGGGATGCGCTGTGCCGCTTCTTCCTGACCGCCGCCGCGATCGGCGCGCTCTACAAGAAGAACGCATCCATCTCCGGCGCCGAAGCCGGGTGCCAGGGGGAAGTCGGCGTCGCTTGCTCCATGGCGGCCGGCGGCTTGGCGGCTGCGCTTGGCGGCTCGAACAGACAGATTGAAAACGCCGCCGAAATCGCCATGGAGCACAATCTGGGACTGACCTGTGATCCGGTGGGCGGGCTCGTGCAAATCCCTTGCATCGAGCGCAACGCGATCGGCGCGATCAAAGCGATCAACGCCGCCCGGCTGGCGCTCATGGCCGACAGCGATCCCAAGGTGAGCCTGGATCAGGTGATTGAAACCATGCGCCAGACCGCAGCCGACATGCATGACAAATACAAGGAGACCTCCACCGGCGGTCTCGCCGTGAATGTGCCGGTGTGTTGAGGATCAGGCCAGACGCTGAATAGACCCCGGATCCATCCGGAACTGGAATAGATCATCAATCCGCACAATGCGTCCGACCGCTTCAATCGGCTCGGCGACATATTCCAGAATCGGCTGAATGAGTGCCCGCCCTTCCGGATCGGTGATCATCAAGGCGCGCTCGCGGCCCTGGCGGTCCCTAACGCCGAAATAGGGCGGCACGCCGCTGGCGATGCACAGCGTGGCGCAGGCCTTATGGCTCAGGCCCTCATTGGGCCGCATGGCGCCGAACCAGCATTTCGTGTCGAGGATTTCTCCAGCAAGCCGGGCTTCGCCCAGATCCTCCTCCTGCGGGGCCGGCGGTTCGATGATACCGGCGTCGGGTGTGATCCAGTCCGCGCTGGAGGCGGTGGCGAGCATGCGATAGCCGTCACGTTCCAGCATCGAGCCGCGCACCTGCGCCGAGCCGGTCGAAAAGGCGATCTCGTCCAACCGCTCGCGCGCGCCGCACTTGGTCTCACACCCCAGCAGCACGGTTCGGACCCGGCCGTTCTCCAACAGGCGGATATGGGCGTAGGGCGCCGCTGCGACAAAGCCGGACAGGCTCACCTGCGCGCCCATATCCCAGGCGCCGCGACCTCCGGGCGGCTGTTTCTTGGCGATCACCCAGGCCATGGCCGAGGTGAGCCCGATGGTCACGGCCCCGAAACCCAGCAGGAAGCGACGGTCCACCGTCGGCGTTTTCGCGTAGCCGACGAAGGGGTCCTTCGAGCGGCGCGGATGCAGGGGCGGCCGGGTCATGCGGGCGCTCCTTCGCTTGCTTGTCGAGATTTCAGAGTGACCGGTTCGCTATAGCTCCCCGGCGCCAACGGCGTGGCGCTGACCTGGATGCGGCCTTCGGCCAGGCGCACCGGATAAGTCGAGATTTTTTCGGTGAAGGGCGCGGGCGCACGGCCGTCGACCAGCCGGTACTCCCAGCCATGCCAGGGGCAGACCACACATCCGTCGCGCACATGGCCTTCGCCCAAAGGTCCGTTTTGGTGGCGGCAGACGCTGGACAGGGCCGCGATTTGATCGCCGTCGCGAAAAACGGCGATGCGCTCTCCGCCCTTGGGCGCGATGATTACGGCGCGCCCGTCCGGGATTTCTTCAGGAGGGCCTGCGTCGAGCCAGCCGTCTTCGATCGGGCGATCGGCGCGGGCGTCATCGCGCGCCTCCTTCCAGCCAGCGAGGAGATGCAGAATGATCAAGGTCATCGCAGCGCCGGACACCAGCGCCGCA
>LYSW01000077.1 GCA_001657295.1 Oceanicaulis sp. BBD 1991-10 | reverse complement strand
CGGCCGCCGGCGCCTTCGTCTAGATCCTGAACTAAATTCAGGACAGGCGCGCATCGCCGGCGAGCGAAGCAGACCCTGAACGAGGAGACGATCTGCTCGGCCTATCGCCTCAACAGCACGCTGCGTCCGCGACAATGTCACCGGCCTCACACATATGCAGGCGCGCTTCAAGTGCCATAGCATTTCCGAAGGCAATATCGGAGCCGCAGCAGTCGATATCGGCGGCATGGCTCAAGACCTTGGAGCCATCGCCCTGCCCTCTGTCCCTGGCGGCTTCGGGTTCGGTATACAGGGACCGAAAGGGTGCAGACATTATCCAGGGGACGGCCCACGTCACAAGACAGGGCGGGGTTGAGACTCTTCATGCCGCGACCACCCAACGAGTTGCACATTAAATGACGGAGTGTGGCGAATACTCGAGGGTTCACATGAATCAGGCAGTATCCACAATCACTGACGGAGCGGTGAATAGCCGTGCCCGCCCGGACGTCGCCGGAGTCAGAAAGGATTCCGGGCAATTAGATGTAATTGAGGCGCGGTCGCCCGGGCAGGATGAAGATGCTCTGATTGGAGAGTATCGCGATGCGCTGGGAGATCGGGCTGGAGAGGTGAGATGCTTAGATCAGGACTACTGCTAAACGTTCCGCCATGGTGAGAGGCGTTATCCCCGACACGCATGGATTCGGCCGGCTCGCGGCCTGTCTCATGGTCTATGACTGGCAAAAACCGGTCGCGTCCAAGGATCTGGTCGCGTTGGAGGCATGTTTTCGTATCCTCAACGAAAATCCCGTAATCGGTACCGGCCACCTGGACGACAAGAGAAGTCATGGGACCTATTCGCGCGTGCGCAGGCGGTTAGCTGGATTTCTCGATAGGTATCAAGATGTGCAGTCGCTTGGGATTAAGCTTCAATCCGCAGCGAATGATAAAGGTCGACGCTTATTCGCTTCAGCTGTAAGCGCATCAATCGGCGCATCTTCATCAATGCCTTCCAGTGCATCAATTGCGGTCGAATTAGACCATATCTGCAGTGCGAATGCACTGGTTAAGGCAATCGCAGGCCCAATCTTCGAGGCAACCGGCCCTTGCTATGGTGGCGCATTTAACTTTCCAATATTGTTTGGTCCGGACGGGTATCGAGTATCGCTCGCTGTAGTTCCGCGAGGCGTGTCGACTATGGCCAATCGAGAGTATTCGGCGCGCATTACCCGTTGGCGCGACAATCTTTGGCATAGAAAGCTGCGGCCTTCTTCCGGCTACTTCCGTGAAGTCTATCCCGTAAACTTGCTGCTTGAAGCCCATCTGCACATGCCATTCCAAGACAGGCCACTCTCAGAGTTTATGACGGCGAACGGTAGCCTGCGACCATTTCAGTTCCAGAATGAAATGTATCAATGGGACGTGCCTGTAGAAATGATCGAAGAAGTGCGCGAACAGCTCGAGCCAAGCGGTTTGATTTTGTCGGCTGAAACACACCCCCTAATTATTACATGACTTAGGCAGCCCGAACCCGAACCAACACTCCAAGGTAGGAGCGCGGCTGCCGTAGTGGTCGGTTCGATCAGCGGATGCCCTGATATGTCTTGACCCAGCCAACCGCGTTGAGTTGCATTATTATTCTTTTCTGAATATATTCTGCACCGAATAAATTGCGTTGGGATCGAGATGCATGATCGGAGCAATGAACGACGCCTGCTGAAGCGCAAGCTCATGCAAGGCATCAGCGTCAATATTCCGGCGCCCCGGCGCATTGGAAAAACTTGGACGATAAAGAGGCTTGCCGAGGACCTGCGCGATGATGGCTGGCAAGCCGTCGAGATTGATGTCGAGGGGATGCGCACGCCAGATGAGTTCGCCTCCGATCTTTGCAAGCGTATCGAGGCCCAGGTGAAGTTTCGAGATCGATTCATGGCTCATATCGGTCAACGATTCGAGAATCTCTTGGGTGGCGGCTGGGGAAACAAGCCGCTGGATGCATTCGGCAAGGTCGAGCCAATGGTGTTTGCGGAGACGTTGATTGCGTCTTTGGATGAATCGGATGAGGAAACCGCCATCATCATTGACGAGGTCGCCTATTTCTTCCTCGCGATGGCCGAAAGCGACCAGATAGCCGCTCACGCGTTCGCATATAAGCTTCGCGCCCTGCAGCAGCGCTATCCCTCTGTTCGCTGGGTGCTAACCGGCTCGATCGGGCTTGAAGTCATTGCGCGGAGATATGGTCTCAGTGGCGCCTTCGTCGACTTCGAGACCGTTGTGCTCCAACCGTTCACGCCGCCAGAGGCGCGCTCCTACCTTCGAGACCAAGCCATTCAAGCCCAACTCAATCAGGAGTTCGAGGCAGACGACGATGTGCTGGACTACATGTTTGAAGAGCTTGGCTGGCTCGCGCCTTACTACTTGAAGCTCGTGGCTAACGAAATCTGTCCTTCCGCGGACAGCGGCCATGAGCGCCCAGCGCGCGCCACTAAAGCCGACGTAGACAATGCCTTCGCTAAACTCCTGAGCCCAAAAAGGAAAAACGGGTTCGAGGTGTTGCGCGAACATATCCGCAAGAACCTTCCGAAACCCGACCGTACAATTGCGGCATCCATCTTGGACGCGCTATCGAAGACGCCCGACGGCGAGCAGGAAAGCACTCTTCTAGCCAAGGCCAAAGAAATCGAGAAGGCCACAGACCGTCGGCAGATCAAGGACATACTCGTGGTGCTCTGCAACGATGGTCTCATTGTGAAGAATGCGGACCGCTACGCGTTCCAGTCAGGCCTTTTTCGGCGATATTGGATTGAGTACGAGGCGTCATGACCATCACAACCAGCCCTGCCCTCTACAATCAGAGCTCTCGGAGTGATGATGATTTCGTCGCCAGCTTCGTCGCGCGCCATGACGTCCTGGAAGTGCTGCTGCGTCGGCTGCGCTCGCATACGTCAGAAGGCGGGCAAATCCATCAGCTTCTGATCGGCCAGCGCGGAATGGGTAAGACATCTCTGCTCCGGCGTTTGGCCATCGCGATCAACCGCGAGACCGATCTGGGCGATCAGTATGTTCCGCTGACCTTTCGTGAAGAGCAATACAATGTCCTGAGACTTCGAGATTTCTGGCGCAATTGCGGGGAAGCGCTGGCCGAATGGGCTGAAGTTTCGGATCGCTGCGAGATCGCGGACCGGATCGACGCCTCCATCCTGACGGAGGCATGGGACACCGAGGAGGGCGCATTCGAACAGCTTCAAGCCGAGCTCACCAAGCTTGACCGTCGAGCCGTGCTCCTGGTCGATAACATTGATCTCATCCTCGACGCGCTACCCACCAACGATCACTGGACCCTTCGCAAGCGACTGCAGGACGACCAGGGGCCGATCATGTTCTGTGCCGCAACGCAGGTGCTGGAACAAAGCAGCGATCGCGAAGCCGCATTCTATGAGTTTTTTCACCCCCATCATCTTGAGCCTCTTGATACCACGGAAACAAAGGCCTGCATGCGCAGCCTGGCGTCATTGCGAGGGCAGGCGGGCAAACATGTCCAAGAGGTGCTCGATAACGAGCCGGAGCGATTAGAGACCTTGCACACCCTGACGGGCGGAAATCCGCGCGTCCTTGCTTTGATATACAGGCTGCTGGAGAGCGAGGAGACTAAGGCGGCGATGGCCGACCTGGATGCGCTTCTCGATCAGGTCACGCCCTATTTCAAGGCCCGCATCGAGGAATACCAAACGCCTCAACAACGTTCGGTCATTGACGCCATCGCGTTGAACTGGGACCCAATGACAACCCGGCAACTGGCGGCCGTCACAAGCATCGCGGCTACGACGCTCTCCCCGCTTCTGATCAAACTCCGAAAGGATGGCCTGATCGAAAGCGTCGAGACATCAGGCTCTTATGCGGGCCATCAGCTCACGGAACGCTTCCTAAACATCTGGTATCTGATGCGCCATGGCACTCGGCGCACTAAACAGAAGATGCGTTGGCTCGTAAGGTTCCTCACAACCTTCTATTCGTCCCGCGATCTGACGAGGATCGCGCGCCGTGCGAGATCATTCGAAGGCATAGAAGGCTGGCACACCGAGTACGCGTTCGCCTTCAAAGAAGCCTTGGCGTCTCAACATCAACAAGCAGAGGATCGCATCCGCTCAACCCGTCTCGTAGAGCCGGCCTCCGAGGTCGTGAATGTTGATTTATCAAATGATGAATCAGATCGGCGAGCAGACGATCAAGAAATTGAAGACGCGCAGAAACTGCGAGCCAAGGCGCGAGATCACTTACAGTCTCGCGAGTATGATCAGTGCGTTAATAAACTGAACGCCCTGATATCCAAATTCTCTAACAGCGCTAAGCCCGCACTCCTCGAACAGGTCGCCTGGGCGCTTGTCAACAAGGGCGTCGCGCTCGGCGAGGCCGGCGACACAGCCGCAGAGATCGCAGCCTATGACGACGTCGAAGCCCGTTTCGCCGATGCGCAGGAGCCCGAGCTCCTCGAACCGGTCGCCTGGGCGCTCGTCACCAAGGGCGTCGCACTCGGCGAGGCCGGAGACACAACCGCAGAGATCGCAGCCTATAACGACGTCGTGGCCCGCTTCGCCAACGCGCAGGAGCCCGCACTCCGCGAACAGGTCGCCAGGGCGCTCGTCAACAAGGGCGTCGCGCTCAG
>LYSW01000076.1 GCA_001657295.1 Oceanicaulis sp. BBD 1991-10 | reverse complement strand
CGTCGACGCCTATGAGCGCGACGATGCCCGCCGCGAAGGCGAAAAGCGATGAGCGACCAGGCCGGCACGCTGGACTTCATCATCGAGCACGAAGACTGGTCACAGCTGGACGGGCTGGCGGCGCGGTGCGGCGCCGTCGTCCAGTTCGCGCTGGCTCAGCTGAGCGAGCCCCGGCGAGGCGCCGCGGCGGTCCTGCTCGCCGACGACGCGACCATCCAAGATCTCAACGCCCGTTTTCGGGGCAAGGACAGGCCGACCAATGTCCTGTCATTTCCCGCGCCCGAAGCGGAAGGTTATCCCGGCGACGTCGCCCTGGCGTTTGAAACATGCGCCGCGGAAGCCTTGCGCGACGGCAAGACCCTGAGCGATCATGCCGTGCACCTGGTCCTGCACGGCGTGCTGCATTTGAATGGAATGGACCATATGGAGGAAGACGCCGCTGAAGCGATGGAGGCGCTGGAACGCGCCGCGCTCGCTTCGGTGGGGATCGCTGATCCCTATCGCGTCAGAATGGAGCCATGAGCGAAGACCCCGCGTCTCGAAGTATATTCTCCCAGATCAAACGCGCCTTCGGCGGGCCCAGCAACGGCGTCTCCGCCGCCGGCGCCGCCCCGGAACCGTTTGAGGCGGTCAGCGGCGAATTCATCCTCAATGTGCGCGAATTCCAGACTAAGCGCGTCGACGACGTCATGGTCCCGCGCGCGGACATCATCGCGGTGGAGATCGACACCCCGCTCAACGATCTGGCCCGGGTCTTCTCCGACGCCGCCCACTCCCGGCTGCCCGTCTATCGCGAGACCCTAGACGATCCGGTGGGCGTGGCGCACATCAAGGACATGGTCAGCCATCTAACCCGCTTCGCCGAACAGGGCGGCGACTCAGATCTTGGCGATGCGCAGATTCTCGCCGCGATCCGCCGGCCTCTGCTCTACGTGCCGGCGTCCATGCGGGCGATCGACCTGCTCCTGAAGATGCAGTCGCGGCGGCAGCATATGGCTCTCGTGGTCGATGAATTCGGCGGTACGGACGGGCTGGTCACGCTTGAAGATCTGCTCGAGCCGATCGTCGGCGATATCGAAGACGAACATGATGAAGCCGGAGCCCCGTCCGTCCGCGCCAAGCAGCCGGGCTGCTGGGAGGCCGACGCTCGGGCCTCGATCGCCGATCTGGAGTCGGCCATCGGTCTGGACATCGCCACTGATGAAGAAGAAGCCGATGTCGACACCATCGGCGGCCTGATCTTCCGGCTGGCGGGCCGCGTGCCCGAGCGCGGCGAAGTGCTCGGCCACCCTTCAGGCTTCGAGTTCGAAGTCTTGGATTCCGATCCGCGCCGGATCAAGCGGGTGCGGGTCCGCGCCGCCGCTGGAGAAGGCGCGGAGACCGCGCCCTCGCCACGCGATGCCGGGGAGCCTCGCGCCCAGTGACGCCTGACCCGCTTCGCAAGGTCGTGAACCGCCCCCGGGCGTTGCTGCGGGCGCTCTCAGGTTTTGGGCTGTTTGGATTATTGTTCGCCGCCGGCGCGGCCTCGGCGCTCGCGCATGCTCCCGTTTATTTCCAGCCGGCGCTGATCGGCGGACTGGTCCTGCTGGTCTGGAGCCTGGATGACGCGCGGCGGTCGAGGCGGCCGCTGCGCGCCGGATTTGCGCGCGCCTGGGCGTTCGCGGCGGGCTATTTTCTGGCCGGCACGCATTGGGTGGCGAGCGCCTTCCTGGTCAGTGCGGAGGACCACGCCTGGCTGATATGGGCGCCCTTGACGCTGCTGCCCGGCGGGCTGGCCCTGTTCTGGGGCGTGGCCGGCGCGGCCTATGCGCGCCTGGCCGGCTCCGGACCGGAACGGATTGCGGTCTTCGCCGGCCTCTTCGTCTGCCTGGAATTCGTCCGCTCTGTGATCCTGTCCGGTTTTCCCTGGAACCTGCCCGGGCATGTGTTCGAGGCCGGCGGGGCGATCAGTCAGGCCGCCAGCCTGATCGGCGCGCTCGGATTGTCCGCCCTGGCGCTCTATGCATTTGCATCGCCGGCTGCGCTGAGAGGCGCCGGCGGGCCGGTCGCGCGCGCCTATCCGATCGTGGCGTCGGTGCTGGTGCTCGCGGGTTTCTGGCTCTGGGGCGACCACCGGTTGAATGGATCTGACGTTCAGGAAACCGGCGTCACGGTCCGCGTCGTTCAGCTCGACCGTCCCCAGGCGGAGCTGAGACCCAGTCAGGCCTCGGAGATATTGGACGAGTATCTCGCCCTGACGCTGACCGAAGGTCTGGACGCCGTTGATCTGGTGATCTGGCCGGAAGGATCGGTGCCGGCTTTCCTGCAAAACGAGCCTCGCCTGCTCGAGCGATTGCACGCCGCCCTCCCCCTTGGGACCCGCCTTGTCGCCGGCGCGCCCCATATCGTCTGGAGCCCGATCAATCAGCCCGAAGCCGTCTACAATTCTCTGCACGCTTTGCGGATCGGTGAAGAGCACATCATTGTCGAAGACCGGTACGACAAGGTGAAGCTGGTGCCGTTCGGCGAAGCGAATACGATCGCGGCGCTCACAAGGCCGTTCGGCCTGGAGACCCTGTCGCAATATGGGGTTGGATTCGACGCCGGCGCGAACGCCCGGACGCTGAGCCTGGGCGCGGCGCCGCCTTTCGCGCCTTTAATCTGCTACGAGGTTGTTTATCCACGATTCTCGCCTCGCGGAAGCGACCGGCCCGCCTGGTTGTTGAATATCTCCAACGATAGCTGGTTTGGCGATTCCGCCGGTCCGGCCCAACTGCTCAATCAGGCGCGCTATCGAAGTATTGAAGAGGGCCTGCCTTTGGTGCGCTCAGCTACAGCGGGTGTGTCAGGCATCATTGACCCCTACGGTCGAGTCGGGCACATTGCAGGGGTTGAAGAAAGCCAAGTCCTTGATCTTGTTTTACTTGCAAGCTTGGACAAACCTTTCTACGGACACTATGGCGATGGGCCTTGGGTGATCGCCTTCGCATTTCTGGCCGGAATCGCATTGATCCGTCCGGTGTTGGCGAGACAAAAAGCCCAATTGGCGAGGAAGCCTGGCGTCGTGAAGGATTGATTTGTCATTTCCGGCTATGAAGGCCGCGGATGGTTTAAACTTAAGGGCGTAGAACAATGAGCAGCCAACCCAATCCTCGGGGACCGAATGCAGTCGATCGCCATGTCGGATCGCGGATCCGCTTGCGTCGGCAGCTTCTCAATATGAGCCAAGAGAAGTTGGGCGAAGAGCTCGGTGTGACCTTCCAGCAGGTCCAAAAATATGAGCGTGGAACCAACCGGGTGGGCGCGGGCCGCCTATTTATCCTCGCCCGCGTGCTGGATGTCCCGGTGTCCTTCTTTTACGACGGCGTGTCTGAATCCATGGCTGCGCCCGGATTTTCTGAAGGCGACCAGACCCCGATCGTGGATGATTTCATTCAGTCCGCGGATGGCGTTGCGCTCGCCCAGGCCTTTGCGCGCATCGGCGATCCCAAAGTGCGCCGCCGTATTCTAGAGCTAGTCCGCACCTTGGCGGCTGAAGAGGCTGAGGCGGCGGCGTCCGGCGAGGCCTGATCACAGACCCTTGCCTTAGCTGGGCGGATGGGCTTTAAGCCGACCATATAAAGCGATCTTTATGTGGAGCGTCTGATTTGGCCCGCAATTCCTATCTTTTTACCAGCGAAAGCGTTTCCGAAGGTCACCCGGACAAGGTCTGCGACCGGATTTCTGACGCGGTCGTCGACCTGTTCTTGGGCAAAGACCCTGTGGCGCGCGTCGCGTGCGAGACGCTGACCACGACCAATCGTATCGTTCTGGCCGGCGAAGTGCGGTGCGCGGGCGAAATCGACAATGCCGAAATCGAGGATGCGGCCCGCAATGCGGTTCGCGACATCGGCTATGAGCAGGACGGGTTTCACTGGGAGAAGGCCCACTTCCACAATTATCTGCATGAGCAATCAGCGGACATCGCCCAGGGCGTGGATGAAGGCACGGGCTCCTTCACGGAAGAAGGCGCCGGCGACCAGGGCATCATGTTCGGCTATGCCTGTGATGAAACGCCGGAGTTGATGCCGGCGCCGATCATCTATTCCCACCAGATTCTCAAAGAGATGGCGCGCCTGCGCAAATCCGGCGAGCGGCCCGAGTTCGAGCCGGACGCCAAGTCGCAGGTCAGCTTGCGTTACGAAAACGGCCGTCCGGTCGAGGTGACCAGCGTGGTCGTCTCAACCCAGCACAAGGCGGGCGTTGCGCTGGATGACATTCGGGAGCTGGTTCGGCCCATCGTGGCGGGCGTGCTGCCCGACGGCTGGTTTCCGCCGGAGGCCGAATTCTACGTCAACCCGACCGGCAATTTCGTCATCGGCGGTCCGGACGGCGATGCGGGGCTGACCGGACGCAAGATCATCGTGGACACTTATGGCGGTGCGGCGCCCCATGGCGGCGGCGCTTTCTCCGGCAAAGACCCGACCAAGGTGGACCGGTCCGCCGCCTACATCTCGCGCTATCTGGCCAAGAATGTCGTGGCCTCGGGCGTGGCGAAGAAATGCACCATCCAGCTGTCCTATGCAATCGGCGTGGCCAAGCCGCTCTCCGTTTATGTGGACACGCACGGCACCGGCGAGGTCGACGAGGCGGTGCTGGAAGCGAAGCTGCCCGAGATGGTCAATCTCTCCCCGCGCGGCATTCGAACCCATCTGGAGCTGAACCGTCCGATCTATGAGCGCACCGCGGCCTACGGCCATTTCGGCCGCACGGCTGAGAATGACGGCGGTTTTTC
>LYSW01000075.1 GCA_001657295.1 Oceanicaulis sp. BBD 1991-10 | reverse complement strand
GCTGGAAAAGGGAAAATTTTCCTGTTAGACCTGTGTCGCGACCGAGTGCAGTTCGAGAGGCGCATGTCCATGCTGACCCACACCCAGATCTGGCGGGGCGTCGACCGGTTGGCTGAGCGGGCCGGCCTTAGCCCTTCGGCCCTGGCGCGCCTGGCCGGCCTGGACCCCACGACGTTCAACCCCTCCAAAAGATCCAGCGCGGACGGCGGCAAGCCGCGCTGGCCTTCGACTGAAAGCCTGGCCAAGGCCTTAGGCGCGGTGGGCGTCAGCTTCAGCGAATTCGCGGCGCTGGCCTCCGGCGTCGCCGGCGGCCGGGCGGTGCCCCTGATCGGTTTCGCTCAGGCCGGCGACCAGGGTTATTTCGACGATGCAGGCTTCCCGGTCGGCGCAGGCTGGGAGGAAGTCCATTTCCCCGGCGTTCAGGACGACAACGCCTATGCGCTTGAGATATCAGGCGACTCCATGGCGCCGCTGTATCGCGACGGCGACCGCATCGTGGTGGCGCCGGACGCTGCGCCGCGGCGCGGCGACCGGGTGGTCGTGAAGACTCGCGGCGGAGAAGTCATGGCGAAGGAGTTGGGCCGGGTCACCGCCAAGACGATTGAGCTGATCAGCCTTAACCCGGCTTATGACAATCGGGTTTTGGACACCGCGGACGTCGTCTGGATGGCTCGGATCGTCTGGGCCAGCCAGTAGGCGAGGACTATCCGGCGTCGCCGTATTGAAACACCTCCTCCAGGCCGACGCCGAACACGCCGGCGATCTGGAACGCCGTCTCCAGCGACGGTGAATATTTGCCTTGCTCGATGGCGTTCACGGTCTGCCGGGTCACGCCGATGCGGGCCGCCAGCTCCGCCTGGGTCATCTCATCGGCGTGAAATCTTAATTGCCGAATGCAGTTGCGAATTCTGGTCGGTTTGGCCATGAGTTAAACGCCCCGCCGATAATCGATCGCGCGGAACACGCCCTTGGCGACCTCGGACGCCACCAGCGCCGCGAGCAGCACATGGGCGATCCAGAAGACGTCAAACTCCAGCAGGGCCAGGCCCATCGCCATCAAGGCCCCAAAACCCAGCACATAGCTGGTTCGGGCGTCCGCCCGCATCTCAATCAGCTTGTCACGCTCGTCGGCCGCGTCGGTCTCATTCGGCGCCGCGATCGCGACCAGGACGTGAGCGAAGACCCCTCCGACAACCAGGAAGACCACAGCGCCAAATAAAAGCCATTGAACTGACGCCAGCGAAACCTCTCCGCTCAGGGCCGAGGGAAGGACGGTGGCGAAATAGCCGCCATAGACCAGAACGAAGAGCCCCGTCATGGCCAGATTGCTTTTTTCCTGAAACGACATGTCGAACTCCTTTGTCTCGAAGTCGAAGTTTTTTGACACCACATGAAGTAAGAAATCTCCGACCCCACGTCAAGTATTTTCGACATTCCAGCGTGAGGGCCCACGGATCAAGCCGCCTTGGCGCTCAATTCCAAAGCGGGGAGCTGTGTGTGGAGGCTGGCGAAGAAGCCGCGGCGTCCGGCGCTCAGGAGGCGAAGGCCGGTCTCCTGGAACCGCTCAGCTCCGCCGGGTCGGAAAACCGGCGCGCCGATGCGTCGCCGGCGACCGGCCGGTCAAAGGGCGGCGCGTGCAGTCAAGGCGCTCGCGACGGCGCGGGCCCGCCATCAATTCGCCGCACGCCGCCGCATGTCCAGTCAACGATGGCGTTCAGCCGGATTAGAAGAGGTCCCCAGGGCACTGACCGATCAGCTCGATGTCATACCACGGGGTTCGCTGCCCCTGGACCGGGCCTGAAGAGACCGTGTCCCCGATACACTCATCCTGACTCCATCCGACGAACTGCGTCTTCGACGCATCCGAATAATAGGACCACAGATAAAGAGGACCGGACGCGCCCGCCTCCTCTTCCCCTGCGCCGCCGATCGCGAGCGCTGCGGCGCCGAGGCTGACGGCCAGAACAAATCGAAGCATGAGCATTTCCTTCCTGCTATGGATGAATACATTCAGTAAAATCGATCTCAATGAATTAATCAATCCAAGGTTTTTTCATATTCTCGCAAAAGGCATTTATGGGCCATATTCGGGCCCGCGCCAGGTTGAGAATAGCGAATCGGAACGCGCTGACGGCGGTCTGGCGATCGGATTTTGGGGTCCGGAACCGCGGCTGCGGCCGGTCAGGGGCCGCCGCAACGGCCTAAAACGCGGTCCGCCACGCTCCAACGTCCATGGGTGAAGAGGAGGCGCCCGAGCCCGGCGTGCATTCCTTAAGCCCGGTCAGTCTTCGAGGCGCTCGACCGCCAGCGCTCTTGCGGCCTCAGGGTCCCGCGCCAATGTCTCCGCCAGGCTCGCCGCGAGCTGGCGCGCCGTTTCGTCGAAGGCCCCCGCGGCCTCGCTCTGATCGACACGCGCCAGCAGCACGTCGATTTCGTCTCGATGCGCAACCGGATCAAGCGCCACCAGCGCCAGCGCGAAATGATAGGGAATCGCAGGCTCGACCGTGCCGACGGCGACGGCGGCGCGATAGTGGCGGAAGCCTTCGGCCAAATCAGAACCGAACGTGCCCTCGCCGCCGCGCCGCGCCACCTCGAAATGCCAGGCGCCGAGCATGGCGGGGCCCCACGGATCGGTCGGATCCAGCGCCATCGCCTGCTCGATATGGATGCGCCCGCGTTGCGGCAGGCGCATGAAGGCGGCGCGGATCGGACGCACATAGCGGCCTTCATAGCCGAAGCCGGCCGCAAGCCGCAGATGGGCCGGCGCGTAATCAGGGTCGATATTCAACGCCGCCTCGGCATGGCGCTGCGCCCGCCGGGCCAGTTCGCGCCGCGTGCGCTCAGGCGTATCGGCGAGCGCGCCGCTCATGAGCTGGGCGAGAACAGCCTGCGCGGCCAGCGTCCGGGATGACGCATCCGATCCCGACGCCGCCAATTCCTCCGCGCGCACCCAATCGCCGGCGCGATAGACGCCCAGAGCGCCGCTGGGCGCCGCTTCATCGGCGGCCGCCGGCGCGCAACTTAAGGCCAGGACGGTCAAGAGCGCTCGGATCATGGTTGGAATGGTAGCGCGCAACAGGGCCAATTCGAGGCGCCGCGCCTGTCTCCGTCTACAAAACCCGCCCCGCCACGGCGCCGAGTTTTGCGATCAGGGCCGGATCACGATGCTCCGGCGCCGTCAGGATCGCCGTGTCGAGACTGCGTTCAATCCCCTGCGGGCTCAATGTGCGGGGCTCGCCCGCCAGGCGCTGCGCCAAATGGCGGACCACGGCGTGGGCTTTGGCGGTGTTGGCGTGCATCACTTTGAGGATGTCGGCGATGTCGACATCCGCATCCGGAGACCGCCAGCAGTCATAATCCGTCACCATGGCCAGGCTGGCGTAGGAGAGCTCGGCTTCGCGGGCGAGCTTGGCTTCGGGCATATTGGTCATGCCGATCACATCACAGCCCCATGTCCGGTAAAGCTGGCTCTCGGCCCGGGTGGAGAATTGCGGCCCCTCCATGGTCAGATAGGTCCCGCCGCGCTGGACGGTCTCGACCCCGGCCGCTTCCGCCGCATCGGCCGCCAGGCCCGACAAGCGCCGGCACACGGGGTCCGCCATGGACACATGGGCGACGCAGCCGGTTCCGAAAAAGCTTTTCTCCCGCGCGAACGTGCGGTCGATGAACTGATCGACGGCCACGAAGGCGCCCGGCGCCAGCGCCTCCTTAAGCGACCCGCAGGCGGACAACGACAGGATGTCGGTCACGCCGGCGCGCTTGAGCGCATCGATGTTGGCGCGATAATTGATCTGGCTTGGCGGGATGCGATGGCCCTCGCCATGGCGCGGCAGGAAGACCAGCTTCACGCCATGAAATTCGGCATGAACCAGGTCGCCGGACGGGTCGCCCCAGGGGGTCTCGACGCTCTGCTTTGAGACCCTCTCCAGGCCCTCAAGACCATAAAGGCCTGATCCGCCGATCACGCCCAGCACCCATTCGCTCATCTACGTCTCCCCGCCGTTAGCGGCTTGCATCAAAAGGGCTTCTCCGCCCGGCGGCAAGAGCCCGTGCGATCACAAAGAAGAGGGGCCGCCCTGGCGTCAGGACGGCCCCTTTTCATTTCGGACTCTGCGGACCGCGCTAGTGCTTCACGCGGGCCCACAGCGTGCGGTAGGCCGCATACAGCAGACCGCACAGGAAGAGCAGGTACAGCATCACCGCCAGGCCCATGCGCTTGCGCGCCTCCATGTGCGGCTCGGCCGCCCAGGCCAGAAAGGCCGTGATGTCGGCCGCTTGCTGCTCAACCGTGGCCGGCGTGCCGTCGGCGTATTCGACGCCATCCTCGAACAGGATCGGCGGCATGGCCAAAATCCCGCCCGGGAAATACGGATTGTAGTAGGTGCCCGGGCGCACATCGTAGTCTTCGGGCACTTCATAATCATAGCCGAGCAGGAGCGAGCGGATATATTCCGGTCCGCCCTTGCGCGCCTTCACGATCACGGACAGGTCCGGCGGATAGGCGCCGCCATTGGCGGCCCGGCCCTGCTGTTCGTTCTCGAACGGGTACGGGAAGCCGTCGGACGGGCGGCCCGCGCGTTCGAACATGTCGCCGAACTCGTTGGGGCCGTCCTCGATGATGTATTCCGCAGCGATCGCCCGGATCACCGGGTTCTCGTTCGGATCGCTGGAGAAGTCCGTCGGATAGTCTTCGCCGGGCAGCTGGACCTCGTCGAAGGGACCGCCCGCCATGCCCATATGGCGGAAGGACAGATGCTCCAACCCGTGACAGGTCGAACAGACCATCTGATAGACATGGAAGCCGCGCTGAAGCTGAGCCCGGTCATAGGTGCCGAACGGCCCCTCGAACGACCAGGTGTATTCTTCCGGCGTCTTATAATAACCGGCGGCCCAGGCCACGGTCGGGCCGACGACCGCGACGGCGGCGGCGGCGGCGATCAGGAGGCGGTGCATGGGTTTCATCAATCGCTCTCCTTTATTCGGCCGGAGCCGCCGCAGGCGCGGCTTTTTTCTCGCCCAGGACCGACGCGTCGATCGATTCCGGTCTCTCCTTGGGTTTCTCGATGAAGCCGAGAAGCGGCAGGATCACCAGGAAGTAGGCGAAGTAATAGACGGTCAGGATCCGGCCCATGAGCAGGAAGTCCATCGTGATCAGACCAAAGCTGATGGTCTGGAAAAAGTCATTGATCAGCGGGACCGGCGTATCCGGCAGCTCCGCGCCGGCCCAACCCAGACCCAGGC
>LYSW01000074.1 GCA_001657295.1 Oceanicaulis sp. BBD 1991-10 | reverse complement strand
TTATGAACAGCAGGACGATGGCTGTGAGGCCGAACGCCCGCAGCACCAGCTGGACCGGATGATAGCTCTCGCCGTCCGGCTGCGTCATCGCGCGCCTCCTTCCAGCCAGCGAGGAGATGCAGAATGATCAAGGTCATCGCAGCGCCGGACACCAGCGCCGCACTGAAGATCGAGGTCTCCTCCTGCAGCGCGCCCAGCACCAGGTGGCCGACCAGCAGCGCATAGGCCGGATAGACCAGCATATGGATCAACTTCCAGGACCGGCGCGCTCAGGACATCAAGCCAGAAATCATGGCTGGTCGCCGCCATCACGAACAGGATGAGCAGCGCGCCGAGGCCGAGCGCCTCGAAGGGGAATCCATAGATGCGGTCATAATTGGAATTGGTCGAGAGCAGCGAGACGAAGACATTGGTCTCGGAGAAGCCGTGATACCAAAGGAGAACAAGGCCGGCGTGGATGAAGCCGAGGAAGAAGACCGTCACGCCCATATGCCGGCGATTATAAAGCAACGGCTTGAATCGGTCGGACAGGCGCGCCAGCGGCCCGATCGACAGGGTTATTATGAACAGCAGGACGATGGCTGTGAGGCCGAACGCCCGCAGCACCAGCTGGACCGGATGATAGCTCTCGCCGTCCGGCTGCGTCATCGCCGTGACGGTGATGAAGGTGATGATCAAGGCGGCCACGCCGGTCCACATGACGACGTCGTAGACGATCTTGAACCGGTTCCACTGCACGGCCTGGAAGCCGACGCTCATCGGTCTTCTCCTTCAGATTCAAACAGGACTGACGGCGCGTCCGCGTCCACCCGGTCGACCGGGCTGCGCGTTAAAGCGTAGGCGATCAGCCCCAGAAGAAGCGGCGTGAGGATCACCCACAGACCAAAATGCAGGCGCCTAAGCGGACGTCTCATGGGGTTCCTCCTTCGCGCCGCCGATCAGGCCGCGGATCAGGACGACGGGCCACAGGGCGACGCAGGCCGGGACTATCACCACCCTGAACTGAAGCGGCGCAGCGGTCCGAGCTCCGGCCGACGCCCGCTTGATCAGCACCGTGACGAAAAGCAACGCCACAAGAGCGCCGACGCCGAAATAGAGCCCCGCTGCGGTGACGATGAGACCTGCAAGCTCGGGTGTCATGATGTTCAGCTCCGTCCCGCCAGTCCGCCATAATCCACGCCGGTCAGGTCCGCCATCTCCCGCTTCCAGGTCGTCAGATCCGATCGGGAGAAATCTGACAGAGCCGTGTGGCCGCACGCCCGCGCCATGACCTTCATCAGCTCGACGCTGGCGTCGAAGAAATTCTTCAGGCGCTGGGCGGATTTCTCCACCACGATCCGCGACACCAGCTCTGGTCGCTGCGTGGCGATGCCGACCGGGCAGTTATTGGTGTGGCAGGCCCGCATGGCGATGCAGCCGATCGCCTGCATGGCGGCGTTGGACACCGCGATCGCGTCGGCGCCGAGCGCCAGCGCCTTGACGAAATCCGCCGGCTTTCGAAGTCCGCCGGTGATCACCAGCGTGACGTCCGCACGTTCGAGCCGGTCCAGATGGCGACGGGCCCGCGCCAATGCCGGTATCGTGGGAACCGAGATATTGTCCCGGAAGATGATCGGCGCCGCCCCGGTCCCGCCTCCGCGCCCATCCAGAATAATATAGTCGACGCCGACCTCAAGCGCGGCGTCGATATCCTCTTCGACATGCTGCGCGGACAGCTTGTAACCGATCGGGATTCCGCCGGTCCGCTCGCGCACCTCATCCGCGAAATCGCGGATCTGGGCGCATTCGGTCCATTCCGGGAAACGGGCCGGCGAGACGGCGGATTGGCCCGGCTCCAAGCCGCGCACCTGGGCGATTTCGCCCTGCACCTTGTGCCCCGGCAAGTGACCGCCGGTCCCGGTCTTGGCGCCCTGACCGCCCTTGAAATGGAAGGCCTGGACTTCGTCGAGCTTCTCCCAGGAAAAACCGAACCGCGCCGAGGCGAGCTCGTAGAAATAGCGGCTGTTCATCGCTTGCTCGTCAGGCAGCATCCCGCCCTCGCCCGAACAAATGCCGGTTCCAGACAATTCAGCGCCGCGCGAGAGGGCGAGCTTGGCCGGCTTGGACAAGGCGCCAAAGCTCATATCGGAGACAAAGAGCGGAATCTCCAAGGTCAGCGGCTTCTGGGCGTTGGGTCCGATCACGACGCGCGTATCGACCGGATGATCATCAAGAAGCGGCGGCCGGGCGAGTTGCGCGGTGAGCAGCTGGATATCGTCCCAATCAGGAAGCGCGTGGCGCGGCACGCCCATGGCGTCGACCTGGCCGTGATGGCCGGTCTTGGACAACCCGTCGCGGGCATAGCCCTGGATCAGCTTGTTATAGGGTTCCGCCGCTTCCGCGCCGGTGTCCTGATAGGCCCCGAGATAGGCCTCTCGATTAAAGGGCTGCGGATGGTCCGCATGCCAGGCCGCGATTTCATCGGCGTCGACCCGGACCTCGTCATTTTCCACCCATGCCTTGAATTTGTGCAGCACTTCGGAATTGTCATACTCGGACACGCCGGTGTCGTAGCGATAATCCCAGTTGTGCACCCCGCAGATCAGATTATCGCCATCGATATGGCCGTCCGACATCAAGGCGCCGCGGTGCAGGCAACGGCCGTATAGAACCGAGACTTGATCGTCATATCGCACGATGACCAAGTCCACATTCGCCACCAGGGCGTGGGTCGGCGTCCGGTCTTCAAGCGTCGACCAGGTCGCGATGGCGGTTGTCTTCATGGCCCCCAACTTCATCCGCTGCCAAGCGTTCTGCGCGACTGCTCGCTCACGAGCTTTAACGCAGGTGGTCAGTTTGACAGCGCGTTGAAGCCGCCAACAAGAAAAACCTTCGCCTTGAGGGGAATTGTGATCACAGCGGGCGACATGCCGCTGCTAGGCTGGCGCGAACCGGGGATTGGACGGGGGTTTTGAATGCATGCGGCGATGACACCGACCGATCCCATGGCGGACCATATCTGGCTCGCCCCGCTGGTTCCCGCTTTCGAGGCGCTGGCGATCGGAATCGACCTGATCGGCATCGCGATCATTCTTTACGGCTTCGCCGTCGCGCTGATCCAGTTTCTGGCCGCTGAATTCACGCGATTGCGCACCGGCGGCGCGCCCGCCGCCTGCCAGTCGGTCCGGCTCACGCTTGGGACCTATATCCTGCTGGGCATCGAATTCATGATCGCATCCGACATCATCCACACGGTGATCAGCCGTGAGCTGGGCGATCTGGTTTTCGTCGCGGCTCTCGTCGCGATCCGCACCGCAATCAGCTATTTCCTGGGCAAGGAGTTGGAGGAGGCCCGACGCGACGGCGCCTGACCCGGCCCGGGCCGGCCTCCTCCAAGTCAGGGTTCAGTCTTCCGGCGTCTCGATGACCTGATCGGGGTCATAGCGAAGCTCGAGCACTTCAAGGGCGTATTCATTGCCCTCGAGAAACCGCGCCATGGAGCCGAAAGTCGTGGTGAACACCCGGCCGTCATGATCGCCGAACTCCACACGCCGATCGACCAACGGACCGAATAGGCGTTCAAAGACGTTCAAACGCACCCGCGCCGGCTCGAAATGGGCCGCGAGATTGACCTTCAGCTGCTCGCGATCGGTCGTCTCCCAAAGCGCCGACGCAATCACATCGAGCATGAACTCATTGCTGTTTTGATACTCCGCGTCATGGGGGTTGGAGAGCAGCGAGTAGTTCTCGTGATGCAAGGCCTGATAATTCTCCGACGCCATCACCGAGAGAATGCGCCGCTGAAGCGCAGGGCTTGGGATGATGACGCCCGCCTCCATCTCATGCATCGGGAGGGTGAAGTCGATCGGAAAGTCCTGGGCCAGGAAAGACGAGCGGGGATCATTCGCCCCCGACGGATCGCCTGCGTAGAGATGATAGACCGCATAGCCGTAAAACATGTCCGAGCCGTCGAGGCTCTGCAGCGGCTGATAGACCCAGAACCCGCCATGGGTGTAGCGAATGCCGTCCGGAAGATCGTCGCGATCACGCCCGGCGCGGAATACGATCGCAACCCGGGCGCCGCGCTCTGCGAGCGCGAGCTCGATCTGTTTGGAGAAGGCGGCGGCGCGCGCAATGGCTTCTGGCCCCGTGGCGTCCGCCAAGACCGCCGCCGGCGCGGCGAGAAGCATGGCGCAGGCGCACGCCAAGGCGCGTAGGATCGATGTCATGATCGAAGCCTCACTTTTGTTTTGATGACGGGGGACGACTCAGTCGTCCAGCGCTGGCAACGGTTCCGGCTGACGCACCGCGATGCGGTCGGTCACCGTGAGCGGTTCGTCGGCGAAGCGTATGCCCTCTTCACCGGCGGCGACCGACCCGGCGCCCACGGCCTCGACCGCGTAGCCGGTCAGGGCGAGCGGCACGGCGACGACCCCGACGGACACTTTGAATCCGGCTTCGGTGATGGCGGCCACGGATTCCGCCGAGGCGGCTGACGCGTCCGACGCCAGACCGCTGGCCTGGCCCGCAGGCGTTGACTGGGCATGGGCCCCCGCGCTCAGTCCGAACAGGGCCAAGGCTGCGATGCTGTAGTGGATTGCGGACATTGCAAGTCTCCGTTCCACCCCTCCGAAACGGAGACTGCCGCCCTTCGAAATTCTCGTCAAGCGCGAGAGCCGTTATGCCGCAAGCTGGTCGCTGACCCGGAATTTCGCCTCGGTCTTCTCGGTGATCTCATCAACCGTCACGTCCGGCGCCAGCTCGACGAGCTCCAGGCCGTCATCGACGACGTCAAACACGCCCAGCGTGGTGATCACGCGATCAACGCAGCCCTGACCGGTCAGCGGCAGCGTGCAGGCTTTCAGGAGCTTGGTCGCGCCCGCCTTGTTGGTGTGATCCATGATCACGACAACGCGCTGGACGCCGGCGACCAAATCCATGGCGCCGCCCATGCCCTTGACCATTTTTCCGGGAATCATCCAGTTGGCGATGTCGCCGTTCTCCGCGACTTCCATCGCGCCCAAGATGGACAGGTTGATATGTCCGCCGCGGATCATGGCGAAGCTGTCTGACGAGCTGAAATAGCTGGTCTTGTCCAATTCGGTGATGGTCTGCTTGCCGGCGTTGATCAGGTCGGCGTCGACTTCGTTTTCGCGCGGGAACGGCCCCATGCCGAGCATCCCGTTCTCCGACTGCAAGGTCACGTCCATCCCGTCTGGAATATAGTTGGCGACCAGGGTTGGAATGCCGATGCCCAAATTGACGTAGAAGCCGTCCTCCAGCTCCAGTGCGGCGCGCTCGGCGAGTTGATCACGGGTCCAGGCCATGGGGCGTCCTTCTTGGTGTTGTCCCTAACGGGAGGAGTTCGATTGATCGATGAGCGCTTGGGCCGCGTCCGCGTTGGACGCCGGCAATTCAGCCCCCCTCGCGCGCGCTTCATCGATGAGAATACGCAGGGCCAGCGAGCGGGCATGGGCTTCGTCGGGCACAATATAGAGCTCTTCGACAATGCACATCGGCGCGCTTCCAAACTCCGCCGGGCCCGAACAGCGCGGAATGGGCGGTTGTCCGAAACGCACCGCATCGCAATGACGCCGGAACTCGACCAGCACGCTGGTGTCGCGCCCCGTCAAATTCGCCCACGCGAAGCGGGCGTCATAAACCGGATCACTGAGCCGGGCGCGCTGGCGGATCCGCTGATAGGAAGGCAGGCATCGGGTGTTCAGCGCGAACTCTTCCGGATCCCGGTCCAGCATGGACAGGGCCTCGATCGTCTCCTGATCAAGCGCGACGTCGGATCCGGGATCGTCGGCCGCGGCAAGCCCAACCGATACGGCGAAGGCGGAAAACAGGGTCAGGAACATGGGCGGGACTCCCTTCTCAGGTGATTAGTCCAAGGCCGTTAACCTAACTGCGAACCGTGCGCTGTTCTATCCGCTTCTCGTGCTCGCCTTTGATCAATCGCTTCACATAAATGCCAGGCGTATGGATGTGATCGGGATCAAGTTCGCCGGCCGGCACGATCTCCTCGACCTCCGCGACCGTCATCTTGCTGGCCGTCGCCATCATGGGGTTGAAATTCCGTGCGGTCTTACGGAAGACAAGATTGCCTTCGGTGTCGGCCTTCCAGGCCTTCACAATGGAGAGGTCGGCGACCAGACCTGTCTCCATGATATAAGTCTCGCCATTGAATTCCCGGTGATCCTTGCCGTCCGCGACGAGAGTGCCGACACCCGTTTTGGTGTAAAAGCCGGGAATGCCGGCGCCGCCCGCCCGGATGCGTTCGGCGAGCGTGCCCTGGGGATTGAATTCCAGTTCCAGTTCGCCGTTGAGATATTGGGTCTCGAAGGTTTTGTTCTCCCCGACATAGGAGGAGACCATTTTCTTGATCTGGCGCGTGTGCAGCAGCAGACCCAGCCCGAAATCATCCACGCCGGCATTGTTGGAGATCACCGTGATGTCCTTCACCCCGGTATCGCGCAGCGCCACGATCAGGTTCTCAGGGATGCCGCACAAGCCAAAGCCGCCCGCCATCACCGTCATGCCGTCAAACGTCAAGCCCTCCAGGGCCGAAGGCGCATCGGTATAGATCTTGTCCGCCAAAGGTGAGCCTCCAGATTCGCGCTTTTCAACGCCCGTTTAATTGCGACCGGACTTATACCGGTTTCATGATTGTTGGCCAGTGCGGATCTGCTCAGGAAGCCGCTCGCGATGCCGGTCGATCTCCACGGCGAGCGCCCCGCCGAAAAACATCGCATAGCTGGTCCAATAGACCCATAATAGAAAGACGATCAGGGCGCCCAGCGGCCCGTAGATATTCGGGTCGATGACCGCCGCGACATAAAGCGTGAACCCCTTCGACGCGGCGAGCCAGGCCGCGGTCGCAACACCCGCACCTGTGAGCGACGCCGTCCAGCTGGTTTCACCGGC
>LYSW01000002.1 GCA_001657295.1 Oceanicaulis sp. BBD 1991-10 | reverse complement strand
GGTTTCTCACCGCTTCGCTCGCTCAAGACAGCGAAGACGGCGCGCCGCGAAGCACGCCTTTGGTCGAGCTGGGCGACAACCAGCCGTGCGGGCTGACCGACCAGCGGCATTGCCCGCAGTCCAATGGACACAGCCTGGGTTGGTCGGTGACGGTCTTCGACGACCAGCACTTCGCCTATCACAGCGGATCGGACTGGGACGGCAACGCCATGGCCGTTCTGGAGCTCGACACCGGCGACGGGTGGGTCGTGGCGGTCAATGGCGGCCGGGGGCTGGGGGTCTGGGTCAGCCTGCTCGACTCGCTGGACGCGGACAACCAGCTGATCGATTTCTTCGCCGCGATCCCCGCCGTCCAGGACTACCTTGCGGAGATCGAAGCCCCTCACCCTTCCAGCGGGACGTCCCAGTAGAGATAGTCCAGCCAGCTCTCGTGGAGGTATTTCGGCGGGAAACGCCGGCCCTGAACCTGCAGCTGATGCATGTTCGGCCGCTCCGCCTCGCGCCGCAGCGGCATGCGGGCTTCGCGGGGCGTGCGCCCACCCTTCTTGAGATTGCAGGGCGCGCAGGCCGCGACGATATTGTCCCAGCTGGTGCGCCCGCCATAAGCGCGCGGCACCACGTGATCGAAGGTCATGTTTTCAACGCCCTTCGAGCCGCAATACTGACACTGGAATCCGTCGCGCAGGAAGACGTTGAAGCGGGTGAAGGCCGGCGGCCGGTCCTGGGAGATATAATCGCGCAGCGCCACCACGGACGGGGCCGCCATCGCAAAACTTGGCGACCGGATTTGGGTTTCGTATTCGGAGATGATGTCGACGCGCTCAAGAAAGACGGCCTTGATGGCGTCCTGCCAGCACCAGGTCGACAGCGGGTAGTAGGACAGCGGTTGATAGTCCGCATTTAAGACGAGGCAGCGAAGATCTTCGGGGGCGGCCTTAAAGACACCCATCGAAGCCTCCCCGCACGCGCGCCGAACTCCAGTCCGGCCGGGAGAGCGGGCCTGCCGCCCGGTATGCCGAGACCGTCCTGAAGACGCGCCTCCCTTGCTCGCTCAGCCCTTCGATTCACAAGCGAATCATACCTGCAGGGCGGTTTGCAGCGGCAATGTATAGCAGTTCGCGTGACGAACCTATGACAGGGCGCCGAAAGACGCGTGACGGTCCTGGCGCCGCGCACGTCATGCCAGCTTGCCGGCGAAGGCGTTGGCGATGAAGCGGCCGCCGAGCTCCAGCCCGTCCGGGCCGATGGAATGGGGAATGCCTTGGGAGATATGAAACTCCGCACCATGGCCGGCTTCGGCGAGGCCTTGGGCGGCCATCAGCGTCATGCCCACAGGCAGCACGTCGTCACGATCGCCGTGGATGAGCAGGATGGGCGGTCTGACGGTGAGTTCGTCTTTCAGGCGCTCCGGGCCCGGCAGAGCGCCGGAATAGCCCAGGATCCCGGCCGGCGCGATGTCCCGGCGCAACCCGGTATGAAGCGCCATCATCGTGCCTTGGGAAAAACCGACCAGCAGCAGGTCCTGCGGTCGAAGGCCCCATCGCTGGAGCTCGGACTTCACAAAATGCTCCGCGCTGGCGTGGGCGCCGCGCACGCCGGTCTCCATGGCGGCCGGGTCCAGGCGGCTGATCGGAAACCATTGATAGCCGCCCGGAGCGCCGGGCACAGGTTCGGGCGCGTCGGGCGAGGCCCAGGCGACATCGGGAACTGACGGCGCCCAAGCCTGCGCCAATCCCGCGAGATCAGCCCCGTTCGAGCCATAGCCGTGAAACAGCACGACCAGTTTCTTCGCAGTGCCGGATTTCGGCGCGATGCGCGGTCCGTCGATCAGGATCATGTGTGCGTTTCACCGTGCTGAGAAAGGCGCGATCATAGGCGCAGCCTCAGCCGGTTCAATGCCGGCGCGCGGTTCGCTGGCCTCTGGGCGGCGGGACTGGTAAGCCGTTGTCATGGCTGACTTCGTCACCCGTTTCGCGCCCTCGCCAACCGGCTATCTGCATCTGGGTCACGCCTATTCGGCCATGCAGGCCTTTGACGCCGCGAAATATGCGGGCGGGACGTGCCATTTGCGCATTGAGGACATCGACACCGTCCGCTGCAAGCCGGAGTTCGAAGCGGCGATCTTCGATGATCTGAGCTGGCTCGGCTTTGACTGGCCGCAGCCGGTGCGCCGGCAAAGCGAGCATTTCAATGCCTACGCCGCCCGGCTGGACCACCTGGCCGAGCGCAGCCTGGTCTATCGCTGCTTCAAGACCCGCAAGGAGATCGCCGAGGAGATCGCGCGCGCGCCCCATCAACCCGGCGAGGGGCCGGAAGGCGTCATCTATCCCGGACCGGCTGAGCCCATGGGCGCCGATGAAGAAGCTGAACGCCTGGCCAATGGCGACCCCTTTGCCTGGCGTCTGTCGATCGCGGCCTGCCGAGAGACGCTGGGCGAGGCCTGGTCGGCGCTGCATTTCATCGAGGAGGGCGCGGGACCGGACGGCGAGACCGGTCTGATCCGCGCACGCCCTGAAACGCTGGGCGATGTCACGCTGGGCCGCAAGGATGTCGGCGCGAGCTATCATATGGCCTGTGTCCATGACGATGCGCTGCAGGGCGTTAGCCATGTCATTCGAGGTCAGGACCTGTTTTTCGTCACCCATCTGCACGTGCTGCTGCAGGCCTTGCTCGGTCTGCCCAAGCCGGTTTATCGGCACCATCGATTGCTGGTGGGCGCGGACGGCAAGCGCTTCGCCAAGCGCGACAATGCGCTGACGCTGAAGGCGATGCGGGAGGTGGGCTTGAGCCCGGAAGACGTGAGACGGCGCGCTCAGTCGCGGCCGTGAGCGGGCGCCAGCAACATCAAAGCGATGGACGCCGCCACGCCCGGCCAGGTGAAGGCGACCGCCTGATCCACGGATGCATAGACCAGGCTTGCAGCCCCGGCGGCGAGGCTGGCGCCGGCGGCGAGCGCCGCACAGAACAGAATGGCGAGACGCAGTCGTGTCATGGCCTTCTCCTCCCACCAAACTGGGACGAGAAAAAGGCTATCAGAGACGGCCTAAGATTGGGTTTCCGAGCTGCACGCCGCCCTTAAGCGGCCGCGCGCGCGGCGGTCTCCGGCTTGGCGTAAAGACCGCGATGGCCCGGAACCGGGCGCAGAGAGTCGGTCAGGCCGACCACGGTCTCCGCAGCGCCCAACAGCAAAAATCCGTCATCGGACAATTGCGCCGCAAGGCGGTTGAGGACCTCGGTCTTGGTCTCAATGTCGAAATAAATCAGCACATTGCGGCAGAAAATGACGTCCATCTTGCCGTAACGCGAAAAGTTCTCGAGCAGATTGCCCTGCTCGAACCGCACCTTCTGGCGGATATGCGACTTGATCTTCCAGGCGTCGCCGACCTGTTCGAAATGCTTCACCAGGCGCTGGATCGGCAGGCCGCGCTGCACCTCGAATTGCGTATAAACGCCGGCCTTGGCCTTCTCGAGCACCTGCGCGCTCATATCGGTCGCCAGGATATCGACAGCCGGCTCGCCGGCTTCATCCAGCAACATGGCCAGCGAATAGGGTTCCTGACCCGACGACGCCGCCGCGCACCAAATGCGCATCCTGCGGCCCATAAGGGAGGATTTCAGCGCCGGCCGGATCGTCTTTTCGAACAGGTCAAACGGGGTCTTGTCGCGGAAGAAGAAGGTTTCATGCGTCGCAAGCGCTTCGCTGGCCGCCACGCACAGGGACTTGTCGCCGCGCATCATCGCGTCGATCAGCGCTTCAACGCTGGCGAAGCCTTCCTTGCGCGCGAGAGGGCCCAGACGCGAATCCACGAGATAGGCCTTCTCCGGCCCGAGGATCAGGCCGGTGCGCGTCTTCACATCCTGGCTGAGGAAGTCGAACTTGGCGGATGGAAGAGCGGTCATGGAAGTCCTTTCAGGCGCCGGGCGATGTCCGGGCCGATTTCAGGCAAAGGCAGAATCTGATCGGCGAGGCCGGCTTCAGCCACCGCACCCGGCATGCCCCACACCACGCTTGTCGCCTGGTCCTGGGCGATCACCTGGCCGCCGGCGTTTCGCACGGCGCGCGCGCCTTCACGACCGTCGGCGCCCATGCCGGTGAGCACGACCGCAAGCATGTTGCGGCCCATGGCGTCAGCGCAGGATTGGAAAAGCGGATCGACGGCGGGACGGCAGAAATTCACCGGCGGGTTCTGGTCGAGCTGCGCGACCAGGCCTGCGGATTCGCGGCGCACGGTGAAATGCCAGTCGCCCGGCGCCAAATAGACGCGGCCCGGCTTGATCACCTCATTATGCGTCGCTTCCGCCGCCGGGAGGCCGCACTTGGACAAATGCTCGGCGAGAATCGCGGTGAACAGCTTGGGCATGTGCTGGGCGATCACCACCGGCACGCGGGCGTCTCGCGGGATCGCGCTCATCACGTCGCGCAGCGCCTGCGGGCCGCCGGTGGACGAGCCGATCGCGATCAAATCCGGCTTGGCCGCCAGTCCCGTGCGCGGCGCCGCCGCGGTGCGAGCCGGCCTTGGCCGCGACGCCGCTGCGAATTTCGGCCGCGGGCTGAGCGCCTCGAGCTTGTTTAATAGATCCGTGCGGTACGCATCCGCGCCCGCGACGCGGCCAGCTTCCGGCTTTGGCGCATAATCCGCGGCGCCCAGCGACAGCGCGCGCATGGTCACCTCCGCGCCCTTGCGGGTCAGGGTGGAGGCCATGATGACGCGCGCCCGCGGCGCGGCTTTGAGGATCAGCGGCAGGGCGGTCAGACCGTCCATGCGCGGCATTTCGATGTCCAGGATGATCAGATCAGGCTGGAGTTCGCCGGCCCGGCGCACGCCCTGTTCGCCATCCGCGCAGGTGGCCGCCACCTCGAAGCGAGGATCAGCTTCGATCCAACGGGCGACGAGGCCGCGCACGACCGCGCTGTCGTCGATGATGAGGACTTTGGGGCGGCCGCCGGTGGCGGATGAGAGTTTTGTGGCGGCGCTCACGCTGGCGCTCCTGGATTGAGCGGGTCAGACCAGCCCGGTTTCAACAAATTTGGATTCGATGATGTCGCCGTCGAAAGGCTTCATCACATATTCGTCGGCCCCGGCGCGCAGCGCCTGGGTGATGTGGCTCATATCGTTCTCAGTGGTGCAGAACACGACGACCGGCTTGTCGCCGCCCTGCTCCTGACGCAGCTTGATCAGGAAATCGAGCCCGTTCATGACCGGCATATTCCAGTCCAGCAGCACCGCGTCCGGCATTTGCTTGCGGCAGGCGTCGAGCGCCTGCTGGCCGTCCGCGGCCTCTTCGCAGGCAAAGCCCATGTCTTCAACAATCTTGCGGGCGACTTTGCGGATCACCCGGCTGTCATCCACCACGAGGCAGGTCTTCATCTTCTCCGCTCCCAACCCTATGCGGCCAGTTTGCTGGTCCAGCTGATCAGCGCTCGAATATCGAGCACCGCCATGAGTTCGCCTTCTAACCGGTGCACCCCTTTCAAAAGGTTGCGCCACTGCGGATCGAGGTGCGCCGGGCTGGCTTCGAGCGTGTCGGCCTTGAGCCGCATCACTTCACCAACCTCGTCGACGAGAACGCCGAACAGCTCCGAGCCCTGCTCCAGGCCCAGCGCCATGACGGGAGCGCCCGCCTCGCGCGCCGGCAGGCCCAGGCGCTGGCGCGCGTCGATCGCGGTCACGATGCGGCCGCGCAGGTTCAAAAGCCCGGCGATTTCAGAAGGAGACCGCGGCACGCCGGTAATGTCCTGCGGTGAAAAGACTTCACGGATCTCATCAACTTCGACACCGAAGAGCTGCCCGCCGATATGGACGGAGACATATTCAAAAGACGCTTGCGCCGACATCGTCACTACTCTCCCTAAGCCGCCGCGCGATCACGCGCCGCCTTGTCCAAAGCTGCAATCAATCCGCCGCGGTCGGACCGGTCCATTACCGCGACCAGACCCTCGGAGGGCAGGCTGTAGGCGTTCTCGCCGACGCCCAGGCGTGGAATGTCGAGGAAGAAGCCCTCTTCCCCCAAGCGGGTCAGGGCGCCGGGATCGCCCACGACCACGTCGTAAGCCGCGCCCATCTGGGCGGCGTCGCGCGCCTCGTGCAGACCGCCGGCGACGGTGACGTCATAGCCGGCCGCCGCCAGAAGCGGCGCGAGCATGCGCCGGGAGAAGGCGTCGGCTTCAACCAGCAGAACCGCGTTGCGGTCTGCAGACTTGGCGCGCTGCGGCGCGCCGGACCAGGCGCGCTCCATATGCCAGGCGATATCCAGCACTTCGGTGGCGTTGCCTTTGATGACCGCGGACCCGATGACCCCCGGGCGTTCCGAGCCCATCTCGAGATCGAGCGTTTCTTCGACCACGTCGAGGATCTCGTCGACTGCGACGCCGGCCGACCGGCCATCCTCGGAGAAGACCAGGACGGGCTGGCGGCCGGTTTCCGGAAAGGCGTCCACGCCTCCGGCATGGGCCAGCGGCAACAGGCGGCCGCGATATTGAACCACGTGACGGCCGTCGACCGTTTCAATCGTGGAGGCGTCAAAGTCCTCAAGGCGTGTAATCAGGCTGACCGGCACCGCCTTGGGCTCGTCTCCGCCTGCGCGCACCAAGAGCAGGCGCTGACGCGTGCTGAGCATCTCCGCCTCGGCGGAGGTCTCCTGCGCCGCATCGGCCTGCTCTTCCGCTTCCATGGCGGTTTCGGACGCCAATCCATTGGGATCCAGGATCATGATCACCGACCCGTCGCCCAAAATGGTCGCGCCTGAGAAGACGGACACGTCGCGCAGCGGGCCGGACAGCGGCTTGACGACGATTTCCTCGGTGTCGAGGACATCATCGACGACCAAGCCGACCTTGCGGCCCGCCGCTTCCAGCACGATCACATAGCCGGCCATCTCCTCAACGCCGCCCAGCGACTGGTTGAGCACCTCGTCCAGCGCGATCACCGGCAGCAAGCGGTCGCGCAGACGGATCATCCGGGCGCCGTTCATGCTCTCCACAGCGATCGGGGAGCCGGGGCCCACACGCACCAGCTCGCGAACGCTCAACTGCGGCGCAGCGAAGCGCGCATCGCCCGCCTTGACGATCAGCGCGGAGACGATCGCCAGGGTGAGCGGGATCTTGATGGTGAAGGTCGAGCCCTTGCCGACTTCGGAATGCAGATCGATCGAACCGCCGATCTGCTCGATATTGGTGCGCACCACGTCCATGCCGACGCCGCGGCCGGACAGATTGGTGACCTGAGCGGCGGTGGAGAAACCCGCAGCGAAAATGAAGCGCTGAATCTGCGCTTCGCTCATGCTGGCCAGCTCTTCCGGCGTGGCGAGCCCCTTCTCCAGCACTTTGGCGCGGATCTTGTCGGGGTCGATGCCGTTGCCGTCATCCGCGATCTTAATGATGATCGCCCCGCCTTCGTGATAGGCGGACAGGCGGATCGTGCCGGTCTCGGGCTTGCCGGCGGCGGTGCGTTTTTCCGGGGTCTCCAGGCCATGATCGCAGGAATTGCGGATCATGTGGGTGAGCGGATCCTTGATCAGCTCGAGCACCTGGCGGTCCAGTTCGGTGTCTTCACCTTCCTGGATGAGATTGATCTTCTTGCCCAGATCCTGCGTCGCGTCGCGCACGATACGGGGCAGCTTCTTCCAGGCGTCGCCGACGGGCTGCATGCGGGTCTTCATGACGCCGTCCTGCAGCTCGGCGGTCACCGAAGACAGGCGCTGCAGCGGCGTCTTCAGAGCGCTGTCTTCCGCGCCGCGCACGATCTGATGCATCTGATTGCGCGCCAGGACCAGCTCGGACACCGTCGTCATCAGGTTTTCGAGCACGTCGACATTCACGCGAATGGTCGACTGGGTCCGGGCGCCGCCGGTCGCGGCCTGCGGCTCAGCATTGGCCGGCTTGGCGGGCTCAGCGCTCTCCGCGGCCTCGGCCGGCGCCGGCGCGCTTTCGGCGACCGGCTCGGCTTCGGTTTCCGCTTCAGCCGCGCCGCCGTCGTCTTCAGGGCCCGGCGTGTTCATGAAGGCCGCTTCCAGATCGGCCAACGACACCTCGCCAGGCCGCAGCTCGCGGCCCAGATCCGCATCGAAATCGCCGGCGTCGCCGCCAGCTTCAGCGACCGGCGCGGGTTCCGGCTCGGGTTCGGGTTCCGGCTCAGGCTCGGGGGCCGGCGCCGGGGCCGCCGCGGCGGCCTCTGCACGGCCTTCTGACATGGCTTCCAGTTCAGCGATCAGCGCGGTGTCATCACCGTCCGGCTCATTGCCGGTCTGCTCGAGCCCGTCGAGGATTTCCTTGATCTGATCGAGCGAGCGCAGAACCAGCGTCACCGCGGCGCTGTCGGCGACCAAGTCGCCGTCGCGGAATTTTCCGAGCAGCGTTTCGCCGGCATGGGCGATGGCCTCCAGCCGGGTCAGCCCGAGGAAGCCGCACGTGCCTTTGATCGTGTGCAAAAGCCGGAAGATGTTGTCCAGCGTCGCTCGATCCGTGGGATCGGCCTCGAACTTGACCAGTTCGACGTCGATGACGTCCAAGCTTTCAGAGGTTTCGGCCAGAAATTCGCCGATCAACTCATCCATGATCCAAGCCCCATAAGAGATTTAGGCGTATGGCCTAAAACTCTCACGGGCTTGGTTAAGCAAAGGTTGGGATGGCGGCGCGTTAGCCACCTTGGGTTCAGGCGGCCGCGTCCGTTCGCCGTGTAGGTCCGGTCAATGCGGTGAATTCTGCGCGCTCCTCGCTGGCGGCGGCATGTGCGCGGCCGCCTGCGTCCCTTGCGATCAGCCCGGCGTAATAGGGCTGGATCGACCGGCCGTCATAGCCATCGGTCGGGCGCGCGCCCTCCAGAGCGCCGCGGTGGCCGTCATCCAGCCGGATGCGCGGACCGCTCGCGACGATGCGCAGCCGTGCGCCGCCATCGCCGGACGAGGCCGCTTCAATGGCGACCGTGCCGCCCCGCGGCAGAGATTCCACGGCCAGCCAAATCAGGTTCAGCAATACCCGCGCGGCGGTCCGGTCGATGGCGCCGGTCTCCGTCTTCCAGGCGAGATCCGGTCGGGCGTCTGCGAACATCGGCCCGGCCAGCGCCTTGATTTCGTCGATCGACATCTCGCCGCCGCGCGAGCCGCCCGCTCCGAAGCAGACCCGGGCGTATTCCAGCTTATTGCGAATCGACTGCGCGCCCGTGCGCAACAGATCGATCGCGTCGTCGCGCATGTCCGCGGCGCTGTCGTCGTCAAGGACGGACAGGGCCGCGCCCATAGCGCTGGTGGGACCGGCGATGTCATGACAAACCCGCGAGCAAAGCAGGGCGGCGAGTTCGGCGGCGGCGGGAGCGTCAGTCTGGGTCATGGGTCAGGACCATGACGCGATTCTTCGGCTTCGACAGCCGGGCCGGCGCCATTCGCCTAGAAGTCATTGTCGATATCGTCATGCCCATGACGCGCCGAATAGAAGAGCAGCGCCATCAGGGCGACGCCGACAATAACCGACAGGCCGATGCCAAGTCCCATGGCGACATAGCCATGGGTGCTGATCTGGGTTTCCGCGACGTCCTCGACACCCCACCAGCCGGTCCAGGCGAACCAGATGGCGGCGGCGAGCATCGCACCCAGGGCGGCGAGAACGAGTAGGGTGTTTTTCACGATGGCTTTCCTGCAACCGGCATGGAGCGTGCTTTCCGGTTTGTTAAACCGAGCCCTTTCTATTAGGCAGCCCTTGGCGCCAGCGCCGCTGCAGGTCAAAGTGTCGCGGCTGGGGCGCAAGGCTGGTCAACGAGCCGCGCCCGTGGGGGCGCGCACGAGGGAAGCTAGACGAAGCATGTCCGGGTTCAACGTTCGATTAGCCCAGGTGCGCCGTTCGCGCATGCTGGCCTTCGCGTTCGCAGGCGGGGCCGCGCTGCTGCTCGCCCTGCTCCTCTTGGTGTCTCGCCTGGCGGCGACGCCGGCGCCGGACCACGCCGCCCCCGTCATGCTCTCCGGGGCTGAACTCATCGCTGAAGATCGCGAGCGCCAGGACGTCCTTGCTGAGGCGGCGCCGGTCGAAGCGTCCAGCGCCGTCGCCGCGCCGCCGGCATCCGCATTAACAGGGCGGGCGCTGGTCGACGCGGAACACGCTCAATTCGCCGCGGCGGACGCACCGGACGTGCGCCGGGTCGAGGCCGTCGTGCGCCGCGGCCAGACCTTCGCGAGCGTGCTCGACAACGCCGGCGCCAGCCGGATCGACGCCGCGCGCGCGATCGCCGCGCTCGAACCTCTCTTCCCAGCCCGCCGCCTGCGCGCGGGACAGGCTCTGACGATTTTCATGGAAGCGCCCAGCGAAACCGATCGCATTACAGCCGACCTGAATGAGGAGCCGCTGCCGGAGCGGTGGCTGGCGGGCTTTTCCTTCCAGGCCGACACTGACCGCACGCTGACCGTGGCGCGCGTGGGCGACCAGTTCCGCGCCCGCGAGGCGGTGACCACGCTGGAACGCCAGCTGGTGCGCGCGACCGGCGAGGTGGACAGCTCGCTTTATCTGTCCGCGATCGAGAGCGGCGCCACCGACCGCATCGTGGTCGAGCTGGCCAATATACTCGGCTTCGCGGTCGACTTTCGCGCCATTCAGCCGGGCGACGGCTTCGACATGGTCTTTGAGCGCTTCGTCAATCGCCGCGGCGAAACCATCCGCACCGGCGACATCGTCTATCTGGTCTTCGACGGGCGCGGCGACGCGCTCGAGTATTTCCGCTTCGAAGCGCCGGACGGCGAGGTCGGCTATTACACCGAGGCCGGCGAAAGCGCCCGGCGCCTCTTGATGAAAATGCCGATCAACGGCGCGCGCATTTCCTCCAGCTTCGGCATGCGCTTCCATCCTATCCTGGCGCGCAACCGGCCCCATAACGGGACGGATTTCGCAGCCCCGCGGGGCACCCCGATCATGGCGGCGGGCGCCGGGATCGTGGAGCGGGCCAACCGCTTTGGATCTTTCGGCAATTATATCCGCATCCGCCACACCAACGGCTATGAAACCGCTTACGCGCACCTGCAGGGCTTCGCCCGGGGCGTGCGCTCCGGCGCCCGGGTCCAGCAGGGACAGATCATCGGCTATGTGGGCACCACCGGCCGGTCAACGGGCCCTCACCTTCACTACGAAGTGCATCTAAACGGCCGTCCGACCAATCCGATGGCGCTGGACCTGCCGACGGGCAAACAATTGTCGGATGAGGAGCTGGCGCTGTTTGAGGCCGAGCGCACGCGCATCGCCGCATTGCGCGACGACGCGCTGCCGGCGCTGGCGGACGCCGGAGCGAATAATCCAGCCCGCGTGCGCCTGGCGAGCACGGAGGTCGCGCCGACGCGTTAGCCGGCGCCCATGTAGCAGCAATGCCACAGCGTTGCATTTCCGCCCCGCCGTCACCAAAGCGTCACTAGCATCTCCCGCCGGAATTGGTTAAAGACCCGACCCCCGGCGTGGTGACGCGTCGAGCACAGGAGTGTTTTCGACCCATGGAATTCATCTAGCAAATCGCGGCGCCCCGGACTCTGGCCGGGCGGCGAGCGCTGCAGCCCCATCGTCCCTTCACGCCACAGGCGCGTGCAGCCGATGCGGACCGTCATCGCCGGTATCCACCGCACATTGCTATCGATAATGCGCCGGCCGCGCCGGCGCGTGATCCATCGGGACGATCATGACTGAATTCGACGACGACGCCGAGGGGCGCCGCGAGCGCATCCTTTCCAATCTTGAAGTGCTGGCCTTTGTCGCACGCCAGTGGAAACGCCGGCCGGCGCTGTTCGCCGGCCTGGTCGTCTTCACGCTGCTGGCGACCGTGGCCGATGTCTTCGTGCCGGTGGCCGCCGGCGCGCTGATCGACGCGATCAGCGGCGAGGCCGCCGACCGGCAAGGCTCGGCCCACTGGATCACGCTGTCGGTCTTCATCGGCCTGGCGGCGCTGGTCAGCGCCTTCCGGCAGATCGCCGTGCGCTGCGAAGTGCCGTTCTCAAGCGCCAACATGGCGGACATGACCACCGAGGCCTTCGCCAAGGTGCAGCGCTTCTCGGCCGACTGGCATGCCAACACCTTCGCAGGCTCCATCGTGCGCCGGATCACCCGGGGCATGTGGGCATATGACACGATCACCGCCACGCTATGGCTCGGCCTGATCCCATCCATCAGCGTGATGGTGGGATTGGGCGTCTACATGCTCTTCACCTGGTTCTGGGTCGGGGTTTACGCGTTAAGCGTGACCGCGGTCTTCATGGTGCTGTCCGTCTTGCTGGCGAATAACTATATCCGCCCGCAGAATCTGATCTCCAACGCGGTGGATTCAGAGCTCGGCGGCGCCGTCGCGGACGCCATTTCCGGCGTTGCGACCGTTAAGAGCTTCGGCGCGGAAGCGCGGGAGGATCAGCGCTTCCACGCCCTCGCCTGGCACTGGCGCAAGGAGACCAAGAAAACCTGGCTGCGCTTTGTGAACAGCTGGCTCCTGCAGATCGTCGCGGTTCTGGCCCTGCAGGCCGGGCTCACCGCGATGCTGGTCAATCTCTGGACCCAGGGCGGCGCCAGCGCGGGCGACGTGGTCTTCGGCATCACCGCCTTCCTGATGATGGCGGGATATATGCGCCGCTTCGGCGAAGAGGTGCAGAATGTCCAGCGGGGTCTTGATGAAATCCAGGACATTGCGGGCTACGCCAAGATGCAGGCCCAAATCGCCGACGGCGACCATGCTGCGGCCTTCCGGGCGGACCGGGGCGAGATCGTCTTCGATGACGTCCGCTTCACTTATGCCGGGCAGGAGCGCCCGCTCTATGACGGCTTTTCACTGACCATTCCGGCCGGCGAAAAAGTGGCCCTGGTCGGGCCGACCGGGTCGGGCAAGTCCACCTTCGTCAAGCTGGTTCAAAGGCTGTACGACATCGATGCCGGCGCGATCCGCATCGATGGTCAGGATGTGCGCGGCGTGGAGCAGACCAGTCTTCGAAGCGCCATCGCTTTGGTGCCGCAGGATCCCGCGCTCTTCCACCGGACGATCCGGGAGAATATCGCCTATGCCCAGCCGGAGGCGTCCGACGCTGAGATCATCGCGGCGGCGAAGCGCGCGCGCGCCCATGATTTCATTCTCAACTTGCCCAAGGGTTATGACACGCTTGTCGGCGAGCGCGGGGTGAAATTGTCCGGCGGGGAGCGTCAGCGGGTGGCCATCGCGCGAGCGATCCTGGCCGATGCGCCGATCCTGATCTTCGATGAAGCCACCAGCTCGCTGGACAATGAGACCGAGCGCTTCGTCCAGGAAGCCATGGCCGAGGTGACGGCGGGCAAGACCGCCATCGTCATCGCCCACCGCCTGTCGACGATCCGGGACGCGGACCGCATTTTGGTGTTTGAAAACGGGCGCATTGTGGAACAGGGCACCCATGACGCGCTGGCGGCCCAGGGCGAAGGCGTCTATGCGCGGCTCGCCGCGCTGGCCGAAGCGTGAAGCGCGCGCGGATGAGGCCGAGCCGGCCGCCGGTCGAAGGTCGGCTTCATCCGCCAGGGCCAGTTTCTGGCGGGCGCGGCGGCGATTTGCGGGATGCAAGCAGAAAAGACGCGGCGATGCCGCGCCCCGCGCCCCGCAGCAATACGCCGCCTTGCGTCAGAGAGGGGAGGCTTCAATCTTTTCGCCATGACCGAGCGCGCCAATCCCTTTGAGAGCTTCTTCGCCGACTGGCCGGGTGCCGATCTGCTCGCGGCGGAGAAGACCGTGCCGGCCCTGCGCCAGGCGCTGGGCAAGGCCCACGAGCTTGTGGAAGCCGATCCGCCGCCGGTGGCGGCGCGGCTCGACCTGACCGCAAAGGGCGCAGATGGCGACATCCCCTTGCGCCTGTATACGCCCCACGGCGCGGCGGAGCCGGGCCCGGCGCTGATCTATTTTCACGGCGGCGGATTCGTGATCGGCACGCTGAACACCTATGACGCCGTATGCCAGCGCCTCGCGGCCGTCACGGGCGTGCGCGTTCTTTCAGTCGATTACCGCCTGGCGCCGGAGCATCCATTCCCCGCCGCCGTCGAAGACGCGTTTGCGGTTTTTGACGCCGCTCTGTCCGGCGCCTTCGCCGATCAGGGCGTGGACGCCGGCGCGCTTTGTGTCGGCGGAGACAGCGCTGGAGGCAATCTGGCCGCCAGCGTCGCGCGCGAGCGGCGCGACGCCGTGCGCTTCCAGCTCCTGATTTACCCGCTGCTGCAGCTGATGGAGACCAAGAAACCCAAGCCGCGCTGGCAGGACGGGCCGTTGCTGGCGGCCGCGACATTGTCGAATATCCGCAAGCATTATCTGGTCGACGCGGATCCGGCCGATCTGCGGATATCACCCCTCTTAGCGGACGATCTTAAAGGGCTGCCGCCGGCCTATATCCTGGCCGCGGAACTGGACCCTTTGCTGGATGAAGGCCGCGCCTACGCCGACCGGCTGGCCATTTCCGGCGTTGCGGTCGAGCACAGGCTCCACAAGGGCGTCCCCCATGGCTTTCTCAACGCCACCAAGCTGATCCCCGCCGCGATTCCGGCGCTGGAGGCGGCCGGGCGCGCGCTGGTTGCGGGTCTGGCGCGGCGCTGAGCTTGCGCCCGGCGGCGTGCGATCCTAGCTCTGCGGCCATGAGCTCTTATCGCCCCGCCCCCCGCTTCGCCGCCCTTGGCCCTGATTTCGCCACCCCCGTGGCGCCGGCCGACTTCCCGGAGGCGCGCCCTGTCTGGTGGAATGAACGCTGGGCGTCGGAGGTCGGCCTGTCGCTGGCGCCGGAACAGCGCGAGGCGCATTTTCATCGCTTCGAGCCTTTGCCGGACAACCAGGCCGAGCCCGTCGCGATCAAATATCACGGCCATCAATTCCGGGTGTACAATCCCGAGATCGGCGACGGCCGCGGCTTCTTATTCGGCCAGCTGCGCGACGGCGCGGACCGGCTGCTTGATCTGGGCACCAAAGGGAGCGGTCAAACGCCCTTCTCCCGATCCGGGGACGGCCGTTTGACGCTGAAGGGCGCGGTGCGCGAAATCCTGGCTGCGGAAATGCTGGAGGCGCTGGGCGTCTACACCAGTAAGATTTTCTCGGTCTTCGAGACCGGGGAAGCTTTGCATCGCGGCGATGAGCCTTCGCCCACGCGATCCGCCGTCATGACCCGCTTGCAGCACTCCCATGTCCGCTTCGGCGTGTTCCAGCGCCACGCCTATCATGAGCAAGCTGAACTCATCGGCCAGCTGGTGGAGTACGCGGCGGAAAACTTGCTGCCGGAGGCCCGTGAGGCGGACGGCGACAAGGCGGCGGCCTTGATGGCGGCGACGGCGAAACGGTCGGCGGACCTGGTCGGGCAGTGGATGGCGGCCGGTTTCGTCCATGGTGTTCTGAACACGGATAATCTGGTGGTCACAGGCGAGAGCTTTGATTACGGGCCCTGGCGCTTCCTGCCGCATTTCGAGCCGGGCTTCACCGCCGCCTATTTCGATCAGACCGGGCTTTACGCTTACGCACGCCAGCCCGAGAGCGTGTTCTGGGCGTTGCAACAGCTGGCCGGCGCCTTGACCTTGGTCGGTGATCGCGAAGCGATCATCGCGGCCCTGTCCACCTATCCGGATCACTATCGGTCAGCCCTGATCGAAGCCTTTCACCGGCGGCTCGGGCTTGAGCCGCTGGGAAGCGATGACGACGCCGCCTTCGTGACCGGTCTGCTGGATTTCATGAAGGAGACCGAAGCGCCCTGGGAAGGTCTGTTCTTCGACTGGTTCTGCGGCGACGCGGCGCGCGCTGATTCGGGCGCGCGCGCCCCGATCTACCGGGACGACGGCTTCGAACCGATCCGCGCGCAGATTAAGGCGCGCGCGCCGGTGCGGCCGGAGCGGCTCAAGCATGGCTATTTCAACATGGCGGATCCCGTTCACCTGACCATCGAGCAGGTGGAAGGCCTGTGGGCGCCCATCGCCGAGCAGGACGACTGGTCCGCCTTCGAAGCAACGCTTGAAGGCATCGCGCAGGCGCGCGCCGCTTATGATCTTGGCGACGGGCGCGTCGGCTTTCTTCCGGATACGGACGGTTGAGCGCGCTCGACCTTCTGAACGCGCCCGGATTCGCCGGTGCGCGCTTCGATCACGCCTTCACCACGCGCACGGGCGGGGTCAGCGAGGGGCCGTTTGAGAGCCTCAACCTCTCCTGGTCGCGCGGCGACGACAAAGCGCGGGTTGAAGAAAACCGGCGCCGGGTCTCCAGGGCGCTGGGCGGCCCGACGCTGGTTTTCGCCAATCAGGTCCATGGCGATGTCGTCCTGAAGGTCGACGCCAAACCCGAAGGCGTCTGGTCGGCCGGTGAAGGCGACGGTCTGATGACCGACCGTCCCGGCCTCGCCCTGTGCGCCCAGACGGCGGATTGCACGCCCGTTCTGGTGTTTGATCCTAAGCGCCCCGCCATCGCCGCCATCCATGCCGGCTGGCGCGGCGCGGTGAAAGAGATTCTGCCCAAGGCGCTGGCGGCCATGGCGAAGGCGTACGGCACCCGCCCCGCCGATGCGCACGCAGCGATCGGACCGTCGATTTCGAAGGCGAACTACCGGGTCGGACCCGAAGTGCTCGCGCAATTCGAAGCGTTGTTCGGCGCGCTCGACGAGGGCCTGATCGGTGCGCGCGACGCTGAAGGCGGCGCAGTCCTGGATGTCGCGGAGGCCTGCCGGCGCCAGCTGGCGGCGGCTGGGGTGCCGGCGGACCAGATCTCTCAGATCAAGGCCTGCACTTTCGCGCAGGACGACCGCTTCTTCTCCTCCCGCCGCGCCGCGCGGGACGGGCATGCCGGACAATTCGGCGGCCAGTGCGGGATCATCGCGCTGAAGGCGTGATCCTACTCCGCCGCTTCGCGGCCTTCGGCGTCATAGCGGTCGCCGTCCGCCTTCATCTCTTCGATGCCGAGCAGGGCGTTGAGCTGGGCGAAATCGAACATGCGGCCGCGATAGCCGGCGGTGGCGCCCTTGGTTTTGAGCTCGGTGAGGAATTCCTCCGCCATGAAGGCGAGCGCGCGCACCATGGCGCCCGGCGTGATCACGAGCTTGAAGCCGGCGCTTGATAGATCATCCGCCGTACGCAGCGGCGTACGGCCGCCTTCGACCATGTTGGCGAGCAGCGGAACCCGGTCGGCGAAGCGCGAGGCGATGTCGGCCATCTGTGCTTCAGATTGAGGCGCTTCGATGAAGAGCACGTCCGCCCCGGCGGCAAGATAAGCCTCCGCCCGGACCTGCGCCGCGTCAAAGCCTTCGACCGCAATGGCGTCGGTGCGCGCGATGATCAGCGTGTCCTCAGAGGCGCGGGCGTCCACGGCGGCTTTGACCTTGCCGGTCATTTCCGCCTTGGAGACCAGCGTCTTGCCCGACAGATGCCCGCAGCGCTTGGGCAATTGCTGATCTTCCAGCTGGATCGCCGCCGCGCCGGCGCGCTCGAACGTCTTCACGGTCCGGATGACGTTGAGCGCATTTCCAAAGCCGGTGTCGGCGTCGACGATCAGCGGCAGCGCCACGCGCTCGGCGATCCGCGCAACCGTGTCGGCGACTTCCTTGGCGCTCATCAGGCCCAGATCGGGCCGGCCCAGCTGGGTGTAGGCGATGGACGCGCCCGAGAGGTAGGCGGCTTCAAATCCGGCGCGCTCGACCATAAGGGCCGAGAAGGCGTCATAGACGCCTGGAGCGAGGACGGCCGGACCGTCGTCAAGGAGGCGAGATTTCAAGGAAGTCATTGCGCCTGTTCCTGCGCTGCTGGGTCGGCTGATAATCGGTTCTTGAGATGGGCCATCAAGCCGCCCGCCTCAATCATGTCGAGCAGATGGGCCGGCAAAGGCGGGACATCGAAGGTGCGGCCGCTTGTGACGTTCTCCAGCCGTCCGGCGGCGAGGTCGAGGCGCAGCCTGTCGCCGGAGGACACCTTGCCGGCTGGATCAAACGCGATCGCGGGCAGCCCGATATTGAGGCAATTGCGATAGAATATCCGCGCGAAGCTTGTCGCCAGCACCGCCGAGACTCCCAACGTCTTGAGGCTGATCGCCGCCTGCTCCCGGCTGGAGCCAATCCCGAAATCGGCGCCGCCGAGCACCATGTCGCCGGGTCGAACCGCCGCCGCGAAGTCCGGGTCGAGGGCCTCCAGCGTATGCTGCGCCAGGGCCTCAGGCCCCTTCTTCATGGCGTAGCCGGGCGCCAGCAGATCGGTGTCGATCCGGTCGCCATAAACAAAGGCGCCTCCGCTCAAAGGCCGCCGCTGGCTCATGCCGCCGCCTTCCCTGCTCTCAAGAAGCCGCGCGGGTCGGCGATCCGGCCTTCAATGGCGCTCGCCGCGACGGTGTAGGGCGAGGCCAGCCAGACTTCCGCCTCGCCATGGCCCATTCGGCCTTTGAAATTCCGATTGGTTGAGGAGATGCACACCTCGCCCGCCGCCAGCAATCCTGCGCCCAGACCGGCGCAGGCGCCGCACCCGGAAGGCAGCAAGATCGCGCCGGCGTCCGTCAAAGTCGCGAGCGTTCCGTCTTTCGCCGCGGCATCGGTCACCTTCACCGAAGCCGGCGCGATCAAAAGGCGCTTGCCCTCCGCCACCTTGCGGCCGTTCAGGACCGACGCGGCCATCTGAAGATCGCTGAGCTTCGCCCCCACGCAGGCGCCGATATAAGCCTGGTCGATCTCAACCCCGAGATGGTCGCCGACATCGCCGGCGTTGGCCGGGCTATGCGGTGCGGCGACCTGGGGCTCAAGCCGCGAGGCGTCGAGGATATGGCGCCGGGCGTAGCGGGCGTCTTCATCCGAGCGCCAGAGGCTGATCGCGTCTTCGCCCGCCTCGCCGCCATGGGCGCGGATGTGGGCGAGCGTCGTCTCGTCCGGTTCGACCAGACCGGTTTCCCCGCCCAGCTCGGCCGCCATATTGGCCAGCACGGTGCGCTGCTCCATATCCATGGCGCGCACGGCCCCGCCGCCATACTCGATGGCTTTGAAATGGTTGCCCATGCCCAGATCCCGGCACAGGGCCAGCATGATGTCCTTGGCTGCGACGCCTGCGCCCAACGCGCCGTCGATCTCCACGCGCACGGTTTCCGGCACCACGGTCCAGGTGCGCCCCGTGGCGACGATGGCGGTCATGTCCGTGGCGCCGAAACCGGCGGCGTAACATCCAAAGGCGCCGGCGTTTGTCGAATGGCTGTCCCCGCCGGCGATCACCATGCCGGGCTTGAGATGACCGTGCTCGGGCAGGATCACGTGGCAGATGCCTTTCATGTCGTAAAAATGCTTCACGCCATGATCGCGCGCGAACTCGCGCGTCAGTTTCAGGATCGCGGCGCTGTCCGCGTCCACCGCCGGCACATAATGATCGGACACGATCACCACCTTGTCGGGATCCCAGAGCCCCACCTCCAAGGCCTCCAGCCGCGCCTTCCAGCGGCGCGGCCCGGAGCTGTCATGCGCCATGGCGAGATCGACCGCGAGGGTGATGATCTCGCCGGGCGCGACTGCATCGCGGCCTGCGGCTCTGGCCAGGATCTTCTCCACAAGGGTTGCGGGCATATCTCCGCCTCAGCTAACACCAGCACAAGCCTACAGCGCTCGACGGCGCGGGGGCAAAGGATATATCTTTATACTCTTTCATGGGTATGCCCGCCGCGTGCGGCCTGACCGCCCGCGACGTTCAAGAAGGAAGACTATCATGGCCGCGCTGGACGCCGCGAATGAGCAGAGCTTGCGCTTTAACTGGGAAGACCCGCTGCACCTGAACCATCAGCTCTCCGAGGAAGAGCGGATGATCTCGGAGACGGCGCGCCAATATTGCCGCGACAAGCTGTTGCCCCGCGTCATCGACGCCTATCGCGAAGAAAGCTTTGACCGCACCATCATGACCGAGATGGGCGAGCTGGGCCTTCTCGGCGCCACGGTCGCCGAGCAATATGGCGGGGCGGGCCTGTCCAATGTCGCATACGGCCTGATCGCGCGTGAAGTCGAAGCGGTCGACAGCGGCTATCGCTCGGCGATGAGCGTTCAGTCCTCCCTGGTCATGTACCCGATCGAGGCCTTCGGCTCAGAAGAGCAAAAGCAGAAATACCTGCCCAAGCTCGCCACCGGCGAATGGGTCGGGTGTTTCGGCCTGACTGAAGCCGATGGCGGATCGGATCCCGGCGCCATGCGCACGACCGCCAAGAAAGCCGACGGCGGCTATGTGCTCAACGGCTCGAAAATGTGGATCACCAATTCGCCGATCTCGGATCTCGCGGTGGTCTGGGCCAAGCTGGACGGCGTCATTCGCGGCTTTATCGTCGAGACGGGCGTTAAGGGCATCGACTGTCCCAAGATTGAAGGCAAGCTGTCGCTGCGCGCATCGGTGACCGGATCGATCTCACTTAATGACGCCTTCGTGCCGGAAGACGCGATCCTGCCCCATGTCAAAGGCCTGCGTGGTCCGTTCTCCTGCCTGAACAAGGCCCGCTACGGCATCAGCTGGGGCGCCATGGGAGCGGCGGAGTTCTGCTGGCACGCCGCGCGCGAATACGCCATGGAGCGCATCGTCTTCGGCAAGCCGATCGCCGGCACGCAGCTGGTCCAGAAAAAGCTCGCCGACATGCAGACGGAAATCGCGCTGGGCTTCCAGGGCGCGCTGCAACTGGGCCGGCTGATGGATGACGGCGCATGGGTGCCGGAAGCCATCTCTATGATGAAGCGCAATAATTGCGGCAAGGCGCTCGCCATCGCCCGCGAGGCCCGCGACATCCACGGCGGCAACGGCATTGCGGAAGAATATCACATCCTGCGCCACGCCATTAATCTGGAAACCGTCAATACTTATGAGGGCACGCATGATGTGCACGCCCTCATCCTGGGCCGCGCGCAGACGGGATTGCAGGCGTTTTCCTAACGCGTCCCGTCGCCATCGCCGCGCAGGCCTTTAATGAACGCCCCCGCCTGCGCGGGGGCTGACGACGGAGATCGCAACCATGGCCTGCCCCACCGTCGAACGCCTGACCGAGCCCTGCTTCCTCGTCATCGCCCGCGATATCGAGGACTTCGACAAGGCGGCGCGCCTGCGCACCGAACATCTCGACGGGCATCTCGCGCATGTGGAGGCGCATTGGCGGCGCTATCTCAACGCCGGCCCGATCCGGCGGCCCGGAGCGGCCCGCCTGATCGGCTCCACCTTCCTGATCTTCGCGAAGACCGAGGCCGATGCGCGCGCGGTGCTCAATGACGACCCGTATTTCGCGGCCGGCCTTTATGCGTCAGTCGAAATCTTCGAACAGACCATCTCCATCGGCCGCTTTCTGGGCGGTAAAATCTGGGCCAGCGCGGAGGAGATCCGCAGCAAGGCGGCAGGCGGCTGACTAGCCCTCCTCCCGCGTCTCCCAGTAGGGCCGGCGGCCCGTGCCGCTTAAAGAAAGCGGGTCGGGACGGCGCACCAGACCATGACGCGACAAAAACGCGAAACTGGCGATCATCCCGAATACGGTTAGTCCTGCGACCCAACCCTCGCTGAGCAGCCTCGGCGCAGCGACGATGAAGGCGATCCAGACAAGTCCCAGCAATAACAGTGGCATATAACGTGACATTTGAGCCTCCTTCGGCTCTTCCGAATGTCATAAAACTATCACAAACCCCCATGGCGATCAAGGATATTATTCCGTAACCGGACATATTATTGCAGCTATCGCGAGGTCCGAATTCAATCCTTATACGATGTAATTCCCGCCACGCTTAAACGGGCGATCAATCGCCGGGCGGCGCGGTGACGTCGCTTTGCGCCGCACGACGAGGCCGCCCAGACAGGACGCGCGAACACTCTCGCCATTCATCTGACCTGAGGCCTGGAGGGTTTCAGGCGCCGCCGGACGCAGCGCCGCCACCGGTCACAGCCCGGAGAAAGGAGCGGTCACCCTTCCTCCTTGAACGCCTCCAGGGGCAGAGGCGCGCCGGTGTTCGCAATCAACGCCTTCCTGCGGAAAAAGCGCGTCAGGCCCGCCGCGCCCATCCGGGAGGGACCGAGGCCGGAGGCCTTGAAGCTCTGCTTTTCCGCTTCATAGAAAAGCGCGGTCAGCGCCGCATCGTTCAGCGAGACCGCGCCCGCGTCGAGCTTGCGAGCGATGGCTTCAGCGTCCCCCAGCGTGCCGGCGAAGACGGCGGCCGACAGCCCGTAATCCGTGTCGTTGGCCAGCCGGATGGCCTCTTCGATCGTGTCGAACGCCATCACCGGCAGGACCGGGCCGAAAGTCTCCTCAGTCATCACGCTCATGGAATGGTCGACATTGGAGATCACCGTGGGCCGGATCCAGCGCCCGCCGCCATGGCTCTCAATACGCCCGCCGGTATGGATGAAGGCGCCCTTGCTGCGGGCATCCTCGATCTGGGCGGCGATGATCTCGGCCTGTTTGTCGAAGATGAGCGGGCCCAGCTCGCCTTCTTCGATACTCGGCCAATTCAGGCGCACGGCTTCAGCGCCTGCGATCAGCTTGGCGAGGAAGACTTCATGGAGCGCGCGCGCCACATAAATGCGCTCGATCGACTGGCAGGCCTGACCGGTCGAGACCACGGAACCGCGCAGCGCGGCGGTCACCGCCAGGTCCAGATCGGCGGTTTCCGTGATGATCATCGGATCCTTGCCGCCCAGCTCGAGAAAGGCCGGGATCAGACGCTCGGCGGCTGCGGCGGCGACTTTTTTTCCCGTCGGCACGGAACCGGTGAAACAGATCAGATCCGCCCGCTCGATCACCGCCTGGCCGGTCTCGCCCGCGCCCGGCGTGAACGCCAACAGGTCGGACAGGCCGGCCAGCTCGATGGTGCGCGCGAGCGGCTCGACAAAGCGCGGAGTGACCTCGCTGGGTTTGACGATGACGCTTGAGCCGGCCGCCAGCGCCGGAATCGCGTCGATCAGCGACAAGGTCAGCGGGAAATTCCACGGGCTGATCACGCCAACCAGGCCAAACGGCACGAATTGGCCCGAATGCTTGAGCTGGGGGTTGGAGCGCCCCTGCAGCCAATCCGCCTTCGGCGCCAGCATCGGCGCAGACGCCGCCCAGGCGCGGATCGACGCGACCGCGCCCTGGACTTCCAGCCGCGCGACCCGGCGGCGGCCGGTATCCGCCTCCAAAGCCGCGGCGATCTTGTCGAGATCAGCGTGCATCGCATCGGCCCAGCGCAAGAGGCGCTGCATGCGCGCCTCGATGCCTTCGCCGGCCCAGCTGCCCTGGGCGGCGCGCAGGCGCGCAGCGACAACATCCAGCTCTTCGCCCGTGGGCGGGGTGATCCAGGCGTCGGTTTCGCCGGTGCGCGGATTGCGGACGGAGATCGTGGTCATGACAGCCCCAAGGCGCCGGGATTGATCAGATTGTCGGGATCGAGCGCCGCCTTGATCGCCTTGAGCAAAGCCAGATTGGCGGGCGAGCGCGTCCGGCTCAGCGGATAGGTCCGCCCGACCTGGAAATGCGCCGCGCCATGGCGGGTGAAGATGTCGACCACGCCCTGGCGCGCCTCCGCGACCAGTTCGGTGGCGCCGGGCACGGGATCTTTGCGCTGAAGACCTTTGAGATAACCCGCGTCCACGCTCTGCTCGTGCAATCCAAACAGGGCTTCCGGCCACAAAAAGACCGGCTCGATCAAATAGCCGGTGGTCGACAATGTGGTGATCAGAAAGCCGGTCTGGATGTCATGGGCGGCAAACCGGTCCTTCAGCGAGGCGAAATACGCATCGATCTGCGCCCAACAGCCTGACCCCTCGCTCATGGGCACGATGCCGTGGACCGGCACCCAGCGTTCCGCATTGGGTCCGATCATATTGTTGAGCGGGGTGAAGGGGTTGGCGCGGATCACTTTGGGAATGGTCGGTTCGACGCTCCGGCCGCCTTCCGCCTCGCAAAGGGCGCTGAGCGTCGCGTGGGCCTCGTCGACGCCGGTCTTGGAGGCGCCTTCGGTGACGAAGTGAAGATTATAGTCCGCTTCCTTCAGGAAGGAGCGGCCAGCCAGCGCCATCTTCGCGCCCTCGGCCACGCCCTTGAGCAGATTGCCCTGGCCGGTCACCACCTTGCCCAGCGTCTTGGCGTCGGCCATCAGCGAGGCGCGCTTGAGCCGCACCGCCGTCAGGCCGGGATCAAAGCCGAAGACTTCGCAGGCGAGCCCCGTGCGGCCCAGCGCCGCCATGGCGCGGGCGCAAGCGTCGCGGTCTTGAAAGGAAAAGCTGGCCCAACGCTCGTGTGAAGGTGCGGGAATGAGGCGCAGCGTGATCTCCAGCTTCACCCCCAGCGCGCCGGCGTCGCCGCAGAACAGGCCGGTCAGGTCCGGGCCGTAATGGCGGAAGAAAGGTCTGGCCCCGCCGCCCGGCGTTTCACCGCCCGCCGTTCCGGTGCGCAGAATGGAGCCGTCCGGCAGGGCGACCGCCACCGACAGCACGCTTTCAGAGACCGGCCCATGAACGCCGGCGCCGAAGAAAGCGTTGTTTTGGCTGACACCGCCTCCGACAGTGGAAGAAATACCGGACAAGGGCCCCCAAAAGGGCGGGCGCAAACCTCTCGGTTTCAGCGCCTCATGCAAGGTCTTCCAGGTGCAGCCTGCCTGGACGCGGACATACATGTCCTGCGCATTGATTTCGATCACCTGGTCGAGGCGGGCGGTGTCCAGACATACGCCGCCCGGCGCGTCAGCCAGGAAGCCGGCGGTGTAGCTCATGCCGCCGCCGCGCGGATAAATCGGCTGATCCGCCTGGGCGCAGAGGCGCACCGCCTCGGCGGCCGCCTCCACCGACAACGGGCTGACCACCGCGTCAACGATGCCGCCTTGCGTCCAGACATCTTCGGAATAAAGCGACCGGGCCGCCTCGCCGGCCGCCACCTGGTCGCGGCCGACGGCCTGGGCCAGGGTCTCGATGAAGTCGGCGGAAGAGACGGTCTCAGCCATGGATCAATCTCCTAGAAGCCGCCCGGCGTCGCCACGCCCAGCGCCGCTGCGGCGATCACAGCCGCCCAGATGACGAAGACATAACGCCTCGCCCTGGCCAGGCTGGACGCGATGACGGCGTCGGACGCCGCATCGCCCCGCCCTGACGCCAGCTTTCCAAACGCTGGGCCGAACGGGGTCAGCACGCGCCGGATCTGCAACCCCGCTCCGATTGCGACCGCGAGCAGGAGCAGCTTGGCGGCCATGAAGTCCGGGACAGCCCAGAGCCCGACGAAGGCCGATACGCCGACACCCGCCAGGCTGAACATCACCGCATACCGGATCGCCTGATCCAAGCGCCCGGCCAAGACATGCGGACCGGCCTTGAGGTGGATCATCCAGGCCAAGCCGGCCCAGACAGCGGCGATGGCGAAAGCCGCCCCGACCCATGGCGGGTCCAGATCCAGCCAGCCGCGATGGTCCGCCAGAGCCAGGCCGGTCGGCAAGGCGAAGATCAGCGCCATGCGCGGCGCCATGTCGACATTAAGCAGGATCGTCGCCGCCGCTATCCGTCCGGGGGCCGGACGCTCGGCGTCCACGACCAGGCGGCTGGCGAAAAATGCGCCGAGATCTCCGCCCAGCCAGTAGACGAAGACGAGAATATGCAAGAGCCCCCAAACCAGCTCCATGGTCATGTCCCGCGCTCAACACCTTGGGCTCGCGCCCATGCGATCCATCAAATGGTATATCTCTATATCATTTCAAAGCGGCGAATGCGCGCATTGCGCAGCGGCCCGTGCGGTCAGGCGAGATCCGCGGCGCCCCAGCCCGCGCCGGCCTCGTCTTTTTTCACCATGCGCATGTGATAGCGGAAACGTTCGGGCCGGTAATAGGCGAGGATGTGCTGCACCGCCGTGCCGTCCGCGGCGCGCATGATGCGCTTGATCATCAGGAGCGGCGCGCCAGGCGAGACTTTTAGCGCGACGGCGATCTGCGGGTCGGCGGCGACCGCCGTCATGGTCTGATCGGCTTCCACCGCCTCCGCACCTGCGCGGCGCAGCAATTCCAGCATGGGCTGGGTCTTTAGATCGTCCAGCGTGTAGCGGGCCGCGATGGCGCCGGGCACATGGGTCACCAGGTAGGAGAATGTGTCGCCTTCCAGGCTGCGCAGGCGGACCGCGCGTTGCACAGGGGCGCCCGGCTCCAGCGCCATTTCCGCCGCCAGCTCTTCGTCCGCCGCGCGGTCCTCGGCCTCCAGCAGCTTCACCTCGGTCACCAAACCCATGCGGTGCAGGGCGTCAAAAAGCGTGTCGAAGCGGCCTTCAACCACCGGCACCCCGGTATTGTGGGTGACGACGGTGCCCCGGCCGCGATGGCGGGTGACGAAGCCGTGGGCGGCCAGCTCATTCATCGCCCGCTTCACGGTGATGCGCGAGACGTCGAACAATCGGGTCAATTCCTGCTCGCCGGGCAGGATGGCGCCGGCGGGAAACGCGCCTTCGCGAATCCGGTCGCGGAGCACCAGAAAGATCTGATGGTAGAGCGGCGTGGGCAGGCTTTCGTCGATCAGTTCCGGCGACAGCCGCGCCGCGCCCCCGGCGGCTTGCTTGTTCATCGCCATTTCCTGTCATGCGCAGTCATGCAGAATGTCTAGCCTATTTCGGCCTTCAAGCCAGCCTTGAGCTTGGACCCTGACCCTTAAAAGGGAGACGATCCGCGTGACCGACGCCGCACCCGCCTATACCGCGCTCGCCCTTCAATCCTTATGTGAAACCGTCAACGCCTGCGCGAACAGAGAAGAATCCGCCGCGCGCATGGCTGCGAGCATCGGCCGCATTCGCGGCGAGATCGCAGGATCCATCGCCTTCATCGGTCCGGACGTGAAGCTCGTGGTGCTGCCCGAATACGCGCTGACCGGATTTCCCATGCGTGAAAGCGCCGAAGAGTGGCGGACCAAGGCCGCCATCGCCGCGGACGGGCCGGAGTTTGAGGCCTTGGCCAAGCTGGCCTCGGATTTCGGCATCCACCTGGCCTGGAACGGCTATGAGACCGATGAACACTTTCCGGATCTGTATTTCCAGGCTTGCGTCCTGATCGACCCCGCCGGACGCCAGGTGCTGCGCTATCGCCGTCTGATCTCCATGTATGCGCCCAGCCCGTACGATGTACTCGAGCCGTATCTGGACGCCTATGGCGAAGACGCGCTCTTCCCGGTCGCCGATACGGCGCTCGGGCGGATCAGCGCCATCGCATCGGAAGAAATCCTCTACCCGGAGATCGCCCGCCTGCACGCGGTGAAAGGCGCGGAGGTCTTCGTCCATTCCAGCTCGGAGGTGTCCAGCCCGCAGGCGACGCCGAAGAATATCGCCAAGCAGGCCCGGGCGATTGAGAACCTCGCTTACGTGGTCTCGGCCAATTCCGGCGGCATGACCGGCACGCCGATCCCGCAGGCCAGCGCCGACCGCGGATCGAAAATCGTCGATCCGCGCGGCCTGATCATCGCGGAGGCCGCCGCCGGCCCGTCCATGTGCGCCTATGGCGAGGTCGATGTCGGTCAGGTCCGCCGCCTGCGCCGCAAGACCGCCATGGGCAATCTGCTGGCGCGCCAGCCCATGGCGCTTTTCGCCGGCCAGTACGCCAAGGCGGACATTCACCCGGAAGGCTCGCTCCTTAAGGACGGCCAGGCGAGCACGCCGGAGAAAAGCTTTTATCGCGACCGGCAGGCGGCGGTGATTGAAAGCCTGGCGGAACGCGGACTCATCTAACCGGAACGGCGGCTTCGGGCCGAATATGACCGCTATGCGGCAGCCCCATGTCAGCTCCACGACATCGCAGCAAAAATGCATAGCGGATATTCGCTGGACCGCCTTGAAGACCGCCGGGCCGGAGCGCATATACGCCCTCGTGAAACGGCGGCGACGCCGCTGTCTTCCCTTTTGCCCATACCGTCTCCTCCCCGAACTGGTATGGAAGACTTACAGAGCCGGTCACCGCCAAGCGGGGCCGGCTCTTTTTTCTTTCCGAGCCGCAAAACGCAACGCGCCCCGCCAAGTTTGACGGGGCGCTTGCATCTTCTTCGGTGCGGCTTTCGCCTACGCCAGCGTCGCGCGCAGCATCCAGGCGGTCTTTTCATGGGCCGTGATGCGCGGCGCGACCAGATCGGACGTGGCTTCATCGCCATTGTCTTCCGCCAGCTTCAAAGCCTTGCGCGCGGTGGCGACGACCTGCTCATGGCCGGAAACCAGATTGGCGACCATCGTGTCGGCGTCCGGCGTGGCGTCGTCGAAGCCGATGGCGGAGTTCGCCGCCATTTCCCCGTAGGAGATCGGGGCCATCACGCCCAGCGCGCGGATGCGCTCGGCGATCGCGTCGGTGGCGGTCCACAGCTCGTTATACTGCAGCTCGAACATCGTATGCAGGTCGTGAAAGCGCGGCCCGGTGACGTTCCAGTGGTAGGCGTGCGTCTTGAAATACAGCGCATAGGTGTCCGCCAGAAGCGCGCCGACCGCTTCGGCCATCGCTTCGCGTTGCGCCTTGTCCAGTCCCATATTGATGTCCATGTCGAGCCTCCTTTTCGCTCGCGAATTCAGAAGTCTTCATGGACCCGCAGGGCTGAAAAATCCAATTCAGAATAGCGTGGCGAGACATAGATTAGACCTATGGCATGCGCGCGAACCAATGATTTATTCGACAGATCGGCAAAAGCGCACGATGCGTTGGCCGGCTTCTTCCAACGCCGCATCGTCAGTGGCGTAGGACAGGCGGAAGCCCGGCTCCGCGCCAAAGGCCGCGCCCGGCACCACCGCAACGCCTTCTTCCTCCAAAAGCGCAGCGCAGACATCCAGATCGGTGTGCAGCTTCACGCCGCCCGCCGAACGCTTGCCGATCAGGCCTGAGCAGTCGGAGAAGATGTAAAAGGCGCCCTCAGGCGTCGGCGCCGTCAGGCCAGGCGCGGCGGCGATTTTCTCCAGCATCGCGTCGCGCCGGCGCTTGAACGCGGCGTTGCGCGCAACCAGGAAGTCATGATCGCCGTTGAGCGCCGCGACAGAGGCCCACTGGCTGATCGAACAGGGATTGGACGTCGTCTGGCTCATCACCTTGGCCATCGCCTGGATCAGCCATTGCGGACCCGCCGCGAACCCGATGCGCCAGCCGGTCATGGCGTAGGCTTTCGAAACGCCGTTCATGGTCAGCGTGCGCGCATACAACGCCGGGGCGGCTTGCACCAAGGTGGTGAACTCAAAGCCGTCATAGACGATGTGCTCATACATATCGTCGGTCAGGATCAGCACGTGCGGATGACGCTCCAGCACCGCGCCCAGAGCGGCGAGCTCCCCGCGCGTATATGCGGCGCCGGTGGGATTGGAGGGGGAATTCAGGATCACCCATCGGGTCTTCGGCGTGATCGCCTTTTCCAGCGTCTCCGGTTTGAGCTTGAAGCCGTCGTCCACGCCCGCGGGCGCAAAGACCGGTTCAGCGCCCGACAAGCGCGCCATTTCCGGATAGCTGACCCAGTAGGGGGTCGGGATCACGACCTGGTCGCCAGGATTCAAGGTCGCGACAAAGGCGTTGTAGATCACCGGCTTGCCGCCCGGCGAGACATTCACCTGAGCCGGGGCGTAGTCCAGCGCGTTGTCGCGCTTGAACTTGGCCGAAATGGCCTCTTTCAGCTCCGGCACGCCGTCGACATTGGTGTATTTGGTCTTGCCGGCCCGGATGGCGTCGATCGCCGCCTGCTTGACGTGATCGGGCGTATCGAAATCAGGCTCGCCCGCACCCAGGCCGATCACGTCGCGGCCGGCGGCTTTAAGCTCACGCGCCTTCTGGCTGACGGCGATGGTGGCGGAGGGTTTGACCCGGGACAGGGCGTCGGAAAGCGGCGTCGTGGTCATGGGCGGTCTTCCCGTTCGGCTTCGCCGCCGGCGCGGCGCAGCAGGACAAATAGGGTTTCGTTTCGGGCCGGACCTTCTAGCGCTTGGCCGCAAACGGCAAGCCCGTAGGCTTCAGCCAGCCCCGGCGGCCCGATCGCGCCCCACCCCGGCTTTCGGCCGTCGCGCACCCGGGCGAGCCCAGCCGTGTTCGAAGCGAGCGCCTGCGCCTCAACGGCCCGCGCCCGGATCCAGTCCGCGCACTGGGCCAGCGCTTTTTCGTGGCCGAAGACCCCGATCAGCGCGGTCTCGTCGCAGGAGAGACGGTACAGATCAAAGCTGACTTCAAGTGCATGACGGCCCAACTCTTCCGCCCGGCCGCTGTCGAGAACCGAACGGGTGTCCGCGATCGGGCCTGCCGCGCTGTCCAGCGCCGCGACGGCGTACTCGGCCTGACCCTGAAGAACCGCAGACAACACCGCGGTCAGGCTGTCGAGCGGCGCGAGCACGCATCCCCGAGGCGCCAGCGCCAGGGCCGCTTGGTGGGTGAAACTGCCTTCAGGGCCGAGATAAACGAGGCGCGGCGGACACATGGCGCCAGACTGCGCCGCGCCGGGCCGCAAGAGCAAGCCGACGCCTGCCCGAAAATCGCCCCAATTCACCTTCGCTTCGCCGCAATCCAGCCCAGTGCGCGCCTTGCACCGGCCTGACCCTGTCATTCATCGGCGGTTCAGCTTGGTGAATGCGCCTTCAGCCTCGGGGGAGGTGGACGATGAGCAAGCGAAACTCAGCAGGCGGCTGGACCGGCCTCATTCTCGCCGCGCTCCTTTTGGCGGTCGTCGCCTATGTCTTTCACGCCTCCAGCGCACACGGGTTCAACGAAATCTATTTCGTCGACGCCGCCGCCGGCGCCAGCGCGCGGTGACGGCGCCGGCCGCGTTTCACTGCGGCCTCTCACCAATTTCATTTGAAGCTGCAGGCTGTGTCGGCCATCTGTTAGGGCGTGAGCGCCAGCCTGACCTTTCCCGCCGCCGTCCCTTTGGCGAGCGACGTCTTTGCATCGACCGAGCTGAGGCGGCGGACGACCGGCTATGGCGTCGCGGTCGCCCTGCACGCTGTGGCGTTGGCCGCGCTGCTGATCCTGCCGCCGGCCGTGCTCAACGAAGCGGAGCGGATCGGCCAGGCCATGGAAGTTCGCCTCTATACTGTCGCCGGCGGCCCGAATGCGGAAACCGACGCGCCCTTGTTCGAACCGCCGCTCGCGGGCGGGCGGGCCGGCGATGCTGACGCCGCGGGTCAAAGCGGCGCCGGCGCGGAGACGTCAGACGCCGGCGCGGAGCCGCCGATCGCAGCCCCTTTAGACGCCGCCGAGCCTGATCCGCCGGCGCCCGCGGCCGAGCCCGAGCCGGTCGAACCCGTGATCGCGGCCCCGGCCCCTGCCCCGGCGCCGGACGCCATCCTGACGGCGCCGCCGGAGGCGGCCGACGCGCCGGCCTTGGCGCCGCCCGCTCCCAGCGCTTCCCGGCAAGCCGCTCCCGCCGCGCCGCCGCCGGCCTTCGCCGTGCCGACCGATTCCAGCCAGCCTGTGGCGACCGCACAGCCCGACCCCGATCCGCCGCCGCCGCCGGTTCGGGCGCGACCGCCCAGCTTCGCGGACATACTCGCGCGCGTCGAAACGCGACTGGACCCGGAGGATTTCAGGATCATCGCCGATTTTGCGGGCGGCGTGCACGGCACGGTGCGGGAGAATTTCTGCCTGTCCTCCTCAGACGCCAACCACGAGGCTTTCGACTGTCCGGAAGGCAGTCAATTGGCCGCGCCGCGCCTGGCTCGGTTCGGGCTGATGGGGCTGGGTGAAGAACCGCCGGAGTTTTTGGAGGATATGGACCGGCTGGCCTTCCAGCTGTCCCAGGCAGGCGTGACCGACTCCCGGATCGGCCGCATCCTCACGGGCCTTCGAGAGTCGCGGCGCGAGGCGCTCAACACCCCTGCGGTCCAGCGCTCCATGCAGAGGGACCGCGAAAACGCGACCGACCATATGGGCGTGCCGCGCTTTCCAAGCGATGACATGCCTTAAGGCGCTAGTCTTCCTCGATCTGAAACAGCGCGACCGGATAATCCTCACCGGTCTGGAACGCCGTCCAGTAGATCTCGTTCGCCTTCACGCCATTGTAGAACAGCCGGATGCGCAAAGGCTGGCGCCAACCGCCCTCTTCATTGCGGTAAAACCCGGAATAGAGCCGTTCATGCCAGCCGCGCGGCGTGTCGAAGCCGACGCGCACCACCGCGAAGTCGTCATGGCGGATATTGAACAGCGTTTCGCCCCCGGCCGGATCGATGATGGTGACCGTGTAGGCCGCCTGCCCGTCCACATAATCGTCCGGACCGCGGCGCAATTGATAGCCGTCGTCCAAAGCGTGGCGGATCACGCCGAAGCCGAAATTGGACGCCCACCGGTCTGAATCCGCCGCTTCCTCCAGCCGGCCGGTCTGGTCATAGGTATGCTCGCCGTCAAAGCTGAGCTGGAAAACGACTTCGCCCTCATTGAAGGCTTCGATGCGCACGCGGCCGTCGGCGGCGTGGGCGTCCTCTTTGACCTGCGGATAGACGCGCCACATCCGATAGGGCTCATAGCGCACGAAACTCTCGCCCCGCCAGAACAGGGCGTGGCCTTCCATGTAGAGGCTTTCCGGATTGACCCAGGCGTCCCCGCCATTTTCCGCATAGGCGCGCTCGATGATCTCGCTCGCCGTCAGCCTATCCGGCGCGCCGACCGGCCCGGGTTCGGCGAAAGCGGACGTCGACGCCGCGGCGCCGATCAGGGTCACGGACAGGAAAAAGCGCATTGCGGCGTCCTTTTGTCGGGCTGAGGCTTTGACTTGGCCGAAAGGGTATACCAACTTGCCGAGCGCACCAATGAAGGGCTGACGACATGAAACTCCTGCGCGCCGCCACCTTGTCTGTTGCGGATCTGGACGCCGCTGAAGCGCGCTATCGCGATTTTCTGGACTACGCGGTGATCGAGCGCGGCCCGCTGGGCGCGGACCTCGCCGCCGCGTTCGACGCGCCAGCGGCGACCGACGCGCGATCTGTCGTGATGCAGCCGGCGTCGGGCGCGGACATCTATCTGCGCTTGACCGAGCAGCCTGCCGTCAACGGATATGCGCCGCTGCGGACCTATGGCTGGAACGCCATCGAAATCTGCGTGCAGGACGTGCTCGCGACCCATGAGCGGATCAAGGACAGCCCGTTTGAGGTCATCGGCCCGCCGCGCGAGATTGACGGCTTGCCCGCCATCTATCCCATGCAGGTGAAGGGCCCGGACGGCGAGATCGTCTATCTGACTCAGATTCGGGACAATCTGCCGGCATTCGATCTGCCGCGCGCGACGGCGCCGATCGACCGGCTCTTCATCCTGGTCATCGGCTGCTCGGACATGCAGGCCGGGTTGAAATGGTTTGAAGAGACGCTCGGCTTTGCGACCGGCCGGGTGATGGACATCGAATATCACATGCTGGCCGACGCCTACGGCACGCCGCGCACCGACCTTCACACGATCTCCACCGCCGTGCACGAGCGCGATGTCTTCCTGGAGCTCGACCAATATCCCGAGACCGCAACGCCGCGTCCGCGCCAGGACGGCATGATGTGGCCGGGCGCCAGCGTCGGCACCTTCGCCCATCCCGACTTTAACTCCGTATGCGGCGATTGGGTCACCGAGCCCAGGGTGCGCGAAGGCGCGATATATGGCGGCAAGCGATCCGGCGTCTTGCGCGGCCCGGATGGGCTGTTGGTGGAAGTGGTCGAACTTTGAAACAGGTCGTCCTCGCCCACGCCCTCGATCACCGCCCCGCCGCAGCGGATTTCGCCGTGATCGACGCCGCCCCGCCGGTATGTCCCAAGGGCGGCGTGCGGGTGCAGCTCAGCCATATCTCCATGGACCCCTATGTCGGCTCCCGCCTGCGCGGCCGGCATATGGGCGAGCCGGCGCCGGAGCCGATGATTGAAGCCATTCCCGGCCACGGCGTCGGCCGGGTGATCGAAAGCCAGTCGGCCGAACATGCCGTCGGCGACTGGGTTTACGTCATGGATGCCGGCTGGCGCGAGGTGACCGGCGCCGCCGCGTCAGATGCGCGCAAGATCGATGTCAGGGGCCTTGATCCGGCGATTTATCTCAGCGCGCTCGGCATGCCGGGCCTGACGGCCTGGGCCGGCATCACCCAATTGGCCAAAGTCGGCGAAGGTGATGTTGTCCTCGTGGACGCGGCCGCCGGCGCGGTCGGCGGCGCGGTCGGCCAGATCGCCCGCGCGCGCGGCGCAGCGGAGGTGATCGGCATCGCCGGCGGGCCGGAGAAATGCGCCCTGGTCACCGGCCGCTACGGCTTCGACGCGTGCTTTGATCATCGCAGCGAGAGCTGGCGCGATCAGCTGGCGGAGCGCTATGGCGGCAGGATCAGCGTGCATTTCGAGAATGTGTCGGTGGACATGCTGATGCTGGCTCTGACCCATATGGCGGCCTATGGCCGGGTTGTGCTGTGCGGGCTCGCCGCCCACTACCACGCCGACCAGCCAGCGCCGGGCCTGCCCATCGGCATGGTGATCGGCAAGCGCGCCAAGCTGCACGGGCTGGTGGTTTATGATTTTTACGACCGCTGGGAGGAGTTTCTCTCTGAAGCCGCGCCGCTGGCGCGCGAAGGCCGTCTGACCATCGCAGAAGATCGCGCCCAGGGTCTCGCCGAAGCGCCTGCGGTGTTCGAGCGCCTGGTCTCGGGCCGCAATACCGGCAAGGCGCTGATCGCCCTGTGAGCGCTCGCGCCGAGCACTGCTGGGGTCGGCGCGGCGCGCTACGGATTAATGGAGCCGCGGTGCATTACCGGCGCGCCGGTCGGGCGGGAGCGCCGGCCGTATTCCTCCTGCATGGTTCGCCGGAAAGCGCCTCCAGCCTGCACGCGATCGCCAGGCGTCTCGAGCCTGAGTGTGACGTCATCGGTCTGGACACGCCCGGCAACGGCCTGTCGGCGCCGCTGGCTGAGAGCGAGCCGCAAAGCGCGGACTACGCCGCCCATGTGCTGGCGGTGATGGATGCGTTCGGCGTTCAGCGCGCCGGGCTTTACGGCTTTCACACCGGCGCGGGGACCGCGATGAGCGCCGCCCTCGCCGCGCCGGACCGGATCGCCGCGCTGGCGCTGGACGGCTACGCGGTTTGGACCGAGGCGGAACGCGCCTCTCATCTTGAGCATTATTGCGAGGTCTACCCGCCGGTCTGGGACGGGTCGCATCTGGCGAAAACCTGGGCGCGGCTGGAGGAGCAGCGCCTTTTCTTTCCCTGGTATGAGCGCAGCCTGGCGGCGCGTATGGCGCCCTCGGCGACGGATATGAGCACGCGTCTTCGCCGCCTGCGCGACTGGCTGACGGCCTGGCGCAGCTATGTCTCGCCTTACCGGTCCGCCTTCGCACGTCACGGCCAGGACGGGCCGGACCGGGTCGCCTGCCCGACCCTGATCGGCGCCATGGCGCGCGATCCGCTGGCGGCGCATCTTGATCGTCTGACGCAGGTGTCGCGCACGGTCCGTCTGGCGCGCTGGGGCGCCGACCGGGACACGGCGCTGGCGGAGATGGCGGCTCACCTGGCCGCGCACGCGGGAGGCGCGGCGACGCGGAATCCCGGCGACGCTCGCTTGCTCGCCAGCCTGGCGCAGCCGGCGCCGCGTGCAAACTGGCGCCCCGACGAGCATGGCGGCTTTCTGCTGGCGATCTGGCGCGGCCTGCGCGAGGACGCGATGGCCCGGGCGGGGACCCAGGCCGAGCTGGACGCGGCGCTGGATCCGCTGGCCCTTCACGCCCGGCTCACCGCGGCGATCCAGGCGGAGACCGGTCTCTAGCCCCCGCTCACGAAATAGAGCGCGATCTGCGGCACGAAGGCGATCACCATCAGCCCCGCCATCATCAGCGCGATGAAGGGCAGGACCGCCCGGGTCACCGTCCAGAAGCTTTCCTTGAACGCCGCCATTGCGACGATGAGGTTGAGCCCGAGCGGCGGCGTGAGATAGCCGATGCCCAGATTGACGATCATCACGATCCCGAAATGCACCGGATCCACGCCCTGGGCTTCGGCGAGCGGCTGCAGCAGGGGCGCCAGCACCAGGGTGGCCGAACCGACATCGATCACCATGCCCACCAAAAGCAGAAGCAGGTTGGCGGCGAGCATGAACTCGACCTTGCCGTCGATCATCTGATCGAGCGAGGCGACCAGCTGCTGCGGCACGCCTTCCGCGGTGAGAAAGACGTTGAGCGAAAAGGCGAAGGCGAGAACAGGATAAAGGCTGCCCAGGAGCTTGGCTGAATCTTCCGTGACCTCTTTGAGATCGCCCAGGGACAAATCCCGGTGCAGCAGCACTTCGACCAGCACCGCGACGACGACCGCCACCGCCGCCGCCTCGGTGACCGTGAAGACGCCGCCATAAATCCCGCCCAGTATGATCACCGGGATCGGCACGGCGAAGATCGAGCGGCGGATGGCCCGGACAAAGCCGGAGATGCGCCAGCCGCCTTCGCGGCGCTTGAGATTGGTGATGAAGCCATAGCCCGCGAAGATCGTCACCAGCACCAGGGCCGGGCCGATCCCGGCCAGGAACAGCTGGGCGATGGAGACCTGGGTGATATAGCCGTAGAGGATCAGCGGAATCGACGGCGGAATGATGATGCCCAGCACGCCGCCGGAACACAGAGCGCCGATGGTGAAACCTTTGGTGTAGCCGCCTTCGGTCAGCGCCTTGTACATGATCCCGCCCACTGCCAGCAGCGTCACCGCCGCGGAGCCGGAAATCGCTGCGAAGCCCGCGCAGGACAACACCGCCGCCAACGCCAACCCGCCGGGGATCGGCCGGGTGAATTCGCGCATCAGATCGATGATGCGCTCGGCGATCGTGCCCTTGGACATGATCGCGCCAGCCAGCACGAAGAGCGGAATCGCCAGCAAGACCTCCTGGTTCACGGCGAACCAGACGTCGTAAGCCGCATATTCCGGCCGTCCGTCGGAGAAGACGGAATACACAAACAGCGCCGCGCAACCGAGCAGGACCAGCACCGGCTGGCGCAGCACCATCAACAGCACGATCAGTCCGACAAGAAGCCACATCTCCATGATCAGCGGGCCTCCCCGTCAGCCGCGCCTGCGGCGCTCTCTTCCAGGTCCTCGCTGGGTTTCAATGCGGGGTCGAGGGCGTAGGCGAGAAAGCGCACCGCATTGGTTGAAAAGGCGATGAAGATCAGCGCCTGCAGCGTCCAGATCGGCGCGCGCAGGATTTCCGTCCGGTCGCCGAGCAAGAAGCTCTCCATCACCATCCAGCCGGACAGGCCGGCGAATATCGCGAAGAAGGCCGCCGTCACCGCGCTGGCGATCCGGCCGAACAGCGGCTCCAGGGCTGGCGGGATGAGACGGTCGAACAGGCGCGGACGCAGGTGCGCGCCTTCGTCCGTTGCGATGCCGACGCCGAACATGGCGACCGCCACCATGCCCATGACCGCGACTTCGGTCGCGCCGATCAGGCCGGTCAGGAACAGGCGGCGGCTGATCACATCGGCTAACAGCGCCAGCGCCATGAGCGCGAAGGCGCCGATGGTGATCCAGCGCTCGGCGCGGCCGATCGCGGTCAACACCCCTCTCATGCCTCGCCTCCCTCTGCGGCGCGCGCCGCGAAGGCGGCCTTGCCCGCCAGGATTTGCTCATAGACCTCCGCCGAGCGTCCGCCGATGGTGTCGACGAGGCGGTCGATCACATTGACCGTGCGCGCCTTCCAGGCGGCGCGCTGATCCGGCGTCAGATCGTGAATGGAGATCTCCGAGCCTGAGGTCGTGCGCAGGGGACGCACCACATTGCCCTCGCGGTCGCGCTGCACGCCTTCGCGCAGCCAGCCCGTCACCACGTCTTCAAGAATGCGCACGCCCATGCGCGCCGAGGCCGCCGAACCCCAGGCGCCGTCCAGCGTGGCGCGCTGGGCGTCGGTGGCGCCATCATACCAGGCCTTGTTGATGACGATGGCGCCGGTGTCATAGCTGTGCCGGGTCAGCGTGAAGTCGGTGGCCAGGTCAAGCGTCGCAAAGAAGTGGAAGACGACGCTGGACAAACCGCCCTGGACCAGGCCCGTCTGAAGGGCGGGAATGACGTCGGCGATGCCCAGCGGGATCGCGTCCATGCCCGCCGCCTCGCAGAAATAGCGCGCCGCGGCGTTGGGGCTGGTGCGCATGCGAAGCCCGGCCGCGGCGTCGGGATCGGTCAGGGGCCGGTCCGCGAACATATGCGTCCAGCCCACTTCGACCCATTGCAGCAGCTTCAGATTTTGCGCCGCCGCCAGCTCGTCGACGATGTCGAAGAGATATTCGTCATAGACGAAGTCCACCTCTTCGCGGCTGTCGAACAGATAGGGCGCCATGGCGATGGTCAGCTCGGGCATGGAGCTGGCCAGGCCCTGAAGGCTCATGCCGCCGATATGGGATCGCCCGCGGCGCAGATCGTGGAGCATGCGCTCCTCATCGCCGAGCTCCGCCTTGGTGAAATAATCCAGCCGGATGGTCGGGTTCTGCGCGACATTCTGCGCGAAATTCGACCACTGCGCGTCCCAGGGCGTGCGCGGCGGCGCCTGAGCGACGGCCCGGCCGTAGAGCTCGCCCGCCGGCCGGCTTTCACCGCAGGCGGCGAGCGTGGCGGCGGCGCCCGCCAATCCCAGAAAATGTCGTCGACGCATCCGCCCTCATCTCCCCCGCGCGCTTTTGGCCAAGCGCGCTCGCACGCAAATGATATATCATTTTGTTTTCGTAACGGGCGCAAGCCTGCGATGGTGTCGTGCCGGCGGCAAGGGGATAGACCATGACGATCTCTCGTAGACAGATCCTGGCGGGATTTTCCAGCATCGGCGCCGCAGCGCTGATCGGCTGCGGACCACGCAGCGATCAGGGCCGCAAGGACGCCGACGTGATCGTCATCGGCGCCGGGCTGTCCGGCCTTCACGCCGCCTTGATGCTGGAGGCCGCCGGCCTGTCGGTGATCGTCGTCGAAGCGGCCGACCGGATCGGCGGACGCATGATGACGCTGGATCATCTGCCCGGCGCGCCGGAGGCCGGGGGCCAGCAGGTCGGTCAGACCTATGCCCGGGTGCGGGCGCGGGCGGCCGAGGCCGGGCTGGAGTTCGCCCCATTCCCGCCCAACGGATACGGCCAGGTCCTGGCGCTGGGCGATGACTTGATCGCGGCCGAAGATTGGGCGGACCATCCCGCCAATGGATTGCCGGAGGCCTGGCGGTCGATTCCGCCGACGCGGCTTTTCTTCTCCCTCGCCGCGCGCGCCAATCCGTTTGAGGACGTCTATGCCTGGATGGATGAGGCGGCCGCCGCCTCCGACATCGCCGCCCGAGACTGGCTGGTCGGCCAAGGCGCCAATGAGGAAGCCCTGCGGCTGATGGAGGTGGCGCTCAACGCCCGGGATTTGTCGACCTATTCCATGCTCAACCTGTTCCGCTCGCTGGCGATCTACGCCCAGGAGCGGGGGCTGGGCGGATCGGAGCGCCTGACCGGCGGCTCCCAGCGCCTGCCTGAAGCCATGGCGGCGACGCTCGCAGGGGACGTCCGGCTGAACTCGGCGGTCGGCGCCATCGAGGCCGACGAAGGCGGCGCGATGGCGCAGATGCAGGACGGCGCAAGGCTGCGCTCGGACTTCATCGTCTCCAGCCTGCCCTTCCCGGTCTTGCGCGGCCTCGCGGTCGACGCGCCTTTCTCGCCGCGGCAGCGCGACGCGGTCGGCGAGATGGCCTATACGCCCATCGTCCAGCTGCACCTGGAGGCCGAAACCCCATGGTGGGAGCGCGACGGCTTGCCGCCGGAGATGTGGACCGACAGCGCGCTGGAACGCGTCTTCGCCCAGCGCGCCGCGGACGGCGCGCCGACGGGCAATCTGGTCTGCTGGCTTGACGGGCTGGGCGGATTGAGCGCGGACGCCATGGCCGACGCTGAACTGCAAGCGATGGCGCAATCCGAACTCGCGCGCCTGCGGCCGGCCAGCGAGGGCCGCGTGCGCTTGCGCCATGTGCAGCGCTGGACGGCCAGCAACGCGCTCGCCGGCGGCGCCTATATGCATTATCAGCCCGGTCAGGCGCCGGCCTGGGGCGGCAAGATTTCCGATCCCGCCGGACGCCTGCACCTCGCGGGCGAACATATGGGCGAGCTGCACACCGGCATGGAGGCCGCCATGGAGGCCGGCGAACGCGCCGCCCTGCAAATCCTGGAGGCGGCCGGCGCATGAAACGAGTTCTGATCAGCCTCGCGGCGTCAGGCCTGATCGCCTGCGCCACAGGCGCTGAAACCGTCATGCCCCAATACCCAGTCGATGCGGTGCTCTCAGACCTGGCGGGGTCTTGGTCGAACCAGGCGCAATATGACGCCGCGCCTGAGGACCTGAAACGTCCGCCCGCTGCGGCTCATCCCTATGACTGGCTCGATTTGCAATATGCGGATTTCTATCGCATCGAGGCGCCGGCCTTGGGCGAGCACGTCGTGTATCTGGAATGGCGCCGCGATGACGGCGAAATCAGCCGCCAGCGCATTTGGGTGTTCCACGAAAACGAGGACGGACGCCCCGGCGGCATGGATTTTTTCACCTTCCGCGACGCCGCGCCCTATGCCGGCCGCGGGGCTGAACCGGGCGCCTTCTCCGAGCTGTCGGCCGACGACCTGATCGGCTATCCGGACGGCTGCGCGCTGCAGCCGGACAGGCTGGGCGACGCCGGCCTTCGGTTCACGGTCGCGCCCGAGGACTGCCGCATCACGACGCGCTCCGGGCGCGAGATGGGCATCTTCGCCGCGATAGACGTCACGCCGGACGCCATCCGCTATTCCGAAGCAGGGATTCTGCCCGACGGCGGCTACGCCTTCCTGGTGCCGGGCGGCGCAGCGTATGAGTTCCGCCGGGTGGGGGAGTAAGGCGCGTCGCCTGATCGTTGCGGCGCCTTTTCCCCGGACAAGCCGGGGGATGGCGGAAGATCGCACACAGATGCGTCCGGTCCGCCGTCATCGCGGCCGCCGGAGGCGGTCCGGGCGCTGACCCATTTGAGGCGCCGGCGCCGCGCTATGTTTGGCCGGGCCGATAAAACCGAGCCTCTTGCGACTTCGTTCATCAAGTGCACCATGGCCCCTGACAATGCTAGGGGCCTGATATTATGCGTTATTTTATAACATCAACACTATGCGCAATCGCGGTCGCCGCATGCAATCCGGGCGGCGGGCAGACCGGCGCGCCGGAGCCCGACGCCACGCAAGCCGAATCCGGCGCCGCGACGCAGACCGCCGCCGCCGAGCCGGCGGCGGACTGGCCCTTCCACCAGGCGACCGAGCCTGCGATCACCGAGGCGGATTTCCGCTATCGCATCGAAACCTTGTCTGACGATCGCTTCGGCGGGCGCGGACCGGCCAGCGAAAAGGGCGAACCGGCCGCCCAGTGGATCGCCACGGAGATGGAGCGTGCGGGCCTTGAGCCGGCGGGCGTGAACGGCACTTGGTTCCAGCCGGTGCCGCTGATCGAGTCCACCCTGCAGGAGACGCGCTCCAGCTATGAGATCACCGTCAACGGGCAAGCCATGGGCCTGACCGCATTGGAGGATGTCACATACTGGAGCCAGAATCCGGTGACCGATGTGAGCCTTGCAGACTCCGATCTCGTCTGGGTCGGCTATGGCGTGGTGGCGCCGGAGTTCGGCTGGAATGACTATGAGGGCGTGGATGTGACCGGCAAGACCGTGGTCATGCTGATCAATGATCCCGGCTTCATCAATCGCGGCGAGGCGTTCAACGGCGAAGCCATGACGTATTACGGGCGCTGGACCTATAAATTCGAGGAAGCCGCGCGACAGGGCGCGGAAGGCGCCATCATCATCCACCAGACCGAGCCGGCCAGCTATCCCTGGGGCACGGTGCGCGCGAGCTGGTCCGGGCCGCAATTCATCCTCGCCTCCAGCGCGGATATCGACATGGTCGACGTCCAGTCCTGGGTGACCGAAGAGACCGGGATCGCGCTGTTCGAAGCGGCCGGCCTGGATTTCGCCGAGCAGGCGGCGCTGGCCGCCACGGCCGATTTCACGCCGGTCGAGATGACCGGCGCACAGCTCTCGGCGACCCTGACCAATGAATTGCGCGAATTAAGCTCGGACAATGTCGCAGGGCAGGTGCGCGGCTCGACCCGGCCGGATGAATACGTGCTTTTCATGGCCCACTGGGACCATATCGGCGAGCGGCTGAACTTCGCCGGCGATGATCAAATCTATAACGGCGCCGTGGACAATGCGACGGGCACCACGGCGATCCTGGAGTTGGCGCAAGCCTTCGCCAACGCCGAAACCCCGCCGGAGCGCTCGCTGATTTTCGTCGCGGTGACGGCCGAGGAGCAGGGCCTGCTCGGCTCGGAATACTACGCCCAGAATCCGCTGATCCCGCTGACCCAGACCGTGGCCGGGTTTAATTTCGACGGCATGCTGCCGATCGGGCCCACCGAAGACATCGTCGTGATCGGCTACGGCTCCTCTCAGCTGGAGGACATCCTGCGGGAGGAAGCCGAGGCGCGGGGCATGTATCTGTCGCCCGACCCCAATCCGGAAGCCGGCTATTTCTACCGTTCCGACCATGTCACCCTCGCGCGCCGCGGCGTGCCGATGCTGTATGCGGACTCAGGCTCGGTTCACGCAGAGCTGGGCGCGGAATACGGCGCGCAGATCGAGGCCGGCTATCGCCTGGACCGCTATCACAAACCGTCGGACGAGTTCGATCCTGACTGGGACATGCGCGGCTTCGTGCAGTCCACAGACCTCATGTACGACGTCGCCCGCCAGGTCACCGACAGCGAGGATTGGCCGAACTGGTATGACGGCAATGAATTCCGCTCGGTCCGCGACGCGATGATGGCGGGGCGGTAGCGCCGCCTGCGCGCGATCAGCCGGGGCCGCTATCGCGGCGGGGTGGCGAAGGGATTGTCTCTCACGTCCAGCGCAACCGCTTGAAGCGCTGCATTGAACTGCTCGGGCGTCAGCAGCGCATTAGGCTCGAAGGGCGCAGGCGCCGGTGCGAGCGGAACAATCTGATCGCCGTCCTCCCCCCTCAGCCAGAGGGCGAAGACATTGAGCGGTCGAACGCGCAGGAAGCTCACCACGAATTCCCCGACCGCGTCGTGTGAGGGATCGCTTAGAGCTTCAAGGGCATCATGCATGCCTTCTGCAAAAGGCCCTGAATTGATGTCTCCGAACCGATGGGTCTCGCTGCCGTCGTCATGGACTTCGATAGCCCGGTTGTCAGGCGCGAAATACCGCCATCCAGTCCGTACCGCGTGCTCCAGACCGGTCCCGTCGCGCGCGGCGTCGACGGGAATGGAATAAACGCCGTGCGGTCTTGCGGCATCGGACGTTTGCGTGGCGCGCAATGTCGCCGCCAAGGCAGGCAGATCGCTTTCATCCATGTGATCGGCTGCGTCCTTTATCGCGAGCAAGGATGCCTGCGGCGCCGGTTCAAATCGCGTTGAGATTCCCATATCCGTTCCTCAGTTAGGCCGGCACGACCGGACCGCTCGTGTAATACTGATTGCCGAGATATCCCTGGCCTGCATAGGCGTTCACGAAGTCAGACAGCTTCACCACATGGTATCCGGTGGCGGGATCTTGCACCGTGACATATTGCTGGTTCCCGCTCATTCCGGTCACGATGACGATATGCCCGCCGACCCTCCAATAGCTGGATCCATTGCTCTGCCACCAGTCGACATTGCAGCCCACCACGTTGGATTCATTGAGCTTTGACTGAAACGCATTCGTCACGCTCGTCAGCTCCGTACTCGATGTCGTCGGGGTGCCGGTCGACGAGGTGCCATGGCTGACCGTGATATTGGACTCAAGCTGCATGATTTTCGGCCATGCAATGTTGGGCCATGCGCCTTGATTGCAGGCTGACGAACTCGGATTGGTGCAGCAATCGGTTTGACCCAAATGCAGGTTGGCGAACTTGCACTGCGTCCAGCCCGAGGTCGGATCATAGAAGAGCGCCAGGCTCACCCCGGTCGCATCCCAGCACCAGTTCGACTCAGTCTGTGTCTGACAGTCGAATTCGACCACGCTGATCCCCTTCACGAAGACGCGGTTCTGACTGCCCGGAACCAGTTCGATCGTGATCGTGTTGTCGCCGCTGGTCATAAAGGATTGGTCCAGATACCAGGACCAGTTGTAGAAATTCAGATTGCTGGATTGCCAATTGGTGACAACCCTGTGGCCGTTGACTGAAATATTCACCGGGCAATCGACGACGCCATTATTGATGGTCGAGCACAGGGTGAAGATGAGATTGACCCCGCGCTGATGCTGCAAATTCAGCGTGAAGGTCATCGAGCCACCATCATAAATCGCCCAAGTGGAGTAATTGCTGGCGAAGGATGCGCTCGGCGTGCCGGTGAGGGATAAGTCCGGCGCGTTCGTTGGGCTTGAGACTGATAAATCAATGTGTTGCGTTTGTCCCACGACGCGTCCTCCGGTTTCAAATTCAGCCTTAGCAGCCGTTCCAAACCCGTCTGAGGGCGCACAGATCCTGCAAGACAGGGGCAGTGCGAAGACGCATGAAAACGCCACTCCGATAATACAACTTTAATAATAAATATGAGTCAAATACAATTTTAACGCGTCTTTTTCGAGGCGCAGCGGGGCGCTTCTTCAAGACGCCCGCAGGCCCTGTCCAGGTCCGGGACCGGCTTGACCTATACCGGCCTTGGCGCGCCCGCCGGCCAGCCGCCGGACCAGTCGATGATCGCGCCGGTCAAAAAGCGGGACCGGGCGCCGGCCAGGAAAACAACCAGCTCGCTCATTTCGTCCGGCGCGCCCAGCCGCCCGACCGGCACGCACTCGCGCACATGGGCGCGGCCCGCCTCGGTCTCTTCAAAGATCGCCTTGGGATAATAGGCTTCCGAATACAGGAAATTCGGGGCGATGGCGTTGAGCGCCACGCCGTGCTCCGCCAGCTCGATGGCGAGGGATTTCACCAGGGCGTTCTGTCCGGCGCGGGCGGCGTCGGGGATCGCCGCGCCGGCTTGCGGCAGGCGTGTCCGGTTGGACGTGATCATCACCGCATTGCCCCCGCCCTGGACTTTGAAATGCGGGATCGCCGCACCGATCAGGACGAAGGGATCGACGACCAGCCGCTCCAGATTGGCGCGCAGATCGGCGACCGGCAGGGTCTGCGCCGGCGCCGATTTCGCCGGCCAGTGATCATTGCTGACAAGGGCGTCGAGCCGCGCCGCCCGATCGAATATCTCCGCGATGACCGCCTCGGGATCGCGCGCTGAGATGCGCTTCAGGCCAGGCCGCGAGCCGGCGAAGCGCTCCCAGGCGGTGTCATCGTCGAAGCTGCGGTCATGGGCGAAAACCCGCCAGCCCGCATTCGTCAGGCCGTCGACCGCCGCCGGGCCGGCGAAGTCGGTGCAATTGGTGACCAGCGCCGTCTTCTGATCCGGCATCGATTTAGTTCAGCGCGATCGGCGTTTCGCGTCCGATCCGGCCGTAGAGCGCGTCTTCAATCTCCCAGCGCAGCGCGCGCCAGGCGTCCGCACATTCGGTTTCGCCCTTATCGTCCAGTTCGCACACCGCCTGGTCGGCATAGCCCAGCGCCTGGGCGCCGTGGCGCTCAACCAGGGTGAAGGCGATGATGCGGATATCTTCAGGCGTGATGCGGGAGGCGCGGGCGGCAGGCATGGGACAAGCTCCAGAGCGGGGGTTCACACCGCCCGGTGCAAGCGCCCTGCCGAAACAGAACTATTATAATTCAAACTCTTAGATGATTTTCCGCCGCGTCACTCCTGCCCTTCGGTCGATTTTGCCGGGCGTTTTGAGCCGGGCGCATATCCGCCCTCGTCCAGATAGGCCTGCTCTTCCGGCGTGGTCTCACGGCCCAGGGCCGCATTGCGGTAGGGAAAGCGCCCGAAGCGCTCGATCACTTCGCGGTGCAGCTCGGCGTGGCGCAATGTCGTGTCGGCGGCCGGGAGGCGCTCTGCGGCGAGCTCGACGCAGCGGTGCTGATCCTCAATGTCTTCAGAATGCATGAAGGGCATGTAGACGAAGGCGCGCTCGGCGTCGGTCAGCTCCAGATCGAAGCCGCGATCAATCATCACGCCGGCCGCCTCACGCGCCAGCGGATCGAGATCGAAAGCGGCGTTCGAGCCGCGCCAGATATTGCGCGGAAACTGATCCAGCGCGACCACCAGAGCCAGGCCCGAGCGCGGGGCGGCGAGCCAGGCGTCGCCGGCGACCCGGTCCACATCGCGAAAGCCGTGCAGCCACGGCCCGAATTTGCGCCGGATCAGGGCGTCGAACTCCGGATCGACTTTATACCAGCGCATAGCGCCGGCTTCTTCGAACCAGAAGGCGAGGATGTCCTCGGGCGCCGGCGCGGGCCGCATCAGACCCGCAATTTACCCGACAGGATGGCCGCGCGGATCTCAGGGGTCAGCGCGACATAGCCGCCGCTCTCCGGATCATCGAAATAGAGCGGATCGGACATGCTTTCCGGATCCCAGCCCTGCCTGACCAGATCGGTCTTCTTCAGCTTGAACGTGCCGGTGGTGTGTTCTTCCGGTGTTTCGGTGTGGACGCGCAGGAAGAGCGGGCGGGCATAATGCGGCAGCTCTTTGTGAATGTGGGCGTGGAGCGCGGCCAGATCGATCGCGTCGCCTTCGATCATCAGCGCCGCCATGCCGGCGCGGCCGGAATAATCGCCCACCTCCACGCCATAGACATTGGCTTGGACCACGCCGGGATGAACGCCCAGCACTTCGGCGACTTCATTGGTGGAGACGTTTTCCGACTTCCAGCGGAACGTGTCGCCGATGCGGTCGACGAAGTAGAAATAGCCTTGCTTGTCGCGCTTCATCAGGTCGCCGGTGCGAAAATACACATCGCCCTTCTGGAAGACGTCGCGCAGGATTTTCTTCTTGGTCGCTTCTTCATCCTGGTAGCCGTCGAAGCGATAGCGCGCGTCTTCGGGACGGATTTCGCCGATCGCTTCGCCGACTTCGCCCGGCTGGCACTCGATGGCCAGGCCGTCCGCGCCGCGCACGACCTCTTCGGCTTCGGTGTCGAACTGCACCAGCCGGATATTGAAGCGCTTGGACAGGTGCGGCGGCACGCGGCCGATGGCGCCCGGCTTGGAGTCCAGATTGAGCAGGCCGACATTGCCTTCAGTGGCGCCGTAAAACTCCATGATGCGCGGAATGCCGGAGCGCTCGACGAAGCGCGGCCAGACATCCGGACGCAGGCCGTTGCCGATGGCGGTGTGGATCTTGTGCTTCTTCTCGTCCGGATGCGGCTCGGCCGCGACGAGGAAGCGGCACAGCTCGCCGACATACATGAACATCGTGGCGCCGGACTGGACCGCGTCGGTCCAGAAGCGCGACGCGGAGAATTTGCGCCGCACCAGCACGCAGCCGCCGAATGACAGCGCCGCGCCGACCCCGCAGAGCCCGCCGGTGGCGTGATACATCGGCAGGATCATCATCATGCGGTCTTCCTTGGCCGCTTTCGCCGCCACGCCGAACACCTGCAAATAGTAGAGCGCGCGGGTATGCGCGACGATCGCCGCCTTGGGCAGGCCGGTGGTGCCCGAGGTATACATTTTCAGACACGGATCCTTGGCGCGCAGATGCTGGCGCCGGGACCGGTCCGGCCGCTCAGCCGACACGGCGTCCAGCGCGCTGCGGAAATCCTGCGCGCCCGCGATGTCGGTGACCACGCCGTCGGTGACCCAGGCGGTGATCTGGCAGTCCACGAGATCACAGGACGTCTTGTAGGCTTCCGCCAGCGCGCCTTCGACGACGGCGTGCTTGGCCTCGGAAATCGTCAGGCCGTGCGCGAGCGCCTTGCCGGTGACCTGATTATTCACCAGAGCCGTGAGCACGCCGACTTTCGACAGGCCGAACCAGATCGCGACATATTCCCAGCGGTTCGCCATATAGAGCGCGACCGTATCGCCCGGCTCGATGCCGGTGGCCACGGCCCAGTGCGCGACCTTGTTGGCGTAGGCGTCGAAGGCGGCGTAGCTGATCTCCGCGCCTTCATCGGTTTGAAAAGCGATGCGGTCGGCATGGGCGTCGACGCTGCGTTCGAGAAGATCGGGCGTGAGATCTTCGGACTCCGCGGAAATCGACTTCAGCGTGCGCAAGAGGCGCGCCAGCTCAGTCGTGTAGAACCACTCACGCTTCAGCGCTTGAAACAGGCCCATCGCCCCATGTCCTCCCTCGACCGCGTCGTTTCGACGCGTGTGAGGGGAAGGTACGGACCCGGCCCGCCCGGTCAAGCAATCCCGACCGTCAAGGTGCGAGTTTGTTCAGCAGCTCCGGGCAGGCCCCTGTGCGCGCATCTGTCGGGTCAGGACCCGGCCGAACGCCATGAGGATGGCCAAATGCCCGACCAAGCCGCCCCACATGCTCTGAATGGCTGTCGCGATACCCCAGAGAACCAAGCCGTTCACGAGCTTGCCGATGATCCCGACGGCGCCGGCGCCCCCAAGCGTGACAATGGATTTCCGCAACATGAAGTTCGGGAGTCCGAGGGCGACCGGAACCATCATGGCGACGCTGAGAAGCAAGACCCATACGGCTTAGCCAAAGGCCGGCGCGGCGTCGGCGAATTCGCGGCGCAGCCCGATCAGACTCCGCCCGCCGACGACGCCGCCAAACCGATTAGGAAGGCCAGCTCGCAGAGCTTCGTGCCGGACCTTCCGAACGGCTCACCTGTGTGACGGCCGCCGGGGCGTGCCCCTCACCAGGCTTCATACGAGCTGCCGTCATCGCCTTCTTCGGCCAGCGACAACTCATGCCACATGGCGTTGAGGATCGCGAAGGCGCAGGCCAGTCCCAGGCCGAGGATCCAGGCGAAATACCACATTGCTCAGTCTCCTCAGTAATAATCGCCGGACTGGACCTGATCGGCGGTGACGCGGCCCCACATCACCTTGAACGCCCAGGCGGTGTAGGCGAGCACGATGGGCAGGAAAATCACCGTGGTGACCAGCATGATGAAGAGCGTGGTCTGGCTCGAAGAGCTGTTCCACACGGTCAGGCTGGAGGCCGGATCGATGCTGGAGGGCAGGATGAAGGGGAACATGGACAGACCCACGGTCGAGATGATCCCCACCACCGACAGCTTCGAGCCCAGGAAGGCCAGGCTCTCCGAATTGATCCGAAGCCCCAGCATCGCCGCCAGCGCGCCGCCGAAGCCCAGCGCCGGCGCGGCCATCATCCAGGGATGGGCGGCGTAATTGTTCAGCCAGGCGCCGCCCTCGCGCACGGTTTCGGTCAGCAAGGGATTGGACGGCCCCGCCGGGTCGACGGCGCTGGCGACATATCCGAAGTCGGCGAACGCGATCCAGACGCCGCCAATGGCGAACAGCGCCATGGAGGCCAGCGCCAGGCGCGGGGCGAGCGCCCGCGCGCGGTCGCGCACCGGTCCATGTTCCGCCTTCATGGACAGCCAGGTGGCCCCGTGAAGAAACAGCATGGAGACTGACAGCAAACCGCAGAGCAGCGCGAAGGGGTTGAGCAGGCCGAAGAAATGGCCCTCCCAGTAAATCCGCATGGTTTCGTCGATCCGGAACGGCGCGCCGACCAGAACGTTGCCGACCGCCACGCCGAAGATCAGCGCCGGCACGAAGCCGCCGACAAACAGCGCATAGTCCCAGAAGGAGCGCCAGCGCGGATCGGCGCGCTTGGACCGGTATTTAAAGCCCACAGGCCTCAAAATGAGCGCCGCGAGCACGACGAACATCGCCAGGTAAAAGGCCGAGAAACTGACCGCATAAACTTGCGGCCAGGCCGCGAAGATGGCGCCGCCGCCCAGGATCAGCCAGACCTGATTGCCTTCCCAGGTCGGCCCCACCGTATTGATGGCGATCCGGCGTTCGGTGTCGGTCCGCGCGACCAGCGGCAACAGCCCCGCCACGCCCAGGTCAAAGCCGTCCGTGGCCGCGAAGCCGATCAGCAGGACGCCCAGAAGGCCCCACCAGATCACCCGCAGCATTTCGTAGGAGAGAGGGATTTCCATAAGTCTTGCTCCTACTCGGCCGGGACGGGTTCAAGACCGCCCGGGCGCGGCTCGGGCGCCGGCCGGCCTTCGTCTTCGGGATAGGGACCCTTGCGGATCAGATGGACCATCAGACTGATCTCCACGATGGCCAGGGCGCCGTAGAGCACGGTGAAACCGACCATGGTCAGGATGATCTGCTCGGCGTTGAGGCTGGAGACTCCCAGGAAGGTCGGCAGGACGCCCTCGATGATCCAGGGCTGGCGGCCCACCTCGGCCAGAATCCAGCCCAGCTCGGCCGCGATCCAGGGCAGCGGCAAGGACAGCAAGGCCAGCCTCAGGAACCAGCGCGTTTCATGCTTGCGCAGGGAGGACAGGACGAAAGCGATCCCGAACAGCAAGATGAAATAAAAGCCCAGCCCCGCCATGATGCGGAAGCTCCAGAACATCATGGAGACGTCGGGCACGGTGTCCCAGGCGGCCTGGGAGATTTGCTCCGGCGTCGCCTCGCGCGGATCCTCGACATAGCGGGTGAGCAGCAGAGCATAGCCCAGATCGCGCTTGCTCAGCTCGAACTGGCCGCGCGCCTCGACATCGTCCGGGTTCGCGCGCAATCGCTCCAGCGCGTCATAGGCGCCGAGCCCGTTCTCCACCCGCGTCTCCGCAATGGCGACCAGCGGCAGGATGCCTTGCACCTCCTGATCAAAGCTGCGCGTGGCGATCAGGCCCAGCACCCAGGGCACGTCGATGGCGTTTTCGGTCTCGCGCGTTTCCTCGTTGGGAAACCCGATCAGGGTCAGCGGCGCCGGCGCCTCATGGGTCTCCCACATGGCTTCAAGCGCGGCGAGTTTCATTTTCTGATTGTCGGTGAGCGCATAGCCGCTCTCGTCGCCCAGAACGACCACCGATAAAGCGCCGGCCAGACCGAAGGCGCTGGCGACCGTCATCGAGCGCTTGGCGAAACCGGTATAGCGCCGGCTCAGGAGGAAGAAGGCGGAGACCGCTAAGACAAAAAGCGCGCCGGTGACGTAGCCGGCGGAGACCGTATGGACGAATTTGGCCTGGGCGACCGGATTGAACAGCACGGCGGCGAAGTCCGTGACCTCCATGCGCATGGTCTCTGGATTGAATTCCGAGCCCACCGGATTTTGCATCCAGCCGTTGGCGATCAGGATCCACAGGGCGGACAGATTGGTGCCCAGCGCCATCAGCCAGGTGGCGGCCAGATGGCCCAGCTTGCTCATCCGGTCCCAGCCGAAGAAGAACAGGCCGACCAGCGTGGCTTCCAGGAAAAACGCCATCAGGCCTTCGATCGCCAGCGGCGCGCCGAACACGTCGCCGACATAGTGCGAGTAATAGCTCCAGTTCATGCCGAACTGGAATTCCATCGTAATCCCTGTAGATACGCCGAGCACGAAGTTCACGCCGAACAGCGCGCCCCAGAATTTGGTCATGTCGCGCCAGACCTGACGGCCGGTCATGACGTAGACGCTCTCCATGATGGCGAGCATGAAGGCCAGGCCCAGCGTGAGCGGGACGAAAAGGAAGTGGTACATGGCGGTCAGCGCAAATTGCCAACGCGACAGGTCCACGACGTCCATATCGACCATGAAGGCCTCCGTATTCCCTCTCGGCCGCACAAATCCCCTATTTGCAATGCGGCCTTTGGCGTTTCTATGCACCCCCAGCTTTGCGGTGAGACCTCCGCAAGCTGTCGCATGGGACGAGGCGCCGCAGACCAAGGTCGCTTAAGCCCGTGTATTCAAAATCCATGACCGCACCGGCCGAGATCGCCGCCGCCGAAGCCTCGGCCGACCCCGCCAAGCTGTTGAAAGCATGGACGCGGATCAGCGCGCCCCATGAGCTGCGCGCGGCCGTGTTCGGGGTGATGCATCATCTCGCCTTCATCGGGTTCGCCTGGGGCGCCGCGAGCGCCGTGAGCGCATTGGTCGCAGGCGACGCGATCGGCTCCGGGCTTGTCCTGGCGCTGGTCTGCGCGCTGATCCGCGCCGGCCTGCAGGCGGGCGAGGCGCGCGCCAGCTTTGAAGCGTCCGCAAGCGTGCGCGCCCATGTCCGCCGCGAAGCCGCCGAGGCGCTGGCCGAGCGCGGCCCGTCCTTCGCCGAACGCACGCCGTCCGGCCAGACCGCCTCAGCGCTGATCGATGCGGTGGAGAAGCTGGACGGGTATTTCGGACGCTACCGGCCCTTGCTGCCGGTTGTGGCTCTGGGTCCGCTGGTGATCCTGATCGCCGCCTTCACCCAGTCCTGGGTCGTGGGAATGATATTCCTCGCGACCGTGCCGGCCTTGATCATATTCATGGCGCTGGTGGGCGCCGGCGCCTCCGCCGCGGCCAAGCAGCAGATGAGCGTGCTCGCCCGTCTGGCCGGCCGGTTCAATGACCGGCTGCAGGCGCTGGAGACGCTCAACGCCTTTGACGCCATCGCCATTGAGCGCGCCGGTCTTTACAGCGCCTCGGAGGATTTCCGGGCGCGCACCATGAAGGTGTTGCGCCTGGCCTTCCTCTCCTCCGCCGTGCTGGAATTCTTCGCCGCCGTCGCAGTGGCCGGGGCCGCCGTCTATGTCGGCTTCTCGCTGCTGGGCGAGCTGCCCTTTGATCCCGGCGAGACGCTGGGCCTGCAAAGCGGGCTCTTCCTGCTGCTTCTCGCGCCTGAATACTATCTGCCGCTCCGCCGTCTGTCGGCCGCGTACCACGACAAGGCCGACGCGGAGGCCGGGGCGGAGGCGATCGCGGATTTCTTCCCCGATGAAGACCAGGCGATGGCGACGCCGTCGCCCAGGCTGACGGCTGCGCCGGACATCCGCTTCGAACGGGCGGGCGCCGTCTATCCGGACGGCCGCCGGGGTCTGGCGGCGGCCGGCTTCACTGCGAAGGCGGGCGAGATCACGGCCCTGTGGGGAGCATCCGGCGCCGGCAAATCGACCGCGCTGAAGCTGCTTTTGGGCTATGCCCCGCTGACCGAAGGCGTAATCTGGATCAACGACGCCCCGATCGCCGGCCCCCTGATCGGGTCGGCCGCCTGGATCGGTCAGAAGCCGCGCGTCTTCCACGGCACCATCCGCGACAACATCGCCGTGTTCGACCCGGACATCAGCGATGATCAGGTTCAGATGGCGGCGGACGCGGCGGGCGTCATGGAGTTCGCGGCCAGCCTGCCCGACGGCCTCGACACGCAGCTCGGCGAGCGCGGGCATGGCCTGTCCGGCGGTCAAGCCCAGCGCGTCGCGTTGGCCCGGGCGCTGGCGGTCGACATGAAGCTCCTGCTGCTTGATGAGCCCACCGCCCATCTCGACGGCGAGGCTGAAGCGCGCTTCCTGGACGCGCTGACCCGCGCCGCCAAAGGGCGCACCGTGATGATCGCCACGCACAGCCCGGCCGTGCGTCTGCGCTGCGACGCGGTCGTGGAACTGGGAGGCGCCGCATGAAGGCGCTGAAAGATCTTGGCTTCTTTCTCAAGCTCGCCCATCCCGACCGCTGGCTGATGCGGCTGGGCGCGGCGCTTGCGGCGCTGACGCTGCTCGCCGGCATCGGGCTGTTGTCGCTGTCCGGCTGGTTCATCACCGCCGCCGCCGTGGCCGGCCTCTCGGGCCTGGGCGCGGTGTTCAACTATATGTTCGCCTCCGGCGGGGTCCGGGGCTTTGCGATGGGCCGGACCGCAGCGCGCTACGCCGAGCGGCTGGTCACGCATTCAGCGACCTTCCGGGTCCTCGCGCGCTTGCGATTATGGGTCTTCGACATCGCCGCGCCCCTGGCGCCGGGCCGCTTGTCCAGCCTTCGCAGCGGCGACGTGCTGGCGCGCGTCACCCAGGATGTCGATGCGCTCGACAATCTTTATCTGCGCCTGTTCACGCCATTGGTCGCGGCCCTGCTCGGCGCGGTGTTCGCCGCCATCCTGCTCGCCCTGTTCGCACCCGCCGCGCTGCCCGGCGTGTTGGGCGCGTTCCTGCTGGCGAGCTTCGGTCTGCCGATTCTCGCCGCCCGCACCGGCCAGGCGCCGGGAAAGGCGGTCGTGACCCACGCCGCCGACGCCCGCGCGGAGGCCGGCGATCTCGCCGCAGGCCTGGCCGAGCTGAAAGCCTACGGCGCCCATACGCGGATCATCGACCGGCTTGACGCCTCCAGCCAGGACTGGGTGAAAGCCCAGCGTCAGCTGGCCGACACCAGCGTGTTCAACACCGCCATCCTGGCGCTGGCCGGGCCGGCCACCTTCGTCATCGGTTTCGGTTCCGCCGCCGCGGCCGGCGCGCCCGCCGCCCTGGCGGCCCTGGCCGGCTTCATCGCCTTTGCACTGTTTGAGGGCGCCGCGCCCCTGGTCCAGGCCGGTGAATTGTTCGGGCGCACCGCCGAAGCCGCCAAGCGCTTGCGCGAACTGGACACGATGGCGCCGCTGGTCGCCGCCCCGGACGCCGTCGAGGAGCTCAAGCCGGGCTGGGCGGTGGAGCTGCGCAATGTCAGCTTCAGCTATCCCGGCGCCGACACGCCGGCGCTCGACAATGTCTCCCTGAGCCTTCCCGAAGGCGCCCGCCTCGCGCTGGTCGGGGCGTCGGGATCGGGCAAATCCAGCCTGATCAAGCTTTTGATGCGATTTTACGCACCGCAGTTCGGCGAAATTCTGCTCGGCGGCTCGCCGGTGGAGCGTCACCTGCCCGCCCATGTCCGCGAGCGCTTCGCCCTGGTCGATCAGCGCGCCGAGCTGTTGTCGACCACCATTCGCGCCAATTTATGGATCGCTGATCCCGAGGCCGAGGAAGACGCGCTGTGGAACGCCTTGGAGCGCGCCAAGGCCGCCGACTTCGTGCGCGCGATGCCCGAGGGCCTGGCCACCTGGATCGGGGAGGATGGGGCCCTCGTCTCCGGCGGCCAGGCGCGCCGTCTGGCCTTGGCGCGGGCGTTTTTGAAAGACGCCCCCATCCTCCTGCTGGACGAACCGACCGAGGGTCTGGACGCGGATACGGAAGCCGACTTCCTGGACGCGCTTGACGCCTGGCTGGACGCGGACGAGCGCCGCTCGGTCCTGATGGTCACTCACCGCGCCGCGCTTCTGGAGCGCGCCAGCGAAGTCGTCGAACTCCAGCACGGAAGAGTCGTGCGGCGACAGGAAGCCTTGTTCGCATAAACGAATTTCATACCGCCTCAAGGTGCACTAGCGTTGATGACTCGGCCTTGTCCGGCCGAGCAAGGTGAACCAAGGGAGCAGTGGTATGAAGCACGCAATAAGCTTGGGCGCTGTCGTGCTGGCGCTGGTGGCCGGGAGCGAAACAGCGACGCAAGACGCCGCTGACGCCGGACCATATCTGGGCGAAATCCGGTTCTTCGCAGGAACCCGCGTGCCCGATGGATGGGCGAAGTGCGACGGACGAGGTCTGGACGCACAGGCCAATCCGGAATTACTCGACATATTGCGCGATCGATATAATCCGCCGGGAGTTGGACGGGGCAGCTTAGTCTACTTGCCGGACGCCCAAGGCCGCGTGCTCATCGGAGCGGGCCGCGGCGCGGGCCTGCCCAATTATGGCCTTGGCGAGCGAGGCGGGTCCGTCTCGGTGCATCTGCAGCAACAACACGTCCCGGCGCGTCTTCCGCAACTTGAATTCGCCACGACGCAAGCCCAGCGCGCCGAGGACGGCGGCGGGGTCGAAGTCCTGGCGGCGCGCCATTCGGCGCACCCTCGCGGCGGGGTGTTTAGAATGGACCCTGCAGTCACGCCCCATTTCGAGTCCGTCGATGTTCGCACGCCTTATCTGGCGGTCACCTGCATGATCGCCATCGAGGGACGATCGCCCAACCCGTTCTAGTCGCCGGATTCAGCAGAAGGACTGACCGGGCGGCCCGGCGGGGGCCGCAAAACAAAACACCCGCCGGATACCGGCGGGTGTTGTAACAGCTCGCAAAGGCCGGCGCGCGATCAGGCGGCGGATTGGGCCTTCTTGATCTCGCGCTTGATCTTCAGCGCGTTGGCCGACAGATCGCCGTCCCGGGCCTTGAGCAGGAACTGGTCCAGCCCGCCGGTGTGATCCACGCTGCGCAACGCCTTGGCCGCGATCCGCAGCCGGAAGGAGCGGCCCAGGGTTTCCGACGCCAGCGTGACCTGGCACAGATTGGGCAGGAAGCGGCGCTTGGTCTTGTTGTTGGCGTGGGACACGTTATTGCCCGCAACCGGACCGGTTCCCGTCAATTCGCAGCGGCGCGACATGGCTTCCACCTTAAGCTTTTTCTAATACGGATGCGTCTGCGAAAGCCGGTGCCCCGCAGCGCAAGAGCGGGCGAATTACCGGAGCGGACTTGCCGCGTCAAGCCGTCTGGGCGTTCGCCGGGCCGCCTGGTGCAGCGCAGCGCTTGCCGGGAGGACGCCTGGCGTTCATCTTGCAGACAGCCGCGGGGGGCTTACATATCTGGCCCGACCGAGCAGGAATCTCGCCCATGCGCTTCGCCCGTTTCGCCCTTTTCGCGCTCTTGCCGCTGGTCAGCTACACCAGCGCCGCCGCCGCTGATGATGACGGCGCTTCGCCCGTCGTCACGGCCGCCAGCCAGCTGTATGTGGAATATATCGGATCGGTCTATTTTCTGAATGTCGCGAATATCAGCGTCAACGCCCGCATCGGCGCGCAAGATTACTCCGCCGCCGCAAGCTTTCGCAGCGCGGGCCTGCTGCGCTGGTTCGACGACACCGACATTCAGGCCACCACGGTGGGCTATGTGAACGGCCAGGGGCTTGAGCCCTGGCGTTACGAGCATACGAATTTCGCCAGCAATAAGGGCCGGGTCGTGGGCATCGATTTCCGCGAAGGTCTGGCGACCCCGGATGTGAACCCGCCCTTCGGCTCCATGGGCGAGCCGCCGGCGACCGATGAAGAACGCCAAGGCGCGCTCGATCCGATCACGGTCCTGCTGAATGTCGTCCTTGCGCTGAATTTTGAGGAAGACGGTCAGACCTGTCAGGGCCGCCTGCCGGTCTTCGACGGCAAGGCGCGCTATGATCTGCGCTTTGTGAATGTCGGCCAGGATGCGGTGCGCACCCGCGCCTTTCGCGGCGACGCGCTGCGCTGCCAGGCCTTCCTGGAGCCGATCAGCGGCTATGACGAAGGCGACCGGCCCAGTGAAGAAGAAACGCGGCGCCCGGTGACGATCTGGCTCGCGCCGATCGACGGCGTGCATGTGCCGGTGCGGTTTCGCGCGGCCACTCAGATCGGCTCGATCAATATCCAGGCGACCCAGGTCAATCATTTGCGAGTCGAGTGATCGCCGGAGCGGCGGCCCTTAAAACAGCGCCGACTCAGGCCTAAATGCTCGCTTAAGTGATCTTGAGGAGGCGGTCATGGCCCGCGCTGCGGCCGACAGCGCCGTTACGGCGGTGCTCGGCCCCACCAATACCGGCAAGACGCATCTCGCCCTGGACCGCATGATGGGGCGCGCCTCCGGCGTCATGGGGCTGCCTCTGCGCCTTCTGGCGCGCGAGCTCTACGACCGGGTGGTGAAGGTGAAGGGCGAGGCTTTGACCGCTCTGATCACCGGGGAGGAAAAGATCGTTCCGCCCACCGCGCGCTATTTCCTGTGCACGGTCGAGGCCATGCCGATGGACATGCGGCCGGCTTTTCTGGGGGTCGATGAGATCCAGCTCTGCGCAGATCCGGAACGCGGCCACATCTTCACCGACCGCCTGCTCCACGCGCGCGGGACCGAAGAGACGATGTTCATGGGCGCCTCCACCATGGGCGGGCTGATCCGGCGCCTGATCCCGGATGTGGAGATCGTCGAGCGCGAGCGCTTCTCCACATTAAGCTATGCCGGCGCCAAAAAGCTCACCAAGCTGCCCAGACGCTCCGCCGTGGTCGCGTTCAGCGCGGACGATGTCTACGCCATGGCCGAACTGGTGCGCCGCCAGCGCGGCGGCGCGGCGGTGGTCATGGGCGCCTTGAGCCCGCGCACGCGCAATGCGCAGGTGGAGCTCTACCAGTCCGGCGAGGCTGACTTCCTGATCGCCACCGATGCGATCGGCATGGGCTTGAACATGGATGTCGACCATGTCGCTTTCGCCAGCTTCTCCAAATTCGACGGCCGTAAGCGGCGCCGGCTGTTTCCGCATGAGATCGGCCAGATCGCCGGGCGCGCAGGGCGATTTCGCTCCGATGGCACCTTCGGAGAGACCGCCGACGCGCGCCCTCTGGAGGCGGAAATCGTCGAGCGGGTGGAGAATCACCGGTTTGACGCCATCACCCGGCTGACCTGGCGCAACGCCGATCTGGACCTCTCCAGTCTTCAAACGCTTCGCGAAAGCCTCAATCAGCCCGCGCCCAATCCGATGCTGGAGCGGGTCCGCTTCGCGGTGGACGAGGAAGTCCTCGACCTCGCCGCCAAGGACCCCGAAGTGCGCGACAAGGCGGCCAGCCGCGCCGGGCTCGCCCGACTTTGGGATGTCTGCCGCACGCCGGACTTCCGCAAGGTTTCGCTCGACGAGCACGCGCGCCTGGTCAAAACGCTGTTCGGGCACCTGACCGGGAAGACAGGCTATCTGCCCGACAGCTGGCTTGAGGCGCAGCTGGACCGGCTGGCGAAAACCACGGGCGACGTCGACACCCTGTCCCAGCGCCTGACCCATGTGCGCACCTGGGCCTACGCCGCCCACCGCAGCGACTGGACGCGCGACCCCGCCTATTGGCGGGACCGTACCCGCCAGGTCGAGGACAGCCTGTCGGACGCCCTTCACGAGCGCCTGACCGCCCGGTTCATCGACCGGCGCACGAGCGCTTTGATGCGCGGCCTTCGCGAGAAGACCGATCTGGTCGCCGGCATTGACGCCGCAGGCGACGTCGTGGTCGAGGGCCATCATGTCGGCCGGCTCCATGGCCTGCGCTTTGAAGCCGTGCGCGAAGGCGGTCCTCTGGCCCGCCGCGCGGTCGCCAATGCCGCGCTCAAAGCGGTCCGTCCGGAGGTGAATCGCCGCCTTGGCGCGCTCGCCGCCGCCGAGGACAAGGAATTGACGCTCGCCGATGACGGCGCGCTTCACTGGCGCGGCGAACCGGTCGCCCGGCTGCGCGCGTCCGACGACGCCTTCACGCCCGCCGTGGAGCTGCTGGGCGGAGAGCTGGGCGCGCCGGAGGCGGTGGCGCGCGCCGAACGCCGGCTGGAACGCCACGCCCGCGAGGAGGCGCAGGACGCGCTGAAACCGCTCCTCGCCCTGTCTGAAGCGCTGAGCGCCGGACAGGCGCTGAGCGGCCTGGCCCGCGGCGTCGCCTACCGCCTGGTGGAAAGCTCGGGCGCCGCGCCGCGGCGCGCGCTGGCCGCCGACCTGGCCAATCTGTCCACCCAGGAGCGCCGCCAGCTCAGACGCGCCGGCGTCCAGATCGGCGAGCACGCGGTGTTCCTGCCGGCGCTCCTCAAGCCGCGCGCGGCGCGATTGAACGCCCTCCTGCGTGCGGTCCAGCGGGGCGACGCAGGCGAAGCCCTGATGCCGGAGGCCGGTCTGACCAGCCTGCCGGTGGAGCCGGGACGAAGCGAAGCGGATTACGCCGCCTCCGGCTATCAACGCTGCGGCCCGCGCGCGGTCCGGCTCGACATGCTTGAGCGCCTTGCCGATCTGATCCGCGAAAACCGGGCGGTTCACGGCAAGGGACGATTTGAGCCGGGCCCGGCCATGTGCAGTCTTCTGGGCTGCTCGAACGACGAATTGCGGCTGGTGCTCAAGGCGCTGGGCTATCGGCGCCTGCAGAAAGCCGCAACCGACGGGAGCGATGGCGCAGCGCCGGAATTATGGGGCGGCCGCTCACGGGCCTTGAAGCCGCCGGCGCCGACTGAAACCCCCGCTCCGGCGGACCCGGCCTCCCCGTTCGCCGTGCTGGCCGAGCTGCGGACGCCGCCGGAGCGCAAGCGCGCCCGCGCCAAGCCCGGCAAACGCCGGCGACCGGCGCGCAAGCCCCCGCCGAAGGCCGCCTCATGAGCGACGACGCGCAACGCTGTGACGTCTGGCTGTTCAGAGCCCGCCTGTTCAAATCGCGCGCGCTGGCGGCGCAATTCGTCGACGCCGGCAAGCTGCGCATTGAGCGGCCGGGCGGGCGCGCGGAGAAACTCAAAAAACCCTCCGGCCTGGTTCGCCCCGGCGACCGCTTGATCTATGTGCGATCGGGCCGTCTGATACATCTTCATGTCCTGGGCCTTGGACATCGCCGCGGACCGGCGAGCGAGGCCCAGGCGCTCTACCAGCTCGAGGCTCAGGACAGCCGCTAGGAAAGGCCGACCATGATCAAGGCGCTTAAAGCCCTGTTTTCCGGAACCGAAGAGGCGGCCGGCGCAAACGCCGAGATCACCGCCGAGCTCGCGGCCGCGGTGTTGATGGTGGAGGCGGCCATGTCCGACGGCGTCTACGCCAATGTCGAGCACGACGAGATTCTCAATGTCCTCGTCACCAGCTTCAATCTGGAACGCGCCGAGGCCGACGCCATTCTGCAAAAGGCCGAAGACCTGGCCGACCAGGCCGTCGACCACCACCGCTTCACCAGGGTCGTGAAAATGCTCGATCATGACCGGCGCGTGCAGATCATGACGGACCTCTGGAAGGTGGCGCTGGCCGATGGCGAGCGCGACGCCCATGAGGACATGCTGCTCCGGCGCCTGGCGCCGCTCCTGGCGCTGAGCGACCGGGAACGCGCCGAAGCCCGCCAGGCGGCCGAGCGCGACGTTGAGGCCCGTTGACAAAACCGCGCCGGAACGCCAAATCCGGCATGACTTCCCTGATTGATGAGCCGCCTTCACGATGACCTATATCGTCACCGACGCCTGCATTCGCTGCAAATTCACCGACTGTGTCGAAGTCTGTCCGGTCGATTGCTTTTATGAAGGCGAGAACATGCTCGTCATTCATCCCGACGAATGCATCGATTGCGGCGTTTGCGAACCGGAATGTCCGGTCGAGGCCATCGTGCCGGACACCGAAGACGACTCCGACGGCAAGTGGCTGGCGCTGAATTCCAAATACGCGGCGGAATGGCCCAACATCACGATCAAGAAAGACCCGCCCGCGGACGCTGAACAATTCGAGACCGAAAAGGGCAAGCTGGAGAAATATTTCTCGCCCAAGCCGCCCGCCGCGTAAAATTTCTTCGCCGCTTCAACCGGTTAATGGAATATTGACCCTTTTCCGGAGGCGGACGGGTTTCGCAATTGCAGCAAATTGCATTTATGCAGTTTTTATGATAGGTTGTCTGTCTTCGGATAGCGTAAGTCGTTCGCGTTTGGGAATTGCCTCGGCCTTGATCTAGCTCGTTTTGCACTTGGACTCTGATCGGCCTTTCACCAGACCGGTCGCAGTGCTTTGCGTGCTTTTTGCGTGCCGCCACACCCCGATTTGCGCATCGACGCCGCGCTCGCACCCTGGCCTGGCCAGCGGCGGGCGCATTGGATGAGAGGGCTTCCATGACCAAGAAAACCGCCAACGACAACAAGAACTTCAAAAAGGGCGACCACATCGTCTATCCGGCTCACGGCGTTGGGCGCGTGACCGGTGTCGAAAAGGAAACCGTCGCCGGTTTCGATATCGAGGTTTATGTGGTGTCCTTTGAGCAGGACAAAATGACCCTGCGCGTGCCGACCGCAAAGGCGACGTCGGCGGGCATGCGGGCGTTGGCGAATGACAAGGTTCTCAAAGACGCCGTGAACACCCTGAAGGGCAAGCCGAAAATCAAGCGCACCATGTGGAGCCGCCGGGCCCAGGAATATGAAGCGAAAATCAATTCCGGCGATCTGATCTCTATCGCCGAGGTCGTGCGGGATCTGCATCGCCAGGAAGATCAGCCTGAGCCCAGCTATTCCGAGCGTCAGCTCTATGAAAGCGCGCTGGACCGCATGGTCCGCGAAGTCGCCGCCGTCGAGAAGCTCGACCGCGACAAGGCGCTGGAGATGCTCACCAAGACCCTGACGAAGAAGGCCGCCTAAGCCTTTTTCAAATCTGGCGAAAGCCGCTAAGTCCAAGCGCCCCGCTGGGAATTTCCCGGCGGGGCGTTTTGCATGGCGCGCTCCTGCAAAAAAAGCGTCGCAAAGGTGAACCGAAGCGGCGCGGTGAACGTAATTAGTCAGGACAAATTCAGAGCACACCCTGAACGCAGGAGCCGACCGACATGCCGACGAGCCCTACCCGTTCCGCCGATCCCGACCGCCGTTTTCTCAAGCGCGCCATGGAGGCGCCGCTGCTCGAGCGCGAGGAGGAGCTGGATCTGGCCACGGCCTGGCGGGACAAGGGCGACGAGCGGGCTCTGCACAAGTTGACGACCGCCTATATGCGTCTGGTGGTCGCCGTCGCCGCGAAGTTTCGCCATTACGGCCTGCCGTTTCCGGACCTGGTCTCGGAAGGCAATATCGGTCTGATGCAGGCCGCCGCGCGCTTCGAACCGGAACGCGGCGTGCGCTTCTCCACATACGCCAGCTGGTGGATTCGCTCCTCCATCCAGGACTATGTGTTGCGCAATTGGTCGATCGTTCGCACCGGCACGACGGCCGCGCAGAAATCGCTCTTCTTCAATCTTCGCCGCCTGCGCGCGCTGATCAAGGATGTCGGATCGGGCGCGCTGACGCCGGAAAACCGCGCTTATGTGGCCCAGGCCCTGCGCGTCGGCGAAGATGATGTCGACCAGATGGCCGCGCGCCTGGCCGCGGTCGACCGCTCGCTCAACGCGCCCTTCACCGAAGATGGCGACGGGGAGTGGCAGGACTTGCTGGCCGACGAGCGTCCCGATCCGGAAGCCAATGCCATGGATAAGCGCGACACCAACAAGCGCTCGCAGTGGCTGGGCGAAGCCATGGAGCGCCTGACCGAGCGCGAACAGCTGATCATCCGCGAGCGGCGCCTGCGCGAGGACAGCGTCACGCTGGAGAAGCTGGGCGTGCGGCTGGGCATCTCCAAGGAGCGCGTGCGCCAGATCGAGCACCAGGCGCTGAACAAGCTGAAAAAGGCGCTGACTGAAACCGTCGGCGACCCGGAAGAAGCCGGCCTGATCCCGGCGATCTGACCGCGGTCTTTGCAGCCAGACCAGGCCCGGCTTAGCGGGGACGCTCTCGCGCCTGGGGGGCGTCCACCAGCTCAATCTGCGCCGGATGATCCAGCGCAATCGTTGGACCGTTCAGCTCGAACAGCCAGCCGCGCACGCGGATCACGGCGCCGTCCAAACTCTGCAAGTCAGTGCCGTTGGCGGCAAAGCGCTCCGCAGCGTCCTCGTCGGCGACGGCTGTGAAATCGGTGCGCCAGTCAATCCCGAAATTTAGGAAGACGCGCCCGTCTCGCGCCGCGCCGGTGGAGATCACCCGGCCCTCAATGATTTGAGCGGAATCTAGATGCTGGGCGAGGCGATTGGGGTCGGGATCGCGCACCGCAAACGCCCCCTCCCCCCAGGCGCCGGCGTTCGCAGCGCGGGCTCGGGTTTCGGCGGCATAGAGCGCGTCAAAGTCGATCTCCTGCCCCAAGCGCGGCCAGACCATCAGCCAGCCGGCCTGCACCAGGCTTTCTGCGAGATCGCCGCCGTCCGGCGTGCGGACGACAGACGGGAGGCGGTCATAACGGTCCGGATCGCCCGCGCGGCTATGAGACAAGGACATGGCCCCTGTCCGCTCTTCCAAAGCCGCCCGCGCGCGCCGCGCCGCGTCTGGCGCAGCGTCACGATCCGGCCCCGTCACGCCCGCCAGCAGCAGGATTTGCGCCTGCCCCTCATCGTCAAGGATGGTGATGGAATGCGCCAAGCGGATTTGCTCGACGGCCGCCATTTGGGTGGACGGCCCCGGACCGCAGGCCGCGAGCAGGATCACCGAGCTGAAAAGAAAAACGCCTGACGGGTGCATGGGAAGACCCTACACCCGTCAGGCGCGATGGCTACAGCAGAAGATCCGCCGCGAGAAAGGCGAAGAACGCCCCGACCGCCAATAGGAGGGTCGCAATCCACAGGGTCACGCCCCCGAAAGCGCGCATCCGGCTGCAGGCTTTGGCCTTGGCGGGATCCGCCGGGCACGGCGCATTGCGCGTCGCCCAGCGAGCATACCAGGCCGCTGACAGCAAGAGAGCCGATATGGCGAAGACCCACGCCTTATGCTGGGACAGGAAGACCAGTCCCGGCACATTAGAGGCGAGCCCCGCCATCACCGCGCCCGCCCCGATCGTGACCAGCAGCGCCGGCAAGGCGCAGCAGATCAGTGTCGAAGCGCTGGCGAACAACGCCAGGGCGGGCGCGGCGGTTTCTCGAACGGCCAGCCGCATCAGTCCGCAGCGCCGCGGCGGATCGCCGTGGTTTCATAGCCGGACCGGGTGACCAGATCGCGGATCGCCTCGTCGCTCAGGCTCTCGCCATCCTTGACGACGACCTGCAGCACCTTGGTGTCGAGATCGACATGAACCGCGGCGACCTCATCGCGGCGCCCGAAGGTGCGGGTCATGGCGGTGGCGCAGAAATCGCAGACCATGCCGTTGACTTCCGCCGTGACCAGCGAACCGCCGGCCGCCAGCGCAGCGGCGATATCCTCATGCATCGGCGCGTCATCGGCGGCGTGCATGGCATGGCCCTCATGGGCGTGGCCGCCATGCTCGTCAGCCAGAGCCGGAGCGAAAGCGAGAAGCGAAGCCGCAGCGGCGGCGATAAAGATATGAGTCATGAGTGTCTCTCCTTGAGACCTAGAAACGGTAGATGAAGCTTGCGAAGGGCTCGTCGTCGGCCGGCGTGTAGCCGATCTCGAACAGGGCCGAGCCTTTGAAGAAGCGCACAAGCGGTGTGACGGTGACCGGCTCGTCACGCTCGGGACGTTGATCCACCTCCAGCATGAACCAGGTGTGTAAGTCCCCGAAATCGCCGAGATAGGGCGCAACGCCGATGCGGGCGGCCTGCATGGCGTCCGCGCCTTGGCCGAAATCGGCCACGCGGGCCTCCCAGCTGACGAACCAGCGCCTTGTCTCCCAATCCGCCATGACGCCGAGAAAGCCGGCGGCTTCCGCGTCTTGCGGATTGCCGTCTATGCCTTCCGCAATCCCGGCGCCGGCATAGCCGTAGAGATTGCCCTGGCTGTCCGGCCGAAAGCGGCGATGGACCAGATGGGTGGCCTGCGCCCCGATGAAGAGCAGGTCAGCATCCCGCATCCATTCGGTGCGGGCGCCGACGGACCACTCATAATGGGGCGTGTAGTGAACCAGGAGCGATGTCGACGCCCGGTCGGTCTCCGCCATCACCGTCCAGCCGCCCTCATAGGAGACCGGACGGGCTTCTGCAGCCGCCGCGCAGACCAACAGGCCCGCGCCGACCGCGATAGGTTTGAGCATGGGTGTCCCCTGCCAAAGTTGAACCGAAAAGCTTTGAAGCCGGTTCAGGCTTTGGGCGGGGGCGGATCGAAGGTCGGCCGCCGGTCGGCGGCGAGGACGGCGAAGGGCGTCTGGTGGCGCCTTGCAAAGTGCGGCGCGTCGGCCTCGAAGCTACCGGTTCCGACGGCAGTCAGGAGCGCGCATTCCCCGCAGGACATGCCGCCCGCACAATCCGGGCAGTGCCCCTCAATGGCCGCCTTCTGAGCGGGCGCGGGTTCATGGCAGTCCGAAGCCTCCTGCGCTTCGCCATGGGGGGCGGCAACGTGATGAGGGTGCGCGGAATGCATCTGAGAGGGCGCAGCGGCATTCTCCGCCATCGCGTGCGCATGCGCCTGCGCGGACGGGCACACGGCCAGTCCGGCTTCGGTCAGCGCCAACACGGCGAGCACGGCCATCACCCATTTCATCGCCGCCGACGCTATCGCGGTCGCCCAATTTGAGCAAGCCGAGCCTAATGGTGAGCGTGCCCGCCGTCGGAATTGTGGTGCACCGCCAGGATGACGTCGATCTCGCCGAGCTCTTCGAACACCAAGGTCAACGCCACCGGCGAGCCCTCGGCGAGCGGCGCGTCGAGCCCGAACAGCATGACATGCAGGCCGCCGGGCGCCAGGCTGACGGTTTCGCCGGCGGGTATGATGACGCCGTCGGCGAGCGCGCGCATGCGCATGACGCCGTCATCATTGATATGGGTGTGAAGCTCTGCGACCTGGGCGAAGTCGATGGGCCGCGCCCCGATCAGGCGGGCGTCGGCGTCCCCGTCATTGCGGATGGAGAAATAGGCCGCGCCGGGCTGGCGCGCGGTCACCGTGGGACGCGCCCAGGGGTGGTCGATGGTCAGATCGCCGATGACATAGTCATGGGCGAAGGCCGGGGCCGCGGCGACGGAGGCGGTCACCAAGGCGGCGAGGATGAAAAGCGTGCGGATCATGGCTTGCTCCATGGAAGACGGGTCGGGGCGCGGGATCAACCCGCGCCGCTCTATCAGGCTCGGATCAAAAACGCGCGTTGACGCGCAACCAGGCGCCGGCGCCGGCGCCGGGCAAGCGCTCGCCGACCGGCACGCCGAGCCCGGAATTGCGGTTATAGCCCGCCAGATGCTCGCGATAGCGATGGTCGAGGATGTTCTCCACGCCCGCTGAAACCGTGACCTGCTCGCTGACCGCCCAGTCGCCGAAAGCGTTCAGGATGACATGGCCGGGCGTTTCGACCTCGCTGTTGGAGACCGAGACATTGTCCTGCTCGGCCACCGCCAGGGTCTCCAGCGTCGCCGACCAGGCCGGCTGATCATAGGTCAGACCCAGGCGCAGGCTCGGCGGGGCGATGCGGTAGAGATCATCGTCGATATCGGTGCGCTCGCCGCGCACATAGGACAGCACCCCGTCCAATCGCCAGTCGCCGATCAGGGCCAGGCCGAAATCGGCGTCAAAGCCCGTCAGCCGCGCCTCCACATTGGAGAAGCGCAGCGGGGTGGGATCGCCATTCATCGCCGAGATCATCTCCAGCGGCGTATCAACGACGCCGGGGGTGTTCGGTTCGGCCGGAACGCCCTGGATATAATCGTCGATCCAGCTGACATAGACGGTCGGCCGCAGATATATCCGGTCGGACGCGAAATCGAAGCCGCCTTCGATCGAGGTGGCGACCTCGGGATCCAGATCCAGCGTGCCGACATAGGTGTTGCCGTCGGCCAGGCCGCCGCTGGCGGAGATCGGCAGCCAGCCGAAGCGCTCCAGATAGCCGGACACGCGCGACTTGCGCGACAGGGCCGCGCGCAGCGTCATATCGTCGGACACCGGCCGCGCCGCGCGGACGAGGCCGTCCAGCGTCACCGCGTCCCAGCTGCGGTCCGCCGCGACGAAATTCGCCGCCAGCATGCGCGGTCCCATGGGCAGGGCCGGGCCGAGCGTCGGTTCGCCCGCTTCCGCCTCATGGGCGTCGATACGCGCGCCGATATAGACCTCAAAGCCCCCGGCCGGGCCGTCCCATTCCGCGAAGGCGCCGGTGCGGCTGGTCTCAATGTCCGGGAAGGGCGTGACGAAGAAGGCCGCATTCATCGGGTTGGTGATGGTGACGTCATGCCGGGTCTGCATATGGTCGGCGCCGATGCGCAGCACGCCGCCATTAACGGCGCGCTCGCCGTCTGCTTCCAGCATCCAGGTTTCAGAGCTTGCGAAGGTTTCGCGCTGGCGCATCATCGCCGGCTGGGGCGACGGGCGCTGGGAGAAATTATTCATCGCATGGTCGACACGGGCATGGCTGACCATGGCCGAGACATCCCAGCCGGCCAGCCTGGAATTCAGACCGGCGCGCGTCGTGGAGGTGTCCATGAAGCGGATGTCCATGGGGAAAGGCGGATTGCCCGTGTCATCCACCTCCTGGCGGCGATAATCGAGCGTGAACTCAGTCGTATCGGTGACTCGAAAGCCGTATCCGGCGCCGTAGGCCAGACGGTTATGCCCGGTCCCGTTAAGGGTCGTTATCGGCGTTTCGATGTCGCCGCCGTCCTCCACGGAGGCGAGAATCTGGATGCGCTGGCGCTCGGTCGCGGCGCCCGCCACGCCGCCGACGGCATAGCTTTCATCCACGCTGCGCGCGATGGCGGTGAGATCGGCGCTGAAGACCGGCTCGGCGCCGTCAGCGTAGCCGATGCGCTTGAACACGGCGTTGACCGAGGCGGTCAGGGCCGGACCCTGACTGACCGGCGCGGGGCCTCGGGTCACTTCCAGGCTTTCCAGCAACGGCGCGGGCGCATAGTGCAGCGGCGGGTCCATCAGGTTGGGCCCGCCCGACGCGAAGGCCTGGCCGTCCAGGCGAATGGCGACGCGGGGCCCGAACAGGCCGCGATACTGCACCTGACCGGACAGGCCGCCATTATCGATCAAGGCTGCGCCCGGCAAGCGCGCCACCAGGCCCGCGGCGTCGGCCGCGATGGCGGGCGCCTGGTCGACGAGGAGCGTGTCGGCGTCAGCCTCGCGGGCATAGCCGGTCACCACGATGACATCAGTCCAGGTCGAGCGCGGCTTGTTATGGTCCGCGGCGGCCTCGCTCGCAGCAGCGAGCGGGGCGAAGGCCAGCGCAGCCGCGCCGGCGAGAAGCAGGGATTTCATGAGTCGGTTTTCCGTTCGATCTGATCAAGGCGCACGCGGGCCCTGACATCGGGCGCGTGCCCGGGCTGAAAGCCCGCGAAGAAGGATCAGAAAGAAACGGGCGGGGCGCGCAGGCCGACCGGCGGTCCAGTCGGTTGACGGGCGGTCAGAGCGCCTACGACCATCGGTTCTGAAAGGCCGGTCGCGAGCGCCGTGCGCTCGGCGAGGACAAGCTGGGCCGCCAAGGCCGGCGCCTGGCCCAGCGCGCAGGCGGCGCAGTCGACCGGCTCGACCGGTGTGTCATGAACCGGGTCTTCACCGGCCAGAGCCGCCAATTCGGCGATCTGGGCGCGCGCTTCAGCCGGCAGGGTGAGTTGCGCGCATAAAAAGCGCGCCTCATCCACGCCCGCCGCATAGGCGGTCGCGGCCAGGCCCGACCACAAGGCCTGCATCGCCACCAGGGCGGCGGCAAACCATGTTAATATGTAACGCTGCGGACGCATGCACCCTGACCTAATCCACAGCGCAGAGTTTGAAAAGCGTGCGCAGATCATCTTTCACATATTGTAGTGTATCAGGACCGGCGCGCCGTCTCTGGCGGCGACGACGCGCACCAAGGGGCCGAGCCGGCCCGCCTCGCGATGACCCACCGGGAGAGAATCCGGGCGCAGGCGGCTCTACCAGTGCTCCTTCCAGGGGCGCAAATCGACTTCCTGAGTCCAGGCGGAGCGCGGCTGCTTGTGCAGCCAGACATAATTCGCCGCGATGGCGTCGGGTGAAAGCAGCCGGTCTTCGGCGCGAGCGGCGTCCATATCCTCGACGAATTGAGCGATGAAGTCGGTGTCGATCGCGCCGTCGATCACGATATGGGCGACATGGATATTCTTCGGCCCCAGCTCCCGCGCCATGGATTGCGACAAGGCGCGCAACGCGAACTTCGCGCCGGCGAAGGCGCTATAGCCCTTGCCGCCGCGCAGGGCCGCGGTGGCGCCGGTGAAGAAGATGGAGCCGTGTTGGCGCGGAATCATGCGCCGGGCCGCTTCGCGGCCGGTCAAAAAGCCGGCGAAGGCCGCCATCTCCCAGACTTTGCGATAGGTGCGCGCGGTCGTCTCCTCAATCGGGAAATTGACGTTCGCGCCGATATTGAAGACCGCCACCTCGATGGGGCCGATATCGGCTTCGATCTGGTCGAAGAGCGCGATCATGGCGTCTTCATCGCGCGCATCCACGCCGAACGCCGCCGCCTGCCCCCCCTGGCTGCGGATGCGATCCGCCAGCGCGTCCAGCTGATCCATGTGACGCGGCCGGCGCGCCACGCATGCGGTCAGGCCTTCCTGGGCGAAGGCCCGCGCGATGGCGCCGCCGGTGGCGTCGCCCGCGCCGATGACGACGCAGGCGCCGGTCATGAGGCTTGCCGGAGAATCTCGGCCTCCACCTGGCCCAGGCGCTCTTTGCCGAAGAACATCTCGTCGCCGACATAAAAGGTGGGAACGCCGAACGCGCCGCGCTCGACCGCCTTGGCGGTGTTGTCGGCGAGGTGTTGCTTGACCTCCGGCTCGACGGCGCGGGCGAACAGCGCTTCGGCGTCGAACCCGGCGTTGGCGAACACCTCGCGGACCACGGCGGGATCGTTGAGATTTTTCTCCTCCTCCCACATGGCGCGCAGGCCGGTCTCGAAATATTCGTCCAGCTTGTCGGGCGCATCGAGCTCCAGACCCGCCCCGCCCCGCATCATCAACAGCGTGTTGACCGGGAAGTTCGGGTTGAATTTGAACTCTCTGAGTTCGTGGGCGTCGATGAAGCGCTGGATCTCCAGCAGGTCATAATCGAGCTTATTCTTGATGTTCGCGAAGGCCAGCATCGGCGCCTGATTGCCGGTCGCTTTGAAAATGCCGCCCAGAAGGCAGGGCAGGTAGCGGAATTTGACCCCGGTGCGCTCTTCGATCCCCGGGATCGCGCGATGCGCCAAATAGGCGTTGGGACTGCCGAAATCGAAGATGAAGTCTACCTGGGTCATGGGCGGCCTTTCTGCGTCGCTCGCCTTCAGCCTAGCCTGCATCGAGCAGGCTGCGAAGCACGCCGCCATCCGCGATTTTCCCGATTTGCAATTATTTTCTTCTACCTGTGCGGGACTCTCACTAAGATTGCGCGCTTCACGCAATGGAGGACTATATGGCCGCAAAAACGCTCGAACTCGCCGCAGGCAAAGGGGCTCAATTCTGGGTCTATATCTCACCGAACAACGACACCGCGAAGGTGGTGACCAAATGGTCGGTGACCTACACGCATCAGGACTCCAACTGGATCGGCACGATCACCTCGGCCGACCCCCAGGAGATTCTTCAGACCCCAGGCCTGTCAGGCCTGTTCGACGTGAAGGTCGAGGCGGCCGGCGCCGACTGGGGACCGACCGAAATCCATCCCAGCGAAGGCGGTCCGGTTATCGGCTGCAACGATAATTGCGGCTCCTTCGTCGGCATCGTCGCGGACGCCGGCGGCAAGGGCGCGACCTATTGGACGACGTGGGACGCCATCTGCAGCTGAGACGCAGCGCCTCGCCCCCCGGAAGCGGCGCTTCCGGGGGCGCTACGCAGACGGCTCAGCCGCCGAAGGTGTAGCGGAAGCCGAATTGGGCCTGCCAGCCATATTCCTCATACTGGCTGTTCAACTCACGTCCCGCGTCGCGGAAGGCTGCGACGAAGGGCTCGTCATTGATGTTTTTGAAGTCCAGATAGGCCCGAAGATTGTCGGTGACGTCGAATTTGGCCGACAGGTCGATCTGGGCGTGCTCCAGCACGATCCGGTCTTCAGAGGCGTCATCGCCCAGCGCGTCGATATAATCGTCGCGATAGGAGATGGCGGCGCGCAGATCCAGACGGCCATCATCATAGCCCAGGATCAGATTGTAGATATTCTCCGACTGCAAAGGCAGGGTGACCTCTCGGCCGCCCGGCAGCGTCGCCTCAGAATCCACATAGGTGTAGTTGGCGCCGACGATCAGGTTGGAGAACAGACCCGGCAGGTTGGTGAGCGCCTGCTGATAATTCAATTCAAAGCCCAACAGGTCGGCCTCTTCGATATTGGCGAAAGTGGCCAATTCATTGATCGGCGCGCCATTGATCGGCGCCGGGCTGGAATCGATGAATTCAGCGATCAGATTGTCGATCGACTTGTAAAACACCCCGCCCGCGATCACCGAGTCGCGGTTGGGATAATACTCGATCGCCGCATCGAAATTCTGCGCCTGCTGGCGATCGAGGTCCGGATTGCCCGCTTCGGCTTCGTCATCGTCATCGATCACCACGCGCGGCGCCGCCTGGGCCAGGTTCGGGCGGGAGATCGAGGCGTAATAAGCCCCGCGCAGAATGACATTCTCCGCCAGCTCGTAGCGCAGATTCACGCTCGGCAGCCAGTCAGTATAGTCGTTGGACGACGTGATCGCGACCGCGGCCACGGTGTCTTCGTCGACCTGGAATCCGGTGGCGTCGTATTGGGTGTCCTCGACCCGCACGCCGCCGACGATGCGCAGATTATCGATGTCGACCGAACCCATCACATAGCCGGCGAGCACGTCTTCCTCGGCGGAATAGTCCTCGACCGTGCTGGCCAGGAAGCTGTCATCGGCGTCGAAATCGGCCTCGAAGGCGGCGCGGTTGGTGTTGAACAGATCGCGGATCGCGAACGGATCCGGCGTCGTGCCGATCTCGGCGAGCGAAAAGTCGACCTGGCGGCCGACGGTCGCCAGGGTCAGCGGCCCGCCGCCAAAGCCGTCGCCGTAAACGCGGACCTCGGCGTCATAGGATTTCTCCCGCATGCGATAGCTGACGCCCGCCTGCCAGAAGCCGTAATACCGGCCGAAGCGGGTATCGCGGCGCAGGTTGAACTGACCGGCCCACTCATCGTCTTCGGCCACGCCATTGAGGAATTCAGCGCCGTCATACTCATAATTGGCCGGGTCGAAATAGGCGCTCTGAGACGCCGCATCGCCGAAGATGAGCTGCGGGATCAGGCTGTCGCTGACATCAACGCCGAACGCGCCGCTGTCGAACTGGGCGCGAAAATCGGTGTCGAGCCGGTCCGGCTCCGCCTCTTCCGCATAGGCGTAGGAGAGCTGGTAATCAAAGGTCCACGCCCCGGCGAAGGTCTCGCCGCCCGCCGCGATCGCGTAGATCGTCTGTTCCTCCAGACGGTCCTTGATGTCGCGGTCGACCTCGAATTCATCGCTCGCCGTGCCATTGACCAGAGCGCGCGTCCCGCCGGAGGCGGCGTCATCATATTCGCCGTCCTCGAACTTGTTCTCCACCCGCGAGCGATATTCCTGGTCGGAGAATTCCGAAAAGGTGGTGCGCAGGTAGAGATCGGTGTTCTCGCTGGCGTCGAAATCGAGATTGAACACCACCGAGGTCCGCTCCCGGGTGATGATATAATCGCGCAGCTCATATTCGCCCGGGAAGGCGACGCTTTCGCCGGTGTCCCACGTGCCGTCCACTTCCACATTGTCGGAGCCGAAATCACGCGACTGGTCGGAGATGGACAGGGCGACGCCCAAACGGCCGTCCAAGAAATTGTCGGCGAAAGTGACCGAGCCGCGATAACCGTAGTCTTCCGCGATGTCGGCATAGATGCCGCGGATCCGGAATTGCAGCAGGCGCTCGTCCTGGTCCAGGCCGGACAGGGTTTCGATCTCGATATTGCCGCCGATCGTGTCGCCCGGCATGTCCGGGGTCAAAGACTTGGAGATGACGATCGAGGACAGGACATCGCTGTCGATCACGTCCAGCGGCACCTGGCGATTATCCGATTCCGGCGACGGCAGGCGCACGCCGTTGACCGTGGTGGTGTTCAGATTGGGATCGATGCCGCGGACAGAGACGAAACGGCCCTCGCCCTGGTCGTTGAGCACGTTGACGCCGACCGCGCGGCGCGCGGCTTCGGCGATGTTTTCATCAGGCAGACGATCGACGAAGTCGGAAGACAGCACGGTTTGCAGATTGTCCGCGGCGCGCTGGCGGTTGATCGCGCCGAACAGCTGGCCGCGCTGGCCGACGATCAGGATATTATCCGTGACCGCCACGTCCGCGCCGAGCATGAAATCGACGGTCGCCGTGGCGTCGTCGCTGGCCAGCGACACAGACTGGGTCTCCACATCCGCGCCCAGATAACTCACCTCGATGGTGTACTCGCCCGCCGGCACCGAGGCGAAGCGGAAGGAGCCGTCGCGGCCCGCCGCCACCGTCTGGCCGGTTTCAACGATGCGCACGAGCGCGCCTTCCAGGCCCACCTGGCCGGAGGCCTCCGTGACCCGGCCGGTGATCTCGGCCGCCTGCGCGGCGGCTGTGGCCAGCGCCAGCGCCGAGGCGCTTAAAAGAATGGATGCGAAGCGTTTCATGATGCGTCCCCCTGAAAGACACGGCGGCCGGACGGCCGCGCTTGACCGGCAAGGGCGCCCCGCAGCCTGCCCGCGGAGCGCCGCGCCGCAGGCGGCGCCCGCAGCGTCATCCCGGGTTATGGTCAAGCCGTATGACAGCCCCGCGACGCTTTGGTTGCAGGCGTGCGAAATGGAGGTGAGGCGCGATGATGTCGCAGGACGGCGAGCCGGCCCGGCGGATCGCGCCGGCGCGGCCGCGCTGAGGGGAGACGGTCAATCCCCGCGCCGGGCCGGATTCCTTCTGGACTCCGCCATCTCAATCTTACACGTTTGAGGCGAGGGGATGAGTGCTTTCGGGGGGAAGCATGACTGACGAGGCGACGGCGAAGCGGGAGGCGGCGAACGCCGCATTCCAAGCATGGCGGGATCGTCCCAAAACCCCGTCCCGCGATGACGACGCGGGCAATGAGGCGTTCAAAGCGGAGATCGACCGTCTCTGGCTGGCGATGTGGGAGGCCGCGGATTTCAGCTGGGACGGGCTGGCGGACGCCGGCTGGGATCTCGACTATGACGAGCGCAGTGAAGCTCAGCGTCTCAAGCGCTGGTGGGCCCCGGCCGAATTCCCGGGCTCTGAGCGTGTCGGCGCGGACGGCGAGTTTGCCGACCGGAAACGTACGCTCCAGGACTATTGGCGGTGGTCGATCGGGATTACGGCGGGCGCACCGCGGCTGCTCACAGATGACGAACTCGCGGCGCAGGGCTTTCTCGTGGAGCGCGACGGCGTGCTTTGGCATGTGCTCCATCGCCCCGAAACCCGGGCGGCGCTGGAACATTCTGACGGGCTCGAACGACGCGGGAACGACGGACCAGCGGAAGCGGCCCGGACAAGCGCGCCTCTTGGCGGCGCGATCCTGGCCCGCCTGAGCGCGGCCCGCAGCGCGGCGCAATCCCAGCACCAACCCACGCCGGTCTTACTGACCGGCGCGCGCGCGAAAGGGCTCGGCCCTGTTCTGCAGACCCTTAACGGTCCCAATGACGCCGGTGACGCACACATTCTCTATTTGAGTGCGCCGCTCGCCCATCTTTCCGGATTTCGAACATCTGGCCTTTCGTTCGGATCCTTCACAGATTTTTCAAATGCGCATTTTGGAGATCGCGCCGGCTTCAGCGGAACCGAATTCGGCGATTACGCGGACCTGAGCCGCGCCCATTTCGGCGATCACGCCATGTTCTACAAAACAAGATTTGGAACGCGTGCGAAATTTAATGAAGCGAGCTTTGGCGCACGGACCTGGTGGAATCAGGCTGAGTTCGGCGACCATGCGACGTTCACCGATGCAGTCTTTGGCGAAGCGACATCATTCGGCCAATCGAGTTTCGCCGATAACGCGTCGTTCAGCAGCGTGCAGTTTGGCCCGAGGCTGTCTTTCTCCAAGTCTGTTTTTGGCGATCAGGCCTCCTTCAGCGGGGCTTCATTCGGCGATCGCGCCAATTTCGAAAGCGCGAAATTCGGCGATAAGGCGCGCTTTATCGGGGCGAAATTCGCAAACGGCGCCAATTTCCGCGAGGCGACCTTCGGCGACGATGTGAATTTCGCGACAGCGACATTCGGAGACGACGCCTCCTTTCTGGGCGCAACTTTCGACGGCCGCCTGCTCATGTTCGGGCGGCGCAGCAGCCAGCAGCCGACCTTCTCCGGTCTCGCCAGCTTCAAGCTGGCTCGCTTCAGGGGACCGGCGATGTTCGGCGACACGAGCAAGAAGCGCGGCGCCGCCTTTGCGGGCAAGACCAATTTCCGCGCCGCCACCTTCCTTGATTACGCCGACTTTTCAGAGTGCGAATGGCCCGAGAACGCCGAAGATCAACACGGCGCATTCGAGGGCGCGCGCTTTTGCGCGGTCGCGGACTTCAGTAATGCGCGCTTCAGCGCCTTCGCCATTCTTGACGGCGCCGTCTTCGAGCGAATGGTGCGCTTCACCGACCCCTACCGGATCAGGAGCAAACGCGGATGGCGCGCCGTCTGGTCCAGGATCGTCAGGCTCTGGCGCGGCGTCACCCTCCAACCCCATCCAAATTCGCCTGACGGAGTCTTCAAAGACGCGGCGAAAGCCACAAAAGCGGCCGTCCGGCGCGACCAAAGTCTCCAACGCGCAAAAGACTACTCCACCGCCGAAGACAAAAACGCGCATGAGCGCGGCGGGGAGGCGCGATGGCGTACGCTGGCGAGCGGCTTTCGCACCCTGAAACTCGCCATGGAAGCGCAATCGGACAAGGATCGCGAGCAACGGTTTTACCGCTACGAGCTTAAAGCGCGCATGCGCAGACCATCGACGCGCTGGTGGGAGAAGCGCGTCTCGGGGCTTTATGGCCTGACCGCGAATTACGGCGCATCCATCGCGCGTCCCTTCTTTTCGCTCGCCGTCATGATGGTCGCGTTTTCCGCGCTCTATTGGGCCGTCGCGAACGCCGCCGGACTCCCGCAAGGCGCAGCCCTGGCGCCGAGCGCCGTCACTGTGCAGACCACTCACGCCGCGCAAGACACCGAATGGGCGGCGAATGTCTGGCCGGCGCTTGATTTCTCGATGAGCCAGACCTTCCGCCCTTTCGGCGTGTGGTGGGGTCCTGGGATGCCGGAGATACCCGCTGCGCCGGGCCGGTCTGAGGCCAGCTTGGAGGACCGGCTCGCCTCCGCGCCCTGGCGCGTCCAGCTGGCGCACGCTCTTGGGCAGGGATGGTGGACCGCGGTCAAATTCGTGGCGACAGTTCAGTCGCTCCTCTCGGTCATCCTGCTCTTCCTGTTCGCGCTCGCGGTGCGGCGGCGTTTTCAGATCAGCTGAGGCCGGCGACAGCCTTAAGCGACGTCCCGCTCCGGGGCGTGGCCGGCGCGCGCGGCCTCGCGGCGCCGGTCGCCGTCATTCGCGCCATCGCCGAATTTGCGCCGCCAGTCGTCGAAATAGTCCACCATGGCGCGCACGCGCTTTCGGGTCTGAGCGACTTCCTGGGTCGCGGCGGCGTGAAGGCTGGGCCAGGCGGCGCGGTCGCCCGCTTCCATGTCGGCGAGATGGTCGGCGACCCGGTCCATGGGTTGGAGAAAATCGGTGCGCACCAGCGAAACGAAGCGCTGCTTGGACGCATCCAGAGCCTGTTCGACCCGAAGGGCGTCTTCGGCGCGCTCGCGGGCTTCGATCTCGATCGTCACCGCCCGCACCAGGCGGCGCATGAGCGGCCAGAAGATGAACAGGGCCTCGCCGAGCAGCACCGCCACGATCACCGCCAATTGCAGCATGTGCGCAAAGGCGATCGAAGCCAGGCCGTTTTCCGCATCACGCTGGAACAGCCCGACTGCACGGTCGAGACGGGCGAACATCTCGCCATACGCCATCGCCTCCAGCGCCCGCATCGCGTCTTGTTCGAGCGGCCCGGACCCGGCAGGTTCGGCCAGCGCCACGAAGCGCTCGACCGCCACGTCCAGCCCGTCCGGGCCCATGAACACCGCTCGAAACTCCGCACGAAGATCTGCGGCCATGGGATGGGTGAGCGCATAGGCGCGCAACTCGCCATGGGCCGCGAGAAAACGGTTGAGCGTCACCGCCAATTGCTCGGCCTGGCTTGGGTTGGGCGTTTGGCTGAGGCTTTGGCTGAGCGCCAGGGTGCGCTGGCTGAGCATGCGCTGGGCGCCGCTCATATTCACCATGCGCGCCGCCTCGCGCTCGTCATTCAGCGTGCGCTCAATATAAAGATGGGCGACCAGGGACGCGGCGACCAGGAGACAAAGCGCGACCGCATAGCTGGCCAGAAATCTTTGTCGCAGGCCGTTGAGCGGGGCGGGATCGGACATGACGGGCTCCGGAACTGGACCAGGCGGTGCGTTGGGCTGAATACGTTCAACAAAACCACAGGGGCATATAGCTCCTTTCTACTTTCTTAGGGTTGTGCTTCGCGCGGCCAAGGGGATGCGGGCCGGGCGCGACCAGGCCCCTGGGCGCGCCGCGGGCCTGGCCGGCGCTTGCCGGACCCGACCGATCCGCCCAATCTACCGCCCATGACCCTGCCTCGCCGCCATCTTCTCGCCGCCGGCGCGGCGCTGACCAGTGCTGTCGCTCTGCCGGCCTTTCGCACCGTTCCGCGCGGCGGACCGCCGACGGCGCTGACCGGCGCGTTGATCACGCGCTGGCGCCACGACCCCTGGGCGCTGGGCAGCTATTCCTTTCTGGCGCGCGGCGCCCGCATCGACGACCGGAAGGCGCTCGGCGCGCCGGTGGGCGATCGGGTCTTTTTCGCCGGCGAAGCGACCGAGCCGGACAAGCCGTCCACCGTGCATGGCGCGGTGATGTCCGGCCGGCGCGCGGCGCGGGAGATATTGGCGATCGGGTCAAGCGCGGGCGCCGGACCGATCGTCGTGATCGGCGCGGGCGCATCCGGTTTGGCCGCCGCCCAGGCGCTGTCCGAGGCGGGGCGTGAGGTCATCGTCTTGGAGGCGCGCGACCGCATCGGCGGACGGGTCCTGACCGACCGGTCGCTGGGCGCGCCGCTGGATTTGGGGGCCAGCTGGATTCACGGAGTGGACGGCAACCCGCTCACCGCGCTCGCCGATCAGGTCGGGGCGCAGCGCGCGGTCACGCAATGGCGGCGCATGCGGGTCTATGACGCCGAAGGGCGCCGGCGGCGCTATCTCTTCCTGCCGCGGGCGTTCCGCCACACGCTCGATTATGAATTGGGCTTCGCGGCGGACATGGACGACCTTGATCCCGCCGCGCTGGAGATGAGCGATTCATTCCCGGGAGACGAGGCCGTCTTCCCCGGCGGCTATGATCAAATTCTCCCCGCCCTGGCCGGCGATTACCCGGTGCGGCTGGGAAGGCCGGTCGACGCCGTGAGCTGGACCGGGGCCGGCGCCGAAATCCTCACCGCAACAACAGAGAGCATCACCGCATCCTGCATCCTTTTAACCGTGCCTTTAGGCGTGCTGAAGGCTGGCGCGATCGCGTTCGAGCCCGGCTTGCCGGCCGGCAAGCAGGCGGCGATCGACCGGCTGGGCATGGGTTTGTTGGACAAGGTCTATCTCAAATTCGACGCCGCCTTCTGGCCGGCGGAGATGGACGGCTTCGGCTTCATGGCGCGCGAGCCCGGCCGGTTTTCCGGATGGTTTAATCTTTACAAGGTGATAGGTGAACCCGTCCTGCTCGGCTTCACGGCCGGACGCGCCGCGGATGCGCTGGATGATTTGTCCGATGAAGCGATCACCGCCGAAGCGCTGCGCGCGGTCGAAACCATGTTTCCGGGCTGACCGGCCCGCGCTGTGACATCACCGCACGCGGCCCTGCTTTCACTGCGAAACAGGACCTGATAGGGGTATCTGGCGCGTCCCCGTAGCTCAGCTGGATAGAGCATCAGATTCCTAATCTGAGGGCCACAGGTTCGAATCCTGTCGGGGACGCCAGACGGCCTGTCCTGCTTCAACTCCGATCCTCAGGCGCGGCGTCCCCTCACCCGGCCTGATCTGGCTGAGATCGCCTCCAAGCTCTTGAAATATCGCTTATAAATCGTGGGTGCGCCAGTGCTCCAGCATCAGGGCCGCCACGCGCTCGGGGGCTTCGGCCTGCATCCAGTGGCCCAGATCATCGAGCCGCTCATAGCGCCAGGGCGCGTCGATGAAGTCGGCGCTGCCGGTCATTTGCGCTTCACCGAGATAGCGGTCTTTTTCGCTCCAGACCCCCAAGGCCGGGATGCGGACGATCTCTTCGCCGAATGCGCCCGGCTTCCGGCTCATCACCATCCGGGCCAAGGAGATATTGGCGCGATACCAGTTCAGCCCGGCGGTCAGGCGGCCGGGGCGCGAGAGATTTTCGATGGCGCCGTCAATGTCGGGATGACCGACCCAGTGGCGCCGGAACCAGGCCCAGTCCCGTCGGCGATAGGCCCACTCACACAGCCCGGGAAGCTGGTGCCAGAGAATATAGCGGCTCATCCGCATCTGGGCCGGACTAAGGCGCGCGCGCAAAAAGGAGCGTTGATGGCCCACCGCCAGCGCGGTCAGCGTGGTGAACCGATCGCCATGCTGGGCCGCCAGCAGCCAGGCGAGCGCCGCGCCGAAATCATGGCCGACCAGGTGGGCGCGCTCGAGGCCGAGCTGGTCCATGATCGCCGCCACGTCCGGCATGGCCCCGGTGAACAAGTCATAACCGCCCGTCCGGTCCGCCATGCCGGTCATGCCGAAGCCGCGCAGATCCGGCGCGATCACACGATAGCCCGCCGCAGTGATCAGGGGCGTGATCGCATCCCAGACGCGGTGATCGTCCGGAAAGCCGTGCAGGCAGGCGACGATACCCTTTATTCGAGCCTCCGGCGTCGTATCGACGACATGATGGGTCAAACCGTTTGCGGTCAATCGGTGTCTGACGACAGGCATGGCGGGCGCTCACCAAAACTCAGTTCAAAGCATTGCGCCAGTTCTTAAGGCCCGCCAAGCCGCCGTCCCGCCCGCCTCAGATCGGCCGCATTCGGTTCAAGCCGCGTTCAAGCGCCCGCAGGCCTAGTGACGGCGTCCCGAAACAAGGGAGGGGCCGATGAAATTCGTGATTAATCTGTTCAAGCCGATCCTCACACTCATGGTGACGCTTGTGTCGGGCGAGTTCATCGCGTCGGTCTTTTGGCCGGCCGGGGACGCCTTGATTGAAAGCTGGATTCCGGCCTGGGCCTATCTGGACCCGGCGATCGCCGCGGTCAGCGAATGGCTGGGCCTGGCCGAACCGGATCCGGCGGAGCCGGACGCGCCGTGGTGGAGATTTTGGGATTAGGCGATCCCGCCCGCCTGGGCGATGGCGGCCTGGACTTTGAGCGCCTGAACCGTCTCGCGCACATCATGAACACGCACGATCGCGCAACCGGCCCGCGCCGCGTGCAGCGCCGCCGCCAGGCTGCCGCCGAGGCGGTCCGACGCTTCGACCGCGCTTTCATCCACGCCCTGGATGAAGCGCTTGCGGGACGCGCCGAACAGCACCGGAAATCCCAAGCCGGTCAGATGATCAAGGCAGGCCATCAAAGCGAGATTGTGCGCCAGCGTCTTGCCGAAGCCGATACCCGGATCGATCAACACCCGCTCTCGCGCCACACCGGCGGACAAGACCGCCCCGACCTGCTGACCGAGCATGCGCGCCACGTCGGTGACGACGTCCTGATAATGCGGATCGGCCTGCATGGTGCGCGGCTCGCCCTGCATGTGCATCAGGCAGACCAGGCAATCGAGCTCCGCCGCCGCCGCCCGCGCGCCGTCAGCGCGCAAAGCGTTGACGTCATTCCACATGGCCGCGCCCGCCCTGACCGCAGCGCGGGCGACGCCGGGCTTCATGGTGTCGATGGACAGGCGCGCCTCCGGCCGCGCGCCCCTGATCGCCTCGATCACCGGGATCACACGGGCCAGCTCATCTGCTTCGCTGACCGGCTCCGCGCCCGGGCGCGTGCTCTCACCGCCGATATCCAGCCAATCCGCGCCGGCGTTTAGAAGGGCCAGCGCGTGATCGCACGCCGCATCGGTCTCAACAAAGCGTCCCCCGTCAGAGAAACTATCCGGCGTGACGTTGACGACGCCCATGACCTGCGGTCGGCCGTCAGCGTGCGGGGTCAGAAAGCGGTCCATGACGCTGCGGTTAGGCGCGCGCCATTCCGCGGTCAAGGCGGGCTTGCCGGATGCGCCTGCAGCTGCGCGGTGTGAATTCGTAACGAAAATACTCTATAGCGGCGCAGAATGCTGACGACTGGCCGGGATGACACCATGCAGATCTTTCTCGACACCGCCGAAATCGACGCCATCACCGCGCGCCTCGACGCCGGACTCGTGGACGGGGTGACGACGAACCCGTCTTTGATCGCCAAGGCCGGCGCGGCGGTCTTTGATCGCATCGCGGAGATTTGCGACGCGGTAGACGGACCGGTCAGCGCCGAAGTCGTCGCCACCGACACGGACGGCATGATCGCCGAAGGCCGCCGCCTGGCGGAGATCGCCCCGAATGTCGTCATCAAGCTGCCGCTGACGGGCGACGGCCTGATCGCCTGCCGCCGCTTCGCCGAAGAGGGCCTGCAGACCAATGTGACGCTGTGCTTTTCCGCCAATCAGGCGCTGCTCGCCGCCAAGGCGGGCGCCAGCTATATCTCGCCTTTCGTCGGCCGGATCGAGGATGCCGGCGGGGACGGGATCGGTCTGCTGGAAGACATCCGCGCGATATACGATCAGTACGGATACGAAACTGAAATCCTCGCCGCCTCGCTGCGCGGTCCGGCCCATGTGGAAGCCGCCGCATTGGCGGGGTGCGACGCTGCGACCATTCCGCCGAAAGTCTTCGACCAGATGGTCTCGCACGCATTGACGGACAAAGGGCTCGCCGCCTTCCTGGCGGACTGGAAGGCCACAGGGCGCTCGGGTCTGGACTAGGCGCTCATCCTGCAATCAGGCGCGCGCGGATGGCGCCGTCCAGCGCACCGACATGCTCGATGAAGCCGTCGGGAAGCGGGCCTTCAAGATCGGTGACGGCATAGCCAAGATCCCCCTCGGTCTTCAGATACTGGGCGGCGACGTTCAATCCGCCGCGATCGGCCAAATCATTGAGCCGCTTCAAAAAGCCGGGGCGGTTCTCGTGCGGCACCACAATGCGCGCCTGTCCCGCCTCAATGGGTCCCGGCTCGACCTGCGGGAAGTTCACCGCAAAGCTGGTGGCGCCTTCAAAGAGATATTTCGCAAGCTTGGTCGCGGCGTCGAGCCCGATCGCCTGCTGCGCTTCGGCGGTCGAGCCGCCGATATGCGGGGTCAGGATGACATTCGGGCAGCCCTGCAGCGGACTGGAGAACGCCTCATCCTTGCTCTTGGGCTCGACGGGGAAGACGTCGACCGCCGCCCCCGCGAGATGTCCGGACCGCAGGGCGTCGGCCAGCGCATCGACATCGACGAGATCGCCCCGGGCCTGATTGATCAGATAAGCGCCCGGCTTCATCGCGGCGATGCGCTTGCGGGTGATCAGATTCTTCGTCCGCGGCGTGGAAGGCACATGAAGGGTGACGACGTCGCACTCGGCCAACAGCGCCTCGAGCGAATCCATCGCCCTCGCATTGCCATGAGCGAGTTTGGGCTCGATGTCGAAGAAGTGCACATGCATGCCGAAAGCGGACGCCAGCACCGAAAGCTGAGCGCCGATATTGCCGTAGCCGACAATGCCCAGCTTCTTCTTGCGCACCTCATTGGCGCCGTCGGCCGTCTTCAACCAGCCGCCGTCAGCGATTGAGAACATCTTCTCCGGGATGCGGCGCATCAGCATGACGATGCTCGCCATGGTCAATTCCGCCACCGAGCGCGTGTTGGCGAAAGGCGCGTTGAACACCGGAACGCCGCGCTGGGCCGCTGCGGTGAGATCGACCTGATTGGTGCCGATGCAGAAACACCCCACCGCCTGCAGCTGGTTCGCCGCGTCGAGCAGACCCGCGTCCACCTGGGTGCGCGAGCGTATGCCCAAAACATCGGCGCTTTTAATCTCACGCTCCAGAAGCGCGCGCTCCGGTGATCCAGCCAGTCGATTGACCGCAATCGGCCCAAGAGCCTGCAGCGCGCCATCGGCGTCGGGATGGACATTCTCCAAGAGCAGGGCGCGAGGGGTGTCCGCTTTCATGTGACCGACCTTTGGCTGGAGTGCTGCACTGCACCAGTGTGCCGCGAGTCACTCCTGGCGCAAGGCGTCGTTTTGACCGAAACCGCATCCGGCGGGGCAAGACCTCCGCACCCGTGTCAGGGTGCGCGCAATTCGCCCAGCGCCGCTCCAAAGCTGACGAGCCGCCCTAAACCTGGAACCTCGGACAGGCCCTGAGCCAAGGCGCCAGTTCGCACGCCCGGTCGGTTATTCACGCCGAAGGCGCTCCCCTCGGCGATGCGGCGGCTTGTCATTGTTCGATATCTCACGAAGGTCGGGCCCTCGCCCTGACCGGGGCCCGGGTGCAACATCCGGCGCGCCATTGCAGGGTTTGACGCGCTCAACGCAGCGCACGGCGTGACAAATCAACAGCTTTGCGGGCAATGTGCGCGCCGCATTGAAACCCGAAGGGGCGGGCGCACGCATGACGGTGCTGGTCACAGGCGCAGCCGGATTCATCGGCTTTCACACCGCGCGAGCCTTCCTGCAGCGCGGCGTCCCTGTCGTCGGCGTCGACTGCCTGACCGACTATTATGACGTGCGCTTGAAGCAGGCGCGTCTGGCGGAGCTGGAGCGCCTGGACGGGTTCCGGTTTGAACTGCTCGACCTGGCCGAGGCGGAGGCGTTCAAGGCGCTGACCTTAAGTGTTCGCCCGGAGCGCATTCTGCACCTGGCGGCCCAGGCCGGCGTCCGGCACTCCTTGGAAAATCCGTTCGCCTACACCCATTCCAATATCAGCGGCCATTTGTCGGTGCTGGAGGCGGGCCGCGCCTTGGGCTCGGACCTCAAGCATCTAGTCTATGCGTCTTCCAGTTCGGTCTATGGCGAGCGCGAAGGCGCGTTCAAGGAAACCGATCCGGTCGATCGTCCGGTGTCGCTATATGCCGCCACCAAGCGCGCCGACGAGCTGATGAGCGCCACCTATGCGCATCTTTATGGTCTCCCGCTGACGGGCTTGCGGTTTTTCACCGTCTACGGTCCGTGGGGCCGGCCGGACATGGCGTATTTCTCCTTCGCCGAGAAAATGCTTCAAGGCGCGCCCATCAGCCTGTTCAATCACGGCCGCAATCGGCGCGACTTCACATTCATCGCCGATATCGTGCCGGTCTTGCTGGCGGTCACGCAGGACGCGCCCGGGCCGGGAGACCGGGTGTTCAACATCGGTGGATCCTCGCCGGTGGACACCTTGGCGTTGGTCACGGCCCTGGAAGCCGCGCTGGGCGTGAACGCCGTCACGCACCTGATCGACGCCCAGCCGGGCGATGTTTCGAACACCTGGGCCGACACCAGCCGGCTTCAGGCCGCCTATGGCCCGACGCCGCGCACCTCCCTGACGGACGGCGTCTCCGCCTTCGCCGACTGGTTCCGCGCCTGGAAGGACGCTCAGCGGAGCTCGCGCGCGAGCTAGGCGCGCGCCGCGTTGGACGCCAGATGCCGCGGGCGGGTGGTCGTCATGAACGCGCACTTGACCATAGGCCGCGCCAGCGCCGCCGACAGCCCGGCCGCCGCCGGGACCCGGCCGCGCCCCGGCGTCGCCCGCAAACGCTTGGCGCAGGCATAAAGGTCCGGGCCGCTGCGGGGCAGTCGGAACGGCGCCGGCGCGTCGCCGGAGGTTTCAATGGCGAAGAGCGACAAGCCCGCGTCTTCGATGCGTCCCAACCGGTCCTCTTCGGCGTCTGACAGGAAGGGATGCACGGGCGCCATGACGGCGTCGAGCATGTCGGTGGCGATCGCCGCATCCAGCTCCGCGCCGCGCCCGGCGGCGCCCAAGCGCCGGAAAGCCCCGGCCGATTTCAGATCCCGCAACCGCCGGAGAAGCGCCGGCGTCCATTCCTGGGCGGAGGCTCCGTGCAGGAAGAGCGTGTCGACGCCCTCTACGCCCAGGCGGTCCAGGCTGGTCAGAAGGCTCGCCTCAATCGCGTCCGGCCGGAAATCGCGGCGCCGGCCGGCCAGGCCGAAGCTGAACAATCCCGCCTTGGTGGAGATGTGCAACCGGTCCCGATCCAGCCGCCGCAGGGCGGCCGCCAAACGCCGCTCCGCTTCGCCGGCGCCGTAAGCCGGGGCGGTGTCGAACGCCGTGATTCCCAGATCGACCGCCTGCTCGATCAGGCGCACGGTCTGCTCACGCGAGACAAGCGGCGTGCCATGGGCGCCGGAGACGCCGAAGCCGATGCGCGAGAGACGATCAGGCGGAGGGGCCATGGCCTATTCGGCCGGCGCCAGGACCCCGCCGACCCGCACAGGCTCGCAGGAGGTCGCCAGGCCGGTGGAATCGTCGGTTTCGATGATGAGACCGCACACGGTCGACTCGCCGGTGGCCGGCTGGAAGCGTGACGAGCGCATATGGGTCACGAAGCGGTTAAGCGGTTCTTCCTTGTCCATCCCGATGACGGAATCATAGTCGCCGCACATGCCCGCATCGGTCTGATAGGCGGTGCCGCCCGCCAGGATGCGGTGATCCGCCGTCGGCACATGGGTGTGCGTGCCCACGACAAGGCTCGCCCGGCCGTCGCAGTAAACGCCCATGGCCATTTTCTCGCTCGTCGCTTCGCCATGCATGTCGACGACGATGGCGTCCGCCACCGCGCCCAGCGGCGCCGCGTTCAATTCCCGGTCGACCGCCGCAAATGGGTCTTCCAGCGGCTGCATGTAAAGGCGCAGCATCACATTCATGACCAGGATTCGGCGCCCGTCCGGCAAATCATACAGCGACGCGCCGCGTCCGGGCGCTGCGCCTTCCGGATAATTGACCGGGCGCAATAAGCGCGGTTCGCGCTCGATATAGGTCAGCGCCTCATTCTGATCCCATGCGTGATTGCCAAGCGTGAGAACGTCCGCGCCTGCGTCATAGAGCTCGTTGGCGGTGCGTTCGGTGATGCCGAAGCCGCCCGCCGCGTTCTCCGCATTGACAATGACGAAATCAAGGCTGTGTCGGTCGCGCAGACCGGGCAGATGATCAATGATCCCTTCCCGGCCCGTCTTGCCGACCACGTCGCCCAAAAATCCGATGCGCATCGCTGACCTCTCCGCTTGGCTGCGGATATAGCGCGCGCCGTCGGGGCGCGCCACGCCGGCGGCAGCAGGCTGCGGCGCGCCGCCTTAACCGACGAAGGCCTTCTCAATGACGAACTCGGCGGGGCGGGCGTTCGAGCCTTCGGTGAGACCGGCCTGTTCGCACCGGGCCTTGCAGTCTTCGAGCATATCCATGGAGCCGCAGATCATCACGCGGTCGGTCTCCGGATTGAGCGCCGGCACGGCCAGCTCCTCATAGATCACGCCGTCATCCATGAGCTTGGTGATCCGGCCTTGGCGCTCGAAGGGTTCGCGCGTGACCGACGGGTAGTAGACCAGCTTGTCACCGACAAATTCGCCGACCAGCGGATCTTCGCGTACGGCGGCGACCAATTCCTGACCATAGGCGAGTTCGGCGACCTCGCGGCAGGTATGGGTCAGGATGACTTGCTCATAGCGCTCATAAGTGTCCGGGTCGCGGATGATGGAGGCGAAGGGCGCAATCCCCGTCCCGGTGGACAATAGATAAAGCCGCTTGCCGGGCAGCAAGGCGTCGAGGACCAGCGTGCCGACCGCCTTCGTGCCCAGCAGAATTTCGTCGCCGGGCTGGATGTGCTGAAGCCGCGAGGTCAAGGGACCGTTGGGAACCTTGATGGAGAAGAACTCAAGTTCCTCATCCCAGCTCGGACTGGCGACGGAGTAGGCGCGAAGCAGCGGTTTGCCGTCCACCTTGAGCCCCAGCATGACGAATTCGCCGGACCGGAAGCGGAAGCTTTGCGGCCGGCTGACGCGGAAGGCGAACAGACGGTCGGTGTAATGCTTGACCGATTGGATGGTTTCTACGCTGACTGCGCCCATGAACGTGCACGCCTTTTTTCCTTGAACGCGCGTTCTAGGACCGGTGAAACGCCTTGCCAACACAAGGCGCTGCGGCCTGCCGTCACACAGGTGGCGGACCGGGCCGCGGCCGCCGCCGGCGCGCCGCCAATCCTTGATCCGAGACCGCCCGGCCGGCGGCGATGACGGTCTTCAGACAGGCGCGCTCGCGCGCTTTGACACGCTCGCCGCAAATTCTCATATTCGCCTCATCATGCGTTTGTCTTGAAACGGGTTTTTTGTGTCTATACAGCCGCCGATCATCATCCTTGGCATGCATCGAAGCGGAACCAGCGCCCTGACCGGGGTGCTCAGGCAAGCCGGCCTTTATCTCGGCGAGGTCCTCGACCAGGGCTTCACGCACAACCGCTCCGGCCTGCAGGAAGCGGCCTCGATCCTATACATGCACAACGACTTGCTTCAGAAAAATGGCGGCGACTGGTTCGACCCGCCCGAGCAGGTGGAATGGGGCAAGCTTCACCTGGCTGTGCGCGACTTATTCATCGAATCCCGGCGCGGTCAGCCGCTCTGGGGTTTTAAGGACCCGCGCACGGTTCTGGTGCTTCAGGGCTGGCTGGACGTCTTGCCGGCCGCGAAACTGGTGGGCGTTTTCCGGCACCCTCTGGAGGTGGCCCGCTCGCTGAACGCCCGCAACGGAATGGCGATTGAAGCGGGCGTGCAGCTTTGGGAGACATATAATCGGCGCCTGCTCGATTGGTATCAGCAACGGCCCTTTCCGCTGATCGACTTTTCGGCTTCCGAGGAGGAGGTCCGAGCGGCGATGGCGAAGGCGACTCGCGCTCTCGGACTGGATGACAGCGGCGGCGCCGCTCTGTTCGCCGGCGCGTTGCGCCGCAACCAGGCCGAGGATAGCGAGCCGCCGCCGGAACCGGCCGCCGCGCTTCTAAAGCAACTCCAGACCCATGCCCTCTGACCGGCGTTTCCACCCTCTGACGACGCGCCTATTTCCCAAGGGTCCCGATCTGGAGGCGAAACGATTCACGGGCGTCGCCGCCAAGTGCGATTGGGTGGTGCTCAGCGGCGGCCGGATTGAAGGACGGTCGAGCATCGGACTGTTCAAGCGGACCACGCACGCGCATCCTCGAACCATCTTCATTTCCATGCGGCACCCCGACGCGCTGCTGCATTGGGGCTGCGAAATTCTGCCCAAACTGCAACGGCGGATCGTCTTGATCACCGGCTCTGAAGATCTCACCATCCCAAACCAGATCGACAGGCGATGGCCGCCCTTCGGCCCCGAGATCCGGCGCGTGATCGAAACCACGCTGGCCAGCCCGATGGTCTCGGCCTGGTTCTGTGAAAATCTCGACGCGGTCACGAGCCGGAAATTCAGGCCCATGCCGTTGGGGCTGGTCTTTCCCGACGGTGAAGCGCCGCACGGCGTGCGCATTCCTGATTGCCCCGGACTGGATCAACGGCGTTTCCGGGTGTTGTGCGCCCACAGGGTCCGCAGCGGCGAGCAATGGGAGCCGCGCCGGCGGGTCAGCGATCTCGCGGCGCATGCCTGGTCGGACTTCGCCGATGCTCGAACCGAGGAGATCGCACCCGCCGCCTTTGAGGACTTGCTGCAGAGTTATGCATTCGCGCTCTGCGTGGAAGGCGGCGGCCTGGATCCCTCGCCGAAAGCCTGGCAGGCGATGCTCTGCGGGTGCATTCCGATCATCCGCCGCAGCGCTTTGGCGCCGGCCTATGAAGAGATGCCTGTCCTATTTGTCGACGACTGGCGTGAAGACGCTTTGAACTCCGACATGCTCGAACAGGGCCGCGAAATGTGGACGCGCTGGCATGGCGACAGGCGCGAGGAAGTCATTCGCCGCCTGTCGATCGACTATTGGTGGGCGAAGATCGAAGCGGAGATCGACCGCCTCGACTAGCCGCGAGAGGTCTTCAAGGATCGGGCCGAAGCGGCCGCACATCGGCCGCGCGGGTGATCAAACGCGCCGGGTTCCAGCTCATCATGCGCGCCGCCCGCCAGGTCGAAATGCATCGCGCGGCCTGGGTATGGCGGCGCTTCTCCATCAGGCGGGGCCAGGCGGCGACCGCGTCGCGCATGGCGCGGCCGAATGCGCCGAACAGGCCGAACCGCGCGGCGGACAGCCAAAGCAGAGCCGTCACGATGAGGTGCACCGGCGCCAGGGCCCACAACAGCCATCCGGGAACATTCTTGAAAAACGTCCAAAACCGGTTGCGCGCGCCATGATAGGCGGCGAATTCCGAGCGGCGGCCAGAGGACGCGTAGCCCTTGTGGGCGACGCGTGCGCCATTGAGCTGAATGCAGCGATGGCCCAGCAGCCGCGCCCGAAAGGCGAGATCCACATCCTCGACATAACAGAAAAAGTCTTCGTCGAACCCGCCCAGCGTTTCAAACACGTCGCGCCGGATCAGGGCCGCGGCGCCGCAGGGGCCGAAGACTTCGCCGTCCGGCGGCGGCGCCTGGCGGCGTCCATAGCCCGCCCGGTAAGGCAGGCCGGTGAAGTGGTAGACATCGCCGACGCCGTCAAGCACGCCGGGCGCGCCGTCCGCCGTCTGAGTGCAGCCGAACAGGGCGACGTCCGGATACCGTTCGATCGCCTCGTTGAGGCGCTCGATCAGGTCCGGCTCCGGGAAGGCGTCTGGATTGAGCAGGAAAATCCAGCTCTGATCGACCATTGCGGCCAGCCGGTTATTGCCCGCCGCAAACCCCAGATTCTCTTCGCTGATGATCAGCTCCGCGCGCCCGTTGACCAGCGCGCTGTCGATCGCTTCGCCGGGCGGCGAGCCATTCTCCAGCACCAACGCCCGCGCCGGCGCCATTGTCTGCGCCTGGAGCGCCTCAAGAACGCGCGGCAGCGTGTCTCGGCTGCGATAGGCGACGATCAGGACCGCGATATCGGCCGTCGCGGTCATAGGGCGTTTCGCACCGCCTCAACCACTTGAGCGCCGCGGCCGGATTCCAGATAGGCGTCCATGGGCAGCGACACGACCCGGCTCATCGCCGCTTCGGTGGCCGGCAGACCGCCGGGCGCCTGCGGGTATTTCGCGTAGGGCTGCTGCACGTGGATCGGGACCGGATAGTAGACCGCGGTCGGAACGCCGGCTTCGCCCAGTTTCGCGCGGAAGCCGTCGCGGTCCGCGACCTCGATCGTGTACTGCGCCCACACTGAAACGCCGCCATCGATGACCACCGGCGTCTTCACCGCATTGCTCAATCCCCGCCGGTAGAGCGCGGCGCCGCGATTGCGGCCATTGATCTCGTCGGCGAAGACATCGAGCTTGGCCAAAAGGACACCGGCCTGAAGCGTATCCAAGCGGGAGTTCATGCCGATGCGGTCATAGGCGTAGCGCGCTTCGCCCTCGCCATGATTGCGCAGCGACTTGATGAGATGCGCGAGCTCGTCGTCATTGGTGAGCACGGCGCCGCCATCGCCGTAGCAGCCCAGCGGCTTGGCCGGATAAAAGCTGACGGTGGCGATATCCGCCCAGGCGACCGGATGCTGGTCGTTGAGGGTGCAGCCAAATCCCTGGGCGCTGTCCGCGATCAGCTTGAGGCCATTGGATCTGGCGAGCGTTGAGATCGCCGGGTAATCCGCCGGCTGGCCGAACAGGTCGACTGCGATGACCGCCCGCGGCGTCAGGCCCGGCTCGCCCTTGGCCCACTCGATCGAGGCGGCCAAGCTGTCGGGATCCATGCAATAGGTGTCCGGCAGGATGTCGACAAAAACAGGCGTGGCGCCCAGGAGCGCGACGACTTCGGCGGTGGACGCGAATGTGAAGCTCGGCACGAAGACCGCGTCGCCCGGGCCGATCTCCCAGGCCATCAACGGCAAAGAGATCGCATCGGTGCCGTTCGCGCAGGTCAGCGCGTGGGAAGCCTGACCGAATTCGGCCAGGCGCGTCTCCAATTCGGTCACCTCAGGACCGAAAATATAGCGGCCTTCATTGATGATTTTGGACAGGGTCGCGTCCAGCTGCTCGCGAATGCGTTCGCGCTGCGTGGCGAGATCAATGAAGGGCATCATGGCGGTGTCATTCCTGTCAGTATCTGTCGTGCGCAGGCCCTTAGGGGATTTCGGCGGCCCAAGTAAGTCACGAATGGCTACAATTTCTGTCGCAGGCGGCCCTAACAGCGAATGGCCTCGGCCTCCGTGATCACCCAGTCGACCGGCATGTCGTAGCGGTCCGTCGGCGTCCGGGAGAGCTTCTGTGCGCTGAAGGCGAGGCCCACGACAGTCACCGAGCCGCTGGCGCGCAGGCGCTGGATCGTGCGGTCGTAAAAGCCAGCGCCATAGCCCAGCCGGCGGCCCTTCTCGTCAAAACCGAGCATGGGGGCGAGGATCAGCTGGGGCTGCAGCTCCGGGGCGCTCGGCTCCGGCTCCTCCACCTTGAAAGCGCCTGTGATCAAATCCTGCCCGGGCGCCCAGCCGCGAAACACCAGGGGCTCGCCGCGGGCGGCGACGCAGGGCAGTGCAAGACGCGCCTGTTCGCAGTGGAAGGTCTCCATCAACGGCGTCGGGTCGATCTCGTCATGGATCGGCCGATAGCCCGCCACCACCGCGTTCACCGCTGGCCATATCTCGTCCGGGAAATTCTCCACCAGACGCCGGCCGGCGTCCGGCAGACTGGCGTGAGCGGCGCCCCGCGCGGCCTTCGCCCGCTTGCGCGCACGTGATTTTCGCCAGCCGGTCAGCATCGGGAATGCAGGAAGAGTGTGGCGGCGCCGAATGCGCCGTTGGCCTGTTTACAACCCTGATGACCCGGAAAACCAGGTGGGCGCCGCGTGTCCGGGACCACGATCCCGGCCAGAGGCAGCTCCCTCACAGAGATGTAAGGTCGCCGGGCTGAGAAGGCCTGACGAACGCTCCAGCCACCGCCGCAGGCGAAGATGGGGTCTGATGGACGCAAGCTCAAGCGCCGTCACCAGATGGGGGCTCTCCGGGCCCGTCCGCCAGCGTCTCCAGACGCTCGGCGGCGGCGATGATCGCCTCGGCCGCGCGGGCGCGATCGGCCCGGCGGCGCGCCTCGCTTTGAGACAGCCGTCCCTTCAGATCGGTGATTTCATCGCCCATCGCCTCTTCGCGGCCCTGGGCTTCCTTCAACTCATCCGCCACGATCAGCGCAGCCATCAACAGCAGCCGCAGATCGCCGATCTGACCCACCCGGTCCGCCAGGCCGCGCACATGGGTGTCGAGATGGGAGGCGAGCTCGCGCAGATAAGCCTGCTGGCCTTCTTCACAGCCAATGGTGAAAGGCCGGCCGTTGAGCGAAATCGTGACCTTGCTCACCCGGCGCCTCCCTCTTCTGAGGCCTTCACCATAGGTTCGAGCTCGGCGATCGCCGCATCCAACGCGCCTTCAGCCTCTCCGATGGCGATCAGCAGGTCCGCTTCCCGGGCCCGCGCGGCGTCGAGCGCGTCGGCCAGACGGGTGCGATCCGCATCATTGTCACGCGCCGCATCGGCTTCGCCAACAGCGTGATCGACGCGCAGGGACAAGGCCGTCAGGCGTTGCGAGACGCGTTCGATCGCGGCGTCGAGACGCTCGGTCGCGGCGGCGACCGGGTCTTCGGCTTCAGATTGGGGGCTGTCGGAGGCGCTCATCGCTTCTAATTCAAGCTTTTTGCGGCGAAAGTTCAAGCGATCTGATCGTTCTGGGCGCATGGCCGCCGCTATGGCCATGCAGGCGCCGATCCTGCATAACCGCCACCCTCTCCCTTCCAGCCGGAGATCATGATGGCTAAACGATATTTCGGCACTGACGGCATTCGCGGCCGCACCAACGCCGGCGCCATGACCGCCGAAACCGCGCTTCGCCTCGGCATGGCGGCGGCCCGCTTTTTTAGGCGCTCCGACGATGAGCGGCACACCGTCGTCATCGGCAAGGACACGCGCCTTTCAGGCTATATGCTGGAAAACGCGCTGACCGCCGGCTTCACCAGCGCGGGCATGGACGTCAACCTGTTCGGCCCGGTGCCCACACCGGCGGTCGCCACGCTGACCCGGTCATTGCGCGCCGATCTGGGCGTGATGATCACCGCCTCGCACAACCCGTTTCAGGACAACGGCATCAAGCTGTTCGGCCCGGACGGCTTCAAGCTCAGCGATGAAGCCGAGCTGGAGATCGAGGCGCTGATCGACGGCGCCCAGGCGGACGCCCTGGCCAAACCCGAAGACATGGGCCGCGCCAAACGGGTCGACGACGCCCAGGCGCGCTATGTGGAGATCGTCAAAGCCACCTTCCCCCGCCAGATGCGCCTGTCAGGGCTTCGCATCGTGGTCGATTGCGCCAACGGCGCCGCCTACAAGGTCGCGCCGCGCGTGCTTTGGGAGCTCGGCGCCGACGTGATCCCGATCAATGACGCGCCCAACGGCTTCAACATCAATGAGGATTGCGGCGCGGTCGCCCCGCAATCGCTCTCCGAACAGGTCCAGAAATATCGCGCTGATCTGGGCATCGCGCTCGATGGCGACGCCGATCGCGTGATCTTGTGCGATGAGACCGGCAAGATCATCGACGGCGACCAGCTGATCGGACTGATCGCCCTGGCCTGGAAGCAGGCCGGCAAGCTCGGCGGCGACCGCATCGTGACCACCGTGATGAGCAATATGGGTCTCGAGCAGGTTCTCAAAGCCAATGGCATCGCCATGGAGCGCACCCGGGTCGGGGACCGCTATGTCGTCGAAGCCATGCGCGCCGGGCCGGCCAATGTCGGCGGCGAACAGTCCGGCCATATCGTGTTGCGCGACTTTGCGACCACAGGCGATGCGCTCATTGCTGCGCTCCAGGTCCTGGCGCTCGTGGTTGAGAGCGGCAAGCCGGCGAGCGAGCTGCTCAACGTCTTCGAGCCGGCGCCGCAGATACTCAGGAATGTGCGCTATAAACCCGGCGCCCGCCCGCTCAGCGACAAGGCGGTGAAAGCCGCCATCAGCGACGCCGAAGCCCAGCTTGACGGAAAAGGCCGCGTGCTGGTCCGGGCCTCCGGCACCGAGCCGGTCATCCGGGTGATGGCCGAAGGCGATCGCAAGCTGGTCGGCCCGGTGGTCGATACAATTTGCGAGGCTGTCGGGGACGCCGGCGGACAGCCATGAAGGAACCGGAAAAGCCTTGGCGCGTGCTCGAAAGCCGGGTGGTTTACGAGGCGCCGCCCTGGATTCGGGTGTCTTGCGACCGGGTCGAAACCGGCGCCGGCCGGATCATCGATGATTTCCATCGCGTCGAAGCGATGGATTTCGCTCTGGTCTTCGCCCGGGACGAGGCGGGCAAGGTTCTCCTATTGCGCCAGTGGCGCCAGGGCCCCCAGCGTTTCGCGTTCAGCTTTCCCGGCGGCCATGTCGAAACCGGCGAAGATCCGGCGAAGACCGCCTTGCGCGAGCTGGTCGAAGAGACGGGATATGCCGCCGACAGCGTCATCCCGCTCGGCCGGTTCAGCATGCATTCGAATTTCGGCCTGGGCTGGGGTTATTTCTTCCTCGCCCAGGGTGCGCGCCGCCGCCAGGCGCGGGGCGAGCAGGATTTGGAGGCGGCTGACATCCATCCGCTCAACGCCGAGGAGCTGGAGACGGCTCTGAGCCATGGCGAGATCATCACAGTCCACGATGCGCTCTGCGCCCGCCTTGGCCTTGCTGCGCAAAAATAGCCGGCGCCGGCTCACACGCCCCAGGCGCGCTTATGAAAACGCCACGCATCGGTGATGATCGTCTCGATGTCCGAACGCTTGGGCTCAAATCCCAGCACCGCGCGCGCATGGGTGAGATCGGCTGAGAGTATGGGGGCGTCTCCGTCCCGGCGCGGATGAACGTCATAGGGCGGCGCCAAGCCGGTGACCGACTCCACCGCGCGCAACACCTCCAGCACCGACGCGCCGTGACCGGTGCCCAGATTCGCCGTAAGCGCCCGCGTCCCGCTCAACAGCAGGTCCAAGGCGGCGAGGTGGGCGTCGGCGAGATCCATCACATGCACGTAATCACGGATGCAGGTGCCGTCCCGGGTGTCGTAATCGGTCCCGAACAGCTTCATCCGCCCGCCAATGCCGGCGGCCGCCTTGAGCGCATTGGGGATAAGGTGGGTCTCCGGATCGTGCTCTTCGCCGATCTCGCCGTCCGGGCTTGCGCCGGCGGCGTTGAAATATCTCAGCGCCGCATAGCGAACGCCGCCGACAGAGGCGACATCGGCCAGGAGCTGTTCGACGGCGAGCTTGGTGCGACCGTACACGCTGACCGGCTTCAAACTCTCGCTCTCCGTAATCGGAACACTATCAGGTTCGCCGTAAACCGCGCAGGTCGACGAGAAAACAAGCGGCGCGACTCCGGCCCGCTCCATCGCGGCCAGCAGGCTGACGACGCCGGCGACATTATTGTCCCAGAACCTGAGCGGCAGACGCTGTCCTTCACCGACCTCGATATTCGCCGCGAAGTGAATGACCGCGTCAGGGCGGTGCTCGGCGAAGGCGCGATCCAGGTCGGGCGCCGACCGGATGTCCCCGCGCACCAGCGGGCCCCATCTGACCGCGTGCTCATGGCCGGCGGACAGGTTGTCGAAGACGACCGGCCGATCCCCTCGCGCCGCGAGCGCCTTACAGATATGGGCTCCAACAAATCCTGCACCGCCGGTCACCAAAACTGTCGTCATTTCATGGGCCTCAATGCCAGCCGTGATCAGATCCGGCGCGCTGGGGCGCATCGCCGGAATGCGCCAATGAACGCGGCTCAACGCCTAGCATCAAACCCGTCGCCCATGAAGTTGGACGACGCAGGACACGTCCCGCGAACCGATGAATTATTCGCCACGTGCGGGCCGCGCGCGAGGCTCCGCATACGCTGTTGGACCACAAGACAACATTGTGTATGCAGTGAGTGATTTTCGCTGACCTGGCCGGAGTTTTCGGTCGGGCCGCGGCTTGAGGGACAGGTTTATGGAACGGATTCTTATTACTGGAGGCTGTGGGTTTGTTGGATGCAATCTGATCCCGCGCCTGCTGGATTCTGGGCGCTATCAGGTGCGCGTCATCGACAATCTGTCGCTGGGTCAGCGCGAATGGATCGACGAGTTCGACGTCGAGTTCATTGAAGGCGATATCCGCGAGGTCCAAGCGGTCGACGCGGCGCTCGAAGACGTTGACGCCGTCGTACACCTGGCGGCCGACACCCGGGTCATGGACAGCATCGAGAACCCGGAAAAGAATTTCGACTACAATGTCGCCGGCTCGTTCAATCTGCTCCAGCGCATGCGCGTGAACGGGGTGCGCCGCGTGGTGAACGCGTCAACCGGCGGCGCCATCATGGGCGAGGTCGATCCGCCGGTGCATGAAGAGATGACGCCGCGCCCGACCGCCCCCTACGGCGCTTCGAAGCTCGCCGTCGAAGGCTATGTGTCGGCTTTCTCCGGAGCCTATGGATTTGACGGCGTGTCGCTGAGATTCTCCAACGTTTACGGGCCGCGCTCATTTCACAAGGGCAGCGTCGTCGCGACTTTCATTCGTCAAATCATCAAGGGCGAAACGCTGACCATCTATGGCGACGGTTCTCAGACGCGCGACTATATCTTCTCCGAAGACCTCGCCGATGGAATTCTGCGCGCGATCGATTCTCGCGTCTCCGGCGTTTACCAGCTCGGCACAGGCGTGGGGACGTCGCTGAACGATCTGGTGACCGCGTTGCGCAACGTCACGGGCCGCGACGTGAACGTGCGCCATGAGGATTTCCGGGACGGCGAGCTGCGCCATACCTGGTGTGATGTCTCGAAAGCGAAGCAAGCCTTCCAGTTCAATCCGTCGACCCGGCTTGAACAAGGCCTTGGCCAGACCTGGGACTGGTTCGAAAAGCGGCTGAGCCGCGCCTGACTGGAAACAAGGCTGAATTCATGACCAAGCCGGCGCGACTGACGCAGGAGGACGCCCGCATGACGCAGACGTGTGAAGCGCGCATTGAAGGCGGGCGCCGTTGCCGCGGCATTGAACCGAACCGCATCGGCGGCAAGCCGCTCGTCAGCATCGTGACAGTCTGCATGAACTCCGCGAAGACCATTGCGCAGACAATTGGATCGATCGCCAACCAGACCTATCCCAATATTGAATATATTGTTGTTGATGGAGATTCGAGCGATCAGACACTGGAAATAATAAAACAACACTCAAATATAGTCGATTATTATGTGTCTGAACCAGACGATGGTTTATATTATGCCATGAACAAAGGCATAACCCTTTCGTCTGGTGATTATATTTTATTTCTGAATTCTGATGACTGGTTCGAGCCGGACGCCGTCGAAGAACTTGTCAACGCGATGGACTATAGCGGCTGCGATTTTGTCACCGCACTGGCGCGATATATCAAGAACGACAATTCCTCTCATGTCTTACGGCATATGCCGTTTGATCGCTCCCAGTATCTGCGCATGTCTCTGCGGCATGAGACCATGCTCATTTCAGCGGCGCTGTATCGGGAGGTCGGCGATTATGACACGCGCTATCGCATCCTCTCTGATCGCGAGTTCGCAGCCCGCCTCTTAAAGGCCGGGAAGACGCACTATGAAATCCATCGGCCGTTGCTGAACTTCCGCGTGAGCGGCATTTCCAACACGGACCGGTCCTCGCTCCGGGCCGAGCAGGACGCTCTTTTGGCGGAAACATTCAGCTTTCTCACGCCGGACGAGCGGACTGCGCTGAACGACCATGCCGCGGCGACGCCGGAGACCTTTATTTCAATTGCGAACAAGCATCTCGATCATCCGGAGTTCGCGACCGCCTGTTTGGACTTCCTGCGTGATCATGACGCCAAGCATGGCGGGAAGTGGTCGCCCTCGAATGTCGAAGCGATCGGCGCGGACCGGCCGTCCGACTATCCAAGGGTGAGCATCATCCTGCCGTTTTATTCAGCGGAAGAGACGATTGACGCCAGCCTTCGGTCGGCCCGAGCGCAGACTATACAAGACATTGAAATTATTTGCGTTAACGATCAGGCGATCGATAATAGTCAAGCCGTCGTCGACCGTCATGGCGCGGAGGATTCACGCGTTAAGACCGTCGTCAATCCCGTCAATATCGGCCATGGCGCATCCCGCAACGCCGGCGTACGCGCCGCGAGGGGGCGCTATGTCTTCCATCTCGACCCCGACGACGCGATGCCTGCAGACGCCCTGGAGCACCTCCTGGCGGCCGCCGAAAAACATGGCAGCGAGCTGGTCAAAGGCGCTTTCCAGATGGAGCAGGCGCAATTCGGGCAACAGCCTCGGCTGACGGTGAAATCCCCCTGTCCCGACAATGCGCCGGTGATCAATACGACCCTGAAGCAGCGGCCGGAAATCCTTCGGAGCACTGAAGGCCACTGGTCAATCCTTTACGAGTCGAGTTTTGCGCGGCGCACCCCGTATCCGACCGATCTGAAGATGGGGCAGGACAGCATCTTCATTGCGAACGCCTATGTTCGCGCCCGGTCGATCACGCTCATCCCGGACGTCGTCTATACTTACAAGGCCAATCCCAATAGTGCGATGAACACTATGGGAAAACGCAAGATCATGGACGAAATCGAGTGGCGCCGGCGCGCTTGGCACGTCTTGGAGCGGAACGGCTTTTCGAAACCGGCGGACCATCTGCTTTTCAATTACTGGAACCCGCATCTGTTTGCGCAATTCGACACGGTGCTCAGCGCCGAGGACAAGGATGAATTCTTCTCCGCGCTGGCCCGGGCTTTCCAGCAAACCGGCCGCGCCCACGAGCGGCGCCTGACCAATCCGAAGACGCGCGATGTGCTTAAGCGGGAAGTCCTTCCGCGCATTCGAACGCCGAAAAAGCCGGAGCCGTTCATACCGGTCGCCGACGACGCCCTCAGCATCGCGGTATTCACAAGCCGTGATCACGGCGGCGCCGGGATCGCCAGCCAGCGCTGCGTCAACGCGTTGCGCCGGATCGGCGTGGACGCCGTCAATCATTGCATCTTCCAGGCGACCGGTTCGGCGCATGTGAAGCTGCTGCCCTTGAAGGAGGGCGCGCCGGATCGCCCCAACGGGAGCGCGCTGTTGCGCGCGCTTCGCCGGGAAGCGGTTCTGCAAAAACATGAAGCCGCCACCCTGAAGGCCGGGGAGTTGTTCTCCAAGGCCGGCGCCATCGTGGATCAGGCCGAGCTGTTGTCGATAATGGGGCGCTCGGACGTGGTCCACCTGCACTGGATCAACGGCATCGTCGACTTTGAGAAGTCCGCCTCAGCACTGCGCGACAAGCCGATCGTCTGGACCCTTCACGACATGTATCCCTTCACGGGCGGGTGTCATTATTCCGAAGGGTGCGAGAACTTCACCGGCGCCTGCAACGCCTGTCCGCTGCTTGCCGGCGACAGATTGGCGAATGAGGAGTGGCGCAAGAAGAAGCGCGCATTCGACCAGTTGAACAATCTGCACATCGTGTCCCCGTCCCAGTGGCTGGCCGATTGCGCCAAAAGAAGCAGTCTATTTCACGACCGGCCGATGCATGTCATTCCAAACCCGCTGCCGGCCGACATCTACAAGCCCTTCAATAAAATCGTGGCGCGCAAGCGGCTCGGCCTGCCGCTGCAATCGAAGCTGATCCTGTTCGGCGCCGACAGCCTGTCCAATCACCGCAAAGGCGGCGACCTGCTTCACACGGCGATCCGGCGCATGATGCGGCATGGCGATCTGGACCGGGTCGAATGCGTCCTGTTTGGCGATCAGAAGCTCGACACCGGCGTGCCCACCCACAGCCTGGGACGCATCAGCGACGAACAAAAGCTGGCTCTGGCCTATTCCGCCGCCGACGTCTTCGCCTTCCCGTCACGAGAGGACAACGCCCCGCTCACCGTTGCGGAAGCCATGCTGTGCGGCACCCCGGTGGTCGGATTTCCCGTCGGCAATGTTCCAGACCTGGTGGAGCACCGGAACACCGGCTATATCGCCCGCTACGCCGACCCGAATGATTTCGCCGAAGGCTTGGCGTGGGCGTTGACCGGCCGCAGATCCGGACACAGCCTTCAACGATCAATGCGGTGCCGCGACGTCGCCCGCAGGCACCATGATCCGGACCGCATCGCGCGCTTACATGAAGCGCTCTATGAAGAAATGCTGGACACGGCGACGGCGCGGCGCGCCACGGCGCAGTCTTAGGCCCGCCCCCGCTGCGCCGCCTTATGGCATGAGACGGCGCAGGAAGCGGACCGGCGCGGCGACTTTCCAGGACGTGGATGCATACACCCCGTCGAGGGCGGCTTGAGCCGCCTTCAATTCCCAACCGACCTGCTCGGACGCGTTTCTTGCGTCGGCGAGCTCGGCCTTCAGGCGGACGCGGTCCTTGTCACGGTCCTGCTCGATCTGGCGCTTTTCGACCTGATTGGTTTGCAGCGCCCATTGCAGGTCAAGCACTTGGCGCGACAGGGTTTCCGTCACGTCGCGCCCGTCGCTCCACGCGCCGAACGCCTCCAAGTCGGCGCAGATGGGTTCAAGCGCAGAGCGGAACGAGGCCTGGACCTCCGCGTCCCGGACATCGCAACGCTTCAGTTTCGCATACGGCTTTGAAACCGCTTCATGGCGCTCGATCAATAATGACGCGATGACCTCGAACAGCGATGACGGGCCCGGCGCGGACCGCAGAATCTGGCGTGGCAGGGAGCGGCCCGGGAACCGGCTCAGCGCCGCCGATCGAACGGCGGGATCGGAAAACGCCTCCTGCTCGACCGCGACGATCTGATCCTTTTTTCGGCTCGCAAGGCTCGCATAGCCTTCCGCTTCGCGCGCCCAGTCGTCCAGCGCGGCCAGGGCTGAGGCCTGATCGGGAAGCGCCTGGGCCAGAAGCCGGACCGGGCTTTTATAGACGATCAGCGCTTTCTGCGCGCGGTCGCGCAAGGCCTCGGTCAACGCCTTGCGGCCCTCAACCGGGAGCAGCCGATCATCGTCGCCCATGACGAACGCGGCGAAGGCGCTGTTCCCGGCGGCGCCGCGCGGCGCCGCCTCGGTTTCAGGCGCCTCCGACTTAATCTTGCCCATTGCGTTCATCACAAAGATTGACCTTTCCAGACGCCCTTTTAGCGAAGCCATGTCCTGTAGCGGACTCTGCGTGGCCGCGCACGTGTTTCATCGCCGATTACCGATTTCCATAATCTCGCGCAAGCATCCCCGCACGCCGGGCGCGCGGTCATGGTCTAAGATCGGTGCTCCGCACAGGCTTTGCGCCCCGCCTTTTCGCCTTGCACGGTTCGGATTGACCTGCCAGAACAGGCCTGAATGTCACGACCAAGTTGCACGCTTTTGTGGAGGGGTTGATGAAAGTACTTGTGCTTGGCGGCGATGGTTTTTGCGGCTGGCCGTCTGCGCTGCATCTTTCGGCGCGCGGTCATGATGTTGTGATTGTC
>LYSW01000073.1 GCA_001657295.1 Oceanicaulis sp. BBD 1991-10 | reverse complement strand
GGGGGGGGGTCTCGGTTGTCGTTGCCGCCCCTCCCGGGGGGGCGGGCCCCCCCCCCCCGCAAAGGGTTTAAGGGGCGGGCAGGGGGGCGCCCGCCGCCACAGCGCCGAAGCCAAGAATGCTGGCGCCGATCAATAGCGAGCGGCCGCCGCCGCCTTTCTGGGTTTCAGGGTCGGTCCATTGGGCGGCGGCCCCGCCGCCGTTGGAGCGAACCGTCTTTCGGGCGGCCGCAAGAAAGCTGGCGTCCGCCGTAGCGCCCAGGGCGGCCGCGCGCCGCGGCGCCGCTTCGGCCGGTTCAGGCGCGGATTGCGGTGCGTCGCCGAAGTCGTCGGGCGCGGACGAGGTTTGAAAATCCAGATCGGGCTCGCGATCAGCCGGCGCGCTTTCCGCCTCCATGACGAACTCATCGGCGCCCGGCGCGTCATCCCAACCGGACGCCGGCGTGCTCAGCCCCGGCGGCTGGGGCAGCGGCGCGTTAAGGTCAAAGTCCGGCTCGGGCGCGTTGGCGGTTTGTGTTTCGGCCACCGTCGCGGGCGCAGCAGCGTCTGGAGTCTCTTTGCTGGCTTCAATCGCTTCAAGGCGCTCGGCCAGGGCGGTCATGGCGCGCTGGACGGGCGAGAGGGCGTCCGCGGTCTCGGTGCGCGCCTGATCCAGGCGGTCATGAACGCCTTTCATGGCTTCTTCGATGCGATGGACCGTGCGTTCTTCGCTGGCCTGAATCCGGGTTTCCAGATCTTCGACCTTGCTGGTCTCGCGCTGGTGTTCGAGCTTCTCGACCACCTGTGCCATGCGTTCGCCCGCCTGCTCGACCGCCTTGGCGGAGCGCAACTCGGCTTGCTGGACGCGGTCGGTGAGATTCTCACCCAGCTTGGCGACCTGCTCGCCGATGCGCCGCACCGCGGCGGTGTTTTCTTCCCGAACCCGCTCCAGGCGCGAATCGAAATCGGCCCGCGAGCGATGTCCTTCCTGACGGTCGGAGGATTCCGTTAACTTTTGCTCAAGGCGGCGTTCCGCGCTCTCAATGCGCCGATCCACCGCCCGGGCCAGGCGGGAGACTTCTTCACCGATACGGGTCAGCGCGTCGCTCTGGCGCGCTTCGGCGCGCGTCAACCGGGTCTCGGCGGCTTCCAGCGCTCGCTCAAGCCGCTGACCGTCGACGCCGGAGGCGGCGACTTCCGCGACGCGGCGCGCGCAATCTTCCCGGGTGTCCCGGATCAGGCCGGCGAGTTCGCGGCCCAACAGCTCGAAGCGGCGATTCAGATCGTCCGCGCCGACGGCGCCGGTCGATTCCAGCGTCCGCAGTCGCTCGTCGAGCTTTTCCTGTGATTGCACCAGGGCTTCGGCGGCGCGATGGGTCGCGCTCTCCGCCGCAATGATTCGCTGTTGCAGCGAGCGATTTTGATCTTCGAGCCCGGACTGCGACTCGGCGGCGCGCCGGCCCTCGGCGTCCAGGCGTTCGCGCAAATCGCGCTGCTCGCCGGCCAGGCGGCGCTCGGCGTCTGCAACGCGCTCGGTCAAGGTCCGGCTTAAGGCGTCGCCGGTTTCGCGGCGGCGCTCTTCTTTATGGGCGAGATTATCAAGCTCGCTGCGCACATCGCGCTCGGTCTCATAAAGCCGGCCGGCGACCTTGCCGATCGTGCTTTCCAGCGCTTTCAAGGCCGCGGGATCCGCTCCGCCGGGGCCGCCGCGCTCCAGCTTGCGGATGCGGTCGAGCAGCTCATCTTGTTCAGCGCGCGTGCGCGCCAGGGCGTCTTCAATTCCCGGTGCGCCGTCACCGTCTTCCAGGGCTTCAAGACGCCGGGTCAGCGCGAGCACGGACTGGTCGACGCCGGACAAGGCCAGGGTGGAGCGCCGTTCGGCGGCCTCCAAACGGCCCGTCAAACGCTCGACCATGGCCTTCAGGGCGTCGTCGTCGCCGCCGGAAAAGCCGGGATAATTCTCAAGCGCGTTGTCCCAGCCGCTTTCATCACCGTCATCGAGGATGACGCGATTGAGCCATTCGCCCAGCGTCATGCCCTCCTTGCGGGCGGCCGTCTTGGCGACCGCACGGGCGCGGGGATCAATCCCCTTCACACTCCATGGCGCCCCAGACGACATTCCGACTCAACTCCCCGCTGACCAGCGTCGACCGTAGCTGAAGGGTTAATATTGTGTAAACCAGATGGCTGGGCCCTATATCTGGTATATCCACAAGGAATTCAGACCTTCGCTCGGATCAACAGCGCGCAAGGGTTAAGAGGCCGATGATGCGGTTAACGGCCCGTAAAACTCTTTAAACAAAGTCCGAAATTACTGCGCCGATTCGCGTGGCGAGTCCGGCTGAATCCAATCCGGCGCCAGCTCGGCGATTTGGCCTTCCATCGCATCGACCTGCTCAAGCAGGGGTGTCGGCGCCCGATCGGGCAAGGCGCGGCCCAGATCAAAAAGGCTCCAGGCGGCATGGGGCGCGCCGGCCGCCAGATAGCGCCGTCCCAGGTGCCAGTAGACATCCGGCGCATAAGGATCGAGCACCAGGGCTTCGCCCAGCAGGGCCGCCGGATCAAGGTCGGGGCGCGCGTCCAGGCCCTCCCGGCCCCAGCTGACAAGTTCGTTGGCCACAATGATGCGCGCCGCCGCGCCCGCCCGGTCCTGGCGCCGGACATGGGGGGCCAGCGCCGCGATCGCCTGGGAGTGGTTGCGCTGCCGCACAGCGGCCAACCCGCTCAGAATCTGAGCCAGCGCGGGGTCGCCGAGGCTGGCCTGGGCCAGGCTGGACGCCTCCGCGCAGGCCAGCCGGATGCTGCCGATCGCTTGCTCCGGACAAGGTCCGAAATGGTGGGTTTCCTGGATCGTCGTCAGGAAGGCGCCGGCCAGATCGCCGGTGGCGCGCAGCCGCTGCACTTCGGAAAAAAAGTCCGCAGGCTCCGGCGCCGTGCCCGGCGCGGAGCGGGCGGCCGCCAGGGCGGCGTCTCCGGCGTCTCCGAAAAGTTCGCCGTCGGGCAGGCGCGAGTCTGCGGCGTCCGCGAGCGCCGGGAGGCCGCCGCGCCCAGCGCGCAAAATCCAGCTCTCAAACCGTCCCGCCGGGCTGTCCGGACTGAACACCGTGTAGGAGAAGGCGCAGGGCAGCCGATCGCGAGCCTGCAATGCGTCGAACGCGTCCGGGTGGACCGGCACGGCGTGGCGGATCAATGCGAGCGCAGCGGCGCGGCGGCTCGGATCGATCCGGGCGTCGCCGCACAAGCTGCCGCCTTCATCGCCATAGTCCGCGCTGAACACGATAGTGTTGTCGAACACCGCCTCGAAACCATAGCTGGTCTCGCGCACCGTCACATCGCCGGACCGCGCGGCGACGCCCATGGCGGCCTCCAGCCAGACCCGGTGAAAGCGTCCAGCCTGCCCGAACGGGATTTCCTCCAGCGAACCTGCGCGGCTCAAGCCGGCATAGATGTCGAGGCGGCGCCGGGCCTCGGCGGGTAATGCGATGTTGCGGAGCGCGCCCGCATCTTGCCGCAACAGGCGGCCGGCGCGCAGATCCACGCGCTGAACCGGGTCCGCGCCGCTGCGCCAGGCAACCCAGTCCGCCCCCAATTCGACTTCGACCCGGTTCAAGCCCGCAGCCCCGTCTGCGGACGCGACCAGGATGTCCCAGGCGACCGCTTGAGCCTCGCCGAAGGGGGCGCCGCGCGCCGTTTCATAGTCGGCGGGCGCCGTCTCGGGCCCTTGCGCCTGAGCGGCGCCCGCGGCGGCGGCGATAAGCAATGGAACGAGTGCGCGCATGGACGGGCCTTCGGATCTGGACGGGTCTGCGCCAGCCGAGCGCGCGATTGCGGCGCGGTCAAGGCGGAAGACGCGGCTGGCTTGCACGGCCAGTGATTCCAGGCGTTTATCGGAAATAAAAAAATTGACGTTGACGTTCACGTAAACTTGGGTAGCTTGCCCGACCATGTCGACGCGTCATTCCAGAGCCGAATACACGATCCGCGAGCTGGCCGAACGCTATGGCGTGACGGCCCGGACGCTGCGTTATTACGAGCAGGAAGGCCTGATCTCACCCAGGCGTGAGGGCGCAAAGCGGCTATACACCAAGTCCGACCGCGCCCGGCTGGAGCTCATTTTGCGCGGCAAGCGGGTCGGCTTCGCCCTTGATGCGATCAAAGAGATGCTGGACATCCAGGCGCTGGATGAAGGCGCCAGCCGGAGCGCGCTTCAAAAGGCGGTTGAGCGCTTCGGCGATCGGATCACGGCCCTGGAGCAGCAGCGCGCCGATATCGACGCCTCGCTGTCCGAGTTGTCCGCCGGCAAGCGGTGGCTCGAAGACCGGCTCGCCGATCGCGAACCGACAGAAGACATCAAACGCCGCGCCCGGGCTTTCGAAGCCCTTGCTGAATCGCGCCTGACCCAATGGGCCACGGGGGTGGGCGAATGATGCGTGAAGAATTTGCGAACTCCGACCCGACCCTCTCGACGCAACCCGCCGCCGGCGGTTTGCTCTTTCCCACTCACCTGACCCTTTAACGGAGACGGATCCATGCCGAGCTATTCCGCCCCCCTTCGCGATCAGCGTTTCGTGCTGAACGACGTGCTCAATGTTCAACAATACGGCAATCTGCCCAGCTTCGCCGACGCGCCGGCCGATATCGTCGATGCGGTCCTGGAAGAGGGCGGCAAGTTTTGTGAGAACGTCCTTTACCCGCTCAACAAGGTCGGCGACCGGGAAGGCTGCACGCTCCAGGATGGCGTCGTGACCACGCCGTCCGGCTTTGACGACGCCTACAACCAGCTCACCGAGGCGGGGTGGACGGCGTTGTCGGCGCCGACCGAGTATGGCGGTCAAGGCCTGCCGCATTATCTCAACCTGGCGTTCAGCGAAATCCTGTCGGCCTCCAACATGGCGTTCGGCATGTATCCGGGGCTCACCGGCGGGGCGGCTCAGGCGCTGCTGGTCGGCGGCAGCGACGAGCAGAAGAATCTCTACCTGCCAAAGATGTTTTCGGGTGAATGGTCCGGCACGATGAATCTGACCGAGCCGCATTGCGGAACGGATCTGGGCATGCTGCGCACCAAGGCGGTTCCCAACGGCGACGGGTCTTACAAGATATCCGGCCAGAAAATCTGGATCTCCGCCGGCGAGCACGAGCTGTCCGGCAATATCGTCCATCTGGTTCTGGCCCGCATCGAAGGCGCGCCCGAAGGGGTGAAGGGCATCTCGCTTTTCGTGGTGCCGAAATATCTGCCGACGGAAACCGGCGAGCCGGGCGAGCGCAATACGCTCCAGTGCGGCGGCCTGGAAGAGAAGATGGGCATCCACGGCAACGCCACCTGCGTGATGAATTATGACGAAGCCAAGGGCTGGCTCGTGGGCGAGGAGAATAAGGGCCTGAAAATCATGTTCGTCATGATGAATGAAGCCCGTCTCGGCGTCGGCCTGCAGGGGCTCAGCCTGGCCGAGACCGCCTATCAGTACTCGGTCGCCTTCGCCAAAGACCGCCTCCAGGGCCGCTCGCTCACAGGGCCGAAAAATCCGGACGGGCCGGCCGATCCGATCATCGTGCACCCGGACGTGCGGCGCATGCTGATGAATCAGAAGGTCTTCGTGGAAGGCGCGCGCGCCTTCACCTACTGGACCGGACTTCAGGCCGATCTCGAGCACAAGGCGGAAGACGAGGCCACGCGGGAGAAGGCGGGCGATTACATGGCCCTGCTCACCCCGATCGTGAAGGCGTATCTGACCGACAAGGGCTATGAAAGCGTCTCCACCGGCCTGCAGGTGCATGGCGGCTCCGGCTTCACCCAGGAGTGGGGCGTGGAGCAGACATTGCGCGATGCGCGGATCACGCTGATTTATGAAGGCACGAACGGCGTTCAGGCGCTGGACCTGGTGGGCCGCAAGCTGGCCATGGCCGGCATGCGTCCGATCAACACATTCATGGCCGAGCTCGACAGCTTCATCGCCGACAATGAAGGTGACGCCGAGCTCAAGCCCTATGTCGACGGTCTCGCCACGGTGAAGTCGAAGCTGCAGAAGGCCACCAGCTGGCTGGTCGAGAAGGGTTTGGAGAATTTCGACAATGCGGGCGCGGCGTCGACCGATTATCTCCATCTCTTCGGCCTGACCTGCTTTGCCTATATGTGGGCGAAGATGGCCAAGTCCGCCGCCGCGCAGATCGCGGACGGTTCGGATGATCCGATCTATCCCACCAAGCTGGTCACCGCGAAATTCTTCGTTGAGCGCTGGCTGCCGGACGCCGACGCCCATCTCGCCAGGATCGAGACGGGGGCGGACACCATGATGGCGCTGCACGCCGACGCGTTCTGAGGCTGACTTAAGAAGCGCCCCCTCCGTCAGCCGCGCCGCCACCTCCCCCGCAAGCGGGGAGGACGGCAAGACGGCGCGGCGACGTCTCCCCCCGCGCGGGGGGAATGGCCCGAAGGGCCGAGGGGGGCGAGTGAAATATCGGGAGGAGGACCCCGCATGACCGCACAGGTCTTAAACGTGCCCAAGCCGGACTGGCTCGATCAGGAAGACGTCAATCTTTACGAGGACGCGCTGCGCACCTTTGTGGAGCGTGAATGCCTGCCCCATGCCGAGCGCTGGGAGAAGGAAGGCGTCGTCGACCGGGAGATCTGGAACAAGGCGGGCGAATCCGGCCTTCTGGTTCCCGCCTGTCCCGA
>LYSW01000072.1 GCA_001657295.1 Oceanicaulis sp. BBD 1991-10 | reverse complement strand
TGTCCCGAAGAATACGGCGGCGCCGGCGGCGATTGGCGTCACGACTATGTCTTTCACATGGCCACCACCGAGGCGGGCGTGGAAGGGTGGGGCGCCTCGCTGCACAACTCCATCGTCGCGCCCTATGTCTGGCATTACGGCACCGAAGACCAGAAAAAGCGGCTTCTGCCCAAGCTGGTGTCGGGCGAGTATGTCGGCGCCATCGCCATGTCCGAACCGTCTGCCGGCTCTGATCTTCAGGGCATAAAAACCACGGCGGTCAAGGACGGCAACGGCTATAAGATCAACGGCTCGAAGACCTTCATCACCAATGGCGGCACGGCGAATTTCATCATTGTCGTCGCCAAGACCGATCCCAAGGAAGGCGCGCGGGGCACCTCGCTCTTCCTTGTGGAGACCGACGGTCTGGACGGCTTCCGGCGCGGCCGCAATCTCGACAAGGTCGGGATGAAGTCCCAGGACACCGCCGAGCTCTTCTTTGAAGACATGTGGGTGCCCGCCGAAGCGCTGTTGGGCGAAGGCGAAGGCCAGGGCTTCTTCCAGCTCATGGAGCAGCTGCCCCAGGAACGCCTGCAGATCGCCGTGCAGGGCGTGGGCATGATGAAGCGCGCGCTCGCCGAGACCATCGCCTACGTCAAAGAGCGCAAGGCGTTCGGCAAGCCGGTCATGGCCTTCCAGAACACCCAGTTCAAGCTGGCGGAGTTGAAGACCAAGGCGACCATCGCCGAGGTGTTCTGCCAGCATTGTTCAGATTTGCTCATCAAGGGCCAGCTTGATGCGGCGACCGCCTCCATGGCGAAATACTGGGTCACCGATATCCAGTGCGAGCTGATCGACGAATGCGTCCAGCTCCATGGCGGCTATGGCTATATGAATGAATATCCGATCGCCCGCATGTTCCGCGACGCGCGCGTCCAGCGGATCTATGGCGGCACCAACGAGATCATGAAACTGCTCATCGCGCGGACGCTCTAGCGCGTTCGCTATCAGGGAGACCCCCAATGACCGAAGCCTATATCTACGACGCCACGCGGACACCGCGCGGCAAAGGCAAGAAGAACGGCACGCTGCACGAGGTCACGGCGCTGCAGCTGGCCACCCAGCAGCTGGAAGCTGTTCGCGACCGCAATGATCTCGACACCTCGGTGATCGACGATGTGGTGCTGGGCTGCGTCTCGCCGGTGGGCGAGCAGGGCGCCAATATCGCGCGCGCCGCGGCGATCAACGCCAACTATGCCGAGACGGCGTCGGGCTTTCAGGTCAATCGCTTCTGCGCCTCCGGCCTGGAAGCGGTGAACCTGGCGGCGGCGAAAGTCATGTCCGGTGAAGCCGACATGGCCATCGGCGGCGGCGTGGAGGCCATGTCCCGCGTGCCCATGGGCTCGGACGGCGGCGCCATGGTGGTCGATCCGGAAATGGCGTTCGACCATTATTTCGTCCCGCAGGGCGTTTCCGCCGACCTGATCGCCACCAAGTACGGCTATTCCCGCGACGACGTGGACGCCTACGCGGTGGAGAGCCAGAACCGCGCCGAGAAGGCCTGGAAAGAACGCCGCTTCGACAAGTCCGTCGTGCCGGTGAAGAACCAGCTCGGTCTGACCCAGCTGGATCATGACGAGCATATGCGCCCGGGCACCGACATGCAGTCGCTGGCCAGCCTGAAGCCGTCCTTTAAAGACCTCTCCGCCTTCGTGGGCCTCGATAAGGTGGCGATCCAGCGCTATCCCGACATCGAGAAAATCAACTTCGTCCACCACGCCGGCAACTCCTCGGGCATCGTGGACGGCGCGGCGGCGGTGCTGGTCGGCACCAAGGAGATGGGCGAAAAGCTCGGCCTCAAGCCGCGCGCGAAGATCAAGGCGATGGCCTCGATCGGTTCTGAGCCGACCATCATGCTGACCGGTCCGGCGCCGTCGGCCCGCAAAGCCTTGAAGAAGGCCGGCATGAGCCCGAGCGACATCGATCTTTACGAGATGAATGAAGCCTTCGCGTCCGTCGTGCTGCGCTTCATGGAGGATCTCGGCGTCGAGCACGAGAAGACCAATGTGAACGGCGGCTCCATCGCCATGGGTCACCCGCTGGGCGCCACCGGCGCGATCATTTTGGGTACGCTCCTCGATGAGCTGGAGCGCACCGGTCAATCCACCGGCCTCGCCACGTTGTGCGTCGGCGGCGGCATGGGCACGGCCACCATCATCGAGCGCGTCTAAACCCGATGAGCGATCCGAAGGAAGACACCTCTGAAAACCAGTCTGCGTTCGCCGCCGGGCTTCCGATCGGCATTGCGCTGGGCATGGGCATCGGCGCGTCTCTGGGCATCGTATTGGGCCAATTGTGGGACAATCTGGCTTTGGGGCTCGGCGCGGGAATCGCCATGGGTCCCGCCCTCGGCATGCCCTTCGCGGTCGCGTTCGGACGACAGCAGCTGAAGAAGAAACAGGACGCGGATCAGAACACGCCTGATCAGGAGAGCGATTAACGCCATGGCCGATCAACCGCCCAAGACTGGAGAGGCGAACGCATCGGCTAGCGGCGGCGGCCTGCCCTGGGGCCTGCTGCTGGGCGTCGGCCTCGGCGTCGCGATCGGCGTCGCCCGGGACGACATCGCCATGGGCGCCGGGTTGGCCGTCGCCTTCGGCATCTCCTTTTCTTTCCTTTCGCCGCTGGTTCGCAATCAGCTCAACAAAAACAAATCCGACGGCGCCGCTGAGGACAGCGACAGCGCGTCATCTCAGGAGACTGACTCCCAATGACCTACACTCACTTCAAATTCGAGGTCGACGCCGACGGCATCGCCCTCATCACCTTCGACAGCCCTGACGTTTCGATGAATGTCCTCTCCAACGCCGTGATGGCTGAGATGGGCGATTTCGTGGAAAAGATCGCCAATGACGACGCGATCAAGGGCGCGGTGATCACCTCGGGCAAAAAAGCCTTCTGCGCGGGCGCGGACCTGTCCGAACTGGGCGGCGGCATGGGCGCGCTGGCCGGCAAGACGGAAGAGGAAGCCAAGGAGGCTCTGTTTGAGGTCGCCTATCGCCTCAACCAGTCCCTGCGCAATCTGGAGACCTGCGGCAAGCCGATCGCGGCGGCCATCAACGGCCTCGCGCTGGGCGGCGGATTTGAGGTGACGTTGGCCTGCCATTACCGCGTCATGGCCAGCGACACCGGCGCCAAGCTGGGCTTGCCCGAAGCGCTCGTCGGCGTTTTGCCGGGCGGCGGCGGCACCCAGCGCCTGCCCCGCTTGATCGGTGTGATGAATGCGGCGCCGATCATGCTGCAGGGCAAGCAGTTCGACGCCGAGGCCGCCAAGGCCCAGGGCGTGGTGCATGAGATCGCGCCGCTGGCCGAGATCGTGGAGACCGCCAAAGCGCTGGTCAAAACCGATCCCATGGGCGGCAAGCAGCCCTGGGATCAGGACAAATTCAAAATTCCCGGCGGCGGTCCTTACCACCCCGCCGGCATGCAGGTCTTCGGCGGCGCGTCTCCGATGCTCTTGAAAGAGACCTACGGCAATTATCCGGCCCAGCGCTATATCCTGTCCTGCGTCTATGAAGGCCTGCAGGTGCCCATGGACGCCGCGTTGCGCATCGAGAGCCGCTATTTCACCAAGCTTTTGATGCGTCCGGAAAGCCGGAACATGATCCGCTCGCTCTTCTTGTCCAAGCAGGCGTTGGAGAAGGGTGCGCGCCGCCCCGCCGGCCAGTCCAAGGGTGACGTCAACAAGATCGCCGTCATCGGCGCCGGCTTCATGGGCGCGGGCATCGCCACGGTGTCGGCCCAGGCCGGCATCGAAGTGGTGCTGATCGACGTCAATCAGGACGGCGCGGACAAGGGCAAGGCTCACGTCGCCGCTCACTTCGCCAAGGGCGTGAAGCGCGGCAAGCTGACCCAGGAAAAGGCCGACGCGAAGACCAATCTGGTCACCGCGACCACGGACTATTCCCTCCTCAAGGATGTCGATCTGGTCATCGAAGCCGTGTTTGAGAACTCCGAACTCAAGCACAAGATCACCAAGGCGGCCGAAGAGCATCTGCCCGAAGGCGCGATCTTCGGATCGAACACCTCGACCATTCCGATCACCTCCCTGGCCGAGGCGTCCTCGCGTCCGGAAAACTACATCGGCGTGCACTTCTTCTCCCCGGTGGAGAAGATGATGCTGGTTGAACTGATCGTCGGCGAGAAGACGGGCGACAAGGCCATCTCGCTGTGCCTCGACTTTGTCGCGAAGATCAAGAAAACCCCGATCGTCGTCGCCGACACGCGCGGCTTCTACGCCAATCGCTGCGTCATGCGCTATATCGAGCAGGGCATGTATCTCTTGACCGAAGGCGTGAAGCCGGCGCTGATCGAGAACGCCGCGAAGATGGCCGGCATGCCGGTCGGACCGCTCACCCTGCAGGACGAGGTCGCCATCGATCTGGGCTATAAGGTGCTCCAGCAGACCAAGGCCGACCTGGGCGAAGCCGCCGTCGCCGGCCCGAACGCCACCGTCATCGAGAAGATGTACGAGCTGGGCCGCTATGGCCGTAAGAACGGCAAGGGCTTCTTCGTTTATGGCGAGGAGGGCAAGTCGCTCTGGGACGGGCTTGATCAGTTCGCGCCGGGCGGCGAAGTGCTCGGCGAGCAGCCCTCGGTCGACGAGATCAAGGACCGCATCCTCTACGCCCAGGCGATCGAAGCGGCCCGCACGATGGAAGAAAACATCGTCGAAGATCCGCGCGAAGCTGATGTCGGCTCCATTCTCGCCTGGGGCTTTGCGCCCTATACCGGCGGCGTCCTGAGCTTCATCGATACGGTCGGCGCGGCGGCCTTCGTCGCGCGGGCGGACGAGCTGAAAACCAAATACGGCTCGCCCTTCGACGTCCCGCAGCTCCTGCGCGACATGGCGGCCAAAGGCGAAACCTTCTACGGACGCTTCGGCACGGAGAAGGCGGCGGCTTAAGGCTGCCGGCGTCTGAGTGAAAGAGCCCCGGCGTGGTGATCCGCGCCGGGGTTTTTTATGTCTGTGGCGCCGTCGTCTTGCCTCCCCTTGATGAGGGTGTCCCGCTTAATCTGCTTCCGCATCAATCGCCTCGTAGGATCGAGGTCGAACGCTTGGAGCTAGGCCTATGAGAACTCTTGATCACGCGAAGTATAGACTTAAGGCGACCAGGCAGGCGTTGGACTGGGTTAAGCGGGGCGACGCGCCGCTCACGCTCAGCCATTTCATCTCAATAGGTCTGCTAGCGTCCACCAAAGGGATTTTCGACGCGATCAAATACGACCTTGGCGGGGAGTCGGATGCGTTCACGCGTTGGAGGGACGCCACGAAGGACGATGTTCGGTTCAAGTTATTGCGGATAGTTCGAGGCGCTGTGCTCCACAAGGAGATTGATGAGGAACCGATCGGGGCTGGCACGGGCGCCCCGGATGCTCCAGACAGCGAGTGGTGGGTCGAGAGCTTGGTATTCTATATGCCTCTTGGCGACAGTGAGCTCATGATCCTACCAGAACCTGAAGTGCATCTGACCGAGCGAGAGCTGATTGATTTGGGCCTATTGGAGTCAAGCGTGGCTGAAGAGATTGAAGCTACCGGCAAGAGGCGCGTTGACATCGTCGCGGTGTGTGAGATCGGACTGGACTTTTACGAGGCGCAGATTGAGGCGCTAGAGCTCTCGTTAAGTACGCCCTAGGGTCGGATAAGATCGGCCCGTCCAACTTGAGAACCTTGACGCGCCCTTACGACAGCAAGGCGGGGCAGTTCAGCGTGATGGCACCATCCTCATCAAGGGGAGGGACCGCAAACGCGAGCGCTTTGGAGTGAAGCCATGACCCAATCCAACTTCCTTGATCATCTCGGCCTTCGCGAAACCGCGACAGGGGAGGGGGTCTATGAGATGGAAATGGGCATCGGCCCGCAGCACATGGCGCCCAACGGTTTCCTGCATGCCGGGGCGGTGGTCAGCCTGGCCGACACCGCGTGCGGAAACGGCTGTTTCCGGCGCCTGCCGGACGGCGCGGCGGGCTTTACTACGATCGAGCTGAAATCCAACTTCCTCGGCACCGCGCGCGAGGGCGTGATCCGCGCCCGCGCCGAAGCCGAGCATCTGGGCCGGACGACCCAAGTCTGGGCGGCGTCCGTCATCCATGTGCAGACCGGCAAGACGATCGCGCTGTTTCGCTGCACGCAGATGGTGCTCTGGCCGCGCGCGTCGCGAGCTTAGGTCCAATAGGCCGGCAGCCGGTTAGGGTGACGGGGATTGGCGCGGATGAAAGCCTCCACCGCGTTGCGGCGGGCGGGCAAGGGCGGAGCCTTGCTGCGTCCCCAAAAGCGATAGCCCGCCGTCCAGAGCAGCTCCACTTTACGCCATTGCTTGAGGTCGGAGCGCTTGGGCGCTTTGAAGGAGCGGCCCATCTTTAAGGCGTCGCCGCCGCAATTCGGGCAGGTGTGGGGCCGCCGCCCCGCTTCCAGGGGGCGCCGCTTGAAACTCACGCAGCAGCGAAAGCAGGCGTTTGCGATAAGTCGGCGCGGCCAGCGGTGTTGCGTCACGCTCACAGGCGGGCGCGGCTGCCGTGTCCCGGTCCTGCGCCGGATCTCCATGCGGCGGGCCTTGCGGTCTCGTTTCGACATGGTCCGAGGCTAGGCGATCATGATCCGGCGTCCACCGGGAAGGGCGCTGAGGAGGGCTAAGCCTTGAGAACGCCCGCTGACGATTGCGGGCCGGATTGAAGCCGCGCTGGCTTAAGGCGCAGAAACGGCCATGGCCTGCTCAAATTAGATATTGAAACTTTTGTGACATTCGACTTATCCACATAAAGCGAATCAGTTCCGCTTGCCGATCAAATTAACCTTTGCTTTTCTTTTTTTGTCCCCGCGAGACGCACCCCGCCGCAAGGTGAGGAAACGACGCAGCGATC
>LYSW01000071.1 GCA_001657295.1 Oceanicaulis sp. BBD 1991-10 | reverse complement strand
TGACCACGCCGTCGGTGACCCGGCAACCGGCGACCTTGCCGATCTTGGAGATGTTGAAGACTTCCAGAATCTCCGCGTAGCCGATGAAGCTCTCCCGCTTCTCCGGCGCCAGCATGCCCTGGAGCGTGTCCCGCACATCATCAATCAGGTCGTAGATCACCGAATAATAGCGGATCTCGACGCCCTCTTTTTCCGCCAGCTCGCGGGCTTGCTTGTTGGCGCGGACGTTGAAGGCGAAAATCGGCGCGCCGGAGGCCTGGGCCAGCAGCACGTCGCTTTCCGAAACGCCGCCCGGCGCGGCATGCACCACGCGGGCCTGCACTTCTTCATTCCCGATCTTTTCAAGGGCGCCGACAATCGCCTCGCCCGAGCCCTGCACATCGGATTTGACCAGGAGCGGCATCTCTTCGATTTCGCTCTGCTTCAGCTTGGCCATCATCTGTTCGAGCGACGCGCCGCCGCCGGCCCGGGCCGCCGCGGACTTGTCGCGCTGAACGCGCTGACGGTATTCCACCAGTTCGCGGGCGCGCGCCTCGGTCTCCACCACGGCGAAGATTTCACCCGGCTCGGGCGCGCCGTCGAGGCCGAGGATTTCAGCCGGCAGGGACGGTCCGGCTTCCTTCATCTGTTGCCCGCGCTCGTTGACCAGCGCGCGCACCTTGCCCCATTGGGCGCCGGCCACGACGATGTCGCCGCGCTTTAACGTGCCGCGCTTGACCAGAACGGTGGCGACCGGGCCGCGGCCCTTGTCGACCTGGGATTCGATGACCACGCCATCCGCCGAGCGATCAGGATTGGCGGTCAGCTCCAGCAATTCCGCTTGCAGCGAAATCTGCTCGGTCAATTCATCAAGGCCGGTCTTCTTCAGCGCCGAAACCGCCACGGACTGGGTTTCGCCGCCCATGGATTCCACGATGACTTCATGTTGCAGCAATTCCTGCAACACCTTGTCCGGGTTGGAGTCCGGCTTGTCGACCTTGTTGACCGCCACGATCATCGGCGCTTCGGCCGCCTTCGCGTGATTGATGGCTTCGATGGTCTGCGGCATGACGCCGTCATCGGCCGCAACCACCAGGATCACGATATCGGTCGCCTGGGCGCCGCGAGAGCGCATGGAGGAGAAGGCGGCGTGGCCCGGCGTATCCAGGAAGGTGATCTTATCGCCAGATTTCAGCTGCACCTGATATGCGCCGATATGCTGGGTGATGCCGCCGGCTTCGCCCGCCGCCACGTCCGTTGAACGCAGCGCATCAAGCAGCGAGGTCTTGCCATGGTCGACATGGCCCATGACCGTGACGACCGGCGGGCGCGGCTTCTTGGTCTCGTCCGCGTCGTCGGCTTCGATAAAGCCTTCTTCAACGTCCGCTTCCGACACCCGCTTCACCGTATGGCCGAACTCTTCAACGATCAGCTCGGCGGTGTCCGCATCGAGCATGTCGTTGGCGCGCATCATCTGACCCTGGGTCATCAGATATTTCACCACGTCCGCGGCGCGCTCGGTCATCCGCTGGGCCAGGTCCTGAACCGTAATGGCTTCGGGCACGACGACTTCGCGCGCGACCTTTTCACGGCCGGAGCCGCCCTGGGCCCGGCGCTGCTTTTCGCGTTCACGCGCACGGCGCATGGAGGCGAGCGAGCGCTGACGGCCCTCATCATCCTCCACCAGGTTTTGAATCGTCAGCTTGCCCTGGCGGCGCTTGGGCTCCTTGGTGCGCGAGGTCGGCTGAGCCTTGTCGCCACCCGGCGCGGACCGCTTGGACTTCACGCGGCCGCCCATGGCTTCAAGCACATTGCGCGGATCTTCCGCCGGAGGGGTCGGGGCTTCCTTGCCGCGGCCCTTTTCCGTCTTGCGAGCGGGCTTTTCAGCCGGAGCGGCCTGCGCCGCCTTCTCCGCAGCGGCGGCGGCTTCAGCCGCACGCTTGGCGGCTTCAGCTTCCTCCACGGCGCGGCGCTCGGCCTCTTCGGCGGCTTTGCGCTCGGCCTCTTCACGCTCGCGCTGTTCCTGCAGCCGGCGCATATCTTCTTCGGCGCGGCGTTTGCGGTCGGCTTCTTCAGCCTGCTTTTTGGCCTCGCGAGCATCGGATTCGGCCTTGGCTCGCTGAATGGCGGCCTGCCGGCGCAGCAATTCTTCCTCGGACAAGCCGAGCTGCTTGGCTTTGGCGGCCAGCAGCGCGCGGGCTTTGTCTTTGTCGGACAGGGGCGCCTTGGACGGCGCCGCCTCTTTCGCGCTCGCGCCGGGCGCGGCGCCGGGGCGTTTGCGCTTTTTCTCGACGACCACGGACTTCTGCCGGCCGCGCGCAAAGCTTTGCTGCACGGTGCCGGACGACCGTCCGCCGAGGGAGAGGGGCTTGCGGCCCGAGGGATTGCGTTCGTCAGCGTCGCTCATGAGCGTCCTTGTCGCGGCAGATCGTTCACCCGGCACACAGCCGCCGCACGCGGTATGCCGTATCTCCGTCAGGCCGTCAGATGAGGGCGCGAGACCATGCCCGCAACCGCCCGCCTTCGGAAGGCCCGCTAAACTACTCGCCTTGATTGGCGATTCAACCGTCCTGTGCGCCTTTGTCCGAGCCTGGCGCGAGCGGGTCGATTTTCCGGAAGCCGGCCAGCTTGCCGACCACCTTCGCAAACCCGTCCGCTTCCGGACCTTCGGTCAAAAGCGCATGCACCACTCCGGACCGTCCCAAGGCCTGTCCGATGGTCTCGGCGCTGAAACAGCTCACCGTGGCGAGCTGCGGCCAAGTCGCAGCGCTGAGGCGGTCGAGCTTGCCGCGCCCGTCAGCCGCGCCATCGCTGGCTTCTATGCGCCAGGCTGGCTTTTCGCCCTTGGACAGCGCCAGCTTGACCGCATCATAGCCCATTGCGAGCCGCCCTGCACGCCGCGCCAGCCCCAGCAGGGACATCGCCCGCGCCTCCAGCAGAGCTTCAAAGCGGTCGGCGAGATCATCCGCCGCCTCGACCGGTCGTTCAAAGGCCCGGTTGAAGAGACGCTTGGCGACCGCCTTGTCGATCAGAGCCCGATCCGCGGTGATCCAGGCGCCGCGACCGGGCAGCTTGGCCGCCAGATCAGGCGTGACGGTCCCGTCCGGCGACAATGCGACCCGCAGCAGCCGGTCCGGCCCCTCGGTTCCGCCCGTCGCCACGCACCGGCGCTCGCGCACAGGCTTGTCCCGGGTCTTGCGTGCGCCGCGGCTCACTCTTCCTTGTCGCCCTCCCCGGCTTCAGCGGCGTCATCGCCGGTGTCCAGCAAATCGGTGAGCGACACGCCGAGCCGCTCGGCCTCCGCCTCGAGGTCGGACAGGTCGATATCGCCCAGCTCGGAGGCTTCGACGCCTTCAGCTTCAAGGCTCTCTTCGCCTTCGCCAGCCTCGTCGACTTCCGGTTCCAGCGCCTCGGCCTCAACCCATCCGGCCTCGACCCGCGCGCGCATGATCAGCGCTTCCGCGACGTCGGCGTCGATGTCCAGACCGTCCAGAATGCCCGGCTCGCGGACACGCTCGCCGTCGCGGGTCTCATACCAGCCGCGCAGATCGTCAGGCACGAGGCCGGCGACGTCTTCGACCGTCTTGATGTCGTTCTCGCCAAAGCGCACGGCCATGGGCAGATCGACGCCGTCAATCTCAAGCACGGCGTCATCGACACCGAGCTCCTTGCGCTTGGCGTCCTGCTCGGCGGCGAGTTTCTCCAGATATTCGCGGGCGCGCGTCTGAATCTCGGTCGCCGTGTCGTCGTCGAAGCCTTCGATCACCGCAATCTCGTCGAGCTCGACGAATGCGATGTCCTCCACGTCGGCGAAGCCCTCCGTGGCGAGCAGCTGGGCGATGACTTCGTCCACGTCCAGGGCTTCCATGAAGAGCGCGGTGCGCTCGGAGAATTCCTTCTGACGGCGCTCGGATTCTTCTTCCTCAGTGAGGATGTCGATGGCCCAGCCCGTCAGCTGGCTGGCGAGGCGGACATTCTGACCACGGCGGCCGATGGCGAGCGAGAGCTGCTCGTCAGGCACCACCACTTCGATGCGCTCAGCTTCATCGTCGAGCACGACCTTTGCGACTTCCGCCGGCTGCAGGGCGTTGACGATGAAGGTCGCCGGATCGGGGTTCCACGGAATGATGTCGATCTTCTCGCCGGCCAGCTCATTGACCACCGCCTGGACCCGGCTGCCGCGCATGCCCACGCAGGCGCCGACCGGATCGATGGAGCTGTCATTGGAGATGACGGCGATTTTCGCGCGGCTGCCCGGATCGCGGGCGACGCGCGGGATCTCGATGATGCCTTCGTAAACCTCCGGCACCTCTTGAGCGAACAGGGCCGCCATGAAGTCGGGATGGGCGCGCGACAGGAAGATTTGCGGGCCGCGCACTTCCTCGCGAACATCGTAGATATAGGCGCGCACCCGGTCGTTCAGCTGCAGGCTCTCGCGCGGAATGCCGTCGGAGCGGCGGATAATGCCCTCGGCCTTGCCCAGATCGACGATGACATTGCCGTATTCCACGCGCTTGACGATGCCGTTGACGATCTCGCCGACGCGATCCTTGTACTCTTCGTACTGACGCGCACGTTCGGCTTCGCGGACCTTCTGAGTGATGACCTGCTTGGCGGTCTGGGAGGCGACACGGCCGAATTCGATCGGCGGCAGCTCTTCTTCGTAATAGGTGCCGATCTCAGCATTGGGGTCGGTCTTGCGCGCCTGCTCCAGGGTCAGCTGGTGCGTGTCGTTCTCGACTTCTTCAACCACCGTGATGCGGCTGGTCAGACGCATCTCGCCGGTCTTGGGATCGATATCGCAATGGATGTCCAACTCGGCGCCATAGCGCGAGCGGGCCGCTTTCTGGATCGCCTCTTCAATGGCCTCCAGCACGATCGATTCATCGATCAGCTTTTCCTGGGCGACCGCCCGGGCGATCTGCAGAATTTCCAGCTTGTTGGCGCTGACCCCGATGGCCATGAGAGCGCTCCTTCTTCGTTAATCGTCTTGTTGATCGCCCAGATCGCCGCGCGCCTTCAGGCTTGCTTCGACCAGAGCGTCCGTCATCACCAGCTTGGCGTCTGCGATCCAGTCGAAGGGAATGAGGGCGGTGTCCTCCTCCCCCTTCAAGTCGATCGCGACATTATCCTCGTCCACCCCGGCCAACACGCCGCGGAAGCGCTTGCGCCCCTCCACCAGCCGGTCGAGCTCGATCTTCGCCTCGAAGCCTTCCCAGCGCTCAAAATGAGGCAGAGCCGTGAGCGGCCGGTCGATGCCGGGCGAAGAGACCTCGAGATTATACTCGCCGGAGACCGGGTCGGCATCTTCAAATACGCCAGAGACCGCCCGGGACAGCTTGGCGCAGTCCTCCACGTCCATGCCGCCGTCGGCGCGTTCGGCCATGATCTGGACCGTCGTCTTCTTGCCGCTCATGACCCGCACGCGCACCACCTCCAGCGCCATCGCGTCGGCGACGGGCTCGACCAGCGCCAGAACGCGCTCATCCTGAGGGGTGCGTGCTTTCATTTCGGCTCCCAAGCGTGACCGGATGAAGGAATGAAAAAAGCGGCCCGGTTTCCCGAGCCGCTCGATTTCGTCATCCGACGTATCGAACTGTTGACGCCGATATACGCGTCGCACGCCGAAAGCGCAAGGTGGCGGCGCTGAAGATGACGAGTTGCTCAGGTGACGGGTTCGGCGAGGCTTGCTTAGGGTGCATCCCAGCGACCTGAGGGAACACGCATGCTTATTACCGTTTTCGCCAGCGCTATGGCGCTGACAGCCCAACCCGCACAAACGCCGGACGCCGGCGCAGTTTTGGCCTCGCTCGACGACCGAACGGTGGCGCGCCTGGCCGCCTGCAGCATCGACACGGATGCGCTCGGCGCCCTGTTGAGCTTGTCCCAGCAGGACTTTGATCAGGATTTCAACGGTGGCGGCTGGCGGCACTATGGTCACCGCGAAGGCTGTGAGTACGCCACCGGCGAGCTGATCGAGATCTATCGTGATCACGCGCCGGGCGCCGAGCCCGGCGGAACAGGCATTCTGAACTGGCACGCGGGCCAGATGTACGCCTATGCCGGAGCTTATGAGCGGGCCGTCACGCTGTTTGAGATCGCTAGAAACCATGATGGCGGGGCCTGGGACCAGTATGCCGACGCGACCATCGCCTTTCTGCGAGACGACCGCGAAGCGGCCGAGGCCGCCCGGGAAGACCTGCTGGCTTTCGCACCCGATGAGGCGGAACAGGCGGCCCGTCAGCGCTTTCTCGACGAGAATCCGAATATCACCATGCCAAGCGGCTTCGTCACGGATCCGCCCAACCTGCCGGTGGTGGACCGATTGCTGGAGTGTTGGGGCGGCAGTTATCGCGCGGCTTATTCAGGACAGTGCGACGCGGATGAGCGAGATTAGCGAGGTCTGGGGCCGGATCACCGGACACGATCTCAGCCCCAGCGGCTAGATCTTCTCAAAATCCATGAAAACCGGCGCGATATCGCCGAGATGCTTGATTTGGTAGCGCGTCACGATGTGATCATCGGGATTATCGCGCCAGTCGGACGCCCGCTGGCCCGTCCAGTGAAGGTCCGGTCGGGCGTGCAGGATCGGAAAGGCGTGATCGGCGTAGGCGCGCACATCCGTCGCCACTCGCAAACGCCCGCCGGGTTTGAGCAGTCGGGCGAATTCGGCGGCCGTGTCGGGCTGGACGAAGCGCCGTTTGGCGTGGCGGGATTTGGGCCAGGGGTCCGGAAACAGCAGATATATCTGATCGAAGCTCGCGTCCGGCATGCGGGCCATGTCGTCGCGCGCATCCGCGCGCTTGACCCGCACATTGCTCAGCGCCTGCGCCTCGATCCCGCTAAGCGCCTTGGCGACGCCGTTCAGGAAGGGTTCGATCCCGAGAAATCCGCTGTCCGGCGCGCGCGCCGCCTGACCGATCAGGTGCTCGGCGGCGCCAAACCCGATTTCGAGCACGTAACGCTGACGTCCCGGCAGCAGGACCGCCGGATCGACGACGCCG
>LYSW01000070.1 GCA_001657295.1 Oceanicaulis sp. BBD 1991-10 | reverse complement strand
GATATTGAAACTTTTGTGACATTCGACTTATCCACATAAAGCGAATCAGTTCCGCTTGCCGATCAAATTAACCTTTGCTTTACTTTTGTTGTCGCCGCGAGACGCACCCCGCCGCAAGGTGAGGAAACGACGCAGCGATCCGGTACCGTCACCAAGCGCTCGCGCAAGGCGACGGGGTCGGGGCCGCCGAAGGGTCAAACCAGAGGCGTCCGAAATCGGGCAGCAATGTCCGATGCTTAGCGGAGGGAAACGTCAGCAATGGCGCGCTCCCGACGCTGGGCCGCCGCCCGTAACTTTCTCCTTCGGGAGGGAGCCGGGCGGTTGGCATGCGCGCGAGTCTATACTTGACACAATTTGAAGCGCCCGGCGACGCGGGACGTCTACGAACGGGGCACGGCTTCGGACGCGGGCCGGGGATGGTGCGCGCCTGAAGGCGCTGTGCTTGGCGCTCGCGCGCTCTGCCGCCGGGCCGGACAGGGCGCGCGCTCGGAAATGGCTTCACGGCGCCGTTCGCCGGCCGTCGAATGTAGATCTGGGGGCGCCGCCGGCGCCGCTGCGGCCGCGTGCCCGGTCCGCCTGAATCATATTCCACCGGGGAATTTCCGGCATTCGGTCTTAGACGGCCGAATGGCGCCCGAACCGCAATTTCCCGCCTCCCGAACGCAGTCTCCGCCACATGCGGCGCGGCGGAGCAGATCCCGCCGAACGGCCCGATGGTTTGGCGGCCCTGCGCCCTGGAAGCTAAAAGACCGGCGTTTTCGGCCCGCGCCACGCCCGGCGCAGCGATCCCGGGCCGCAAGGGACGGTCTTGCCGCCGAAGCGGTCCGGCGCCCCATGCTCGCTATGCTCGGGCCCGTCGTTCAGAACGGCCGGCCCGCCGGCTCGCACGCCGCCCTGACCGTCTCGACGCCGATCGCGGTCAGGCGCCAGGCGCGGAACAGGGCCGTGTCGATCCAGCGATGCATCACGGAATAACGCGCCGCCGATTGACACCGGCTTGACAAGCCGTGTCCGGACCGACGGCTTCAGGCGTTCGAAAAAAGATTTTGAGCATTATATCCTGATTCTAAATGAGGTTTTGAATTGTCCACAGGAAGTGATTCGTTTCCGTTTGACGACAAAATTAACCTTTGCTTTACTTTTCTTGTCGAGGCCGAACCGGAACCGCCGCAAGGTGGGATGAGGGGAGGCGGAGACACCCGGCGAGGCGGTCTGCGCACGCACAGGCAGCCGAAACTGGGGGCGCGGAAGGGTAACACCTAATGCGCTGAAATCGGGCAGAAATGTCCGATGCTGAGCGAAGGGATCGCGCCAGTGATGGCACGCCCCCGGAGCGACGCCGCCGCCCGCCACTTCCTCCTCCGGGAGGGGGGACGGGCGGTTGGCTTGCGTGCGATTCTGTATTTCACTGTATTGCAATGGGATCGCCCAGCCATCGACTGGGCGTGGCTTGCGGGCCGTTCGGCGCGTTCGCCGTCCGGCCCGTCATTCGCACGGCCATCCTGACGCCTGGGGCCGCCAAAGGCCGGTTTCATCATCGGCCGGACGAATGTGCGGCCCTTGCCGACGGTGGTGCCCGGACGCGCCGCTCGGCCCTGGCCGGCCTATTGGCGCAAAGTCCAACGCAGTCGGACCGGGATCGACCAGCGCCGCCGGCGTTTAAGGCGGTGATCGATATCCCATCCAGGCGTCCAGACTGCCGGGCGACGCGGAGACGTGGAAGGGCGGTCGCCGGCGTTTCACCTTCTCTGATGACGTCGAACCGCCGGCGACCGCGCCAGCGGAACGGGCCGGCGTCCGGCCGCGTTTCGGAGAGGAGACTGGCGCGCGCCTCCCAAGCGGGATCACGCTCATCGGCCGGCCGGCGGCGACCCTGCGACCCGCGGCGCTGGCCGCAAGCGGCGGGATTGAAGCGCACGGATTTGGGGCTGGCGCGGGCTTTGGCGCTTGAGGCGCCGACCGTGCCTGTGCTGGCGGCCGCGGGTGACATCCTTGATCGGGACCCGCTCCAGGCGTCTGCGCCCCATGACGCGTCGATCTTCGCCCGGCGACCGGACCGGCCTGACGGTATCGGCCCGGGCGCTGTCGGGCCAGCGCTCGCGCATGGATTTGAGCGTGAGCGGTCATGCGGCTCATCGCCATTCTCAAGGGTGATTTGCTGATCAAATCCCATGAAACCAGATGACAGGCCGGGCGCACCGATATAATAGCCCAAATCCTGCATCACTCTTTCCATTTGAGAAACTCATGGACCGCATCGACGCCCTTCGCCTTTTCTCCGCCGTCGCCGAGCTGGAAAGCTTCACGCGCGCGGCGGATCGTCTGGGTCTGACGCCGGGCGCAGCCTCCAAGCAGATTGCAGCGCTGGAAGAACGCATGCAGGCGCGCCTCTTGGAGCGCACCACGCGCTCGGTCCGCCTGACGGACGCCGGTCAAGCCCTGCTGGACCGGGTCGAGCCCTGGCTGGCCGAATATGAGGCGATCGAAAACGGGCTGGCTGCTGAACAGGCGGCCGCCGCCGGCGTCCTGCGGGTGTCTGCGCCGGTGGATTTCGGCGCGGAGCGGCTGGTGGAGCCGGTCACGGCGTTCATGACGCGCTGGCCGAGCGTGGAGGTGCGCCTCGATCTTTCCGACCGCATGGTCGATCTTGTGGACGAAGGCTATGATCTGGGCGTGCGGATCGGCCATCTCAGCGACAGCTCGCTCATCGCCAAGCGGCTCACCGAGGCGCCGATGGCCGTGGTCGGCGGCCCGGCCTATCTGGCCGGCGCGGGCGCGCCGGCTCACCCCAGCGAGCTGTCGGCCCATGACTGCATCATCGACCGCAACAAGCCGGCGCCCAATCTCTGGAAATTCCAGCGCGGCGGCGAAGAGGTCGAAGTCAAAGTGAAAGGCCGCATGAGCCTGAACGGGGCACGTGCGGCCGTGGCGGCGGCGTGTGCGGGCGCGGGCATCGCCTGCTCTCCGGCCTGGGCGGCGGCGGACGCCGTCAAAGCCGGGCGGGTCACCGAATTGCTCACCGACTGGAGCGCGGATGACCGCGATCTGTGGGCGGTGTTTCCGTCGAACCGCTATCTTGCCCATCGGGTCCGGCTGTTCGTCGACCATCTGGCGGACTGGTTCAAGTCGGGGCTTTAGCCCCGGGCCCGAACGCCGAACGGCCTCGCCGGGGCGCCGGCGAGGCCGTTTGACGGTCTTCGAAAAAACAAACGAAGTCCGAATAAAATATGGCTGAAAAAGCTAGTCGAACAGGGCGTCGATGGCGTTCTGGTCCATGTCCATCAATTCATCGACCGCGGACTGCTGGGTTTCCGGACCGCCCAGCGCCGGACCGTTCAGGTGCAGCTTCTCGCGGCGCTCCGCTTCGGCGCGCTCGTCCTCGGTGGCTTCCGCGTCATGCACGCCCATGGTGGCGGCGAAGCGGGCGACCCGGTCTTCGATATGGCGCAGCGATCCGACCACCTTGGAGACACGCTGTCCGGACAGATCCTGGAAGGAGCAGGCTTCGATGATCCGGCACATGGCCATGTCCACCTCGCCTTTATAGGTCTCCAAATCCGTGGGCTCGACGCTCATCAGCGTCTCCGCCTCGCTCATGATGGTCTCGGTGGCTTGCTCGGTGTCTTGAACCACCGCCTCAAGCTCGGCCCCGGCGATCGGGATTCGCTGTTCCTTGATGTCGTTCGGACGCAATTGCGCGATCTCGTCCCGGGTGCGGGCGATATAATCGGCGATGGCGTGAAACTCGGCGTGGATCGACTGATCCAGCGAGCCGAAAAACATCTGCATCGTATCTGTCAGCTGCTGTGCAAGGCGAAGCACCTCGAACAGCTGGGCGTCTTTCAGATCGGCCGCTTTGACCGATTGAAGACTCTCGCGCACGCGCGCGGCGACTTCTGCTGCAGGCATGGGATCATCCCTTCCCTCTCTGTGTGGCGTCCTGCGGAATGCGTCTTTGACGTCTAATCCGGACACCGTCCCCCATTGAATTCCACCTCGACCCGGGCCTTCAGCTTCGTGCCTGAAGGCCGGCCGCCCGGTGATCAGAAGTCTCCGATCACCGCGCTCATCTTCGCCTTCAACGTTCCGGCGTTGAACGGCTTGACGATGTAGTTGTTCACGCCGGCCTTCTTGGCCGCGATGACGTTTTCGGTCTTCGATTCGGCCGTGACCATGATGAAGGGCGTGGCCTTCACGCCTTCGTCGCCGCGAACTTTCTGAAGCAGCTCGTAGCCGGTCACCGGCTCCATATTCCAGTCGGAGATGATCAGGCCGTATTTCTTCTTCTTGATCATCTCAAAAGCCTCCTGACCGTCGGAAGCTTCGTCCACATTTTCAAATCCGATCTGCTTCAAGAGATTCTTGATGATGCGGACCATCGTCTTGTAATCGTCCACCACCAGGATCGGCATCGACATTTCGACCGCCATCTTCGCAACTCCGTGCTATCCAGCGTTTTCCACCCAAGTTTTGCCGGCGCCGACCTGCCGCTCGGGCCGCCATGACGACGAACGCTAGACAATTGCGGTCAAAATTCGGTTAAACACGCGCGCAAACCGCGTTTGGAGCGAACCATGAGTGAATTTGAAGGCTACGCCATCACCGAACTGGAAGTCGGCCAGAGCGCTGAGATCAGCCGTCTGGTCGATGAGGAGGCGGTGCGCAAATTCGCGGAGGTGTCCGGCGATTTCAATCCGCTTCACATGGACGAAGAATATGCGCGGCGATCGCCTTTTCGCGGCCGGATCGCCCATGGCGCATTGATCGCCAGCTTCATTTCCTGCGTCCTGGGCAATCATCTGCCCGGCCCCGGCGCCGTGTTTGCGGGCATGACCATGCGCTTTGAACGCCCGGTGCGGATCGGCGACACGGTCATCGCGCGCGCCACGGTGACCGAAGTCGACGTCAAAGGGCGCAAGGTGAAGCTGGCCTGCGTGTGCGAGGTGGACGGCCAGACCTGCATGGAGGCCGACGCCGAGGTGATCGTGCGCAAGCGCCGCAAACGCGCAGCGGAGTAGACCGGCCCGTGCGTGTCTATCAGGGCCATCAAGGCTTGCCTCGCGAGGCCCGCGGCGCTGTCGTGGCGCTGGGCAATTTCGACGGCGTGCATCGCGGCCATGCGGCCGTTCTCGACCTTGCGCGCGCGCTGGCCGACACCCTCGCGGCGCCCGCCGGCGCCGCCGTGTTCACGCCGCATCCGCGCCGGGTCTTCGCGCCGGACGCGCCGCCGTTCCGGCTGATGAATGACGCTCAGCGGATTCGCGCCCTGGCGGCGGCGGGCGCCGGGCTGGTTCACCATATCCGCTTTGACGCCGCGCTTTCGGCGATGAGCCCGGAGGCTTTCGTGGATGCGGTGCTCGACACCGGGTTGGGCTTGAAAGGCGTGGTCACCGGGGCGGATTTCTGTTTCGGCAAGGGCCGGGCCGGATCGGCGGGAGATCTTCAACGCCTGTGCGCGGAACGCGGGATAGCCACGCGGATCGCAGCGGCGGTCAGCGGTGACGGCGACGGCGGTAAAATCTCGTCCTCCGACGTGCGCGATGCGCTGCGCGAGGGCAGGCCCCAGGACGCCGAGCGCTTGCTCGGCCGCCCCTTCGCGATCGAAGGCGAGGTCGCCGAGGGCGATCAGCGCGGACGTCTCTTGGGCTTTCCCACGGCGAATATCGCTCTGGGCGATTATCTGCGCCCGGCTTTCGGCGTTTACGCGACGCGCACGCATCTTCCAGACGGTCAGTCCGTTTTCGGCGTCGCCAATCTGGGCCGCCGCCCGACGGTGGATGGGCATTCAGAGCGTCTGGAAGTGCATTTGTTTGATTTTGACGCAGATCTTTATGGCCAAACGGTCGAGACGGATTTAATCGCCTTCATCCGGCCGGAGCAGAAGTTTGACGGCTTGGATGCGCTGAAGGCGCAAATCGCCGCTGACAGCGCCGAAGCCCGGCGGCGTCTTCAGAGCTAGGCCAGCCCGAACCACATCAGGATGCCGCGGATCGCGCCCAGCGGCGGCAGCAGGATGTCGAAGATCAGCCAGAGCCATTTCACCATGAAGGCGTCTCGCACGACCGCGGTGATCCAGCCGGCCAGCGCGATGACGCCCAGGCATCCGCCGCCGCCCAGGCAGCCGTCTTCGCGCTGAATGATGATCCGGGCCATCGCGGCACGCTATCAGCGGCATGCGGCGAGGTGAAGGCGAGCTTACCGCCGCCTCTCTCGAATTTAACTGGGTCGCCGCCCGGCCGCCGGTCCATGCTCGCCTCTTCTGACCTGGGGAGGGTTTTATGAAATCGCTTTTGACCGCCGTCGCCGCAGGGCTGCTTCTGGCCAGCACGAGCTTGGCGGATGATTTGCCGCGGCGCGGACTGCTGGGCGTCGGCCTGGGTCCGGCGCCGGGCGGCGGCGTGGCGATCGCCAATGTGGCCGACGACAGTCCGGCGGCGCAGGCCGGCCTGGCCCAGGGCGATGTGCTGCGTTCGGTGCAAGGCCGGCCGGTCTCAGACGGTCTGAGTCTGCAAGCGGCTCTGGCGGGGTTGCCGGCTGGCGCGCCGGTCGAGATTGGGGTTGAGCGCGCGGGTGAGGCGTTGACCCTGACCCTGACGCCGGGACCCGTCCCCGTCCCCGCCCTGGAGGGCGCATCGGTCAGCCTGGGCCAGGTCAGCCTGGAGGGCGGCGAGCGCATTCGCACATTCACATTAACGCCCGAGGCGCCGTCTCCGCTGCAAGGCGGGGCGGGGCTGCCTGCGGTTTATTTCGTCCAGGGCATTCCCTGCCAGACGATCGAAAATCTCTCCAATCCCAACCATTACCGCGTGCGCCTGTTCCGGGCGCTGATCGAAGCCGGCTTCATCGTGGGCTATGCCGACAAGCCCGGCATCGGCGATTCTGAAGGGACGCCCTGCCTGGACGGCGGGTTCGACCGGGAGATCGAAGCCTTCTCCCGTGCGGTCGAGGCCCTGCGGGCGACACCGGGCGTGGATGAAGAGCGCGTCTATGCGGTCGGCGTCTCCATGGGCGGCATTCAGGCGCCGCTGATCGACGCCAGCGGTGATTTCGCCGGCATCGTGACCTGGGGCACGGGCGCGACGCCCTGGTTTGACTATATCGCCACCAATTTCCGCATGCGCGCCATCCTGCAAGATCAGCCCGCCGAGGACGCCGAGGCGTCGCTGCGGCTGTTGCGGTCGGTGATGGCGGACCTGTTGATTGACGGGCGGACGCCGGACGAAATTCGCGCAGCGCGCCCTGACGACGCCGCCGCGTTTGAAAGCGGCTGGGGCTCGCTGGAGCGCTTCGCTGGCCGCCATT